>NZ_VOOS01000001.1:0-600000 GCF_007993035.1 Vicingus serpentipes
ACTTGATTAACAGCACTTGTGGTTGGTGAAGCTGTATCGGATAAATTTACTAAAACAGCTAATCTTGGAACACTAGGCGCACAAACCGCTGCATCATCACTAGCATAATAAGTTTGACCATCTACCAAAGCTTCAGTCCCAGTATAAGCAGACCCGGCAGTAGGATCATCGTACCATACAACCAAACCACCTGCGGCAGATAAGTTATTTACTATTGGGCTATCTGCAACACAAAATGTTTGAGTTGCATCACCAGTTGGAGTTGGATTCGTACAAAGTGGAGGATAACAAGATCCTACTAAAACTGGACAAGTTGTATTTGGAGTTGATAAAGCAGCAGTAGTATTTAACTTATTTATTCCTGCTCCTGTTGCAGAAGGATTACCTGAATTTTGGATATTTATTGAAGCTGTATTATCATCTCTAATATCTAAGCTAGTTCCAGAAAAAGTACATTCGTTGATGTTAATTGTTACAGCGTTACTACTTCCTACTCTTCCGTAAACATCACTACCTTCACCACAGGTATTTCCACTAAAAGAACACGAATCGATATTTACAATAACAGCACTACCTGAACCAGCAAAACTAGTATTTACACCAATAGCTCCACCTTTTCCGCTTGAACCAATTGTATTATTTGTAAAACTACAGTTTGATAAATTAACTTGCGCACCTCTTGCCACAGCAATAGCACCACCATACATTGGGCCTGAAGTATAATATCCTTCATTATCACTAAAACATGTTCCGGTAACATTTAAAACAGAACCTGAGATAAAAATTGCACCACCACCTTCGGCTCCTTGATTTCTATTATCAGCAAAAATAGAGTTAGTTACAGTTACTACTGTTGTAGCAGTTCCAGCAATATGAAGACCTGAACCACCTTCATAATCTTTAGAATTATTTGAAAAAGAATAATCTTCAAAAGAAACTAAATTTCCAGCACCTTCTATTTTTACACCACCACCAGTAAGAGAAACAGCTGTATTACAGTTTGCTCCACCCCCTAACAATGTTACTGAAGAACTATTCGTAATATAAATAGAACTTCCTCCTCCACCAGGTTTATTCTCATCTGTTAGAACATTCTGAATTAACAAATTAGATGCTCCATTTACATAAATAGCTGTACCATCTGATGTTCCAAAATTATATTGAGTAATTGTTAGATCTTTTACTGATATATTACTTCCTGTTATAGTTGCCCATCTATTTGCATCAGCGCTTGCAGCTTGGTTATTAAAAACTGTCAAACTACTTCCTGCTCCAATAAAATGAGTGTTATTAAAATTAAAAACTAAATTCTTATCAGTTTGATTAAAGCTCCCCGCATCTATAAAAACGGTGTCACCTGATGACAAACCTATTGTATTTACAACATATGTTAGGGTAGCGAATGGTGCTGCTGCAGTACCTGGATTCGCATTATTACCAACTGCAGTTGTATAAATGTCGCCAGCTAATGAGCCATCATTAACATAATAAGTTGTTTGAGCTGAGAGTTTAATTGAGAAAAAAAATACTGTTAAAACAGTAAGAAATTGATAAAAAGTAAGTCTTTTATTCATTGTAATTATTTTGATTACAATAAAAATAAAGATTTAAAGATTAATAGATGATTACTAAAAAATTAAATTTAAAAAGTCTGACAATAAAATTCTAATGACTAATAGAAATCTTTTTAAAATCAACTTTACCACTAACCATTCTAATTTTTAATAAGTAAATACCTGAATTAATATTACCTGTAGAGATTCTATATTGAGAATCCTCTGGATTTAGAAGTTGCTGTTTTACTAAATTACCCGAAACATCATAAAGCTCTATTTGCTCTATATTTCCTTTTAAATTCAATACATCATTTACTGGGTTAGGGTAAACAGATAGATTATCAGAAGTATTATCACACTTTGAAGCTATAATATTTGAATAAGAATACTCCCCATTAAAATCGACTTGTTTTAACCTATAATATGAGACTTCATCTGTTTCTTTTGTATCATCTTCAAATATATAGTTTTGAATCACAGATGAATTTCCTGCACCAGAAATATAAGCTAAAGGTTCAAAATTAAAATCTTGGCCTGCTTTTTCCACTACAAAATAATCATTATTAATTTCTACTGAAGTTTTCCAATTTAGAATTGAATACATTTTATAGCAGTCTACAGAAAAACTCACAAGCTTAATAGGTAAAGTACTTATCTCTTCATATGCACCAATAGAAGGTGTAGATGACCTTGGAGTAAAATAAATATCTTCACTCACATTAATAGGGCAACCTGAAGCGAAACAAGGAGAACCAGACAATAAATCTAAATCATTAATAGCTGAATTCGAATATTTTGGATCATCTGGACCGCTATTTCCTCCACCAGAATTCTCATCACCATTATTAACATTAGAATGATCAACCCCTTTCCAAGCTGTCAATGTTGCATAATTTAAACTTAACTGAGCACACCTAGCTCCATTTGGATAATAATACCAGTTACAATCAATTTCTCCGATTTTAGCAGCGCCATCAAATTGAACACAATACTCAGAAGTAGAACTAGCCGTTGTATAAAATATATTATTTTTAATAACCCAATTGCTTTGTCCTCCCGAAGTATTATCAAACCAAAGACAATGAGAGGTAGTATAAAATGAATTATATTGAAGTCTACCTATATTACTATTTGGCTTATCATTATAAAATCCTACGAATGCGCTAATATAATTATTATATATCTGATTATAATCAGAATCTCCATTTGCTGACCCATCAAAATATAAACCATATCCATTCCCTGAAATCCTATTTCTAAACACTTTATTGTGATTAGAATAGTAAAAACCTACACCAAAAGCACCTCCTCCACTCATAATAATAATATTATCATAATACTCTCCAAATTCATTATAAGCTGCTGGCGCTGTAGCCCCATCCAAATCAATACCACCACCTATACCACATTCTATTCGGGAATTATTTATTGTATGAAACAATGACCCTGATGGACCACCCCCCATGTCAATTGCACTTTCATTACCTCCTTGTTGATTAATTATCCAGCAATGGGTCAACTGACAATGACTACCTCCATTAAGTTCAACAGCATCTTCAGCAACACCATTTCCTAAAATTTTAAAATTTTCAAAGCTCACATAATCCACATTCGAAAAAGTTAAAGGTATTCCTCCTGCAGAATTAATTATAGTTAAAGATGAATCTACCCCAATGAAGCGAACAGGACATCCCCCAGAACCGTCATCAATAGAAGTAACAACAACATTCTCAGCAAACGTACCCGCATCAACAAAAATTCTATCTCCTGAAGTTAGTACATAAGAACTAATTATCGCAGAAATTGATGATTTTGGTGAAGCTGGAGTTAAACCAGTGTTTCCAACTGCACCAATATTAGTTGTATAAATATCACTACCATTTAAAGTTCCGTCATTTACATAATAATCTGTTCCAGCTCCCACACTCGTTGTTGCGTTCAAAATATTGGAAGGAGTATAAGACTCTTTTATTGCTAGAACTTTAAAATAATATTTAGAACACCCAGAAAGCCCAGTAATAGATTTAGAGGTAGAATTTGCTGGCTCATATGAGAAAAAGTTAGCCGCATCAAGAGGCACTTCTGGTTGTATAGAATAATACACTGCAAACCCTAACTCATCACTACTATTATCTGTCCATGTTATATCAATTTGTGACGAACTAATAGTTGTAGCTGAAGTTAAAAAAGGTGCAATACACTTATTTATTGGTGAAAATAAATAACTAGCATCAGTAGTAGATGACATGTTAGAAATATCTGCTCCATTTCTATTTGGATCTTCAATAGTTGTGCTAATTGCTTCTGACCCGTTTACAGAAACAAAATTTCCTGAACCTGTTCCAACAGCAGTAAATCCCATCGATGCAAGAGGATTTGAAGGAGACCATCCTGCAGTCTCTTGACTGTATTGAAATTCTATTTCACCTGTTTCATGTAAAACACATCGGAATGAAATTGGTGCTGTTGCTTCAGATTGATCCCATTCCATAGCTTCCCACGTAACCGAATGCTTTCTTTCTCCACTATATCCTCTAGAAGAATTTTCGTAGACACCTTCAATACGAGCAGAATTACCATCATCAATTTCAATATTATCCCATAGAGGAGCTAATATTGGTCTACCATTTGGATGATTGGTTAAATCATTGACTTTAGTTGTAACTGCTGAAGCACCTAAACTAAAAGTTCCAAAATTGGTGTAATTTGCCTGAGTGTACCTAACTCCCATGTACCAAAAATCAAATCCTAAGGCTCTTGCTCCACTAGCAGTTGGCACAGCTGGATTAGTTCCATCAGCGTTATCTATATTGGTTCCGTCTTGATGAACAAAATCTAAAGTAACAGAATTTGTGAGAGACCAATTAGTCATTACTTGTGACAACATAACAAAAGGAGAAAAACAAAATAAGAATATTAGGGCTTTCATAATGATTATTTTATATAAAATTATACACAAGACAAGCATTTTAACATTGAATTATTTTAATATTTTAAAAAGTCTGAATTATAAATTGTTAATTTTACAAACATGAAAGCTGAACCACTTTTTGACCTTATAAATTCCTTAACTATGTCAGAGAAAAGGTTTTTTAAAATCTTCTCACAACGACATGTTATTGGTGAAACCAACCAATATTTACTAATGTTTGATTTTATTGATAAAAGTGAATCCATAAGCAACGAAATACTTCTTCAGCAACCTTTCGTAAAAAATTTATCTGCTGAAAAAAACTACCTATATCGATTAATCTTGAAAAGCTTAAATGCTTACTATGCTGATTTTAGTACAAAAATGAAAGTGCAAAACTTAATTATAAGTGCTGAAATATTAGCTTACAAAGGATTAGAATCTCAGGCTTTAAAAACACTTGAAAAAACAGCCAAAATAGCTGAAGAAGCTGAACTTTTTACTCACTTACTTACAGTAAAACAAACTGAATTTGAAATATTATCTAAAATAAACAACTACGATATTGCTTTAGATAAAATTAAAGAGTTTGAAAACGTTTTAAAAAAACAAGTTGGCTTTACTGCAATTCAAGAACAAACTACCGAATTATACAAAGTAAGACAAAGCATAGGTTCTATTAGATCTAAAGAGGACATCTCTCAATTAGAAAAAGTTGTTAAACAGAATACTAAACAAGGCTTGCCTTCAAAAAAATCAAACTTATTTTTAAATAGCTTAAATATAGCTTACTTAAACGCCACAAAAGACTATAAAAAAGAACTTGTCTATTTAGAAAAGGTTGTCGACCTATATGAATCAAATCAATTCTTAATAGAATATTCAGTAAAAGGATATATTTCAAGTATTTACAATACTGCTAACACTTACCGAAACTTAAAGAATTATAAAAAAGCTTTATTCTTTATAGATAAATTAGACAATTTAAAAACCAATAAATTAATATCTACTTCAAAATCTATCAGTGCTTATCTGTTTTACCTATCGAACAATTTAAGGCTATACATTCATATTTTAAATAATGAATTTAAGTTAGCCAATATTGCCTACGAGCGAATAAAAAACGAATACCATTTACATTGCGACAACATTAACAAATCAGTGGTTTATGAACACTTGATTTTAATTATTAGAATTAAAATTGAACAAAGCGAATTTAAAAAAGCACTTCAATTAAGCAACATAATTATTAACGATACTTCATTTAAAAAAAGAGAAGACATTTTAACCTATGTTCGTTTAATTAATTTGTTAATTCATTTTGAACTGAAAAATGACTTTACAATTGAATATTTATCTGCATCTGCCGCGAACTACCTTAAGCGTAAAAAGAGATTATATAAAACTGAAAAAGAAGTAATTAATTTCATCACAAAATTTACTTCAGGAAACAAAAAACACTTAGACAAAGTTAACGAGAATCTTAAAATTCTTAAGGACGACCATTATGAAAAAAGCATGTTTAATTTGTTTGATTTTCAAAAATGGGTTGAAGATAAACTAACTAAATACTAAATACTTTTTCATCTACTCTTCCTCCACCAACAACATAAAAGCCTATATGATATCGTCCTTTTGGCAAACTACTTACATCTACACTTATAGGATGTGTATTTGCTTCTTCATTTATAATAATTTCTTTCCTCAATTGGGCTATATTCAACATATCAAACACAACAACTTTAACCTTTGTATCTTTTAGTAATCTCCCTTCAAATTCACCCCAAATTTGTTTTGCATTATCCGAAACCAAATTTGAATCATCATTGAAATATTGAATAGAATACCAAGGAGTAAATTGGTAAGTTAAATCAGATACATAATCCATTAAACTTTGAATAGAATCTCTGTTTTCGTGAAAAATACCTTCCACCCTCCTATTATTTGTCATTACCCAAATGGCATTTTGCATAGCTGATAGCGGATAATTATTTTTAGATAAATAGTTTGTTAGTTGAACCGTTTTTTTGTCTTTCATGTCTCCTACACTATAAGTTTCATTTAAGGAAGGAGAACCCTTATTTGATTGTGAACAAAATCCAAATAAATCTTTACCTTTTTGAACACCTTTTTTTAATACAAAAATCTCTTCATTTACAATTAATATATCTTGTTTATTTGTGTCGTTCGATAATAAATTTCTACCTGATTCTATTTTAACAGTTAAATCATGTAAACTTTTATTTTCTAAGTTCATATTTATACACGAACCCTCATGCCCTCCATTTGAACTTATATTACAATTAACTAGGTTGTTTCTAACAGCCTGCTCTATTGATATTGGATGAGGATTACTATCGTAAAAAACAACATTAAATGAAGTAAAAATTAAACATAGGGATATTAGGGTGCTTTTTAAGCACAGTAGCTTCAAATAACTCATAACTAGGGATTTAAATTTAACTTACAATCATTAAACGATTCTTTAATTTATTTTATTGTAAAGCATTCTATTATTTAATAATTTGGCGAAAACAGAAATCATGAATCTTTACGGATTAATAGGACATCCATTATCTCACTCTTTTTCAAAAAAATATTTTACTGAGAAATTTGAAAAAGAAAATATAACTGATTGTAGTTACGAATTATTTGATATTGATAATATAGAAAAATTAGTTCCAATATTAAATCAAAACTCTAGTTTAAAGGGATTAAATGTTACCATTCCTTACAAAGAAAGCGTAATTCCTTATTTAACCGAATTAAGTCCAGAAGCTAAGGAAATTGGTGCTGTTAACACCATTAAGATTGAAGGAGATAAGTTAATCGGTCATAACACCGATTATTTTGGATTTAAACAATCGCTAAAACCTTTCGTTGAAATAAATCACGAAAGAGCTTTAATCCTTGGTACTGGAGGCGCATCAAAAGCTGTAGTTTATGCTTTAAATAGCATCAATATCAACTGCCTTTTTGTTTCTCGTAATCCTAAAAATGATAATGAAATCAGTTATGAAGATGTAAACGAATATGTAATTAAACACCATCAAATTATTGTAAACACGACTCCTATTGGTACATTCCCTAATATTGAAGAGAAACCAAATATTAATTACAATTTAATTACAGCAAATCATTTACTGTATGATTTAGTTTACAATCCTAAACAAACTGTTTTTGTGAAAGAAGGTAAACAACGCGGAGCTATCACTTTAAATGGATATCAAATGCTTCAGTTACAAGCAGAAAAAGCTTGGCAGATATGGAATTCATAAACTAATGAAAGTTTAAAACTCTCTTAAAATTCTAGATATAAAAAATAAGGTTTAGAAAGAAAGATTTATTTTTCTTCTTCTATTTTAAAAGGGAGCGTAACAAAGGTTTTTAAATCTTCACCTAAAACCTCCATATCTTCATCATCCTCATCAAACACCCATACAATAGATACATCCTTCTTAGAAGAAATAAAATAATCATCTACTTTTTTAAACAACACCAACATACATTCTGTTGAATGCGTATTTAGGTAATCTAAATGGACTTTTAATAAAACCTTCTCGGGTGAAGTAGCTAAAAAAGAGGTTAGCCAATCTGTTAATGGCTGATAAAACTTTAGAGGATGTTCAGGAATCGATCTTCCTTCAATAGAAAGTATTCCACTTTTATTAAATCTAATTGTGGGGATGTTAAACTTTCCTTCTTGAAATAATGATTCCATATTTATTTTTATGTCTAAGACAATACAAATATATAATTATTGAGGTAGAATCAAAAACCTACTACTTTAACTTATCCTTAAATATCTTTCTGAATTTTTCAACTTTTGGACGTACAACAGCTGTACAATAGGGTTGCTCTCCGTTTAATTCAAAATAATCTTGATGATAATCTTCTGCTGGATAGAAGTTTGTAAATGCAGTTATTTCAGTAACTATTGGATTTTCAAAAGCTTTTTCATCATTAAGTACTTTTAAATAATCTTCGGCAATTTGTTTTTGCTCATCAGTATGATAAAATATTGCTGAACGATAACGAGTTCCAACATCAGCTCCTTGTCTGTTTAACGTAGTTGGATCATGTGTTTGCCAAAACACTTCTAGTATTTCTTTAAATGAGATTACTTCTGGATTGTATGTTAACTGACAAACTTCAGCATGACCAGTTCGTTCCGTACAAACTTCTTTGTATGATGGGTTTTTAATTGTTCCTCCAGAAAATCCAGAAACTACATCCTCTACTCCTTTTAAATCTGAATAGACAGCTTCTACACACCAAAAACATCCTGCACCTAAAGTAATTGTATCCATGTTTGTATTATTTTGTATTGCTAATTCTTTTACTTCTGCTCTATAATTAGAACACGAAATTAGAAAAATAACAGTTGTAAATATGCTTAAATATTTTTTCATATAAGATTAACTCAAACGAAAGTACCTTATTTCATTTGAGATGTTAATTTTTCTAAATTTTTCAATGTATTTTCGGTTACTTGAACTAAAGGCAAACGAACATCATCTCCAATTATATTTAACATTTTAAGAACCGCTTTAACTCCTGCAGGATTTCCATCTACAAATAAGTAATGAATAATTTCAAAATGTTTGTAATGCAAGTCTTTTGCTAACGAATAATTTCCATTTAAGGCCGCAGTTGTCATATCGCTAAATCCTTTAGGAAAAGCATTTGCTATTACTGATATCACACCATCTCCACCACAAGCCATAAAAGGCAACACCAATGCATCATCACCCGAAATAACCAAAAAGTCTTTTGGCTTATTTTGAATAATAGTCATACACTGTTCTAAATTACCTGAAGCCTCTTTAATCGCTATAATATTGCTAAAATCATTTGCTAAACGCAAAGTTGTTGCTGGTAAAATATTAGAACTTGTTCGCCCAGGAACATTATATAAAATAATTGGTAAAGTTGAAGCTTCTGATACTGCTTTATAATGCTGATAAATACCTTCTTGTGTTGGTTTGTTATAATATGGACTAACTGACAATATCGCATCTACTCCAGTTAAATCTGTTATTTTTAAAGTATCAACAACCGTTTGAGTACAATTCCCTCCAATTCCTAATACAATAGGTAATCTACCATTATTAACCTTGATAATAAATGCTAAAGTTTCTGCCTTTTCTTGCTTAGTTAAAGTAACAGATTCTCCAGTAGTTCCCTGAACAACTATATAATTAATTCCATTATCAATTAAATAATTGACTAATTTCTCTAAAGCATTATAATCAACGCTTTTATCAGCTTTAAAAGGTGTAACAATTGCAACACCTGTACCTTTAAAATTGTACATTTTCCTATATTGTTTTTTACAAAAATCCGGTTAATATTTTAATTTTTAAATATTTGTTAAATATTTTGTTTAATTCATTTAATATCTTTTATAAAAATAACGTTATAAGTTCACTAATTTAGTAGATTAAATAGAAAAAATATGACATCAAAAGAAGAAATAGTTAAAAACTGGTTACCCAGATATACAGGAACTGCATTAGAGGATTTTGGTAAATACATATTGCTTACCAATTTTAATAATTATGTTGACTTTTTTGCTCAAGAATATGGTGTTGAAGTAAAGGGAAAAGATAAAGCGATGCCAAATGCAACACATAATGGAATTACTATTATAAACTTTAGCATGGGAAGCGCTAATGCTGCCACTATAATGGACTTATTAAGCGCGATTGAACCAAAAGCATGTTTATTTTTAGGAAAATGTGGTGGATTAAAAAAGAAAAACAAATTGGGTGATTTTGTTTTGCCAATAGCCGCTATTAGAGGTGAAGGAACTTCTGATGATTATTTACCTCAAGAAGTACCTGCTTTACCAGCATTTACATTACAAAGAGCTGTTTCAACAACTGTAAGAGAATTTGAAATGGATTATTGGACAGGTACTGTTTACACAACAAACAGAAGAGTTTGGGAACACGACGAAGATTTTAAAGATTATTTACGAGAAACTCGTGCTATGGCAATTGATATGGAAACTGCAACTTTGTTTACTGTAGGTTTTGCCAATAAAATACCAACCGGTGCTTTACTATTAGTTAGCGACCAGCCAATGACTCCTGAGGGTGTAAAAACAGACCAAAGCGATAAGGTTGTTACAACAAATTACGTTCAGAAACACATCCAAATTGGCATTCAATCTTTACAAGAAATAAAAAACAACGGAACTAGTGTTAAACACTTAAGATACTCTTATTCTGAAGATTAATGGATCACAAACAAATACTAACTGATTTAAAAAACAAGGTTTACCATCCGGTTTATTTTTTATCGGGCGAAGAACCATATTACATAGATATTGTTGCTGATTATATTGAAGACAATATTTTAGATGCTGGTGAAAAAGAGTTCAACCAAACTATTGTTTACGGCAAAGAAACTGATATGATTACCATTATTAGTGAAGCTAAACGCTACCCTATGATGTCAAATCATAATGTCGTTATAGTTAAAGAAGCTCAGCATTTAGAAAAAGAAATAGATAAGCTAGAAGCTTATCTAGAACAACCTACACCTTCTACCATTTTAGTTTTTTGCTATAAATACAAAACACTTGATGGTCGAAAAAGTGTTACAAAAAAAATAAAAAAACAAGCAGTTTTATTAGAGTCGAAAAAACTTTATGACAACCAAGTACCCGATTGGATAAACGGTTATTTAAAAAGTAAAAAGTATACCATTTCTCCTCATGCTTCTGCATTAATTGCGGAGTTTTTAGGCACTGATTTAAGCAAAGTAGCTAATGAGTTAAATAAACTTATCATTAACGTTCCTCCTGGAACAGAAATAACACCAGAATTAGTAGAAAAAAATATTGGAATTAGTAAAGATTACAACTCATTTGAGTTAAACAAAGCCATTGGAACAAAAGACGTTTTAAAAGCTAACAAAATTGTTTATCACTTTGCTAAAAATCAAAAAGACAACCCTTTGCCAATGACAATCGGTATTTTATATAGCTTTTTTACCAATATCTTAAATTACCATTACGCCAAAGACAAAAGTCGAAACAATATTGCTTCATTACTTCGTATAAACCCATTTTTTGTGCAAGAATACCAAGTGGCTGCAAAAAATTATAACATTAAGAAAGCTGTAAAAGTAATTGAGTATTTAAGAGATTACGACTTAAAATCTAAAGGGGTAAATAATACCTCTGCGACTCCTGGTGATTTATTGAAAGAACTAGTTTTTAAAATAATTCACTAACTTTAATTGACCTTAAATCAATATTACAAAATGAACATGCAAGACAAATTACAAGACCTTATCACTAACGATTACGAATTTAAATTCGGAGAGTATTTTTCGAGAGGATGGCAATTATTTGGCAAAAAACCAGGTCACTATATTGGATTCTTTGCCTTAACGATGTTAATGATAATGGTTGTTGCTTTTATTCCTGTTATTGGCAGTATTGGTGCACAAATTTTAGGTGGCGTTTTAATGGTTGGCTTTTTTGTGTTTAGTCAAAATATACAATATAATGCCAATCCTACTTTCGATGATTTATTTAAACCATTTAGCTCTTTTGGGAAAATAACCATCGTTCAATTGATTATATTAGGATTTACGATAGTAATATTAATGCCGATTTTAATTTTTGGCTTTACATCCATTTTTTCTGGCATTTTCGATATTGTTCAAAATGCTGATTATTATGACAACAATCCTGGAGCAGTATTCGAAATGTTTGATCTGGAAGCAATGATACCATTAGCAATTATCACTTATTTGTTTTTATTTTTTATTCAAACTATTTATATGTTTTCCAACCCAATAGCACATTTCTTTAATGTCTCTGCATGGGAAAGTATGGAAGCTAGTCGTAAAATTATTCAGAAAAAATTCTTTCACTTTTTTGGTCTAATCATTTTATTGGCAATTATGAATATTGCTGGTGCCATGTGTATTTTTGTAGGCTTATTTATCACCATACCCCTTACCTATACTACAATGTATGCTGCTTTTGATGACATATTAAAACCAACTGAAGCTAACAACGACAGTTTAGCAAATGATGATTCATTTGAAAAAAGAGACAACTAATCTCTTCAAATAAGTTAATTCTGCTATTTTAATTTAAAAACAAGCTATTGAATAAAACAATAAGTATACTAGGTTGTGGCTGGTTAGGACTACCTTTAGCTATTAGTTTAACTAAAAAAGGTTATAACCTAAAAGGCTCAAATACTACTGACAGAAATAGTAAAATTTTTAAAAACCACAACATTAAACCATACATTGTTAACATTGGAACATATAATGATATAACCGACTTTTTGACTGCCAACGTTTTAATTATTGCTATTACAAATAAAAACAGTACTGATTTTAATCGACTAATTGCTAACATTGAAAAATCGACTATTGAAAACGTTATTTTTATTAGTTCTACCTCTGTTTACCCTAATACAAATGATGTGGTAACTGAAACTAATCCAACGCAAAACACCCCGCTTGCCGAAATAGAAAATCTATTTAGAACAAATACTAATTTCAACACTACAATAGTTCGATTTGCTGGATTGTTTGGTTACAATCGAAAACCTGGTAATTTTATAAAACCTGATAAACAAATTGAAAACCCAGAAGGATTTATAAACCTTATACACCAAGACGATTGTATAAATATTATTGAAAAGATAATTACAACCAATTGTTGGAATGAAACACTAAATGCTTGTGCTGACAGTCATCCTAAACGAAAAGAATTTTACACAAAAGAAGTATTAAAGTTAAGAAACGAAAAACCTAAAGTAAACGAAAATTCACTTAATGAATACAAGATAGTGAGTAACGAAAAACTAAAAAAACTTCTTCAATACGAGTTTAAGGTTAATAATTTAATGAATTGTAATGATTAAAAACTATTATCAAGTAAAAAGCCCCGCTATAAGCGAGGCTTTTTTTATGCTTTATGAAAAAAATTACTTTTTAAATTCTAAAATTGTTTTTCTAATAATAGCAACACAATCTAACAATTGTTCTTTGTTCATTACCAATGGTGGAGCAAAACGAATAATGTTACCATGAGTTGGTTTCGCTAATAAACCATTGTCTCTTAATTTAATACAAATATCCCAAGCAGTTGAGCTATCTTCTGTATCGTTAATTACAATTGCATTTAGCAACCCTTTTCCTCTAACTAATTTCACCAATGGAGACTCATCTACTAATTTGTTGATTTCTGATCTAAACAACTCTCCTAAAGCTTGAGCATTTTCAGCTAATTTTTCATCTCTAATAACTTCAAGAGCTGCAATAGCAACTTTAGCAGCAATAGGATTTCCTCCAAATGTAGAACCATGCTCTCCAGGTTTTATAACATTCATTATTTCATCATTAGCTAAAACAGCAGAAACTGGATATACTCCTCCTGAAATGGCTTTACCTAAAATCAATACATCTGGTTTAATCTCTGGTTTATTTTCACAACCATTTGAACAATCACAATTACCACAAGTAGCTAACAATCTACCAGTTCTTGCAATTCCTGTTTGAACTTCATCTGCTATAAATAAAACACCTGCTGCTTTACATAATTCCTTAGCTTCAGCTAAATAACCTTCATCTGGAACAAAAACACCAGCTTCTCCTTGAATAGGTTCAGCCATAAAGCCCGCAACGTTATCATCTTTTAAAGCTTCCTCTAAAGCATCAATATCATTGTATGGTATTTTTATAAACCCTGGTGTATAAGGACCAAAGTTTTTACGAGCATCAGGATCGTTGCTAAATGAAATAATTGTAGTAGTTCTTCCGTGGAAGTTGTTTTCACAAACTATAATTTTGGCTTCATTTTCATCAATTCCCTTTTTCTCATAGCCCCATTTTCTAGTTAACTTAATTGCTGTTTCTACAGCTTCAGCACCAGAATTCATTGGCAATACTTTATCAAAACCAAAATATTCAGTTACAAATTTTTCAAACTCACCAAGAACGTTATTGTAAAAAGCGCGAGAAGTTAAACATAACGTATTTGCTTGGTCAGTTAATGCTTTAACAATTTTTGGATGACAATGACCTTGATTTACAGCTGAATAAGCAGATAGGAAGTCATAATATTTCTTTCCTTCAACATCCCAAACATAAACCCCATCACCTCTTTCTAACACTACTGGTAGTGGATGATAGTTATGTGCACCATGTTTATCTTCTAATGCAATTAGTTGTTGAGATTTTGTTTGTTCGTTCATAGTTGTAGTTCCCATAATTTTTCAATTTTAAATAAAAATAGTTTAAATTGAAGCTCCTCACGGAGAGCACCCATCCTTTCCTCATTTCAACAGTAAGAACAACTGTTTAAGGGAGAGAAATCATCCGAAAAACAAATTTATCTAATTTAAGTTGAATATTAGTAAATTGGAAACTAATTTTGAGAAATGGGGGAAACTAATCATGAAAATAAGTTAGAAGCTAGTCTGTTTAAAAACATGATTAGAAACAACTGGAATGCTGTTGTATTTGCTAATATGAATAACATTGTTGATTATGTTAATCCTGCTGCATGTAAATTATATGGCTATGAAGAACACGAATTATTAGGACAAACTACTGATATTTTTAATAGCAATCTAACCCACAATACAGATGAAATTGTTGCTAGTATAAAAGAAAAAGCTTATTGGTATGGAGAAATAATACAAAAGAAAAAAGACGGTTCAAATTTTACTGCATTACTCTCTGTTCAATTAATATTTAACGAAAATAATGAACCAATAGGATTTGCATCAAATAGTAAAGACATAACACTCGATATAGAAACCGCTACTCAATTACAAAAAACAATTGAAGACAAAGAAATTTTACTTAGAGAGCTTCATCATCGAGTTAAAAACAACTTAGCTCTTATACTTGGAATATTAAATCTTCAAACAAGTCAGTATGAGAATAGTTCATGTAGCAATTTAATTGAAGACTTCAAAAATCGTGTTGAAGCATTGGCAACTTTACACAATACATTATACCAAGTCGAAAATCTAAAAGCTGTTGATTTAAAAGTATTTATAGAAGATTTATGCGCTAATCTTTCTCGTTCATTTAAAAACGAACAGACTGAAGTTAACTTAAAATTAGTTTTAGATAATTACAATGCCGAAATCAGCAATGCTATTCCTATGGGATTAATTATTAATGAAGTAATTACCAATTCCTACAAACATGCTTTTAAGTTGAAAAAAAATGGAGTGATTGAAATTACACTTCACTCAAAAAACAATAAAACCGAGTTAATTATCCATGACAACGGAAGTGGTTTTGATTTTGACACTGAAAGCACAAAATCTCTTGGTTTAACTTTAATAAAGGATTTAAGTGAACAAATTGATGCTAACTATAGCTTTGAAAAAAATCAAGGCACAAAATTTACACTTCATTTAAATTAGTTAACTCTATTTGGCTTATTTAGTTAATTTCGCTCTTTAATTTTGAATATGGAATTAGCAGAAATAAAGAGAGGAAACATTATTACCGTGACAATTACTGATACTGCTTTTGGCGGCAAAGGAATTGCTAAAATAAATACACCAGATGGTGATTATGTAATTTTTGTTCCGAACACTTTTACAGGTCAAAAAGTTAGTGCTAGAGTTGTAAAAAGGCGTAAAAAACATGCAGAATGCAAACTGGTTGAGATTATTGAAAAATCTCATCTTGAAGAGGATATGCCTTTTCAACCAATTTCTGGCGCTCCATTTATAAATTTGCCAATTGCTGTTCAAAAAGAATTTAAAAAAGATACTTGCTTAAATGTATATAAACGAATCGGTCGTTGTAACAATATCGAAGAAGTATTTGATAAATATATTGAATCTCCAGAAGTGTTTCATTACCGAAACAAAATGGAATATTCATTTAGTGCTATTGGTTACGATTTAAAAACAAAAGAAGAGTTTGACGGTTTTGCTTTGGGGTTTAAAAAGCGTGGTACGTGGTGGATAGTAGAAAACCTTGAAAAAGAATCGGGAATTTTTGATGAAGAATTCGAAAACAAACTAAACCTTATTAAATCTTATTGTGAAAATTCTGGATTACCAGCTTGGCACCCACCAAAAAAAGTTGGTTTTTTCCGTTATTTAGTGGTTCGTAAAAGCTACAAAGACAATCAATTACTATTAAAATTAGTTACCAGCGATACTAATATTGAAAAATTTGATTTTAAAGCATTTACTGATTTTGTAGTTAATTTATTAGGAGATAGATTAGCTGGTTTATTACATACCATTAACAATGATATTGGAGACAATGCTCAATCGAGAATTGGAGATGATACGCTTTTATATGGTAAAAGCACTATAAACGAAGATTTGTTAGGCTTAAGCTTTGAAATAAGCATGCAAAGCTTCTTTCAAACCAATCCAAAATGTGCTGAACTTTTATACAATAAAACGATTGAATATGCTTTAGAAGGAAATGAAAACATTAGCGATGGTGTAGTTATGGACTTGTTTTGCGGCACAGGAACAATTGGTCAAATTATCGCTTCAAAAACTAATGCTAAAGTTATTGGAGTTGATATCGTTGAAGAAGCAATTGAAAATGCTAAAGAAAATGCAATTAAAAACAATATCCAAAATGTGGAGTTTTTTGCTGCAGATGTGAACAAATTTTTATTTGAATATCCTGAATATCAAAATAAAATTGGCACAATAATACTTGACCCGCCAAGAGCTGGAATATCTGGTAAAGCTTTAAAAAGAGTAATTGAATTAAATGCTAAACATATTGTATATGTTAGCTGTAATCCAGCAACTCAAGCACGCGATATGGAAGATTTATTTTCCGCTGGTTATGAACTAAAAAAACTAAGTTTAGTTGATCAGTTTCCTCACACTTCACATGTAGAAGCAATTGCTTTATTTCAAAAATAAATTATGCAAGAAGAAATTCAAAAATGTATTGAAGTATTAAAAGCAGGAGGTGTTATACTCTACCCTACAGATACGGTTTGGGGTTTAGGCTGTGATGCTACTAATGTAGAAGCCGTTAAAAAAATTTACGACATCAAACAAAGAAGCGATGCTAAAAGTTTAATTACATTAGTTTGCAATGATGGTATGCTTCAAAAATATGTTAAAGAAGTTCCTGAATTAGCTTGGGATATAATCGATTTAGCAACTAAACCTACTACAATTATTTACCCTCAAGGGAAAAATTTAGCTCATAATGCCTTAGGAGAAGATGGAAGCATAGGTATAAGGCTAATAAAAGATAACTTTTGTAATAAATTGATATACAAACTGAACAAGCCAATCATATCAACATCTGCAAACATTAGTGGTGAAGAAACTCCTATAGATTTTCAATCAATATCTGACAACATAAAATCAAATGTAGATTACATTGTCAATCCCGAATTAGATGAAGGGTTAAAATATCTATCCTCTATTTTAAAATTAGCTTTAAATGGTGAAATTCAAGTGTTAAGAAAATAATAAATGAACAGTTAAATTAATTACATGTAGATATAACTGTAATTATAATTATTAACTTTGTGTATCTAAATACATCATATGTTTCCATTCAAATTAAACATTTTATCAATAATGATATTTATGTTTTTCTGTTTAATATCATTACCTAATTATTCACTTCCACCTACAACTACTTATACATCAATTGGAACATCAGGTGACTGGAAGGTAACTTCAAAATGGGATATTGGCACCTCACCTTCTTTTAATCAAACTAATGGTAGTGATGTCATTATTATAGATAATAATCATAAAATAACCTTAACAGATGTTCTATCAGTTAAATCTGGAACCGTAATCACTATTACTGCAAATGACACTTTAGAGATAAATGGTAATGTAATATTTGCAAACGGCTCAATTATTAATGTTGATACTAATGGGGTTTTAATTATTAATGGAAATATTACTAACAACAATAATTCTAATACAATTACTATAAATGGAACAATAGAAATTAACGGAAATTTTGATGGAGGAGTTGGCTCTGAAATTGTTGGTTCTGGAGATATGTCAATAACCGGAACTGTAACTACCTCTGGTTCTGGTTCTGTTTTTGGATCAACCTCAAATTGTTCTATTCCTGGCAGCTGTAGCTCAACAGCTTCATCTCCTTTACCTATAAATTTAATTTCTTTTGATGCAAATTTAATAAAGAATGATGTTTGGATTAATTGGAAAACCCAAACTGAAATTAATAACGATTATTTTACTATTGAAAGAAGCCAAGATATTAATAGTTGGGAATCAGTTAAAGAGGTACCTGGTGCTGGAAATAGCAGTACTCATAAAAGCTATGCAATTATAGACCAAAATCCATTAACAGGTATTTCTTACTACCGATTAAAACAAACAGATTTTAATGGTGATTATTCATATAGTGACATACGAACAGTTACCTTAAATTCTAAATCTGAAATTAACATTTATCCTAACCCTTTTAGAGATAATCTAATAATTTCTAATTTATGTAATGAATGCTTAGTGAATATTTATTCAGCAACTGGACAATTAGTTTATTCAGGAAATAACAATTCAATTAATGCTACTGATTGGAACAAAGGTATTTATGAAGTTATAATTATTAATGGAGAAGGAATAATTTATTCATCTAGAATTTTAAAGTAGTTAAAAACCTTTTCATTTTAAATCTCTTTTAAATTAATCTAAACAAAACACTTACTTTTGCGGTTGAAAAGTAAAAGCCAATTGAAAGAACATATTCAACATCCTATTTTTAAAATTATAACCCAAGCAGCAACAGATTTAAAAGTAGATGCTTATGTTATTGGAGGTTTTGTCAGAGATATTATTTTAAATAGACCATGTAAAGATATCGATGTTGTTGCTATCGGTTCTGGAATTGAGTTAGCTGAAAGAGTAGCAAAATTAATTGGTAAAAATACTACTGTTAAGGTGTTTAAAAATTTTGGTACAGCAATGTTAATGTATCAAGATTACGAAATTGAATTTGTTGGAGCTCGAAAAGAATCATACGATAGAGGATCCCGAAAACCTATCGTTGAAGATGGAACACTTGAAGACGATCAAAACAGGAGAGATTTTACAATTAATGCATTAGCTATAAGCTTAAACGAAAAAACTTTTGGCGAATTACTTGACCCATTTGGAGGATTAATTGATATTGAAAAGAAAATCATTCAAACCCCTTTAAATCCAGATATAACTTATTCTGACGACCCTTTAAGAATGATGCGAGCTATTCGTTTCGCAACCCAGCTTAATTTTACAATCGAAAATGAATCGTTACAAGCCATTAGAAAAAATAGACAACGTATCAGAATTGTTTCGAAAGAAAGAATTACAGATGAATTAAATAAAATTATTTTATCCTCTACCCCATCTATAGGCTTTAAACATTTGTTTAATACTGGATTATTAGAAATTATTTTTCCGGAGATGGCTAATCTCCATGGAGTTGAATTTATTGGTAATAAAGGACATAAAGATAATTTTTACCACACTATTAAAGTGTTAGATAATATATGTCCGAATACAGATAACTTATGGTTAAGATGGGCTGCCATTTTACATGATATAGCAAAACCCGCAACTAAAAGATTTGAAGAAAACCATGGTTGGACTTTTCACGGTCACGAAGATAAAGGTGCACGTATGGTTCCTTCTATTTTCAAAGAACTAAAACTTCCGCTTGACCATAAAATGAAATACGTTCAAAAATTAGTTCGCCTCCATTTACGTCCTATTGCACTAGTTAAAGATAATGTAAGCGATAGCGCCATGAGACGTCTTTTATTTGATGCTGGTGAAGATATAGATGATTTATTAACTCTTTGTAATGCCGATATCACATCAAAAAATGAAGAGAAGGTAAAAAAATACATGGATAACTTTAAACTTGTAGAAAAAAAGTTAAAAGAAGTTGAAGAAAAAGATCAAATGAGAAATTGGCAACCGCCTATTTCTGGAGAGTTAATAATGGAAACTTTTAAAATTTCTCCCTGCAGAGAAGTTGGGACTATCAAGTCTGCAATTAGAGAAGCAATAATTGATGGTGAATTGGAAAACAATTACGATGCAGCATTTCAATTTATGCTGAAGCTGGGAAAAGAGCTAAATTTAAATTCAGAAGCTTGAGTTCTTGAGCTATTTATTAAATAAACCTTAATTTTATTTTTATTATTCTAAATCTATAGTAATGAGCGTTTATAAATTCAGAGTACTTGTTGAGGCAAAAGATATTATTTTCAAAGACATTGAAATAAAAAGCAATCAAACATTTGAAGATCTTCATGAAATGATTGTTGCTGCCTTTGGCTTTGATAATTCTCAAATGGCTTCGTTTTACGTTAGTAACGACCAATGGGAAAAAGGTCAAGAAATTGCTCTGTTCGACATGAATATGGGCGAAGATCAACTTGAAATCTTAGTTATGGAAAAAACAGCAATTAATACTCAAATTAATTGCATCGGAGCTCATCTATTATACTCTTACGATTTTTTAAACATGACTAATTTCTTTATTGAATTAATCGAAATTATCGTAAAAGAAACAGCTGAATTTTATCCGAGAGTAGTTCATAGTCAAGGAGAATTTACACCATCTATTCCTGAAGACTCTGCTCTTAGTGAAGAAGAAATGGCTGACCAACTTCTTAAAAATGCTGGTTTTGATGAAGAAGGTGATGATGATGACATGTTTGAAGGATTTGACGATTTTGACAACTTTGAGAATTACGACGAATCTGGTAATTATTAATTAATGTACCCCACCCTTGTTGTTATAACAGGACCTACAGCTGTTGGCAAAACAAAACTTTGTGTAGAAGTAGCACAACATTTTAGTTGTGATATAATTAGTGCTGATTCACGCCAATTTTTTAAAGAATTAAGCATTGGTACTGCAAAGCCAACTTCAGATGAAATGCAAAATGTGATACATCATTTTGTTAATTCTCATAGTATAATATCAGCTTATAATGTAAATGACTTTGAACAAGATGTTCTTAAACTTTTACCTCAACTTTTTAAACAAAACCCCTTAGTGATTTTAACTGGTGGTTCTGGTTTATATATTGATTCCATTTGTGATGGATTTGATGATGATTTACCTCAAGGTGATGAAAAAATAAGAAAACAACTTGAAGATCTATACAATAAATATGGAATAGAAATACTTCAAGAAAAATTAAAACAACTTGACCCATCTTTTTACAAGGAAATAGATTTATCAAATCTAAAAAGGCTTTATAGAGCTATTGAAGTTTGTTTATTAAGTGGCAAAACTTATTCTGAGTTAAGATTAGGGGTTAAGCAAAAAAGACAATTTAATATCATTAAAATAGCTTTAAAAAGAGATAAAGAAGATTTATTTAACCGAATAAACCTTAGAGTTGATATAATGATGCAACAGGGTTTACTTGACGAGGTAAAACAAGTTGAAAAATATAGAGACACAAATGCTTTAAAAACAGTTGGATATAGAGAATTATTCGATTTTTTAGATAAAAAAATATCACTAGAAGAGGCTACAGAAAAAATTAAGGTGAATACTCGACGTTATGCTAAAAAGCAAATAGCTTGGTTTAACCGTAATAATGATTACAAATGGTTTCATCCAAATGACAAAGAGTTAATCATAAGTTATATAGAAAGTCATTTAAATTCATAAATTAGCACAAAATATATTAAAATGGAATTACAAAGCGATAAAGGAAAAACAGTAGCAATTTTAAGTTACATCACAATTATAGGTTTTATAATTGCACTTGTTATGAATAATGACCAAAACAACAAATCAGACCTTGGTGTTTTTCATTTAAGACAAGCTCTTGGTATTTATTTAACTGGAATTGTTCTTTCAATTGCTCAAGGTATTTTTCTATTCATCCCTTTTTTAGGTTGGATCATTAACGCTGCAATTTCATTGAGTATGATTGCTCTATTTATATTTTGGATTTTAGGACTAATAACTGCTGTTAATAGTGAGAAAAAAGCAATTCCTGTAGTAGGTGATTTATATCAAAGCTTATTTAGCTCAATTGCTTAAAGTTTAACTCCCATTACACAAACATCATCTAATTGTTCTAAATCATTTTTCCACTCATAAAAGAATTGTTTTAATTCTTCTTTTTGATCTTGGATTTTTGTAATCTGAATATCACTCAGTAACTGTTTAAAGTTTTTCCACTTTAATTTTTTACCTTTTTCACCTCCAAATTGATCCGGAAAACCATCTGTTGACAAATACACGGTGTCACCAGATTTTATATCAACTGTATGATTTATAAAATCTTTCTTTTCATTAAAAATTGAAAAGCCAATAGATTCTCTATTTCCCTTTATTTCTTTAAAATTAGAGCCATCACAAACAAATAAAGAATGATAAGCACCAGCAAAGCTTAATTCTTTTGTCAGCGTATTATAAGCGCATATTCCCATATCTACTCCATCCCTAACCTTTTCAGTTGATTTAGTAAATAAATTACGCATTAACTTATCTAATTCATTTAAAATGACAGATGGTTGCTTAACCCTTCTTTCCAATACAACCTTATTCAGCATATTAAAAGCTATTAAGCTTACAAAAGCCCCGGGTACACCATGTCCTGTACAATCAATTGCTGAAAAAAGAATAATATCATCCACTTTTTCTACCCAATAAAAATCACCACTTACAATATCTTTTGGCTCATACAAAACAAAGCTATTGGGCAATATTTTTTTTATCTTTTCATCCTCTGGTAAAATTGAATTTTGAATACGTTTAGCATAATGTATACTATCTGTAATTGCTATATTCTTTGACTCAATTTCATTACGTTGTAATTCTATTTGAGCAAAAGTTTTTGTTAATAATTTATTCTTCTCTTTTATTTCATTTGCTTCTGACTGAATGCTTTTAAACTGAAAATCAAATTCAATTCGTTTTAACTTTTGAGTGTTATTTTGAGTTAAGACTTCGTTTTTCAACTCATTATGCAATTCTAAATACCTAAAAGCTTCTTGCCAATTCCCTTTTTGCTTATAACAAGTAGAGTATAATTCATAGATTTCATAAATATCTTCTTTTGCATTTTTCTGGGTAGCCAATACCAACGATTTATCAAGTTCAGATAAAACATCAGTGTTTCCGTTGATTAATTTAATACTAGACAACATATTGTATGCTGCAATGGTAATTTGCCAAAACCCAGATTTTAAAGCATAATCCAACCCTAGATTAATATACTTGGTTGCTTCTTTATAATTCTTTTTATAAAAGTTAACCTCTCCTATATTAAAATTTACTATCGCTTTCATATGATCATCTAGATCGTATGTTAAACATTCTTCAAAATATTTTAATGCTTTATTATATTTTTTAAGAACAGTATACGTATCTCCAATGTTACTTAGCGTACTAATTTTCCCATTTAAATCATTGGCTTGTTCTCTTAATTCTAAACATTCAATATTACACGCTAATCTTTTTTTATAATCTCCTGTAAAATTGTAAACAAACCCTAACGTGTTTAAGCAGTTTGCCTGACCTATATTATCATCTAATGATTCGTAAAGTTCTTTAGCTTGCAAAGCATACTGCATTACTTCGCCATAATTTGAAACACTTAAATAACAACTTGCTAATTGTTTATAGCTATCTGCAATTCCTTTTGTATAAAAAATATTTTGAGCAATCTTTAATGCTTCATTAGACAACTCTTGTGCCTGCAAATAATCATCTTCAATTTTAGTATTTGCTAACTGTAATAATTTCTCCACTTGTTCCATTGGAGGTAAACTATTTATTTGAGATAATATTTTTTTTATATCAGTCAAGTTATTCTTTTTTAAAAACTAACTTTTGATACTTTTTTACCTCTAGACAACTTCTTAGCAGCACTTGACTTTCCTTTCTTTTTATTTTCAGCCTGCCCACTCGATTTAAACGAAATTCCAGCAGATTTCATTTGAGCTTCTTGCTCTGCTTTTTCTGCTTCTGCTTTTGCTCTTGCAGCTTCTTCTGCTTTAGCTTGAGCTGCAATACGAGCCTCTTCCATTGCTTTTAATTCAGCATCTCGTTTTGCTTGTTCCTCAGCCATTTTTAAATTTAATGCTTCCTGTTCTCTTTCTGCTTCAAGTTGAGCTTCCCTAGCTGCTTTAGCTTCAGCTGCAGCTTTTTCTTTTGCTAATCGCTCTTCTTCTTGTTTCTTCGCTTGTGCTTCAGACTCTGCTTTTGCTTTAGATTCTGCTTCTGCAGCTGCTTTTGCTTCTGCCTCAGCTTTCTCTTTAACTAATCGCTCTTCTTCTTGTTTCTTTGCATGTGCTTCAAACTCTGCTTTTGCTTTTGCTTCTGCTTCTGCTGATAATTTAGCTTCAGTCTCTGCTTTCTCTTTAGCTAGTCTTTCTTCCTCTTGTTTCTTTACTTGTGCTTCTGCCTCTGCTTTTGCTTTTGCCTCTTCTTCTGCGGCTGCTTTTGCTTCTGCTTCTGCTTTCTCTTTAGATATTCGCTCCTCTTCTTGTTTCTTTGCTTGTGCTTCTGCCTCTGCTTTTGCTTTTGCTTCTGCTTCTGCTGATAATTTAGCTTCAGTCTCTGCTTTCTCTTTAGCTAGTCTTTCTTCCTCTTGTTTCTTTGCTTGTGCTTCTGCCTCTGCTTTTGCTTTTGCCTCTTCTTCCGCGGCTGCTTTTGCTTCTGCTTCTGCTTTCTCTTTAGCTATTCGCTCCTCTTCTTGTTTCTTCGCTTGTGCTTCTGCTTCTGCTTTTGCTTTTGCCTCTGCTTCTGCGGCTGCTTTTGCTTCTGCCTCAGCTTTCTCTTTAGCTAGTCGCTCTTCTTCTTGTTTCTTTGCTTGTGCTTCTGCCTCTGCTTTTGCTTTTGCCTCTGCTTCTGCGGCTGCTTTTGCTTCTGCTTCCGCTTTCTCTTTAGCTAATCGCTCTTCTTCTTGTTTTTTTGCCTCTTCTGCTAATCTAGCTTTTTCTTCTTCTTCAGCAGCCTTTTTTGCTTCTAATTCCGCTTTCTCTTTAGCTAATCGCTCTTCTTCTTGTTTCTTTGCTTGTGCTTGTGCCTCTGCTTTTGCTTGTGCTTCTGCTTCTGCCGCTGCTTTTGCTTCTGCCTCAGCTTTCTCTTTAGCTAGTCTTTCTTCCTCTTGTTTCTTTGCTTGTGCTTCTGCCTCTGCTTTTGCTTTTGCTTCTGCTTCTGCCGCTGCTTTTGCTTCTGCTTCTGCTTTCTCTTTAGCTATTCGCTCCTCTTCTTGTTTCTTTGCTTGTGCTTCTGCCTCTGCTTTTGCTTTTGCCTCTGCTTCTGCCGCTGCTTTTGCTTCTGCTTCCGCTTTCTCTTTAGCTAGTCGCTCCTCTTCTTGTTTCTTTGCTTGTGCTTCTGCCTCTGCTTTTGCTTTTGCCTCTGCTTCTGCGGCTGCTTTTGCTTCTGCTTCCGCTTTCTCTTTAGCTAGTCTTTCTTCCTCTTGTTTCTTTGCTTGTGCTTCTGCCTCTGCTTTTGCTTTTGCCTCTGCTTCTGCCGCTGCTTTTGCTTCTGCTTCCGCTTTCTCTTTAGCTAGTCGCTCTTCCTCTTGTTTCTTTGCTTGTGCTTCTGCCTCTGCTTTTGCTTTTGCTTCTGCTTCTGCCGCTGCTTTTGCTTCTGCTTCTGCTTTCTCTTTAGCTAATCGCTCTTCTTCTTGTTTCTTTGCTTGTGCTTCTGCCTCTGCTTTTGCTTGTGCTTCTGCTTCTGCCGCTGCTTTTGCTTCTGCTTCTGCTCTCTCTGCTTCTTCTTTTTTCTTTACTGCTGTTTCCATCAATACCAATCTGTCTTTTGGTTCTTGTTTTGTTGCGTCAATACTAACGGCTTTTTGATAAGCAATTTTTGCAGTCTCAAAATCTTTTTTAAAGAAAGCTTTATCTCCTTCTTTCATGGCCTCATTAAACTGTTCTTTTTTTAACCTTTCTGCTTCTTCAGCATTTTTAATTTTATCTTTATAATTAGTTAATACAGAGCCTAGCCTTTGGGCTATTGGTGCAGTATACCCCATATCCCAATCAATTTCATTTTTTTGAGATATATAACTTGCTTTACCTATTGGTTGACTTAAAAATGCAACATCTAAATCTTTATTATTTTTAAACAAAGTCATCTCAACAAACAAGTCATTCATTTTTGATCTTTTATCTGGATGAACACCTTTAGTATTTACTAATATTTTTTTAGGTACAAATCCAGCTTTTTCATACAATACAATAAACTCATGTTCGAAATCAACAAAAACTTCATATTTACCTTTGCCGTCGGAAACAACGTTAGTAACATACTTACCATTTTCGGTAACTTTTATACTAACTCCTGACATAAATTCATTCGTAAAATAATCAGAAACTTCACCACTAATTAAAAGTTTATCCGCATTTTCATCTTGAGCAAAAACAACTAAAAATGAAAGAGTTAATAGTACTATTGATAAAATATATTTAAACATGAAAATTATAATTCTTAGTAAATTGTAAATTTAAATTAAACCTTGTTATTTTTGGCGGCAAGTTACAATTTTCTATAATGAAAACCTATTCTACATTTTCATGTTGTTACCTTCCACCAATTGAATATTTTTATTATTTGGTTCAAGAAAATCATGCCATTATTGATGTAAATGAAAATTTCGTTAAACAAACCTTTCGTAACCGTTGTTCAATTTTGAGTCCAAATGGCAAACTTGACTTAGTTATACCTCTTTTAAAAAAAGGAAAACAAACAAAAATTAAAAATATAAAAATTGCTTACTACGAAAATTGGCAAAAAGTTCATTGGAAATCTATTGAAGCAGCCTATAGAAGTTCGCCTTATTTTGAATATTATGAGGATGAGTTTAAAACTATATTTTTAGAGGGTAAACCTACTTTATTAATTGATTTCAATTTAAAATTGATTAATAAAATTGTTGAACTTATTGGTATTCCTATAGAAATAGTACTAAGTGATAAATATATAAACAAAGATGAAACTAAATCTGATTTTCGCTCTATTTCTCCAAAAAAGAAACCCTCTTTAAATTTCTCTGATTACATACAAGTTTTCAGTAGTAAAACAGGATTTGAGCCCAATCTTAGTATTCTTGATTTGTTGTTTAATGAAGGTCCAAATACTAAAAACTACTTAGTCTCTAGTGTGATAGAGCACTAACTCATCAATAGGACTCTGAATTACTCTTCCTAGTTCAATATCATTAATCTGTGCAACCTCTTTTAATTGATTATTAAAAACATTAGCTATTGAGCCTACAGCATTTAATTTGTATTGTTTATAATTCTCATATTTACAGATGGTTAAATCAAAAAAATGCTGAAAGCATTCTTTCACTATGTTATCCATCTCTACATAATTTTCATGTTTTTTTATAAACTTGGTAAATTGAGCCAAATATCT
Organism: Vicingus serpentipes; assembly: GCF_007993035.1. Classification (NCBI taxonomy): domain Bacteria; kingdom Pseudomonadati; phylum Bacteroidota; class Flavobacteriia; order Flavobacteriales; family Vicingaceae; genus Vicingus; species Vicingus serpentipes. The sequence continues at coordinate 27,847 of NZ_VOOS01000001.1, forward strand.
ATTTGGTAAAGGTTCTTTATAAACTGAATTTAAAATAGAATTTAAATCAAGCGAATATTCTTTTTCTAGTTTCTCTGATAAGTTTGATGCCAATTCTTTATTAAGATATTTTTTAAGAAGAGCTTTTCCCATATCTACTCCACTACCTTCATCACCCAATATATATCCTAAAGCAGGAATATTAGCTATAATATTTTCACCATCAAACAAACACGAATTAGAACCTGTACCTAGAATTCCCGCCATTCCTTCCTCTTTACCGCAAGTTGCTCTGGCTGCAGCTAACAAATCGTGATTAACTTCTATTTTTCCATTTTTAAAAAATTGAGATAATGCACTTTTTATGATTTCTTTTTTTTCTTCTGAAGAACATCCAGCTCCGTAAAAATAAACTTGGGAGACTTCTGATGAATATTGAACTAATAACGAAGAGTTTAATTCTGTTAAAATTTGTGCAGAAGAAATATGATATGGATTTAAACCAATTGTACTAACCGGAATTATTCCTTGAGTATTAATCAATCTCCAATCTGTTTTTGTTGAACCACTATCTGCTACTAATAACATGAATTAAAGTTTAAGATTAAATAAATACCTTTAAAATACGATTAAATTCAATATATTAATTGGTAGTTTTGCTCAAAATTAAAGAATATGAATGATATTAAAAACAAAGTAATTTCAGTAAATTACAACTTATTTAAGGACACCGCTGAAGGTGAAATGATTGAATCTACGGAAGGTAAAGCTCCTTTAACTTTCTTATCAGGAATGGGACAAATGATTCCTGATTTTGAAAATAATGTTGTAAACCTTAGCGTTGGCGATACCTTTTCTTTTGGAATAAAAGCAGAAAACGCTTACGGTTCTAAAACTGATGAAGCTATAATGGATTTGCCTCAAGATATTTTTATGCAAGATGGTAAATTAGTTGATGATGTTCAACCTGGAAACATGCTTCCATTACAGGATCAAAATGGAGGAGTTGTTCCTGCAGTTGTTGTAAAAATTAATGAAACTACAGTTACAATGGACTTAAACCACCCATTAGCAGATCAAGATTTACACTTTACAGGAAATGTTGTAGAAGTAAGAGAAGCTACTGCAGATGAAGTTAGCCACGGTCACGTTCATGGTGAAGGTGGAGTTCAACACTAAAATATATACTTTATTTTAACAATAAAAGCCCTAGGATCTTCTTAGGGCTTTTTTTATTGATATAAAAAGATCAACGAACTATCTTTTCTTTTTAATTTGTAATATTTTAAACGAACGATTAGTTTTGTTGTTCTTTAACTTATAAAAACTTTTTTCAATAAGCTACATGTTAAACACTTTAAAACTAGATAATTAAAGATTAAAAAATATGAAACAACTTATAATTTCAGCACTATTATCACTACTTTTTTCTTCAATAATTGCACAAACCCCTTCATTAGACTGGACAAAAAGCATAGGAGGTACTGGAATTGAATCAGGTTACAATAACATAATAGATATTAATGGCAATTTATATACTGTAGGCTCTTTTCAAGATACTGTTGATTTTGACCCAAGTGCTGGAGTATTTAACTTAATTTCTGCTGGTGGTGATGATATTTTTATTCAAAAGCTTGATGCTAATGGTAATTTTGTTTGGGCAAAAAATATGGGAGGAACTGGAAACAATCTTGGCCGTGCAATAACATTAGATGGTTCAGGTAATATTTATATAACTGGTTATTTTCAAAATACAGTTGATTTTGATCCAAGTGCTACTATTTTTAATTTAGTTTCTGCTGGTGGTAATGATATTTTTATTGAAAAACTTGATACTAATGGCAACTTTATTTGGGCAAAAAGTATGGGAAGTACTGGTAGTGATCAATGTGTAGCAATAACTTCTGATGCATCTGGCAATGTATACACAACTGGAACTTTCCAAAATACAGTAGACTTTGATCCAGGTACCGGAACATCAAATTTGGTTTCTAATGGAGGGAATGATATTTATATTCAAAAACTTGATGCCAATGGCAACTTTATGTGGGCTAATAAAATTGGCGGACTTGGTCTTGATTGGGGATATTCAATTACAACAGATAATATAGGAGGATTCTATATAACAGGTATATTTCAAAACACTATTGATTTCGATCCAGGAGCTGGAACTTTCAACTTAACTGCTATAGGTGGTCTTGACTCTTATGTTGAAAAATTTGATGCAAACGGTAATTTTATTTGGGCAAAAAGTATAGGAGGAACTGGAACAGTAATTAGCTACTCTATAACAACAGATGGTTCAGCAAATGTATATACTACAGGTTTCTTTCAAAACACTATTGATTTTGACCCGGGAGCTGGAACTTTGAATTTAACTTCTGCTGGAAATGATGATGCTTTTATTCAAAAACTTGATGGTGATGGTAATTTTATATGGGCAAAAAGTTTCGGTGCAGCAGATAATGATCGAAGCTTTTCAATAACATCCGATGGGTCTAATAATATTTATACTACTGGTTCATATATAAATAGTGTGGATTTTGACCCAAACGCAGGTTCTTTCAATTTAACTTCTTCTGGTACAGACGACATCTTTATTCAAAAACTTGATGCTAATGGTAATTTTGTCTGGGCAAATACTTTAGGAGGTTCTCTAACAGATATAGGTCTTTCAATAAAAGTTGACAACTATAACAATTTATATACTACTGGTTCATTTCAAGGGACAGCCGATCTAGACCCTACTACAGGTGTTTCGAATATTATGTCTGCTGGTGGTGACGATATTTTCTCTGTAAAATTAAAACAGTGTTTACCTGTTAATGGCAACGATGTAAGAACAGAGTGCGATTCTCTTTTATGGATAGATGGTATAACTTACTACTCTAACAACAACACTGCAACGTTTAACATTATTGGAGGAGCAGCTAACACTTGTGATAGTTTAGTAACGCTTGATTTAACTATTATTAACTCTGCAACTGGAACAGACACTAGAACTGAATGTGATTCTATTACATGGTTAGATGGTATAACTTATTACTCTAACAACAACACTGCAACGTTTAACATTATTGGAGGAGCAGCCAACACTTGTGATAGTATAGTAACACTTGATTTAACAATTATTAACTCTGCAACTGGAACAGACACCAGAACTGAATGTGATTCTATTACATGGATAGATGGTATAACTTATTACTCTAACAACAACACTGCAACGTTTAACATTATTGGAGGAGCAGCCAACACTTGTGATAGTTTAGTAACACTTGATTTAACAATTATTAACTCTGCAACTGGAATAGACACCAGAACTGAATGTGATTCTCTTTTATGGATAGATGGTATAACTTATTACTCTAACAATAACGTTGCAACTTTTAACATTGTTGGTGGTGCAGCTAATAATTGTGATAGTTTAGTAACACTTAATTTAACAATTAGTGATTCATCATCTAACCGTATTGAAGGAGTTGTATATTACCAAGGTATTCCTATAACTTCGGGAGAAGTAAACCTATATAGAAAAAATGGAAATACTCCCCAAGATATAATTAAAGTAGATAGCTTACAATTGAGTGGTAGTGGTTTTTATTATTTTGATGGAGTAGCTCCAGGAGGTTACCTAGTTAAAGCTCTTGGAGATACTATTCTTTATGATAATGTTTCAACATATGCTGACAGTACAAATCATTGGCAATGGGCACCTATAAAAACTATTTCTTTTGGTTGTAATGATACTCTATTTAATGTTGACATAAACTTAAGAGACTATCCTTTAAATACCGGATTAGGAAGCATATCGGGTACAATTCAAGAAAATTTAGACCCATTATTTAAAGCTCCTGGAGACCCCATTGGTGATATTGACATAACTGTTGAACAATCTCCTGATGGGGCTGTATCTGGATTTGATATTTCAGATCTAAATGGAGAATTTAACTTTAACAATCTCCCAGCCGGAAACTATTATATATACGCAGATATTCCTGGGTATATTTGTGATACAACATACCTCTTTAATTTTGATGGTTCTGGATTAAATTATGATGTTACACTATGCGTATATGACACATTAAACACCATAAGTATTTGTAACGATGTAGTAACATCAATTAATAAAAGCCTTATAATTGATAATTTTATAATCTACCCTAACCCAACCCAAGATATTATTAATATCTCATCAAGAAAAACTAATGATTATACAATTGAAATTCTTGACCTAAACGGTAGGATATTATTTACTGAAAAATCAATTGACTTTATAAAGGAAATTAATCTTTCATCCTTTGAAAAGGGACTATATATCATCTCCATTAAATCTAATACTGGAAAATTTGTTTATAAAATAAGCGTATTATAATAATAAGTTAGAATAAATAAAAAAAGCCTTAGGAATACCTAAGGCTTTTTTATCTGTTATAATATCAAAAAAAAGCTCCATCAATATGATGAAGCTTTTTGGCGGTCTGGACGGGACCACAACTATACTTTTATGTAATTGAATATCAAGTGGTTAAAAGTAAATTAAAAATAATTCCCACGAATTACTCACTACTTTATTGATTTTACAACTTTATTAAATGAACGATTTGCTTTATATTACATCAAATATAAGATTTCCTTCAGTAAATATATTAGATCATATTATTAATCTTTAATACAGCGGATACTATGATGATCATCTTTACCATAATTAAACCTCATAAATTTTGAATTACCATAGTATGCATAATTTGTTAGAGGCATTCCTGTACTTGGATTAATTGATGAAGACCAGAAGAATCCATTCTCTCCATCTAAATTAGATGAGGAGGTTAGTCCTCCAGGTAAAGCATTAAATCCAATAGAATTTGTTGCCCCATAATTAGGAGGATACCAATGTTGAGTCCCTGTGGATTTTAAAATACCACCAGCGATGTTTGATACAATTCCAGCATTTGTTGGATAAAAATTAGGATCAAGATAACCTATTAGAAGATCCCAATCTGATAAACTTGGGACATGCCATCCTGTAGGACAAACATTTCGTGGGTCAGAAACAGTATACCAATTATAATTTTTACCATAATAGTCGTAATCTACACTATCATACCAACCATAAGTCCAGTTTCCGATTTGATCACTTGAAAAACCAACGGAATCATAAGGTATTGGATCTCCATTTGAATAAGTAGTAGTTCTTAAGTTTTCAGCAAACCATTCTTGACCATTTCCTACAACAATTGTAGAATAATTGAATCCGTCAAAAACAACTCCTTGACCTGCATTTGAAATAGGAATTGTTGTAAATGTTATTTCATTACCATAAGAAACACCAGCATTATTAATTGCATAAGCTCTTGCGTAATATGTTTTATTAACCTCAAGTGGTTCTATTATTAATTGAAAATTCCCTGTTCCAGTATTAGCGTCTACTATATAATCATTGTAATCTATAGTCGGTTGAGACCATAAACCATAACAAATTCCTCTACTGATAACTGGAGAACCACCTTCATCTGTAATTTCACCACCTACCTCTGCTAAATAATCCTGAACATTAACTGCTGGGAAAGTATTAATTGAAGCAGGATTACCTGGAGGTTGTATTAACTTATTAGTTGATTTATATACTTTATATGATCCAGAAATATCTCTAATTTGTAAAGTACTTGGATTTTGAACTTGTGTACTGAATTCTCCAGATATTTCCCATTTATATTCATCATAGGTTTCATTTACTATTTCAATATTAGTAAATCTATGAAAATATGGAGCGCAAATAGGTGGATTATCTTTAACCATTCCCCAAGAAATTCCCTGATTATCTTTAACACCGTCTAAACACCAAAACATGTCTATATCTGTAGGTTCATAATCTGAAACAATTCCATTAATATATGTAGTGTCTTCTGGGCTAATAAAACAATTAATATTTCCTGATGTGTTATTTAGATCCATTGAATTAATATGCCAGGCATCATCTGATAATAAAATTTGAAATTCTATTCTATTATTACTCCATTGATAATCAGTGTAATTTAGACCGATTCTAAAGCCACAAGGATATTCAAATGACTGAGAGTTGTAAGTATTCACTGATGTACCATCATTCCAGGTATAAGTAATCTCATTACAAAAGCTACATGGATCACAACTTCCCCCACAATCAACTCCAGTCTCATCCCCATTTTTAATCCCATCAGAACACGTAGCTGTAGTTGAACCACCTCCTGTAGATGTTCCTCCTCCATTTGGTGCAGGTGGATCTGGATCTGGAGAACAATTAGTAAAAGATATTGCGCTTAGTAAAGCTAAAAAGTATAGTAGTTTTTTCATGATTTTTTTTTTGTTAAAAAATAGTTAACTTATAAAAACAACAAATGACAATAATAAAAAAATGTATTTAAAATACAAAATGTAACAACTAAAAGCAACAGGACTTAACTGGGGGGATACTTATATTTAATTGATATGGAGGGGCTCTATTGATGACAGATTCCACGTGTTAAGGCTAAAACCCAACCAATGGGATGCTCAAAAACAAAAAGCCAAGGGCTCCTCAGAATTGAGTCAAAACATCAATGAACTAATTAGCACTCAGCGTTCAAAATGCATATCATCTTTTAATGAGTTGATAAAAAGGGATGTAGCTTTTTCAATTCAGGATTTAGTATTACTTATAAAGGGAGAGGAGAAACCTGAAATTGGATGGCTTGAGTTATTTGATAAGCATTTAGAACATATGAAATCAAGGGTTGGAGTAGATTATAGCTCAAGTACTGTAAGAAGATATATGTCTAGTAGGCTTATACCAGTAGCAATATTTATACGCTGACTGTGGCGTGTAATTCTTAACTTAAGAGCTGCCTCTCCCCTTTTGTTTAAACGGTGTTTTTCAAGCCAGAAAAGTACTTTCATATCTGTTGGTTTAATTGATTACAAACTCAACAGTGAAGTATCTGTGTCCCTAAAATGAACCTGTGACCTTTTAGCCTACCTTTTCTGATAAAAAAGATCACCCTAAAAGACACAAAAAAAGCCCTAAGTACAATACTTAGAGCTTTTTGGCGGTCTGGACGGGACTCGAACCCGCGACCCCCTGCGTGACAGGCAGGTATTCTAACCAACTGAACTACCAGACCAAAATTCTTATAGAACTTTTCCTTAAAAAGGAGTGCAAATATAACTGAATTTTTAATGCTGCAAAACTTTTTCAAAAAAATTATTTCATTTTTTTTCGCTTAATGAGGTAACTTAATAATACTGAGTGAAATCCATTTTCAATGTCTACTTCAACAAAATCAATTCCGTATTGTCCACACTTTAATTTTAGCTCTTTATTTTGCCTATTTACTTGTTCTACATAGTTACTTTTTACTTCGTTAGGATGTAATTTAATTTCCTCACCTGTTTCCATATCTATAAATTGATATGGCCTATTTTCAAAATTAAAATCTAGCTCTTTATCCTTATCTATAGTATGAAACAATATCACTTCATGCTTTCTATGCTTTAAATGTTGAAGTGCAGCGAAAATTTCATCTAAATCACTACTGCTTTCCATCATATCTGAAAACAAAACAATTAATGAACGTTTATGTACACTCTCTGCAATAATATGCAGAGACTTAATTGCACTTGTACCTTTATTAATATTGGGTTGGTTTATTAATTTTTCTAATTCGTTAATTAAAAAATTGTAATGAACTGTACTTGATTTTGCTGGTGTATGTAAATCTATTTCCTCACTAAAAATACTCAATCCAAAAGCATCTCTTTGTTTTTTTAATAAATTCATGAGCGATGCTGCAGCATAAATAGAAAATTGTAACTTATTTAATGACTTTTCTGGAAAATACATAGATGAAGAAGAGTCAATAATTATCTGACACCTTAAATTTGTTTCTTCTTCATAGCGCTTAACAAACAATTTATCGGTTCTACCAAAAAGCTTCCAATCAACATGTTTAGTAGATTCTCCAGTATTATACAATCTATGCTCTGCAAATTCAACAGAGAATCCATGAAAAGGACTCTTATGCAAACCAGTAATAAAACCTTCTACTACTTGTTTTGCAATAAGATCTAAATTTTCGAGCTGCTGTATTTGTTGTATATCAATTTTAAACGACATAAACTCAAATTTAGAACTTAGAACTAATATTTCAGAATTATTTACGGTTTATTGTTGAAAACGATTTTCGTAATTCAAAATTACCACTACTTATTCTTTGTATTTTTCAAGAAATTTAAATCAACTAAAATGGTTTTAGAAATTATAGATTGGATCATCATTGTTTCTTTTTTATTAGTCTCATTATTTATAGGTCTAAAATTTAAAGATAAAGCTAGTGGTTCTTTAACTGATTTTTTTCTAGCCGGAAGAAACCTTCCATGGTACATTGCTGGTATTTCTATGGTAGCAACAACTTTTGCTGCCGATACACCCTTATGGGTTGCAGAAGTAATTAAAAAGAATGGGGTATCTGGTAATTGGCTATGGTGGAACATGTTAATTGGCGGAATGTTAACAACCTTCTTTTTTGCCAAAATGTGGCGTAAAGCAAACGTTTTAACTGAGTTAGAGTTTATAGAATTAAGATATTCAGGTAAAGCAGCTCAATATTTTAGAAAATTTAAAGCTTTATACTTAGGGGTATTTTTTAACACTATTATAATAGGATGGGTAAATGCTGCAATGATTAAAATCTTAATTATTTTTTTAGATATAGATTATCAAACAGCGTTTATTTATATAGCAATACTTATGGTTTTAATTGCAATTTACTCCTCCCTATCTGGCTTACTTGGAGTTGCTATTACAGATGCTGTACAATTTATATTAGCTATGACTGGATGTGTAATTTTAGCTTTTATCATGCTTAATTCAGAACAAGTTGGAGGGATTAGTGGTCTTAAAGAAAAACTTCCAGAATGGAGATTTGATTTTTTTCCAAATATCAATGGAGCCAAAAGTGATATTGGCACTTTTGGGTTAACAATTGGGGCATTCTTTTCATTTGTAGCTATACAATGGTGGGCAAGTTGGTATCCTGGTAACGAGCCTGGTGGCGGTGGATATATTTCACAAAGAATGATGAGTACGAAAAATGAAAAACATGCTATACTAGCTACCTTATTTTTTCAAATTGCTCATTATGCTTTACGACCTTGGCCATGGATCATTGTTGGATTATGTGCTTTAGTAGTTTATCCTGACTTACCTTTAAACGAATCAGGAAACGGATTTGTTTTTGCTATGCGTGACTTTATGCCTACAGGCTTTAGAGGTTTAATTTTTACCGCATTTTTAGGAGCATATATGAGTACCATTTCTACCCAATTAAATTGGGGCGCAAGCTATATTACCAATGACTTGTATAAAGAAAAAGATCCATTAATTGAGAGTACTCAAAAAAAATTAGTGCTAATTGGAAGAATTGCAACCGTTTCAATCATGATAATTGCACTTATCATAACCTCTTTTATTGATACAATAGATGGAGCTGCTCGTTTTTTAATTGCCTCCTCTGCAGGTTTAGGTGCTGTATTAATATTAAGATGGTATTGGAGCCGCATAAATGTTTGGAGTGAAATTTCTGCTACTATTGCACCAATTATTGGGTACACGATAAGTAAATTTATACTAGCACCTCTTTTTGAAAAAAGTTCAGGTCTTGGAAATTCTTTTATTGAAAATGAAGGAATATTGTTAACAACAACCTTATTTACAACAATCGTTTGGATATTAGTTACATTTTTAACTAAACCTGAAAATGATGAAACATTAAAAAAATTCTACTTACAAGTAGAACCTCAAGGAGCTTGGAATAGTATTCGTAATAAATTATCTATACCAAAAACTAAATCACAAATACCTTCTTTAATAATTTGTTGGCTAAGTGCCGTATCACTTACCTATTCTACACTTTTTTTAATTGGCAAATTAATTTTTCAAGACTATTATTACGCTCTAATTAATTTAGGAGTATTTATTTTTTCTTTGATTATTTTAAGATATTTCATGTTTCATACAAAAATTTTTAATGATTAACCTTTAAATTGATTAATTAATCGAATAAATTATACTTTAGTATTAAAGATTTTTTTGTTTATTTGCAATAACTAAAATCATTTCTAAAAACACAATAATGAGTAAAAATTATTTTAATTTAAGAAATCAACTTATTGTTTTTTCAACAATAGCAGCATTCTCTTTTGGATGTGGTACTGATGAGGCTTCTCACGAAGAAACAGAAACAACTCAAGAAGAGGAAACTTCTCCTAACCAAAATCAATTAATGGAAATTGATGGTAAAGTTTTTAGTATCCCTTCCCCTATTCAAACTGCTGCATTAATAAAAAACTCAGGAACAAATTACAATAAGGCTATGCTTAATGTTCCTTCTAATGTAACTAAGTATTCAACAAATTTTAAAAAAGCAATAAACTTAGGTGTTTTTGGCGCTGATTTAGGATATGTTACTCTATACGAACAAACTCAAGATGCTATTTCTTATTTAACTGCAATTAAATCAATTGGAGATGATTTAGGTGTTAGCAGTGCATTTGACATGGAATTAGTTACTAGATTTGAAAAAAATATTGGGAACCAAGATTCTTTACTTGTTTTAGTTTCTGATGCATATAAATCAAGCGATAGATACCTTAAAAATAATCAACAAAATGATGTTGGAGGTCTTATTTTAGCTGGTGGTTGGATTGAAAGTTTATACTTTGCCACTAACGCTGCTGAAATGACTTCAAACGAAGATGTTATAAAAAGAATTGGAGAACAAAAAGCTACTTTAAGTAACTTGATTAAATTGTTAACACCATTTTATAGCAAACCTGAATTTACATCATTAATAGACAAGTTAATTGAGTTAGATGATTTATTTGCTTCAATAGAAATTACTTACACGTATGTAAAACCAACTGTTGACGCTCAAAATAAAACGACAACCATTAATAGTACTACAGAAGTTAATTTTACTAATGAGCAATTAAAAGCAATTACTGCTAAAACATTAGAAATTAGATCAGAGTTAATTAACTAATTAATTTAAAAGAAAAACACTTAACATGAAAGCACGTCAATTTTTCAAAATATTTATACTGGTAATAGGATTAGTTTCTTTTAAATCTTCTATTGCTCAGTGTGACACTATTGCATCTTTATGCGACAACCATTTAACTAACGGTTTTATTTCTGATGGTCAAGATTACAGATCTCTTTTATTAGATGATGAAATAGCTGAATTTAACATGACATTATATGGGAATAGTAAATATAGATTTGCTGCTTGTAGCGGTTTAACAGATGGAAATTTATTATTTTCAGTATACGATAAAGAAAGAAATTTATTATTTACTAATAAGGATTACGCAAATGCTCCTTATTGGGATTTTAACATCAACAATACAATTGATTGTATTATTGAAGCTCAATTAGATCCTAATAACTCTGCATCAGGTTGTGCTGTTTTACTAGTAGGTTTTAAGCAATAAAAAAAATATCAAACTTTAAAGAGGCATTGTTTGTATAAATAATGCCTTTTTTTGTATCTTAACTTCGAAATAGAGATTTGAACTATGAGTGAAAGAATACTAAAGGCTTTAATGCAGTTGTTTTCAATTGTATCAGATACTGAAGAATTAACAGCAAACAGCAGAAATATTGTTGAATCTTTTTTAAAGCAACAACTCAATCAACAATTAGTTAAAGAGTATTTAAGGCTATACGATGATTTTATTGAAGCAAAAAACAAAAAGTCTGAAGGCTCGAAAAGAAAGAAAAGAACTTCAGTAAACTCTGTAAAAGTTCTTTTAATTTGTACTCAGATAAACGAAGAACTTGCTCAAAAACAAAAAATCATTGTTCTTATTCGTTTAATCGAATTTATTTATGCAAACAATCATCCTTCAGAACAAGAATTAGAGTTTATAAACACTGTATCTGAGACCTTTAACATTCCGCCTGAAGAATTTAATCACTGCTTAGAGTTTACTAAAAAATCGATTGACGAGAAATTTGATTCTCCTTGTGTTTTAGTAATAAATAGCAAAAAAGAAAACGAATTAAAAGAAAGTAAACATATTTATTCTGAAGGCATTAATGGTGAATTAAGAATTTTAAAAATTGAAACCGTTAACTTATTCTTTGTACGCTACTACGGAGATTCTGAACTTTATATGAATGGGATTTTAATTAATAAAACTCGTTCACACATATTAAGTCAAGGTTCATCTATCAGAAGTTCTAGAGTTCAACCAATTTACTATAGTGATATTATTAGCTCTTATTTTAAAGATGATAATGCTGAAAAAATAGTATTCAATGTTGATGGTTTAACTTATAAGTTTAAGGGTGGTAATTATGGAATGCACCATTTTAGTTTTTCTGAAGAATCTGGCCACATGGTTGGAATTATGGGAGCTAGTGGTGCTGGAAAATCAACACTATTGAATTTATTGAATGGTGCATACATTCCAACAACAGGTCAAATAACCATAAACGGAATTGACATTCATCATGAACCAGATAAAATTGAAGGCGTAATTGGCTATGTATCTCAAGATGATTTACTTATTGAAGAGTTAACTGTTTTCCAAAATCTTTTCTATAATGCTAAATTATGTTTCGATAATTTAAACGAAGCACAAATAACTAAAAGAGTTTTAGATGTTTTACTAAGCATTGGTTTACTTGAGGCTAAAGACTTAAAAGTTGGTAGTCCTATGGAAAAAACCATTAGTGGTGGACAGCGTAAACGTTTAAATATTGCACTTGAATTAATTAGAGAACCAGCAGTTTTATTTGTTGATGAACCTACATCAGGATTATCTTCTAGAGATTCTGAAAATATAATGGATTTACTTAAAGAACTTGCCTTAAAAGGAAAGTTAGTTTTTGTTGTAATTCACCAGCCTTCGTCTGACATTTTTAAAATGTTTGACAATTTATTGATTTTAGATACTGGAGGTTACCCAATTTATAATGGAAATCCAGTAGATGCTGTTATTTACTTTAAGGAGTTAGTGAACCACGTTAATAGCAATGAAAGTGAATGTGTTTCTTGTGGTAACGTTAACTCTGAACAAATTTTCAATATTATTGAATCAAGAGTTGTAGATGAATACGGTAACCCTACTTTAAATAGAAAAATATCACCTCAAGAATGGTATCAATTTTATCTAGATAAAATTGAAAAAAGTTCTTCTACTTTTAAGAGACTAACAACTGCTCCAAATATTACTTTTAGTATTCCTAATAAAATAAAACAGTTTAAAGTTTTTATTATTAGAGATGTACTCTCTAAATTGACTAATAAGCAATACATGCTTATTAACTTCTTAGAAGCTCCAGTTTTAGCTTTTATACTATCCTTTTTAGTTCGATATTTTAATGCAGATTCAAATAATGAGTTAGGTTATATTTTTAGAGAAAATGAAAATTTACCAGCCTATATCTTTATGTCTGTTATTGTTGCTCTTTTTGTTGGATTAACAGTAAGTGCCGAAGAAATTATTCGAGATCAAAAAATTAGAAAAAGAGAGAAATTTTTGAACTTAAGTAAAGGAAGTTACTTATTTTCAAAAATATCAATCATGTTTGCTATTTCAGCAATACAAACATTTACATTTATTATTATTGGTAATAGTATTTTAGGAATTGATGGTATGAACGTTGCGTATTGGTTAGTTCTATTCTCAACAGCTTGCTTTGCAAACATGCTAGGGTTAAACATCTCGGCAAGTTTTAATTCAGCTGTTACAATATATATACTAATACCATTCTTAGTTATTCCGCAGCTTCTTTTAAGTGGTGTAATTGTTAAATTCGACAAATTAAACCCTACAATTACTCTACAAGATAAAGTTCCAGTGGTTGGTGAAATTATGACCTCTAGATGGGCTTATGAAGCTTTAGCTGTTCATCAATTTAAAGACAATAAGTTTGAAAAACAATTTTACAAACTTGATAAAGAATTAAAAGTTGTAGAATTTAAAAAGAACTTCTGGTTAGCAAAACTTAGAGAAAAGTTAAGTAGTTCGCAGAATTACCTTAATGATGAAACTAAAAAAGAAGAACTCGTTAACAATTTTGAATTACTTAGAAATGAGATTGGTAAAGAAATTGAAACCAATACAGAAATTAAATTTGCTGATTTAGACAAGTTATACATAGACAAGGTTAATGAAACAGTTTTCACAAATACAAAAAACTACTTCTTAGATTTAAATAACTACTATCTTCAAAAGTATAAGAATGCTAATAACAGTAGGGACAAATTAGCCTCTAAGTTAAATAAGGATAAAGAAGCGAGAGATTTGTTTATTGAAATGAAAGACAGATATACAAATGATGCTTTATCTGATTTTGTTAAAGATAAAAACGAATTAAATAAAATTATTGAGTTAGATAATCATTTAATACAAAAAGCAGATCCAATATACTTAAGTCCTGATGATTTTAGAGCTCATTTTTATGCTCCTGAAAAGAAAATATTTGGAGTATATATTGATACTTTTTGGGTAAACATTGCTATTATCTGGTTAATGTCTATCTTCTTAAGTATTACATTATATTTTGATGCACTTAAAAATTTAATCGACGGATTGGAAAAAGTATTTGAAAAGTTCAAAAAATAACCTTTTCTAAACACTTTTAAACCAATATCGTATTTATAGTATGTACATTACATGCTATAATTGATTTTCAAAAATGTTTAGAAAACTATTCTACTTTTTACCAACACAACTCTTTTTAATTAGCATTAAAAGAAATCACTTTGTTTTACTTTTTTGGATAATACTGTTTGGTATTGTTGGGGAAAATCTATTTGTAAAATATGGTATTCCTTATTTATTTTTAGCTCCTGAATATTTAAATGAAGTAAGCGTTTGGTCTTATTTTATAATGGGTTTTTCCATTGGTGGTTTTGTAATGGCTTTTAATGTTACTGGTTATATCATTAATAGTAACAAATTCCCTTTTATTGCTACCTTAAAGTATCCTTTCTTAAAGTATTGCATAAATAATTCATTACTTCCTTTATTGTTTATCATTTATTTTTGCTTTAAAATAGCTTACTTCTTGCATACAAAAGAACTCTATTCAAATTCAGAAATAACTATTTTCATAATTGGATTACTTGGAGGATATATCTCTTTCGTTTTCTTTTCACTCACCTATTTCTTTTCTACTAATAAAAACATATTTAAAATTCTAGGAATAAAAGAAGATAATGAACCGAATAATGTCAGTTCATTTTTATTAAAAGAAAAAGGATGGTTTAGGTTTTTTAAAAAATCTAAAAAATGGCATGTTGAATATTATTTGCACAATCCTTTTAAAACAAAAAATGCTCGAGACATTTCACATTATGATACAGAAATGTTAAAGTCTGTTTTTAAGCAGAATAAAATAAATGCTTCCATTTTTGAAATTACTGTTTTTTTAACACTAATTGGTTTAGGTTTTTTAAGTGAAAACCCAATATTTATAATACCTGCTGGAGCTAGTGTGGTTTTATTTTTCACTACAATTTTAATACTATTCAGTGCAATGCATACCTGGCTTCAAGGTTGGACTGGATTCACTTTTATTGTTTTATTTATTATTGTTAATCTATTATCAAAATACCAAACCTTTAGCTACACTAATATGGCTTATGGTTTAAACTACACTACTCAAAAAGCAGAGTACTCTATAAAAACTATTAATGATTTAAAAAACAACAACAAAAATTTTAATACTGATTATTATAATGAACTTAAAATTTTAGAAAATTGGAAAAGCAAAAACAACCAAGCTGCTAAACCCAAACTGATTTACATTAATACTAGTGGCGGAGGTTCTAGGGCTTCGCTTTGGACATTTTTTACTCTTCAACAACTTGATAGTTTATTTAATAATAAAGTGTTTAAGCAATCGCATTTAATCACTGGTTCTTCTGGAGGAATGATTGGTGCTGCGTATTATAGAGAATTGTATTTATTAAATCAACATAACAATTTAAAACCCGATATTACTAACAGGATTTATATCAACAATATGGCAAAGGATTTATTAAATCCCATTGCCTTTTATATGGCTACAAACGACTTTTTTATTCGTACTAAAAAATATAATTATAACGGAAATAATTACACAAAAGATAGAGGCTATGCATTTGAAAAACAATTATTGATTAATACTGAGAATATACTAGATAAAAAATTATTAGATTATAAATCTCCAGAAGTCAATGCTCAAATTCCAATCATGATTTTTAGCCCTACAATTATTAATGATGGGAGAAGATTGTTAATTTCTGCTCAGCACATTTCTTATTTAAATAACAACAACCCAAACAATAACACTTTTAGTCAACCTATTGCTGAAAACATTGAGTTTTCAAGATTGTTTAAAAACCAAGATGCTGCTAATTTAAAATTTACAAGTGCATTAAGAATGAGTGCAACTTTTCCTTACATAATGCCAAATGTATCTTTACCATCCGAACCACAAATAGATGTGCTAGATGCAGGTATGAGAGACAATTATGGTGCTTTATCAACTTTTAAACACATTCATACCTTTAAAAACTGGATTAATGACAATACTAGTGGTGTTATTGTTATTACCATAAGAGATAAATCAAAAGACAAATTAATTGAAAACAATCCTTTAAAATCTATCATTGAATCAGCAAATAGCCCTATAGGAAGTTTGTATGGGAATCTATTCCAAATCCAAGATTATAATTTGGATGATATGCTCCAATACTTGAGTGCTGATTTATCTCACCCTATTGATGTGATTGATTTTGAATTAGAAAGTAACAACAACCAGATATCATTGAGTTGGCATTTAACAAAAAAAGAAAAGACCAATGTCTTAAATTCAATTCACTCAAAAAACAACCAAAAATCGATTGTTAGACTAGCAAAATTATTAGAAGAATAAAAATTAAAACTTCTTAATAATTAACCAAGTCAATTAACGCCTCTTCAAACCTTTGCTTTGGTAAAAAGTTTTCTTCTAATTGATTAATAAAAGGGTTTGGTGTATCCAAACTTGCTACTCTTTTTACTGGAGCATCTAAATACTCAAAGCAATTATCGGTAATTAACGCACTTATTTCCCCTCCTATTCCATTAAACATTGTTGCTTCATGTAATATAATTGCTCTATTCGTTTTCTTTACTGAGTTATATATTGTTTCTGTATCTAAAGGCACCAAGGTTCTTAAATCAATTAAATCAGCATTAATTTCTGGATGGTTTTTCAAAATTTCCAAAGCCCAATGCACCCCCATTCCATAAGTTACGATAGTAACATCTTCTCCCTCTTTCAATACTTTTGCTTTTCCGATTTCTAATGTATAATAATCATCTGGAACTTCCTCTGTAATACTTCTATATAAAGCTTTGTGCTCAAAATACATCACTGGATTTGGGTCTTCAAAAGAAGCTATTAATAATCCTTTTGCATCATAAGGAAAAGCTGGGTAAACTACTTTTAAACCTGGAGTTTGTGTAAACCAAGCTTCATTACATTGCGAGTGAAACGGACCTGCAGCAACGCCACCACCTGTTGGCATACGAACTACAACATCTGCATTTTGTCCCCAACGGTAATGAATTTTAGCCAAATTATTACATACTTGTGTAATTCCTTCACTCACAAAGTCAGCAAATTGCATTTCAACCATTGCTTTATCGCCATTAATTGCCAATCCTAAACCTGCTCCCAAAATAGCTGATTCACATAACGGTGTATTTCTTACTCTATCTTTTCCAAACTTCTCTACAAAACCATCAGTAATTTTAAAAACTCCTCCATAGTCAGCAATGTCTTGCCCCATCAAAACAAGATTATCATACTTTTCCATACTCTGACGCAATCCATCAGAAATAGCATCAATTAATCTTTTTTCTGTTTTATTAGTTGTTGCTGGTTTTGTTTCATTATAAGTATATGGAGCATAAACATCTGCTAGCTCAGTTTCTGTAGATGCGATAATAGGCTCTTCAGCATAAGCTCTTTCAAGCTCATCATTAATTTCTTGTTTAATTGACGCTTTAATTTCTTCAGCTTGTGCCTCAGTTAATACTTTTTCAGCAATCAAAAACTCTTCATAATTAGTTGTTGGATCTTTCTTTTGCCATTCATCCATTAATTCTTGAGGAACATATTTAGTTCCTGAAGCTTCTTCATGACCTCTCATTCTAAAAGTCATACATTCTACCAAAACAGGTCTTGGCTTTTTACGAATAGATTCCGCAATTTGACTTATTTTATAGTAAACATCAAGGATGTCGTTACCTTCAATCAATTCTGTCTCCATCCCATAACCGATTCCTTTATCGATAAAGTTTTTACATCTAAATTGCTCATTAGAAGGAGTAGATAATCCATACCCATTATTTTCGATCACAAAAATTACAGGTAATTGCCATACTGCAGCAGTGTTTAATGCCTCATGAAAATCACCTTCACTTGCTCCTCCGTCTCCTGAAAAAACTAAAGTAGCTTTGTTGTTTTTCTTTAACAAGTTACTTAGTGCTATTCCATCAGCGACACCAAGTTGTGGACCTAAATGTGAAATCATTCCTACAATATTATATTCATTTGTTCCAAAATGAAAAGAACGATCTCTACCTTTAGTAAAACCACTCATCTTTCCTTGAAACTGAGTGAATAATCTAAATAATGGAATTTCTCTAGCGGTAAACACACCTAAATTACGGTGCATAGGCAAAATATATTCATCTTTATTTAAAGCTAAAGTTGCACCTACCGAAACTGCTTCTTGGCCAATACCAGAAAACCATTTACTAATTCTACCTTGTCGAAGAAGTATTAACATTTTCTCTTCAATTAAACGAGGTTTAATTAAAGCTTTATAGATATCCAACAATTCATTGTCAGTGTATTTTCTTCGATTATACTTTATAGTCATAACACATTATTTAAGGCCTCAAATTTAATTGATTTTAGTTAACTTTGACTAGAGAATTTTTATTTATAATACTTTAAATTGGAAACACAAGAAATATATGTCATATTATTAATTGCCTTATCAGTGAGTTATATTGCTTATCGATCATTTAAAAAAGCAAATAATCATAATTGTGATAAGTGTGGACTGAAGGATAAGCCTAGTTCTAAGCTTTAATTATTGGCTTCTTATATGAATATAGATTTCTCACATTTAATTTCATTAGCTAAAAAACTTGGCATTAGTTTTTTAGTTTTTACCTTTTGTCGCTTCTCTTTTTACTTTTTCAATTCCTCATTTTTTAATGATGGTTTTCCTATAGATGCTTTTTATTATGGACTAAGGTTTGATTGGGTTGCTATATCTTACCTTTTTTCACCTTTTATTCTGTTATCAATTCTTCCTTTTGGTATTAGATATAATAAAAGTTATAAAATAGTAATTAAACTATTGTTTCACATAGCAAATACTATAGGTGTGATTTTTAATTTAATTGATTTAGGTTATTATCAATTTGCTTTAAAACGAACAACTGCTGATTTTTTTAGATTTGTGTCAACTAATGATGATACTCTAAAATTACTACCTCAATATTTAGCTGATTTTTGGTATGCCTTTGTATTACTTATTATTCTTATTTCTTTTACTGAGTTTTTATACCGTAAAAGTGAATCACCTTCAATTTTAGTTGAAAAATCAACAAAAAACGCTATCGCTCAATTATTATTTTTTATAGGTATTTGTGGGTTAACTGCAATTGGGTTTAGAGGAGGTCTGCAACTAAAACCTCTAGACATTATAAATGCAGCAAACAACACCTCACCTCAGAACGTTCCTTTAGTTTTAAACACTCCTTTTTGTATTATTAAAACAGTATTAAACGATCAATTACCCGTAACTGATTTTTTTACCCCAGCTGAATTACCTAAAATTTATAGTCCAGCTATAAAACTTAATGATGATGGGCTATTTAAAAATAAAAATGTTGTTCTCATTATTTTAGAAAGTTTTGCTAAAGAATATGTAGGTTATTTTAATAATGGATCTGGTTTTACCCCTTTTTTAGATTCTTTAATTAATGAAAGTTATGCATTTACAAATGCTTATTCAAATGGAAGTAAATCTATAGAAGCTTTACCCTCAATTTTGGCAGGAATACCACCATTAATGAATACGCCTTATGTAATTTCGAATTACTCTAACAATAAAATTGATGCTCTTCCAAGCATTTTAAAGAATAACGGCTACAATACTTCTTTTTACCATGGAGGTTCTAATGGTACTATGGGGTTTAATGGTTTCACTAAAATTGCTGGTGTAGATAATTACTTTGGAATGGATGAATATCCAAATAAAGAAAAAGACTATGATGGTCATTGGGGTATTTTTGATGAGCCCTATCTTCAATACTTTAGCAATCAATTAAACAAAACGAAAGAACCTTTTTTTAGTGCTGTTTTTACGTTATCATCTCATCACCCATATTCTATACCTAAAAAATATGAAAATAAATTTCCTGTTGGTATATTAGATGCTCATGAAACAATCGGTTATACTGATTATTCTTTAAGAGAATTTTTTAATAACTCTAAAAAAAGTGAATGGTTTAAAAATACGCTATTTGTTTTTACCGCCGACCATTCAGTTAGCTCTTTAAATCCTGAATACGGAACATTAATTGGAAGATTTGCAATACCTCTATTTATTTATGATCCATCTTCCACTTTAAAGGGAGTTGATACAAATTATTTCCAACATTGTGATATAACTCCTACTGTTTTAAGTTTGTTAGGGATAAATTCTAAAATTATATCTTTCGGATTGCCTTTGAACAAAAGTGATAGATTTGTTGTTGGCTTTTCTAGAAACACGTTTTATTTACTGAAAAATGATTATCTTTTGTTATTCGACAGTGAAAACACAACTGGATTATACAATTATGCTTCAGATAAATTGTTAGCTAGGAATTTATTAAATGATGATAAATACAACAACATTAAAGTTAAACTTGAAAAAGAGCTGAAAGCAATAATTCAACAACATAACAACCGCTTAATTGATAACAAACTTTCTATTAGTAACATTAAATGAGTGAGCAAAAAAAAATACTATTTATTGTAAATCCCATTTCTGGGACTGGAAAGCAAAAAAATATAGTTTCGTTAATTGATTCATACTTAGATAAAAATAAATTTAATTCAACGATTCAATTTACAGCTCATGCTGGACACGCTAAAGAAATAGTTAAAAATGAGCATCCTAACTTTGATATTATTGTTGCGGTTGGAGGAGATGGAACAGTACATGAAGTAGGCACCTCTCTTATAAATACAAACTGTATACTAGGTATAATCCCTACAGGTTCTGGTAATGGATTGGCAAGACATTTAAAAATTTCCATGAAAATTGCTGAAGCTATAAAGCAACTCAACAATCATAAAACAAAAAAAATAGATACTATACTTTTAAACAAACAACCTTTCCTTGGAGCTGCTGGATTGGGGTTTGATGCTCATGTAGCATGGAAATTTGATGAAGCTCCCACCAGAGGCTTATTAACCTATTTAAAAATATCTGTAAAAGAATACTTTAGATATAAACCACAAGAATATAAACTGATATTTAAAGATAAAACAGTTACAACGAAAGATTTACTAATTACAATATCAAATTCAAATCAATATGGTAATAATGCTTTTATCTCACCAAACTCTGAATTGGATGATGGATTTGTTAGATTGATAGGACTTAAACCATTTCCTCTTTATATTGCACCAATCCTAGCCTATAAACTATTTAATAAAAAAATACTATCAAGTAAGTATGTAACTGAATACAAAACAAACCAAGTAGAAATTCAATCTCCAAGCCCTGAAATGCACATGGATGGAGAGCCAGTTAAACATCACGAAATAATACAAATTGAAGTTAATCCAAAATCATTAAACGTAATAAGCAATGAGTAAAAAAAATAGAGTAAACATTGTCTATTCTACCAATCAAAACTTTGATTATGAAGAAGAAATTGAAGAAGTTGAAACTCTTGAAAATAATAAACAAGAATTAAAAGTGTTTGTAGATAGAAAACAACGTAAAGGAAAGGCTGTTACAATAATTAGTAACTTCATAGGGTCTACAGATGATCTAAATGACCTTAGTAAAACTTTAAAATCAAAATGTGGTGTAGGTGGAAGTTGTAAAGATGGTGAAATTCTAATTCAAGGTGAATTAAAAGAAAAAGTTTATGATTTGTTAGTAAATTTAGGTTTTACTAAAACTAAAAAAATTGGTGGTTGATATCAAAAGTTATTGACTTACATTTGCTTAATTGAAAAAACTCAAAAAAAATATAACAACTAAAATCTTATTGATACTATTCATTTTAGTATCAAATTCTCTATTTAGTCAAAGTTTCGACTTTAAGAATTATAACGTTGAGGATGGTTTATCTCAATCTGAAGTAAATGTTATTTTTCAAGATTCAAGGGGTTATTTATGGATAGGTACTTCAGGTGGTGGTGTTTGTCAATTTGACGGCATTACTTTTACCCAATATTCAGAGAAAGATGGCTTATCTGGCGATATGATAAGAGCTATCACAGAAGACCATGATGGCAACCTCTGGTTTGCTTCAACTCTTGGTGGTATCACTAAGTATAATGGAAGAAAATTTACTATCTACAATGAAAGTGATAATCTATTATATTCATCAGGATTTAACACTCTTTTTACCGACGATAAAAATAGAATTTGGATTGGTAGTAATTTCGGACTATCAATTTATGAGGATGGATATTTTAAAAACTTTGAAAATAATGCCTTATTAAGTGCTGAAATATACCAAATCACAACTGACTCTAAAAACAACACTTTATTAGCAACCAATAAAGGTCTGGTTATTCTTAGTAAAAAAGACACCCTACTTATTAATACTTCAAATGGACTTCCCTCTGATGAAATTAAATATGTAATTGAAGATAAAGATGGCAACTATCTAATCGGAACAAAAAATAAAGGTGCAATTAAACTTTTATCTGGTAGTGTTGATGAAAAACAAAACTTTGAATTTACTTCACTTCCAATCCCTAACGACATTAGTATTACATCTATTTTAATCGATAATGATAATGAAATATGGTTTTCATCTAATGAAAATGGTGTCTATTTACTTCACTCTAATTTTCAAGTTACAAATATCACTAAAAAGAATGGCTTAAAAAACAACCACATTTCTAATTTGTTGAAGGATAGGTCTGGAAATGTTTGGTTAGGAACTAGTGGGTCTGGATTAATTAAGTTAGGTACAAAAGCATTCACATATTATGACAATATAAATGGTTTTGACTCTCCTGCAATTTTTAGCATTATTAGAGATGATAACAATCATTTATGGGTAACAACTGGTGACG
This sequence comes from Vicingus serpentipes, assembly GCF_007993035.1. Classification (NCBI taxonomy): domain Bacteria; kingdom Pseudomonadati; phylum Bacteroidota; class Flavobacteriia; order Flavobacteriales; family Vicingaceae; genus Vicingus; species Vicingus serpentipes. The sequence goes on from NZ_VOOS01000001.1 coordinate 51,221, forward strand.
ATGGTATATTTGAACACAATGGTTTAAAAACAATTCATTACAATAAAAACAATTCTCTTCCCAGTAATAAAGTAAGGTCATCTACTAAAGACAACAAAGGTAATTTATGGTTTGCAACAAACGGTGGATTAATAAAATATAAAGATGGTATATTTAAAAAATACACTAAAGAACAAGGATTACCTTCAAATGAAATAAGGTCAGTTTTTTTTGATTCTAAAAATAGGTTATGGATAGGAACAAATGGATCAGGAATAGTTTTATTTGAGAATAATATTTTTAAAACATACAACACAAAGAATTGTGAATTATCTCATGACTACATTCATACAATTTATGAAGATTCACAAAAAAACATCTGGATTGGAACAGGACTTGGTGTAAATAAGTTCTCAAATAATAAGTTTACTACTTATTCAAACTCTAAAGGATTCTGTAACTATTATATTGGTAGTATAACTGAAGATAAATATGGGAAATTATGGTTTGGTACTGATAGATGCATAGTTAGATATGATGGAATTGACTTTAAACCTGTAACTATAGATAATGGACTATCTTCTAACGTCATATACTTCTTACATACAGACTTAAAAGGTAATATTTGGGTTGGAACAAACAAAGGTCTAGATAAAATCACGTTAAATAGTTATGGACAAATTGATAGAATTAAAAATTACGGTGCTCTCGAAGGTTTTAAAGGAATTGAATGCAATAGCAGAGCAATATATGAAGATAAAAAGGGTATACTATGGATTGGAACTATAGCTGGCTTAATTAGCTTCAACCCTGCTGAAGATAAATCAAATGTTTTTGAACCAATTATCCACTTAAATAAAGTAAAACTATTTTTTGAAGATGTAAATTGGTTAAAATACACAAAAGACTATAAATCATGGAATAACCTCCCTAATGATTTGGTTTTAGATAATAATGAAAATCACTTAACTTTTGAATTTTCTGGAATAAACTTAACTCATCCTGAATATGTTCAATACAGTTTTAAACTTGAGCCATTAGATAAAGATTGGTTTCCAAGTACAAAAAAAACTTCTGCGACCTACTCTAATCTTCCTCCTGGCGAGTACAAGTTTCTTGTAAAAGCAAGAAATAATGAAGGAATCTGGACTCAAGAAGCTGCTTCATTTGAATTTACAATTACTTCCCCTTTATGGCAAACATGGTGGTTTTATTTGATCATATTTACCATAATAGGTTATATCTTATTTAAAGTAACAACCTTTAAAGAAAAACGTCAAATTGAAATTAGTAAAGAATTAGAGAAAAAAGTTAGAGAAAGAACCATTTTAATAGAGAAGCAACGCGATGAAAAAGAAATTTTATTGAAAGAAATTCATCACCGTGTAAAAAACAATCTTCAAGTAATTAATAGCTTACTTAGTATTCAGTCTAGTTATACTAATGACTCCAAATCGTTAGCTTTATTTGACGAAGCAAAAAATCGTATACGCTCTATGGCATTGATTCATGAAAAAATGTATCAAACTGGCGATTTAGCCCATATTGATTTTCAAGATTATATTTTAGCATTGACTGACGACTTAATTCGAACCTACTCGATAAATACTGATATTTTTCTAGACATAAAAATTGATGAAGTTAAATTTGATATCGATACAATAATACCAATTGGTTTATTATTGAATGAAATTATTTCTAACACGCTTAAATATGCTTTTATTGATAGAGCAAAAGGAAAAATAATTATTCATTTAACCCAAATTGACGATAATACATTCTCCCTTGTTGCTGGAGATGATGGAGTTGGTATGGAATCACATATTCTAGAACAAGAAGATGTATCCTTAGGGATGGAATTGATTAAAATATTTGTTGAACAACTAGATGGAACCATAGAAAGGTTAGAACAAAAAGGTACTGTTTACCAAATTGACTTTAAGTCAAGAAAAAAAAGCTAGTTTAACACATTGTTGTTTATAAACTCCAAAAGCTTATCATTAAAAATCAAGGTTATTAAAGCATATTTACAACTTAGTATAAATACTAATGTTTGAATGCTTAAAATTAAAAAGACATACCTTTTTTTATTTAGTTTATTGCTAGCAAGCTCTTTTCTTATAGCCCAAGAAGAAAGTAGTTACACTACTGAATTTAACAACCTCACAACATCAATTTACTTTAAATCGCTATTAAAAATATCTGATTTAAATACTCCTAACCCAACTAAAGAGCAATCTAACAAGCTACAAATAGATTCATTAAATGGTGATTCCATTTTAAAAACATTAGAAAATAATTTTTCACTAACTTATAACTCTAAGGTTCAAGAATATATTAATCTTTATTCAAACGGTAAAAACATTCACTTTCTAAATTATTTAATCAACTACTACTCCCCTAACCTCATAACATTATTAAACAAAAACAATCTACCAACTGAATTTCTGTTAATCCCAGCTATATGCTCTGGTTTTAATCCTAATTCGATGAATAATTTTGGTGGAACTGGTTTTTGGCACTTAAACTACCCTCAAGCACTAAAATATGGATTAGCTGTAAATGAATATGTAGACGAAAGAAAAGACATTAACAAATCTAGCGAGGCAGCTCTAAAATACTTAACCCATTTAAATTCACTGTATAACAATTGGGAGCTTACTCTAGCAGCTTATAGTTCTGGATCAGGTAATATAAATAATTTATTAAATAGACATAACGCTTCTACATATCAAGAAATTTATCCTTATTTAAATACCAATACTAGAGATATCGTTCCTGCTTTACAAGCAATGATTTATTGCTATGCTCAAAACAATAGTAATGGAAATAAAATAGAACCTAAATTAGACGTTGACACCTTTTACATTGAACATCAACTGCAATTTAAAGCAATTGAAGATGTTGCAAAAATTAACACTAAAGAATTATTTTTTTATAATCCAACCCTAAACAAAGCTGTTTTCCCTGCTAGTTTTGAAGCTGTTTTCCCAAAAAGTAAAATGGATAAATTTTACCAATTATGTGATAGTATTTATTACTATCAAGACTCCGTTTTATTAAAACCAATTGAAAAACCACAAACTGAACAATTTGTTATTCCTACAGGAAGCGAACCTATTACATATACTGTCAAGTCTGGTGATGTTTTAGGTGTTATTGCTGAAAAATATGATGTTAGAGTCAGCCAATTACAAGATTGGAATAATATTTCAGGAACTCGAATTGATATTGGTCAAAAACTACTTATCTACTCTAAAGCAAATGCTCCAAGTAGAGTAAAAGAAACAAAAGCGCCAGAGCCAGTTTATAACGAGAAAAACGATAAAGTTGAAGACATTGAACCTTCAAATGAAGACTATATTACTTACACTGTTAAATCAGGCGATAACCTATGGGTAATTGCAAAAAAGTATTCAGGAATTTCTGCTCAAAACATTATGGATTTAAATGGTATTGATGGCAATTTAGATGTTGGACAAGTTTTAAAGATTAAGAAAAAATAGTGGATAACAATAAGCAAATAAAACCCATCTTCAGCCTGCTCTTTACAGTTATTGTGATGATTCTTCTTGCTGGGATAATGGCTATTTTCCCAAAAGATGGGATTCAGATTGGATCCACCAAAATTGAATTTCCAACGTTTAATCAATTTTTCGCTCATCAAAATACAACTGCTGATAGTTTAGCCGATGTACAAAAAGACTTAATTGAATTATTTGATTCTACAGTTATTGTTAGTGAAATAGATTCAACTCTTATCAAATATCGCCTAGATTCTTTATCAAATTACAGAAAAAGTATACAGCTGGCAGACAATGCAAAACCTGCCCTACACCGTTTCTTTGATGCCTTGGATAATGCGCAAAACAAAAAAGTAAGAATTATGCATTATGGTGATTCTCAAATTGAAGCTGACCGTATTACTTCAGTTTTAAGAAATGAACTACAAGTTAAATTTGGTGGCTATGGAGTTGGATTATTTGATGTAATACAAGTAGCTCCTAAAATGAGCGTAAATATTGAATTTTCTGAAAACTGGAAACGATTCCCAGGCTTTGGACGAAAAGATTCTTCTGTTACGCATAACAAATATGGACCGTTAATGGCTTTTAGCAGATATACAGACATTCCTTCAACAACTATTATTCCTGATTCTGTGCAACACAACGCGTGGATAACATTAAAAAAACCAAGAGCATCTTATAGTAAAACAAAAACTCACCATCTTTTAAAAGTAATATTAAGCAATAGCTATAAGCCGGTTCATTATGATATTATTGCAGATGGAGCCATTTTAAAAAGTGGTACAATATCAGCAAACACTCCATTTCAAGTACTTTCAACTACATTTAGCAATACTCCTGAAGAAATATCTATTATGTTTAGCGGTGCGGATAGCCCTGATATTTATGGGATTTCACTCGAAGGAAACAATGGTGTTGTTGTAGATAATATTCCTTTAAGAGGTTCGTCTGGAACAATTTTTACCAAACAAAATCAAACGTTATTGAGCAATAGTTTTGCTAACCTCTCTCCTAACTTAATTATTATGGAGTTTGGAGGAAATGTTGTTCCATATATAAAAGACGAAAAAGGATGCAAAGAATTTGGTAATTGGTTTAAATCTCAGATATACTTTATGAAAAAATTAAACCCAAATGCTGCTTTTATTGTAATCGGGCCAGGAGACATGTCGATTAAAGAAGGAACTGAATTTGTTACTTACCCATACTTAGAAGGTGTTAGAGATGCTTTAAAAGAAGCTTCTATTTCTTCTGGTTGTATGTTTTGGGATATGTATGAAGTAATGGGAGGAAAAAACTCTATGCCTACATGGGTTAATGCAGACCCATCTTTAGCAGCATCTGATTATATACACTTTAGTCCAAAAGGAGCTAAAAAAATTGCTGTTGAGTTTACAAATAAACTTATTAAGATGTACGAGAATTATAAAAATCCAAGCGTACCATTAGAAGAAATAAAAGAGGAAAAAGACACTACAACTGTAAATGCAAAATAAAAAAATATACATATTATCACTATTTCTATTCGCTTTTACAGTTGTTAAAAGTCAGTCTAACCCCCAGTTAACAGAAGAGTATAGCTTTGTTAATTACGATTCTAATGTAGTTTACTTTTATAACGATAGTTCAAACTTTAACACACTATTCAGTAAGCTAGACACGTTGATTTTTAACGGTAAAGGCAAAGTAAACTTAATGCAAATCGGCGGGTCACACATTCAGGCAGATATTTGGTCGAACCAATTGAGAACTAACTTCCAACAACTTTCTCCTAACCTTAATGGTGGTAGAGGTTTTATTTTCCCTTACCGATTAGCGAAAACTAACGGACCATATTACGCTAAAATAGATTATACTGGCGAATGGAATGGTTATCGAAATTCAGTTAGTAAACATCATTCTACTTGGGGAGTCTCGGGAGTCACAGCAACGACTTTAGACAGTTCTTCAACCTTAAAAATTACTTTTAGAGGTGACGACACACCTTATTATGACTTTAACAGCATTAAGGTATTTCACGATTTAGACTCTACTAGCTTTTGTTTAGAATTGATTTCTGATACTTGCGCGTCTATTGAAATAAACCATGAAATTGGTTACACAGAATTTAAATTCAACACACATCAAGACTCATTGGAATTTAACATATACAGAACCGACAGCAATCAAACACATTTTAACCTATACGGTTTAAGTCTTGATAATGATGATGCAGGTATTGTTTACAATTCAATTGGAGTAAACGGAGCAAGTACCTCAAGCTATTTAAAATGTGAATTATTTACTCAGCATTTACAAGCTATTCAGCCCGATTTAGTGATTTTTTGTATAGGTATTAATGATGCTTACGATCCTGACTTTTGTACCTATTGCTATGAAGAAAACTACGATACACTAGTTAGCTGGATAAAATCAGTAAACCCTAACTGTGAATTTTTATTTGTAACCAACAATGATAGCTACTACAAAAGAAGATACCCAAACAAAAGAGTATATGAAGCAAAAGAAACGATGATTAAACTAGCTAAAAAGCACAATGCTGGCTTATGGGATATGTTTGAAGTTATGGGTGGCTTAGGTTCTATAAAAACATGGGAGCAAAACAAATTTGCAAAAAGAGATAAAATACACTTAACTAGTGATGGTTATAAATTGATGGGAGACTTAATGTTTTCTGCAATTATGAAAGAATACGACAAACATTTGAAAGCAATTCAAAATACAAAAGATTGAAAATAGAAGCTGTTATATATGACATGGATGGAGTAATTATCGATTCAGAACCATTTTGGAGAGAAGCAATAATACTTACATTTAAAACTGTGGGATTAAATTTTACAGAAGACATGTGCCGTGAAACTATGGGAATGCGATTAATTGAAGTAATTGAATATTGGCACGAAAAGTTGGGTTGGGAAGGAAAAACAATTGCACAAGTTGAAGAAGAATTGCTAGCAACTGTATCTGAATTAATACTTCAAAAAGCAGACGCTATTAATGGTGTTTATCAATCACTTAATTCTTTTAAAGAAAGAGGTTTGAAGCTAGCTTTAGCTTCTTCTTCAGCAAGTAGTTTAATAAAAACAGTGCTTAACAAATTAGAGTTAAACAATTATTTTGATGTAGTAAACTCCGCTGAGAATTTACCTTACGGAAAACCACATCCAATGATATTTATAAATACAGCAAACGATTTAGGGGTTAAACCAACCAACTGTTTAGTTATAGAAGATTCATTTAATGGTTTATTGGCTGCAAAAGCTGCTTTAATGAAAACGATTGTTGTTCCTGAAAAAGAGAACCAAAACAATCCAAACTTTAATATAGCCGATTTTAATATAACAAGCTTAACACAAATTAAAGATTTAAACATTGGATAGTGCTAGCAACATATCAGGATGGTTATCATGGTTTTTTAGTGTAGAAAATCTAAAAAGCATTTTCACCTATAATAACGATGCACCATTAATTTTTACGCAATTTTTCTTCTGGGCATTTTTTGCAGTTGTACTCCTATTCTACTCTATTTTACACAAAAAAAGAGGCTTACGTAATGCTTATTTGTTTCTTGTAAGTTTATTCTTTTACTACAAAACTAGTGGGCTTTTTATAAGCATACTGTTATTTTCAACCATGTCCGATTACATTATCGGCATGCTAATTCACAGCTCAAAAAAACAATTAGTTAAAAAAATATTTTTAGCCACAAGTGTCATTATCAACCTATTTGTGTTGTGCTATTTTAAATACGCATACTTCTTTACTGATGCTTACAACGCCTTTTTCCAAACCGATTACCATGTATTTAATCACTTTGCTCAGTTTACCAACAATACTATTGGTTCTCATTTTGATGTGGATAGCATTTTATTACCTGTTGGAATTTCATTCTACACTTTCCAAACCATTAGCTATTCGGTAGATATTTATCGTGAACAAATTAAACCTGTAAAGAGTATTTTAGATTTTGGTTTCTATGTTTCCTTCTTTCCTCAATTGGTTGCAGGACCTATAGTTAGGGCTGCTGATTTTATTCCTCAACTCTACTTACCATATCAGTTAACCAAATACAACTTTGGCTTATCATTGTTTTGGATTTTAAAAGGATTGATTAAAAAAGTAGTGATTGGCGATTACATTGCCGTAAACTTTATCGACCGAATTTTTGATGCTCCAACTATGTATACTGGTTTCGAAAACCTAATGGCACTATATGGTTATTCACTGCAAGTGTATGCCGATTTTTCTGGTTATACCGATATAGCCATTGGTATTGCTCTCTTAATGGGCTTCTCGCTGCCAACCAACTTTAACTCGCCTTACAAGGCTAAAAACGTTGGCGAATTTTGGAAACGTTGGCACATTAGCCTTTCAGGTTGGCTGAGAGATTATTTATACATCCCTTTGGGGGGTAACCGAGGCGGAAGCTGGGGAACATGGATAAGTGCTTTGTTTATAGGCTTGTTTATCGTTTTACTGTCGGGTAAAATGTTGGTGTTGTACATTTTTATTTGGGTATTAATCTGTTTAGTATTCTTAGCCATTTGGATAAAACGATTTAGAGAATGGCTAACCACCAACATTAACTTGCTAATAACCATGCTTTTGGGTGGTTTATGGCATGGTGCAAGTTGGCAATTTGTAATTTGGGGCGGACTAAACGGCTTAGGATTGATGGTTTATAAACTTTGGAAAAAAATAAGCCCTTACGAAAAGTACAATAACTTTTTAGCCATTGCTTTTAAAGTATTTATCACCTTAAATTTTATAACCTTTACCCGTATTTGGTTTAGAGCCGAAAGCATGGGAACGACTTGGCAAATTATACACCAAATTGGAAACAATTTTAGTTTTGCCTTAATACCTGCTATATTAGTTTCGTACAGCAATGTATTTATTGTTATGGCAATTGGTTATGCTATACACTGGTTACCAACCAAAACCAAAAATTGGTACCAAGAAACCTTTATTAACTTACCTTTAGTTGTTAAAATTTTATTGACTACGCTAACTTTCTTTGGTATTTATCAAGCCATGAGCTCTGGTATGCAAGCCTTTATTTATTTCCAGTTTTAAGTGTTATATTTGATAGTAGATGAAAAGAAAGAGAATTTCACGTGATTTAAGTTTTCATAAGTACACTATATTGTTTTGCATTATTTCAACACTAATGACTCTTCTTGCTTTTTACTTACTTGGCGCTTATAATTTAATAACTGGAACCGCTATTGTTTTATTGTTTTTTATCGTTTTCTTTCTTTTTTTTAGTATTAATAAAGTAGTCGAATATGATAATAACAACATGTATATTCTTAAGGAGGATAAGACTGAAGTAATTCCTCTAAAAAACATACTCAAAATTAAAATGACTATGACAACTTTAAATCATTCTATTTTTTGGAAAATAACATACCTAAATGAATCAAATACAACTAAAAACATAAGAATTCTTCCTAGAATATGGTATCAAAACTTTTTCTCTTTTAGAGAAGAAGTAAAAAAAGCAAACAAGAATGTTATAATTAAGAATTATAGTCACTCTTTTGACTTCGATCAATAATAAAAAATATGCCATTACTCCAACAAATAGAATTTTTAGAAAAAGTAATTCCAAGTGCAAACAAAATAAATCTAAGTGTTTCAGACAAAAGGGTAGATTGGCACATCGACCATAGTTTAAAAGTAATTATCTATACTAGTAAAGCATTAATTGCATCTAACCCCGAAGATTATAAATGGAAATTTAATAAATGGCGATTTATTATATTTATTAAAGGTTCGTTTCCACGTGGCAAAGCTAAAGCCCCAAAAAGAGTAACACCAAAAGAAATAATTACCACAACAGAAATTCAAGAGCAATTAGCTGAAGCAAAAGAATTGGTTATCAACCTCAAAAACTTACCTAAAAAAAGTAATTTCGAGCATCCAATTTTTGGAATGCTGAAACGAGACAAAAGCATCACTTTTATTGGAATGCACACACAACATCACATTAACATAATAAACGATATTTTAAAAGTTTAATACCTCAACTATGAATATTAAAAGCCTAGCATTAACATTAATCACAATCCCTCTATTTTACAGTTGCGACAGTAACACCTCAACAAAAACAGCAGAAACAACTACTCAAGTTGACAGCACAGAAGTTGCTCGTTTAAACCAATGGTTTGCGGATGTTTTTGAACGTAACTTAATGGATTACCCTCAGTTTTTAACGCGTTTAGGCAGAAAAGACAGACAAGGCGAATTAAACGATATTTCGGAAGCACGAAGATTAAAAGACATAGAGGAAGCTAAAAGTGATTTAGCCGAACTTTTAAAATTCGATCCCAACAAACTTGATGAGCAAACTAAATTATCGTTCCGTTTATATAAACGAAGATTAGAGCGTGAAATTAAGTATGCTAAATACGACCACTACTCTTACCCAGTAAACCAAATGCACGGAATTCAATCAGAATTGCCTTCATTTATGTTAAACATGCATCAAATCGAAAATAAAGAGGATGCATTGGCTTATGTAAGTCGTTTAAATGCAATCAAACCTTTATTCGACCAATTAATCGAAAACTTAAAAATTAGAGCTGACAAAGGTATTATCGTTCCAAAATTTGTATTTGGCCACCTATACAACGATTGCAATAATATTATTGGAGATACTAAAAAAGTAAACGAGAATCTTTTCATTGTTGACCTTACTGATAAACTTGCTAAAACCGAATTGACTGAGGAAGACAAAAAAGAAATTATTACTTCAGCAGAAAAAGCGGTAACAGAATCGGTATTTATAGCTTACCAAAACTTAGTGGCTTATCTAAAAGACTTAGAACAACTAGCAACAACGGATGATGGCGTATGGAAATTTGAAGATGGCGAAAACTTTTACAACTACCGTTTAGAAGAAATTACAACTACCAACCTAACTAGTGATGAAATTTTTAATACTGGAAAAGCTGAAGTAGAACGTATTCATAATGAAATGAAAGCCATTATGAAGCAAGTTAATTTTGAAGGCTCATTACAAGACTTTTTTAAATTTATGAAAGAAGATCAACAATTTTACTATGCAGATGGAGCTGAAGGTAAAGCAAAAATGTTAGCAGGCTATCAAGACATTGTAGATAGTATGGAAGCGCATTTAGATGAAGTGTTTTACACTAAACCTAAAGCACGCATGGAAGTAAAAGCTGTTGAAGAATGGAGAGAAAAATCGGCTGGAAAAGCATTTTACCAAAGAGGAACACCTGACGGAACTCGTAAAGGAACATTTTATGCCAACCTATACAAAATGGCTGACATGCCTACTTACGAAATGGAAGCGTTGGCTTACCATGAAGGTATTCCTGGACATCACATGCAAGGAAGTATTGCTCAAGAATTAACAGACTTACCAGAGTTTAGAAAATACAGTGGCTACACTTCTTATAGTGAAGGTTGGGGCTTATATTGTGAATTATTACCAAAAGAAATGGGCTTTTACCAAGATCCTTATTCTGATTTTGGAAGATTAGCAATGGAATTATGGAGAGCTTGCCGTTTAGTTGTAGATGCTGGTATCCATCAAAAACGTTGGACAAGAGAAGAAGCTATTGCCTTTTTAATGGAAAACACGCCAAACTCTGAAAACTCTTGTACAAAAGCTATTGAGCGTTACATTGTAATGCCTGGACAAGCAACTGCATATAAAGTAGGAATGTTACACATTTTAAAAATGAGAGAAAAAGCAAAAACCGCTTTAGGAGATAAATTCGATATCCGTCAGTTTCACGATATCTTTTTACGTTCTGGCGGAGTTCCATTAGAAATTTTTGAAGAACAAATTGATGAGTGGATTGCAAAAGAAGCTCACTAAAAGACGAAAACAAACATGAATAAAAGCTTATTTGACAATTATAATTTAGCAGGTATAAACTTATCATCACGAATTGTAATGGCACCACTAACCCGTTGCCGAGCAATTGATGGAAACACACCAAACGCTTTAATGGCGGAATATTATGGACAAAGAGCTGGTGCAGGGTTAATTATTGCCGAAGGAACTGCTCCTTCTCCTAACGGATTAGGCTACACCAATATCCCTGGCTTATTTAATGAAAAACAAGCCAATGAATGGAAAAAATCAACTCAAGCTGTTCATGATAAAGGTGGTAAAATTTTTATTCAATTAATGCATACAGGTAGAGTTAGTCACATCGAGAACTTACCTAAGGGAGCAGAAGTTGTTAGTGCCTCAGCTATTGCTCAACCCGGCACAGTAAAAACTTACCTCAACGGACATCTACCCTATACGCTTCCAAAAGAAATGACAATTGAAGATATCCAACATTGCATTAAGGAATTTATTAATTCTTCATCGCTAGCAGTACAGGCTGGGTTCGATGGCATTGAAGTTCATGCTTCACATGGTTATTTACCTAATCAGTTTATTAACGAAGCAAGTAATTCTCGAACTGATGAATATGGAGGAAGTATTGAAAACCGATGTAGATTTACTTTAGACATTGTTAAACAAACAATAAAACACATCGGAAAAGAAAAAGTAGGAATACGTCTTTCCCCTTTTAGTTATGCAGATGAAAACGAAAACCCAGAAACAGTAATAGCAACTTATAAATATTTAGCAAGTGAATTGGATAAGTTAAATATCGCTTATGTTCACCTCAGCCATATGGGAGAAAGAAATCCTTTAAAGTTTAATCTTTGGAAAGAAATAAGAAAACTTTATTCGGGAACACTTATTCTTTGTGGTGATTTTACCAAAGAAACTGCACAGCAAGCATTAGATAATAATGAAGCTGATCTTATTGCTTTTGGTAGAGACTTTATTGCTAATCCTGATTTTGTGGAGCGACTAAAACACAACTACCCTTTGGCGGAAAGAGACAACGAAAAATGGTATGGAAATACATCAGAAGGCTATACAGATTACCCTTTTTATAATGAAAAGTAAATGAATATACTTTCTATTCTCGATTACATTGGTGTTTTTGTTTTTGCTATGAGTGGAATACTTACAGCCTCAAACAAAAAGTTAGATTTATTTGGCGGTTTTATTATTGCTTTTGTTACAGCTCTTGGTGGAGGAACATTAAGAGACCTGCTGTTAAACGTAGAAATTGGCTGGATAATAGAAACAAAATACATCTATATTGTCTTGGCTGGAGCTTTCTTTGCTTTGCTATTCAAAAAAGTAACACAAAAAATGAGTAAAACCATTTTCCTATTCGATACCATAGGAATTGGTTTATTTACCATTTTAGGTGTTCAAAAGGCATTATTACTCAACGCTCCGGTAGAAGTAGCTGTAATGTTTGGAGTTATGACGGCTACTTTTGGCGGTGTAATTAGAGATATTTTATGTACTGAAATTCCTTTAATATTCAGAAAAGAAATTTATGCTACAGCCTGTTTTGTTGGTGCAATTACCTACGTATCTCTAAACTACTTTGGAGTGAATGATATAATAAATACAATTATATCTGGAGCTATTATTATTAGTATTAGAACTGTTGCTGTTATAAAAAAATTGAGTTTACCCCTGATTAACGAAAAATATTAAGTTTTTCAGCTTCCCAATTTTCAATACTTATTCTTTTTTCAAATATAATAGATGTATGTACATTTACACAAAATATAGATTTATGAAATTTTTACTACCAATATTTCTCCTTTTGAGTTTCTCAAACATAAAGGCACAAGCAGATTCAACTTTTATTCGATATATCTACGACCTTGCACTAGAAAATGGCGAAGCTTATGAAAACCTTCGTTCACTTTGTAAAGATATTGGAGCAAGAGTTACTGGTTCTGCTGAAGCAGAAATGGCGGTAAAATGGGGTGAAAAACTATTAAAGTCTTATAATTTCGACAAAGTTTATTTACAAGAAATACAAGTTCCTCATTGGGAAAGAGGAACAACTGAAGCTGCATGGATAGAAAATGAAAAAGGAGATATTTTAAAACTAAACATATTAGCTTTAGGAGGCTCTATTGGCACAAATGGATTAATTAGTGGTGAAGTAATAGAAGTTAAAAATGTAGATGCTCTAAAACTCTTAAATCCAAACGAAATAAAAGATAAAATTGTGTTTTTAAGCGAAGCTTTTAATCAAAAGCACATCAATACATTTTCTGCTTATGGCTATTGTTACCCTTTACGTGGAGATGGTGCTAACGAAGCATCAAAACTAGGTGCTAAAGCTGTAGTTATTCGTTCGTTAGCTACTCCTACCGATAACCATCCTCACACAGGAGTAACTCATTTTGATAAAGATGTAAATAAAATACCTGCAGCAGCAATGAGCACTCAAAATGCAGACATGGTTAGCAAATGGATAAAACAAGGTAAAGTCACTTTAAAAATGGAAATGGATTGTAAAGTTTTTCCTGATGTCACCTCATATAATGTAATTGCAGAAATTACGGGTAAGGACAAAAAAATTATTACACTTGGTGGACACCTTGACTCTTGGGATGTTGGTGAAGGTGCTCATGACGATGGAGCCGGAATTGTTCACAGCATTGAGGCTTTAAGAATTCTTAAAACATTAAACTACAAACCTAACCATACTATTCGTTGTGTTTTATTTATGAATGAGGAAAACGGAAATTTTGGAGGTAAATCTTATGCGAAACTAGCTAAAGAAGCAAATGAAGAACATATTTGTGCTATTGAAAGCGATAGAGGTGGCTTTTTACCTATTGGTTTTGATGTTGTTGAAAATACGAATCATCTAGAATTAGTTAAGCAATATGAAAACTTGCTCTTCGATTACGACTTATTAAAGTTTAAAAATGGGCATGGTGGTGTTGATATCGGACCTTTAAAGGAATATTATCCAGAAATGATGCAATTAGGTATGGCTATAAATTCACAAGAATATTTCAATTATCACCATTCTGAAGCTGATGTTTTTGAGGTTGTTAATAAACGTGAATTAGAATTGGGTGCTGCTGCTATGTCAACAATGGTTTACTTAATGGATATAACCCTAGATTAGTCTTTATAAACATTCCAACCATACTCTTCTACATATTTAGCTAAATTACTTGGCATGCCTTTGGGATTGTCTTTATAGCGATGCATTACACTTACGTGCAATGGTGTATCTGGTAATATCTTTCTGGAATGTCTTCCAAGCCACTTGTAATGCTTTTTAAACTCATTATTTTGCTCTGCTAAAGGATTTAATGCTACAGTGTCTATATGAGGCTGAAATTGCAACTTTTGCTTTTCAGCTTGTTCTTTCATCCAAATCATTGGAATATCACTTAAGGTAAATCCGTTTTTATCAGGAGCATAACTACCTCCAACATCTGAATGAACACCAGAAAACCATACTTGCTTTAAGTCTACCTTCTTTTCAAAATCTTGTTCCCACATAGTCGGTGCAAAATCTTTTCTTAGTTCATCAATAGATAATGCATGTCTAGCTGTTTTAATTATTGAACCTATTTTTTGATCATAAAATAAATGTTTCTCTTTAATAAATCCAAAAATACTAGTTGGCAACCCCATAGAACCTACTGTATCCCAAACACCAACAAAATGAATTGGCACTTTATCTGCAACTGAAAAAAGCTTTCTATAATTTACAGAGAACTCACCACTAGGCTTTTCATTAGGATTTTTATACAATTCGTAAGCTTCATTAATTCTATTGGCATTTTCTTTTTTTAATATACTACAGTTATTCATTAAGCCAGCCAAACTTCTAACGGTATATGCACCCCTACTAAATCCAAATAAAAAGATTTCATCCCCTTCATCATAATTATGCACTATAAAACGATATGCGTCCATAATATTCTTATCTAAACCAGCACCAAAAGCACCACCTTTTAAACTGTTGTGGTATGAACCTATTCCCCAATCATAAAAGACAATTTGTGCAACACCTTTATCATCAACTGGTTTTACTGCTCTTGAGAACTTTAAAACATTAGTTGGAAAATCTTCATTTAAGTTTTCTTCTGGCTTATTCCAAGTTCCATCCGAACAAATCACAATACGTTTCATTTTTACATGTTTTTATACCGTTAATAAAATTGCATAAAAAAAAACTCATTTCAAAACATCCAAACTGCAAGTTTAATCGTTTATATATACAGAAACCCCTTAAACTGACGGCCATGATAAACAACAGCAAAAAAACTCCTTTCACAATTTACTTCATAAGTAATTCCGGCAACAGTTATCTTTCAGAATATATTGATACTGATATTTACTACGAAAGCTACGACATTAGCTTTGCAAACTTTGATATAAAAAAATTGAGCGTTAAAAAGCCAGCAGCTATTGTAGTGGATTTGTATTTTACAGAAAGTTCATGGAAAGAACTTATAGAAAGTTTAATAACAAACTTTAAAGATGAGCAAATCTATTTCTTGTCACCCGAGTTTTCTGAACATAACTTACACTTTCTAAAAGATAAACAAGCAAACCATTATTTTTCTAGTTTTAGCTTAGATATAATTAAACACATCAATAATCTAATTGAAGGCATAGAAAATAATAACGACTTATCTGATGTCGGCTAGTTTGAACTGATTGCTTTGTTTTTATTTACAGCATCGTAAATAACTTGTTGAATATCTGTTCTAATATTCATTCTCAATAGCTTTTTATTTTCAGCATCCGGAAACGTTCTATTCGATAAAAACACGTAAACAATATTTTCTACTGGGTCAGCCCAAGCAATTGTTCCTGTAAAACCAGAGTGACCAAAACTCAAATAGGAAACACAACTGCATGTTGGCCCACCTTCACCATCTGTTACTGGTTTATCAAATCCTGCTCCTCTTCTATTTCCATCTACACAAAACTGGCATTTAATAAACTCATTTAGTGTAGTGTCCTTGATATATCGCTCTCCCCCATACTCACCTTTATTTACGTACATCTGCATAAGTTTACCTAAATCATTTGCATTTGAAAAAAGACCAGCATGCCCACCAACACCACCTAACATTGCTGCTCCTGGATCATGAACATCTCCATGTATAATTTGTTTTCTAAATATTTTATCATCCTCTGTTGGAGGAATTCTATCTAAAGAAAATCGATTTCTTGGTAAATAACCAGATGTTGACATCCCCATTTGGCTATAGATGTTACCAACATAATCATTGAGTTTTTCTCCAGTTTGCTTCTCCGCTATTTTTAATAAAAAGTAATACCCTAAATCACTGTACTTATATTCCTTTTCTTTTAAAGGACCTTTTAATATGCGTTGATAAATAATATCAGGATAATGTTGATTGATATAAATATTTTTTGCAACTCTGTAAGGATAAAAATTAGATGAATCACTACTATAAATAACAGGGTCTAACTCTTTATTCCTTATAGTTTTTAAATAAAAAGGAACCCATGCTTGCAATCCTGATTGATGAGCTAATATTTCTCTTAAATTTAAGTTGCCATAATCAGAAGTATCCGGAATTAAATCACTCAAATAATCACATAAATTCAAATCTAAGCTAAACTTTTCTTGGTCTTGCAACTGCATCACTGTAAGTAATGTCGAGGCCACTTTAGTTATCGATGCTAAATCATAAATATCTGAATTCTTAACCTGAATTAAACTATCATAAGTATGGTAGCCAAATGATTTATTATAGATTACATTTCCATCTTTTGCAACAAAAACTTGACAACCAGGGTAAGCTCCCTCCATAACTCCACTGAGCGCTATACTATCAATTTTGTATAAATCATTTTCAGGAATACCAATCTCTTCCGAAACAACATAACTAAAACGACCTAAAGGTTCAATATCAATTCCAGCACCTACTTTATACTTTTCAGATACGCTTACAGGCAATTTACCAGTTGCTCCTATAGCACCAAACAACAATTCAGCAACAGCATGGTTTGTATATTTATTGTTTTGATAAGCAGAGATCAACGAAGAGACATCTTCTAAAGCGTCAAAACCTATCAAACTATATGGGTTCATAAAATCCACCAAAACAACATTACAATCGGTTACATTTAATTTTTCAACTAACCTTTTTGCATTTGTCGATATTTTATACTTTTTCCAAGGATTTTTATCTGAATTATGAAACGAAACAATAACAGTATTAAACTTCTTTAAATCCTCTATCCAACTAATCAAATTATCATCTGTAATATCTTGAGCATTAAAATTGGCAACACTACTATACAACCCTAAAGAACTTTGAAAATCTTCAAATTCACCATCACCTATTGCTATAGAAGCAATATTCAATGTGTCTAATCGCTTAAAAGGAATTAAATCATTTTCATTTTTCAACACAGTCAATGCTTTCTGAAACAACTTCTTGTTCAACAATTCATATTCCTTTTTATTTAAATCTGCAGTTAAGTTTTTTAGCTTAACTTGATTATTAGTATTTAAACCAGCCCATTCTTTAGCTACTAATATTTTCAAACATCTTCTATCAATCTCCTCAACGGAAATATCTGCATTAGCTATCGCATTTTTAATTTCAGTAATTGCTGTAGGTACATCTTCAGAAAACAATAACACATCATTTCCTGCTAATAATGCTTTTACATCAACTATTCCTGGTTTATAAAAAGAACTTACTCCTTTCATATTTAAAGCATCTGTAAAAATCAAGCCTTTAAAACCAAGACTATCTTGTAACAAGTTTGTTACTACGTTTTTAGACAATGTAGTTGCTGTATTGGGTGTATTCTCATAAGCTGGAATATACAAATGAGCAACCATCATACTCGCCAACTCATTTTCAATCAATTGTTTAAATGGATAAAGCTCTACAGAATCCATTCTATTCACATCATGATTTATAATTGGCAAAGATTTATGAGAATCCATATCTGTATCACCATGACCAGGGAAATGTTTGGCATTTGCCAACACATTTACTGATTGCATACCTTTCATATACGCAACTCCCTTTTGAGCTACATTGTATTTATTTTCTCCAAAAGAACGCGCATTAATAATAGGGTTCTTCGGATTTACATTCACATCTACAACAGGGGCAAAATTAACTTGAATCCCTAATCGTTGACACTGTTCTCCAATATCAACCCCCATTTCATAAATCAATTTTTCATCTTGAATCGCTCCTAAAGTCATTTGATATGGATACTTAACCGTACTATCCAAACGCATAGCTAATCCCCATTCGCCATCAATAGAAATCATTAAAGGAATCTTTGATATTTTTTGGTAACGGTTATATAAACGTGCTTGTCGCTCTGGACCTCCTTGCATAAAAATCAAACCACCAATTTTGTTTTCAGTAATTAATTTCTCTATGGCCAACTCGTGCTTCTCATCTTTGTTTGAATAAGCTGCAACCATTAACATTTGTGCAATTTTTTCATCAATTGTCATTGTTTGTAAAACAGAATCAGCCCAATTTGATGGAGTTTTAAAAAATGGTGGATCATTTTCTTTTTTCCCTAAACCCTTATCCAATAATGGAGAGATAAAAGCACTAGAAATAAAAAACACAAAAAGCAATACAATTCCACCTATTTTATTCATTCTTAAAATTTTAATAATGCTCTAAAATTAACTTTAAAAGAGAGCTATTTATAAGTGTTCAAAAGGGATTATCAACAACCAATTATTTATATCTGTATAGTTAAAAATTAGTTATTAAAGTTTTCAACAAGCCCCTTGGTTTGAACGCAAATTGAACTACTTTTGACATCAAATTTTTTAACATAAAAACGCAAATAAAATGCCATCTATTATTGAATTAGAAAAAATTGCTTCTCAAGTACGTAGAGATATTGTAAGAATGGTTCACGCCGTAAGCTCAGGTCACCCTGGTGGCTCTTTAGGTTGTACCGACTATTTAGTTGCTTTATATTTTGATATTATGAATCATAATGCGAAGTTTAATATGGATGGGACTAACGAGGATATCTTCTTCTTATCAAATGGTCATATTTCACCTGTTTTTTATAGCGTTTTAGCTCGCTCTGGTTATTTCCCAGTAGAAGAATTAAAAACATTTAGAAAATTAAACTCTCGCTTACAAGGACACCCAACAACTCACGAAGGATTGCCTGGAATTAGAATTGCTAGTGGCTCTTTAGGTCAAGGTATGTCTAACGCAATTGGAGCTGCTTTAACAAAAAAGCTAAATAATGACAAAGGAATTGTTTACTCACTTCATGGTGATGGCGAAATTCAAGAAGGACAAATATGGGAAGCTGCAATGTATGCCGCACACAATAAGGTTGATAATTACATTGCAACAATAGATTATAACCAAAAACAAATTGACGGAAGTCTTGATGAAGTTCTAGGGTTAGGAGATATAAAAGCAAAATGGCAAGCTTTTGGATGGGATGTTATGGAAATGGATGGAAACAACATGCAAAACCTGTTAGATACATTAAACGAAGCTAAAACACACTTAGGCAAAGGAAAACCCGTTATGATAATAATGAAAACTGAAATGGGACAAGGAGTTGACTATATGATGCATACACACAAATGGCATGGCTCTGCTCCTAACGACGAACAATTAGCTTTAGCATTAGCACAATTAGAAGAAACTTTAGGCGACTACTAAAATTTGAAAGAAATAAAAAAACATATAAAGCACACCTTACTTGCTCTTAGCCTGCTAATTGCCTTTCATTCTTTTGCCCAAACTAAGCAAAAAACAAGAATACTTTTTGTATTAGATGGATCTCAAAGTATGCTTGGAAGATGGGGAGACGAGCAAAAGATGAAAGTAGCTACTCGTTTGTTAAGCAACCTGATGGACAGTATGCAATCTATGGGAAATGTAGAAGTGGCTTTAAGAGTTTATGGCCACCAATACTCTGTAGCTGCAGGAAATAGAAGTTGCGAAGACACAAAACTAGAAGTACCATTCTCTAGTAATAGCTTTGGTAAAATAAAAAGTAAACTATTAGATATTCGCCCTCAAGGAACCACTCCTATTGCTTATTCACTAGAGCAAACAAAGGATGACTTCCCATCATGTAATAACTGTAAAAACATCATCATTTTAATTACTGACGGAATTGAAGAATGTGATGGAGATCCTTGCGCAGTTGCTTTAGCTCTCCAAAAAAATGGAGTTACCTTAAAACCATTTGTAATTGGAATGGGATTAGACCTAGAAACAATTGAAGCATTTAGATGTGTTGGTAGCTTTTTCGAAGCAAAAGACCAAGAATCTTTTAAAAATGTATTACAAATTGTTATTTCACAAGTAATGAACAACACAACTGTTCAAGTAAATTTAATTGATACTAACGGTGAACCAACAGAAACTAATGTAAACATGACTTTTTATGATAATCACTCCAAGTCTATTGAATATAACTTTATTCATACTTTTAATAGCTACGGAGTTCCTGACACTGTTCCTATTAATCCTGCTTTAAATTATGACTTAACCGTTCACACCTTACCAGAGGTAAAAAAAGAAAATATTAAAATTATTGCAGGAAAACACAATATCATAGCATTAGATGCTCCTCAAGGAATGTTAAAACTTGAGATGAGCGGGTTAAACGAATATGATGATTTAAAGTGTTTAGTAAAAAAACAGGGCGATTTAAACGTATTTCATGTTCAGAACTTTGACGAAACAACAAAATACATCGTTGGTAATTATGACTTAGAAATACTAACCCTTCCCCGCACTATCATCAAAAATGTAAATATAGCTCAAAGCCACACTACAAAAGTTTTTATTCCAGATCCAGGTATAGCCACCATATTTTTACCAGCGAGAGGTATCACCTCAATTTTCACAGAAGAAAACAACCAATTAAAATGGATATACAATATTGATCAAAACACAACTAGAGAAACCATTGTATTACAACCAGGAAAATACAGGGTTGTTAATAGAGGCTTAAACAGTAACAAAGTAATTTACACACAAGAAAAATCATTTACTATATCATCAGGAACATCAGTTCAAATTAAATTTTAAAATGAAAAAGTACACCTACACCGAAAAAAAAGATACACGTTCAGGATTTGGAGACGGACTAACTGAATTAGGAAGAGAAAACCCTAATGTAGTTGCTCTTTGTGCCGATTTAACTGGCTCGTTAAAAATGAACCAATTTGAAAAAGAAAATCCTGACCGATTTTTTCAAATTGGTATTGCAGAAGCAAACATGATTGGTATTGCAGCAGGGATGACTATTGGCGGTAAAATTCCTTTCACAGGGACGTTTGCAAACTTCTCAACTGGTAGAGTTTATGATCAAATTCGTCAAGCTGTTGCTTACTCTGGTAAAAATGTAAAAATATGTGCTTCACACGCTGGGCTTACTTTAGGTGAAGATGGAGCAACACATCAAATATTAGAAGATATAGGATTGATGAAAATGCTACCAGGAATGACTGTAATTAACCCTTGTGATTACAATCAAACAAAAGCTGCTACCAAAGCTATAGCAGACCTTGATGGACCAGTTTACTTAAGATTTGGTCGTCCATCTGTCCCTGTTTTTATGAACGAACCATTTATTATTGGTAAAGCAATAACTCTAAATGAAGGTACTGATGTAAGTATTTTTGCTACTGGCCATTTAGTATGGGAAGCAATATTAGCATGTGAAGAACTGGAAGCTAAAGGAATTAGTGCCGAAATAATAAATATTCACACAATTAAACCTTTAGACGAAAAAGCAATTTTAGAATCAGCAAATAAAACTAAATGTATTGTTACCGCTGAAGAGCACATGATGAATGGAGGTTTAGGCGATAGTATTGCTCAATTAATTTCTAGAAATAATCCAATGCCAATTGAATATGTTGCTGTAGATGATAGCTTTGGAGAAAGTGGTACTCCAAGTGAATTAATGGAAAAATATGGATTAAATGCTGAGAGCATTATAAAAGCTGCCGAAAGAGCTATTGCCCGTAAAGCTTAATAATTTAAAAAAGTATAATATAGAGCCACTAATAATTATTAGTGGCTTTTTTATTTACAAGAAAACACCAGCATAAAACGCCTTAAATTCTTATTTACACGCAAAGGAATTCCAAAAATAAATTAGATTTTACCTTTTTAAAAAATGAAAAAAGTAAAACTTAAAGTAAAACATCTCAATAATCTGGAAAACAAATATTTAAAATTTGAATTTGACAGATTGTCATGCTTAACTCCGTGGTATTTTAGACTATTTTAATACACAAAACATCACCTAAAGACTAAAACTAATCATCTTTATTTTTTAGATAATTACACCAAATATTAAGTATGTTAGTTACTAAAAAGAATTATTTGAAATTGATTAAAGTAAAAGAATTTTAATAAAAAAAACATCCTCCCTACTCCAACTTTTAAAAACTAAATCACAAAAAAAAGCCTCGCAATTGCTAAGCTTTTCTTTTATATTTTAAACACAAACTATCTTAATCTATCTGCTGCCCTAACCAATTCATCATCTTTTTTAATAAATCTAAGAGAAACATACACAAGTATTAAACATAAAACTGGTATAGCGGCTCCAAACTTCAATCCAACCATTACATCACTAGGGTTTAAACTTATGATTGATTTAGCAACATCCGAATACATAACAATAGCTACAACTTGTAATGTAATTAATAAAATATTTAGCTTTAATAACTTAATCTGTAGCTGACGTTTCTTATAAAGAAATATAACAATAATAGAAACTAACATTATTAAACCTTGTAAAACACCCACTCCCATATTTTTAGCAATTACTTCATCTGCGTTTTCACTTAAAAAAGTTTTATATGCACTCATAAGATAAGTAGCATCTCCTCCTGTAAACTCAAATAGCGGTATATAAGAAAACACTATACTCAATAAAACAACAATAACTAACAACAATGATTGAATTCTCTGTATCATAATATATTTTTTTTTGTAAAGATAGTGATGCTATTTAAACAATTAATTGTTTATTAAATAAAATCTAACACACATCAATTCTACGTTTGTTCTTTAATTTTGCTTTATGTGGTCAAAAATTCCAAATTGGTTAAAAAACAAATATGCTATTACAATAGTAATATTCATTGTTTGGTTATCTTTTTTTGATCAAAATAATTTTCTTGTTCAGTACGATTTTAAAAAAGAACTGAGAAGCCTTAATCAGGATAAAAGATTTTATTTAGAAGAAATAAAAAAAACAAAAATTGAACTCGAAGAATTAACCACCAATCCTGTTACTCTCGAGAAATTTGCTCGCGAAAAATACCTGATGAAAAAAGACAATGAAGAGATTTTTGTCTTTGAGCTTGAAAAAGAATAAAGCCTTACTTTTCAGTTCTATCAGTTTCATTGTTTTAACTATCTTTGTTGTGTTTACAAAGTATTTTACATGAGCTTATTTAACGATTTCAAATCAATATCTCACCAAGATTGGTTAGAGAAAATAACGCAAGACTTAAAAGGAAAAGATTTTTCAGAAACTTTAATCTGGAAAACAGATGAAGGAATTAATGTTCAACCCTTTTACGATGCTGAAACATTAAATGACAATGTTTCTCAAAATTTCGATTTAACCAATTGCAATAATGATTGGGAAATAAGGGAACAAGTTGAAATTAAAACAATTAAAGAAGCGAACCAACTTGCTTTAAATGCATTAAAAGGTGGTGCCAACAGCATTCAATTTAATGGCAATATTGAAAATCAGAATGAAATGAATGAATTATTAGCAGATATAATGCTTGATATCATTCATATTCACTTTTACACTTCAACCCCTGACCAAACCCTTAACTTCTTTAATACTTTTATTGAAAATAATAATATTGATAAAGCGCTTTTAAAAGGCTCTATCACTTATGATTATTTAGGAGAATTGTTAATTTCAGGAAATTGGAGCAAAGATGAAAAAACGGATTTCAACGACTTGTTTAATATTCAAAACAAAACCTCATTAAAAACAATAACTATTCGAGGAGATTATTATGCTAATGCAGGAGCTACAATTACTCAAGAAATAGCATACACATTAAATCAAACTATTGAATACATTGACCAATTAACAGAAAGAGGAATATCTGCCGAAAGAGCTATTAATAATATCTCTTTCAACCTTGGAATCAATTCAAATTATTTTTTTGAAATTGCAAAAATTAGAGCTTTTAAAATTTTGTGGCAATTAATTACCAAAACTTATGGTATTGAAGGTGTTGAAGCAAATATTCACGCTCAGACATCAAATTACAACATAGCAGCTCAAGATGCTCAAACAAATATTTTACGAACGACCACAGAGGGTATGTCAGCCGTTTTAGGTGGATGTAATAGCTTAAGTATTACTCCATTCAACTCTTCTTATGAAGCGCCAAGTGATTTTACTTTAAGAGTTGCTCGTAATATTCAAATTATATTAAAAGAAGAAGCTTATTTAAACAAAGTAAAAGATGCTTCTAAAGGAGCTTATTACATTGAAAATTTAACTGATGAATTAGTTACTAAATCATTAGACTTATTTAAAGAAGTTGAAAATAATGGTGGCTTTTTAGCTAATATAAAAAACGATACAATTCAAAATAGTATTGAGGAAGTTAACTTAAAAAAGGAAACTGAATATAAAGATGGAACTCAATCTTTACTTGGCGTTAATATTCATATAAATAATATGGAAAACTCACCTAAAGCTATTATAAATCAAGATCATAATAGTAACGGTAGCATTAAACACCTTAAACAAATAAATATTCCACAACTAATTGCTCAACAAGGAACTTCTCATGCCTAACGAAATAAAAATTATAAAATCAGTTCCTTTTGAATACGGCACCATTGAGTTAAGAAGTGATGAAGTAATAACTTACGAACCAAAAGAAGGAGTTACCTCATTTACAATGCCTCAATTAGAGTTAATGCTCGATATTTTACTTGATTTATCTAACGGTACTCCAAAACCATACTTTTCAAACAATACAAATTTAAAAAGCATAGATACAGAAGAAAGATTGTATATCACAAAACATATTCACCGGTTTGCTAGCAAATTTGCTATGACAGAGAATTCTGCAATAACAAGGTTTATAACGCATACTTTCATGCAATTATCTAGGCCATCTATTCCGGTAAAAATGTTTAAAACAAAGCAAGAAGCTATTAATTGGCTAAAATCATAGAATAAACACTAAAAATATGAAACCTGATTTTTCAAAATTAACTTATACAGCTCCAAAAATTGATTCAAAACCAACTCAATTAAATGGAGAATCTTGGTTAACATCAGAGCAAATCGACATAAAACAAAGCTTCACTAAAGAAGACATTAAGAATTTAACACATTTAAATTATGCTGCAGGTATTGCTCCAAATTTAAGAGGCCCATACTCTACAATGTATGTAATGCGGCCTTGGACTATTCGCCAATATGCTGGTTTTAGTACTGCAGAAGAATCAAATGCATTTTACCGCAGAAACCTAGCTGCTGGTCAAAAAGGACTTTCTGTTGCTTTCGATTTAGCTACACATCGAGGTTATGATTCAGATCATCCCCGAGTTGTTGGAGATGTAGGAAAAGCTGGTGTTGCAATTGATTCGGTTGAAGACATGAAAGTGTTGTTTGATCAGATTCCATTGGATGAAATGTCTGTATCTATGACCATGAATGGTGCTGTATTACCGATATTAGCATTCTACATTGTTGCAGCTCAAGAGCAAGGTGTAGACAAAAAACTATTAGCAGGTACAATTCAAAACGACATTTTAAAAGAGTTTATGGTTAGAAATACATACATCTACCCACCTCTTCCATCAATGCAAATTATTGCTGATATTTTTAAATACACTTCTCAAAATATGCCAAAATTTAACTCAATAAGCATATCGGGGTACCATATGCAAGAAGCTGGTGCTACTGCTGATATTGAGTTAGCATATACTTTAGCCGATGGTTTAGAGTATTTAAGAACTGGAGTAAACTCAGGAATGGACATCGATACTTTTGCTCCTCGTCTTTCTTTCTTTTGGGCAATTGGCATGAATCATTTTATGGAAATTGCTAAAATGCGAGCTGCTCGTATGTTATGGGCAAAAATTGTAAAACAGTTTAATCCTAAAAATGATAAATCATTAGCACTAAGAACGCATTGTCAAACTAGTGGTTGGAGTTTAACTGAACAAGATCCTTTTAATAATGTAGCTCGAACATGCATAGAAGCTATGGCGGCAGCTTTAGGAGGCACACAATCATTACACACAAATGCACTAGATGAAGCAATTGCTTTGCCTACTGATTTCTCTGCAAGAATTGCAAGAAACACTCAAATATACATTCAAAAAGAAACTGAAATTTGTAGAACAGTTGACCCTTGGGGAGGTTCTTATTATGTAGAATGGCTGACCAACGAAATTGCTGAAAAAGCATGGAAACTAATTGAAGAAGTAGAAGAATTAGGTGGTATGGCTAAGGCAATTGAAAAAGGTGTACCCAAACTAAGAATTGAAGAAGCAGCTGCTCGAAAGCAAGCTAAAATTGATTCTGGAAAAGAAATTATTGTTGGCGTCAATGAATATAAAATTGAGAAAGAAGAAGAATTAGAAATTTTAGATGTTGATAACAACTTAGTAAGAAAAGGACAAATTGAAAGATTAGAAAAAATTAAAGCCACTAGAAATAACGAAAAAGTTAAACAGACACTACAACATTTAACCGAAGTTGCAAAAACAAAAAATGGCAACTTACTAGAAGCTGCTGTTGAAGCAGCTAAAGAAAGAGCTACGCTTGGTGAAATTTCTGACGCTTTGGAAGAAGTTTACGGGAGATACCAAGCTCAAATTCGTTCGGTTAGTGGTGTTTATAGTTCAGAAGCTATGGAGGATAAAGATTTTATTAAAGCACGTGAATTAACCAATAAGTTTGCTGAATTAGAAGGTAGAAGACCTAGAATTATGGTTGCTAAAATGGGACAAGATGGTCATGATAGAGGCGCAAAAGTAATTTCTACTTCTTTTGCTGACATCGGTTTTGATGTTGATATAGGCCCTTTATTCCAAACTCCAGAAGAAGCAGCAAAACAAGCAGTAGAAAATGATGTTCACATATTAGGTGTATCATCTTTAGCTGCTGGGCACAAAACATTAGTTCCTCAAGTTATTGAAGAATTAAAAAAATTAGATAGAGAAGATATTATGGTTATTGTTGGTGGAGTTATTCCTCAACAAGATTATGAATACCTTTTTAATGCTGGTGCGGTTGGTGTTTTTGGACCTGGAACTAAAATAAGTAAAGCAGCGATAGAAATTGTAGAAATATTGATAGAGAGTTATTCTGAATAGAATGAATACATTAAATCTAAGCTTTCCACTCATCCTATTAATATCTTTGTTCAGCTGTAAAAATGAACAAAAGGAATTAATTACATCAAATCAACCCGATTCTATTAAAGAAATTATAATAGATCCATACACCATTATTGGCGAACACCATTTCCTAAATGGTTATGAAGCAAAAACAGCAGAAGGCAATATAAATGTTGTTGTAGAAATACCTACCGGCAGTGTGGACAAATGGGAAGTGGACAAAACTGATGGTAGTTTGAAATGGCAAATACTAGAAGATGGTCCCCGTAAAGTTAACTACTTGGGTTACCCTGGTAATTATGGAATGATACCCAAAACTTATTTACCTAAAGATTTAGGTGGAGATGGCGACCCTTTAGATGTAATTGTTTTAGGTCCTGCCGTAAAAAGAGGAAGTATTATAGAATGTAAAATTATTGGTGTTATAGAATTATTAGATAGAGGCGAACAAGACGACAAGTTAATTGCCGTTATGAAAGATACCCCTTTCTATTTGGTTAACTCTATAGATGAGTTGAAGCAAAGTTTTAATGGTGCTTTAGATATAGTTACTACTTGGTTTTCAAATTACAAAGGCCCAGGCAAAATGGAAATTCAAACAGTTGCAGAAAAAGAAAGAGCTGATGAGATTTTAGAAGCTTCAATAAAAGCTTATAAAAATGCGAATGAAACTCATTAAATGAAAAACCTAAAAACAAAAATAGCAGGTATTATTTTGTTGTTTATCGCAATAGGCTTAGCTAATTGCCGCCAAGAAAAAATGTTTTTCCACCCTACTTCACTGACTGCTGATTACGAGTTTAAATTTAGCAATAACTTTATTGAGTATAAAATACCGGTAGAAGACAAAATAACTTTAAACGGATTGTTATTTAAAGCTGAACAGCCTAAAGGATTGGTTTTTTACTTACACGGCAATGCTGGGGCACTTGATACTTGGGGCGAAATTGCTGACTTCTACACCCAAAATAATTATGATGTTTTTATTTTAGATTATCGTGGATTTGGTAAAAGTGAAGGAAGAATTGAAAACGAAGGCCAATTTTTAAATGATGTACAATTAGTTTACGACAGCTTAAAAACTGATTATCTTGAAGAAAATATTATTGTAATTGGTTATTCTATTGGCACATGCCCTGCAGCTTATGTTGCGGCAAAAAACAACCCAAAACATTTAGTTTTAAAAGCACCATATTACAGTATGCTAGATTTAGTTCATCACTACTACTCTTTTGTTCCCGGTTTTATGGTGAAATACAAATTAAGAACTAACGAATATGTAAAAGAAGTAAAAGCACCTATTACTATTTTCCATGGTACTGATGATAAGATTATCCCCGTTGAAAATGCTTATAAATTACAAGCCATTTTAAAACCAGCTAACGACACCTTAATTATAGTTGAAGGTAAAACTCACCACGGTGTTGGGAATTGGAATGAATATAAAAGTGAATTAACTAATATTTTAAAATAAAAACTCCATTTATTCTTTTAACATAAAAAAGAAATGAAAAATAAAGAGGTTAGTTGGACTGAATGTGAAGAGTGTAAAGGACACGGGACAAAAACAAGAAGATTTCGAAAGAATTCGAAACTTCACAAACAAAACATTTCAAATGAATTAGAAACAAATAACAATAAAAACACCCGCCCCCCTCTTAATAAACATCTAATTACATGTTCAACCTGTTCAGGCTCTGGATTAAATCCTTCTGATAGCTTCCCGATTGCTGATAAAGAAACATATCCACAAGTTGCTATAATTGGTGGTGGAATTGGCGGTGTAGCTTTAGCTGTGGCTTGCTTACATCGCAAAATTCCTTTTACAATTTTTGAGCGTGATAATAGCTTCGATGCTCGATCTCAAGGTTATGGTCTTACTTTACAACAAGCTAGTAAAGCAATTAAAGGATTTGGTCTTTTCTCGTTAAAAGGAGGCCTTATTTCTACACGACATGTAGTTCATAATACCGAAGGAAAAGAACTTGTTGAGTGGGGAAAAAGAATAAGTAACCCTAATGGTAAAATAACATCCCAGAAGCGAGTAAATATTCATATTCCCCGTCAGTCATTACGATTAGCTTTACTCGAACAACTAGTAGTACAAGATACTGTTCATTGGGGGCATCAGTTAATAGACTTTAAAGAATGTGAAGATAAAAGTGTTGAACTAACTTTCCAAGTAAACGGAAAGACAAAAAAAACCAAAGCAGACCTAGTAGTTGGTGCCGATGGTATTCGTAGTTCTGTTCGTAAGTTACTGATTGATGAAGAAAACACTCCCTTACGTTATTTAGGCTGTATGGTAATTTTAGGCATTTGCCCTTTAAATAATCTCAAAGATCTTAATAGCCCTTTGCTAGATTCTGCTACTGTATTTCAAACAGTTAATGGTTCAGATCGAATTTATATAATGCCTTTTTCTTCTGACTCGATTATGTGGCAATTTAGTTTTCCAATATCAGAACAAAAAGCTAAGACATTAAGTGAGCAAGGAGCTAAAGCTCTTAAAAATGAAGCCTATAGTAGAATGATGCAATGGCATAGTCCTATTCCTCAAATTATAGAAAAGAGCCCGGCAACTGAAATCACTGGATATCCAGCATATGACAGGGAATTACTCGATAAATCATTATTAGAGAATGCAGGTCCAATAACCTTGATTGGCGATGCAGCTCACCCTATGAGTCCATTTAAAGGGCAGGGAGCAAATCAAGCTCTTCTAGATGCACTTTCATTAGCAAGAGAAATCACAAATAAATGTAGTCATTCATCTCAATGGAGAGAATCTGGAATAAGAAAAAGTATATTAACAGAATTCGAATCAGAGATGTTATCTCGTAGTGCTTCAAAGGTAAAAGCTTCAGCTGAAGCAGTAAAACTCTTACACTCTAAAAGAGTACTTCGAGAAGGCGATGGACCAAAAGGTCGAGCATTAAAATAAATTAAGCTTTTTAGTCGTTAGTTTAACTATAATTTTTCCTGAAGTCTAAACTTTCAACCGAGCTTGCCAACTATCTTTTAGTGGAGCTTTAAAAATTGTATCAAATTCTCTTTTTGTGGTAATGGTATTATTAAACACTAAGGTATTATCAGCAATTGTCCCTTCTTCAATTAGCTTACCAAAGTCTTCCATTTTAACTGGAATAGCTTTATCGTTATTTAAGTAAGCTAAATTCATACGATTTAAGAATTCAGTTTCTAACTGCTCTTCCATCTTCTTCATTAAATTAACAGAAGCATCTTGAGCTCTACCACACATGGTTGCTCCTTCTTCATCAACAAAGAACACTACAAACAAATTGTACAAAATATCGAAATCAGCTTTCAACATACTTCCATGAGACTCCCAAGAATTAATAAAGTCATCAATCTCAACTTTTAAAAATGCGATATCATCATTATCTAAATGTGTTGCTGCTTGGTAAATCCAAACTTTCGCATTATCAGGATATGTTTTATATTCTTCGTTCATTCTATAAATCGTTTGCTTTTGCAATTAATTCAGCTAAATCAAACACTTTTACTTCGTGTTCTTTTTCTTTTAACTTCACCCCATCAGTCATCATTGTCATACAAAATGGACAACCCGTCGCAATAATATCTGGCTTAATACCTAATGCTTCTTCTGTACGCTCAATGTTTACTTCCTTATCTCCCTTCTCTGCTTCTTTAAACATTTGTGCTCCTCCAGCTCCGCAACAAAAGCCTTTCGATTTGCATCTTTTCATTTCAACCAATTCAGCATCTAATTTTTCAATCAACTGTCTTGGTGCTTCATACACATCATTGGCTCTACCTAAATAACATGGGTCATGAAAGGTGATTTTTTTACCTTTAAACGAACCTCCTTCAATGGTAAGCTTTCCATCATTTATTAATTGTTGAATAAATTCAGAGTGGTGTAAAACTTCATAGTTTCCTCCTAACTCAGGATATTCATTTTTAAGTGTATTAAAACAATGCGGACAAGTGGTAACTATCTTTTTTATTTCATAAGCATTTAACACCTGAATATTCCCCATGGCTTGCATCTGAAACAAAAACTCATTTCCGGCACGTTTAGCAGGGTCACCTGTACAACTTTCTTCAGTACCAAGTACCGCAAAATTAACACCTACATGATTTAAAATTTTAACAAATGCTCGAGTAATTTTCTTTGCTCTATCATCAAAACTTCCAGCACACCCTACCCAAAACAAAACATCTGGTTGCTGACCAGAAGCCATCAACTCTGCCATTGTTGGCACTTTTAATTCACTCATAATTTATTTTTTAAAAACTTCTACTTTGGCATCTCTCACCTCTAAATCTGTAAACTTACCTTCGTATCGTGTTGCTCTAACAATATGATTATCTATCCAATGGTAGTTACCTCCTCTAGGTTTACCCATCATCATTCCATGATATTTAAATCCATGTCTATCCAACCATTCTGTTGTTACTTGTCTATGATCTTCTAATCTAGAAGTGAAAAAAGTGATGATATGACCTTCTTCATACCATTTATTAATTGTTTCTAAAGCACCTTCGTAAATTTTAGCAGTTGCCATTCGCTCTGGTTCTTCATTTGGAATATCATCACAAATAGTTCCATCTATATCAATTAAATAGTTTTTTACATCTTCTGGTAAAACAGGACTAATCTTTTGTCCATCAACAATTTTGTCTTCTAAACTTTTATTCTTCATTTTTCCAATTCAATCGGTCTGCTTGAGCAAATTGCCAAGGAGCACCATTATTTTCAATATTTGTAAATACTCCAGTCCATTCGCTTGGAGCTTTTGATTCTTCCATGATTAAATATCTACGTAAATCAACGATAACAGAAAGCGGGTCGTTGTTTACCGGACAAGCTTCTGTACAAGCATTACAACTTGTACAAGCCAATAATTCTTCTTCTGTAATGTAATCTCTCAATAATGATTTTCCATCATCATAATCAGCTCCATTTTTATCAATACCTTTTCCTACCTCTGTTAAACGATCTCTTGTATCCATCATTATTTTACGAGGAGACAATGCTTTACCAGTAGTATTTGCTGGACATACATCACTACATCTACCACACTCAGTACATGTGTAGCTATCCATTAGCTGCTTCCAAGTTAAATCTTTAACATCTTTTGCTCCAAATCTTTGTGGTTCTCCAACAGGCTCAGCAGGTGCAGCGTATGGATCAGCATTTGGGTCAAACATTAACTCTACTTCTTTTTTTACTGCTGCCATATTATCTAATTCACCTTTAGGTGTTAGTTTAGAATAAAACACATTTGGAAATGCTAATAAAATATGGAAATGTTTAGAATAAGGTAAATAGTTTAAGAATGCAAAAATACCAATGATGTGAAACCACCATAAACCTCTTTCTATCATCACTAGACTTTCTATAGATGCAGCACTAAACATTTTAACAAATACTCCACTTACTGGAAAAGTTCCAACCTGTGTATAATGATCAGCATCTAAATTTTGCAATTGAGTATCTGCTGCATTCATCAACAAAAATGCACCCATCAATAAAATTTCAGTAATCAAAATTAAGTTCGCATCTGACTTAGGCCATGACGTCATTTCTTTTAGGTGAAAACGTTTAATTCTTAGCACGTTTCTTCTAATTAAGAAAACAACACACGCAAGTAAAACAGCTAAAGCTAAAAATTCAAATATTGAAATCAATCCAGTATAAAGAGAACCTAGTGGTGCAAACAACCTATGGTTACCAGTAATACCATCCAATACAATTTCTAAAACCTCAATATTGATTATTAAAAATCCAGCATAAACCACTATATGAAGTAAACCTGAAACTGGACGAACAACCATTTTAGATTGACCAAGTGCCACTCTTGCCATTAAAGAAAAACGTTCGCTTTTTTTATCCGATCTATCTAGGTCTTTTCCTAGTTTAATGTTTCTTATTATCGTTTTAACATTTTTAGCAAACAAGAATGATGCTCCTAATAGTAAAACAACAAAAACAATTGATGATATCATAAAATTAAATTATTAGTCTTTATCCTTTCTTCCAAAAACAGAGAAATGAACATACCTTTTTGGATGTTCTTTAAAATCAATTAAAAGTCTATCTAGATTTACAGAAACAGAATCTAAATGATTGTATAAACTATCATTATTCATCAACTGTCCCATTGTCCCTTCTCCATTATTAATTTTAGTCATTATATCGGTCATGTTCTCAAAGGTTTTTTGAGCTGATTCCATAGTAGATTTTAAGTCAAGAGATGCTAGAGAATCTCCTAAGTTTTTATAAGTTTTTAAGGTCGGTTTTACAACAGTTTTAATAGTGTTGTTTAACTCTAAAGCTAGCACATTGTAACTCTCTACAGTTGTATTTAATTTCACTAAAGCTAATTCTAAGTTTCTTTTGTTTTTAACATTTAAAACTTCATTTAGATTATTTAATGTTTTAGACAAACCAGAAACAGCTATATTAAGAGAGTCCATTAAATTTTCAGCCTTTTGTTTTATTGGTAAAATTTGCTCACTTACATCATCTAACATCGACATTTCAATATCCGCTTGTAAAGTATCTCCATCTAACAATTCTGTCTTACTGTTGCCTACTTTTAATGCAATTGCCTTAGAACCTAGAAAATCCATACTAATAAGACTTGCAAAAGAATTATTTGGAATTATATAATCATTTTCTGTGATTAAAAGTTCTACCACAACACTGCCTGATTGATTTGGGTGAAAATAAATAGATTCAACTACTCCTATTTGAAATCCATTTATAAGTATTGGTGATGATTTTGCTAAACCTGCAACAGAAGGATAAACTGTATATACAGTTTTAGTTTTGAATAGTAAATTCGTTCCTTTTAAATAATTATAACCCCACACAAGTAGAGCTATAGATAACATAGCTACAAACCCAACTTTTACTTCTTTAGAAATTTTCATTTATATAATTTCGAGACTTTTGCAAATATCGGTAAACGAATTCATTTGACAAAAAAATGGCTTTGTATTAAAAGTTAATTTTCTTGTAATTTAATTGCTTCACTAATTGGAATTCTTTTACCATCTTTAAAAGCAACAATGAAAGCATCTTCAAAACCTTTACCTCTTAATTGTAATTGCAAAACATTTGCTTGATTTAAATTTTTCTCTTTCCCAACTGTATATCGATACAAACCTCCTGCCTCATACAATCCTACCCCCTCTATACCTTTAAAATTTTCTGGTTTCAATTCAGTTTTCACTGATGATGTTGCTATTTGAACTTTAAAAACAACGCCTTCTTCAACATCATCTTTCTTTTTGTCTTTCTTATCTTTTTTAATTTCTTCTTTCACGATAGGTTCTTCAACTTTTACTTCTTCCTTCTTTTCTTCTTCAGGTTGCTTTATTTTTATCTCTAATTCATTTTTATAATCCTTAAAAGCTCTAAATATAGCTGAAGCCATATAATCTTGACCGATTTCAGAATTTAAAAACTTTTCTTCTTCAACATTTGTTAAAAATCCTGTTTCTATTAATACACTTGGCATTGAAGTTTGATGTAGAACCAAAAAACCTGCTTGCTTTACTCCTCTGTTTTTTCTTCCAACACGCTCTGTAAATTGAGTTTGAATTTTAGAGGCTAACAACAAACTCTGCTCTAAATATGCACTCTGCATCAATGTCATTGTAATATATGATTCTGGTGAATTAGGATCGAAATTTTCATATTTCGATTTATAATCATCCTCTAAAAGTATAGAAGAGTTTTCTCGTTGGGCAACTTTTAAGTTAGCTTCTGATTTATGCAACCCCATAACAAAAGTTTCAGTTCCAAATGCACCTTTATTATCATTTGCATTAGCATGAACACAAATAAACAAATCTGCATTGGCTTTATTTGCAATACGAGCTCTTTCTGTCAATTCTAAAAAAACATCAGTTTTTCTAGTATAGATAACTTTTACGTCTTGAAAATTTTGTTCTATATAAGCTCCTAATTTTAATGCGATAGAAAGAGCAACATTTTTTTCGCTAGAATGTGCACCTTGACAACCTCCATCATGACCTCCATGTCCAGCATCTATAACTACTGTTTTAACTCCAAAAAAATCTTCGTTTTTTAATTTAAAGTTATAAGAAAAGCTTTTAAAGCTAATGAAAACAAGAAAAACTAAAATAAACCGTTTCATTATTTGAAAACTATTCATGTTTAAGTATGGTAACAACATATCGTCAAATTTATTTTTTTAATTTTGAGCCCTTTAACTGATAAAACTATTTTATCACAACTTTAATGTTAATAATTCTTATCGCTTAATACAAAGCATTTGCTTAATTGATAAGAATTTAGCCGTAGATGAAAAACAACATTTATACCAATAATTTAAAAACGTTTTTCAAAGTAGTTATACTATTATTTATAGTACTACCTTCTTTGGGGGTAGCTCAAACAGATACTACACGAACTGACAGTTTAGTTGTGTTAACTATTGATTCATTTATTTCAAAAGATGCATTAGAATCGAAAGTAAAGTACAAAGCCACAGATTCAATAAGATTTGATATGAAAAGTCAACAAGTTTTCTTGTTTGGCGAATCGGAGATCTATTATGAAGACATCGAATTAAAAGCTGAAGAAATTGAGTCTGATTTAGATTCAAATGTTGTTACTGCAAGAGGAAAACAAGATTCTACCGGAAAATATTTTGGAGAACCTATTTTTAAACAAGCTACAAAAGAATTTAATGCGCACGAAATAAAATACAATTTCAATACTAAAAA
The DNA here is from genome assembly GCF_007993035.1 of Vicingus serpentipes. Lineage (NCBI taxonomy): Bacteria > Pseudomonadati > Bacteroidota > Flavobacteriia > Flavobacteriales > Vicingaceae > Vicingus > Vicingus serpentipes. The sequence goes on from NZ_VOOS01000001.1 coordinate 87,751, forward strand.
AGGATTGATTACCGATGTAAAAACCCAAGAAGGTGGTGGCTATATACATGGAAATAAAATCTATAAAAATCCTGACAACATTTTATATATTAAAAATGGAAAATACACGACCTGTAACCTTGCTGAGCCTCACTACCATTTTGGAGCAACAAAACTAAAAGTAATTCCCAACGATAAAATTATAACAGGACCAGCTGATTTATTTATTGAAAATGCCCCTACTCCTTTTGCTATCCCTTTTGGCTTTTTTCCAAATAGTAACAAACAACGTTCTGGAATTGTAATTCCAGAACCAGGAGAAAGTGCACAATATGGATTTTTCATGTTAAATGGTGGTTATTACCTTTATGTAAACGAACATCTTGATGCTCAATTAACTGGAGACTTTTATTCCAAAGGTAGCTGGGGTGCTAAATTTAATTCCAATTACAAAGACAGATATCATTTTAATGGAAATGTAAATTTATCCTATTCTGTATTTAAAAACAGTGAAAAAGAATTTCCTGACTTTAGTGAACGTAAAGATTTCTTTTTTAGATGGAGACACAATCAAGATCCTAAAGCAAGACCAAACAGTGTATTCTCTGCAAACGTAAATTTTGGTACAACAACTAACTTTACAAACAACTTTAACTCTACTTCTAATGATTATTTATCATCAACAGCAAATTCAAGTATTTCTTACACTAAACGATTTGGTAACAGCCCATTTACTTTAAATTTAAATGCCTCACATAGTCAAAACAATTTAACAAAGTTAATTACAGTTCGTTTGCCAGACATAGCTTTAAATATGGCACGTATCTATCCGCTTAAACGAAAAAACACAGTTGGTAGCCAACGATTTTACGAGAAAATTGGATTTGGTTATGCAATGAGCGCAAGAAATGAAGTTACTGCGTTAGATTCTCTATTTAATATCAATGAGCCTCAATACCTTACTGAGAAATTCAAAAATGGAATGAGACACAATATTCCCATTAACACTTCATTAAAAGTTTTTAAATATTTCAGTTTAACACCTTCATTTAATTATTCTGAAATATGGTACTTAAAAACAATAAATAAAAACTGGAGCGACACAAGTAATAGTGTTTACACTGATACAATTAATGGGTTTGCTAGAGGAAATTCCTATAATATGTCTGCCAACTTGACTACTAAGGTATTTGGTATGTACTCGTTTAAAAGTAAAAACATAAAAGCTTTACGTCATGTAATTACTCCCAGTGTTGGATTAAGCTATGTTCCAGAAAACAATAGTGGACTAAGAAGCTATACTGATTCTTCAAATACAACTTATGATTATTCTATTTTTCAAGATGGTATTTATGGTACTTCTAATACAGTAGAAGCTGGATTATTAAACTTTGGTTTATTACAAAACTTTGAAATGAAAGTTAGAAACAGAAAAGATACCATAAACCCAATTAGCAAAATAACTCTAATTGACAATCTTGGCTTAACAACCAACTACAACATGCTTGCCGACTCATTTAATTGGAGTAATATTTCTTTAACAGCAAGAACTTCTATCTTTAAAAAGATAAACTTAAACTTTAATAGTACAATAGATCCTTACGCTTTAGACACAAACGGAACGAGAGTAAATAAATCACATTACAGTCAAGAAGGTGGCTTGGGTAGATTAACTAACGCAAACCTTGCTGCTAGTTTTTCTTTAAGAAGTAAAACAAGTCATAAAAAAGAAAAGGAAAGCAAATTTGCTACAGAAGAAGAATTAGCTTATATCAATTCAAACTTAGATGATTATATCGATTTTGATATTCCCTGGACATTAAATATCGGCTATAATGTAAATTACAGTAAACCTCAATTTGAGGATTCAAAAAGAGTTATACAAACATTAAATTTCTCTGGAGATGTTAGTTTAACTAAGAAATGGAAAGTAGGTTTCTCTTCTGGATATGATTTTCAAAATCATAAATACACTTACACAACAATTAATATTTACAGAGATTTACATTGTTGGGAAATGAGTATGCAATGGGTCCCGATTGGTTTTAGACAAAGCTATACTTTTACCATAAAAGTGAAATCATCTATCTTACAAGATTTAAAACTTACTCGTAGAAACATACCAAGTGTATTCTAAAGTATGGAAGGGACTTGTAGAAAAAATATATCAATAGGCATCGAAGTTGAAGTTGTACAAAAACACCATCAGCGAACAGGTGAATTAACCTTTGGCTTTGTTAAACGAATTTTAACTAAATCACCCAACCATCCACATGGCATAAAGGTTCAATTAGATGATGGCACAGTTGGTCGTGTGAAAAATATTTTAACAGAAGATGAATAAGTATAATACTTATTTATAATTCTCTTTTATTTTCTCAAAAACTTCAACAACCGCTGGACATATCTGTGTATTTTTTATCGACAAATCTAGTATTTGGTAAAATCTTTTTCTGTTTGTATGTGGGTACTCTCTACATGCAGTAGGCCTACTCTCATAAACCATACAATAATTTTCATAATCTAAAAAAGGACATGGTGCTTCTTTCAAAACATAATCTCCTACATCATCTTTTAATAAGTATTGAGCAATAAATGCGGAAGGTTTTATTTTTAAATGCTTGGCTAAACGATCAATATCTCTTTCATAAAATGTTGGACTTGTAGTTTTACAGCAGTTGGCACAATCCAAACAATTTATTTTTTCAAATACTTCATCATGCGCATTATGGGTGATAATATCTAAACTTTTGGGTTTACTTTTCTTAAGCTTTTTAGATACCAATTGATTTTCAGCTTTATTCCTCTCTCCTTTCTCTAATTTAGATCTTAATTCTTCTTTCATAAAATCAATATTTTATAGCTCTTGTCATTTCTCTTTTACCTGGAGGACCAGGTAAATTTTCTATCGTAAAGCCAACTTCCTTTAAAGTTCTCTTCACACTTCCTTTTGCACAATAGGTTACCAATACGCCGTTTTCTTTTAATGAATTGAAAAGATTTTCAAATATTGATTTATCCCACATCTCAGGTTGAACATTTGGACCAAAAGCATCAAAAAAAACAACATCAAAGTTATTATCTAGTTCGAAATCTTTAATAGATTTATTCAGCTTTGTTAAGCTAAAATAATTTGAAATCTTAGTTTTTTCATTCCACCTTAAATAATGAAGGTTTAAAAACTGCTCTTCTGATACACCTTCTATTAAGTTAGCATAGTTTAATTGTTGCGTAATCTCATTATTTATTGGATAAGCTTCTACACCCGTATAATCGACTAAAACAGCATTCTCCAAAGCAAAAACGCTTGACAATATAGCATTTAACCCCGTTCCAAAACCGACCTCCAAGACAGTTAATTTATCTTGATTAAAATAACCTAATCCTGCATTTACAAATACATGCATTGATTCTTGAATTGCCCCATGCTTAGAATGATAAGTTTCATTTAGATCTGGAACAAATAGTGTATGCGAATTATCATCAGTTAATTTAATCTCAATTTTCATGTAAGGATTTTACTATAATAATGTCTATTGTTATTAGTATTAAATAATTTTACACAAAAATAATTGATTATGGTTACGCAAACAGATTTAGACAAAAGTATTTCCTACGAAGAATATTTTAACCTGATTGAAAAATTGGTACAAGAAGGAGGAACAACTGGTAATGACAAAAGTAAAGCTTTTATTGATTACACTAAATTGAATTACAGCAGGATGAAGAGAGTTTTTAAGACAACAATTCCTTCTTCTGAAGTATTAAATACAGTTGATTGTCTAAACGACAAATTAACATGGATTGTTTTATCTGAAAGTTGGTGTGGTGATGCTGCTCAAAATCTACCAGTATTAGCAAAAATTGCAGAAACCAACCCTAATATTTCATTAAAAATTGTTTTACGCGATGAAAATCCTGAATTAATGGACCAATATTTAACGAATGGAGGAAAATCAATTCCTAAACTAATTTGCCTAGATGAAAAGTTAAACGAACTAGGCACTTGGGGACCACGCCCTAAATTTCTTCAAGATTGGTTACACAAAGAAAAAGCTAACCCCACAATGGAAATGAGTGAATTAAAAGAACAATTTCAAATTTGGTACACGAAAGACAAAGGTCAAACCTTGCAAAGAGAAATGATATTACTTTTAAAATCTTGGCTAAACAAAGAGTGTATTAGTATCTAACTTTTCTCTTCAACATCTTCTTTAGGCTTAAAAATGTAGTTTATTTCTCTTTTAGATTGTTTTGGTGGTTGATTTATTTTCCAATAAGCGTTTTCCTCGTTCTCCCCTTCCTCTTCTGGCCATTCATAAACTACTTTTTGAGGCCCTTGCTTTCTATAATAAACTGCTAGGACAATTCCAGAAATAAAACCCCAAAAATGTGCCTCAAAAGAAATGTTAAGTTTTATTGGAAAAATTCCCCAAACCATACTTCCATATACTAACACAACAAAAAATGATAAAGATATTAATTGAGTATTCCTTCTAATAAATCCGCTAATCATTAAAAAAGCAAATAACCCATAAATCAATCCACTTGCTCCTGTATGATAGGCTTCTCGAGCGGAAATCCAAGTCCACACTCCTCCCATTAAAATAATCCACACAATAACTTTTAAAGCTACTTCTTTATAAAAATAAAATAATGATGTACCTAATATTAATAAAGGGATAGCATTATTAAATAAATGGTTAAAATCACCATGAATAAAAACTGACAAAATGATACCTGATAAATTTTCAACCCTTAAAGGGTATATGCCATAATGAAACCAATTATAATTTAAAAAATACTGCAATGCATGGACAACACTAATAACCAAGACAAAAAGTGATGGAAAAAAAATTGCGTTTAAAATTTTATTTTTTTCTTGTTTATTCAAATCAATTATAGATATGCTATTTCTATACCATTGTTATTATGTCAGTTATAATTATGTTAAATTATATTAACAATTATAATTTTAGACGAAAAGTTTTATATTTTTGAAAAAATTAAATTGTTTATGAAGACTCAAGCTTTTTTAATCACCCTATTATTTAGTTTACTAACTATACAAGGTTTTTCTGCTAATGGAGAAAATGAGTCTACTCAAGATAAAAAAATTACAAAAACAAAATACGACTATAACTTATTTAAAATGTTTTCAATAAATGCTACAAAAACTGCAAATACTGATTCTACAAGTATTAAAAGTTCTGCATTACCTAACAATAGAAAAAAAGATTAATTAACTAATCTTTTTACTTCATTCCTCTTTGCTTTTTAATATTTGTAAAAGCTTCTTGAACTTTTTGAAATTTTTCTTTTGCCCCTTTCTGAAACTCTTCTCCTAAATGGCTTACTTTATCAGGATGATATTTAACTGCCATTCTTCGATAAGCCTTTTTAACATCTTCATCAGTAGAATTTTTATCTATTTCTAAAATTTTATAATCACTATCAACTTCTTTAAAGAACATTGCTTTTATAGATACATAATCATTTGCTCTTATACCTAAATAACTTGCAATTTGATTAATTATATTCAACTCAGTAGAATGTATTTCTCCATCTACAGAAGCTACTCCAAACAAAAGATGTAATAACTGAAGCCTAGCAGGATACATTGTGTAAGCTTTTATTTGTAGGCAGACATCTTGTAATGGTATATCTTTCTTTAAAATTTCACGTAATGCCAATAAATGTTCTTGAGTTTGTTCAGATCCAAACTGTTTAAGAAAGTATTTTTTCACATAATCAAGCTCAGACTTTACAACCTTTCCATCAGCTTTCATTACCGCAGCTATCAATACTAAAAGACTAACTCCAAAATCTCCAGGTTTCGTTCTTTTATGCCTTTGATATGCAGTTGTCGGCTCATCTCCATTTATAAATGCAGTATCTATTGCTGAACCAACCGCAAATCCAACCAATGCTCCTATAGGGCCGCCAAAAGCCCAACCTAAACCACTACCTATCCATTTTCCAAACTTTGCCATTTAAATAAGATTTTTACCTCAAATGTAATAAAACTGATTTCATGTAAATTTTATTTTTTTAATTAATAAAAATTTTAAATCTTCGCGGCTGCAATTATGTCAGCTATCAAAACATTCAAAATAATTCCCCCAACAATAAAAAGCGGCACTATCTATTCGTTTACAACCGACAATGAAGTGAACTACGAAGTTCGTTTTGGACGAAAACAAGACAATATACTAAATGCAACAATTGTTTTTGGTGTTACTAATGAAGAATACGAGGGTGAAGAATATAGCATTACTAATAAAGGTGAAGTTTACCAGGTTATGGCAACCATTGTTGAAATTGTTCGTTTATATAAAAGCGAACACCCTAATGTAAATTCATTTGAATTTACCGGTGAACAAAGCGAAAAAGAAAAAAGTAAAAACAAAAATGTGCGTCTTAAGCTTTATTCACGGTATATCTCGAAAGTTTTTGACAAAAATTGGAAAACAATATTTACCGATGATAAAACGGTCATAAAAAAAATAAGCTAACCTTTTTAAGTTTAGTGATGAATTAATTTAATCATTAACAAAAAATTAACATTAAAAAAGAGTTAAAAAGGCAACATTATTAAAAGATCTACGTTAATAAAGAAACTAATTTAGAATAATTACAAATAAAAAAAGTTTTGCATGGTTTTTGATAATTAAAAGGTATCAAAACTTTATAGACAACAACAAACATGAGACAACTAAAAATTACACAGCAAATCACCAAGAGAGAGAGTAAATCTTTGGAGAAATATCTTCAAGAGGTTTCAAGAGAAGGGATGATTACTGCTGATGAGGAGGTAGAATTAGCACAAAAAATTAAAGATGGTGACGATTATGCTTTAAACAAATTGGTTAGAGCTAACTTACGTTTCGTTATCAGTGTTGCTAAGCAATACCAAAATACGGGACTTACTTTAGAAGATTTAATTAACGAAGGTAACTTAGGCTTAATTGAAGCTGCAAAAAGATATGATCATACCAAGGGGTTTAAATTTATTTCTTATGCTGTATGGTGGATTAGACAAAGTATCTTAAAAGCTGCTGCTGATAATTCTAGAACAATTCGTTTACCTCATAACCGTTTAGGTGAAATTCAAAAGATTAATAAAGCATCTAGTGAATTTGAACAAACAATGGAACGTGAACCTACTGATGAGGAATTATCTGAATTATTAGATATGGATTTAGAGAAAGTTCAAAACTCTAGAAAAATGTCTAAAAAACAAGCTTCCTTAGATGCTCCTATGGCAAATGATGACGATAACAATAGTTTAATTAGCGTTATTGAAAGCGATGGAACACCTGCTCCTAATGATTCTTTAATTCATGAGTCTCTTTCTACTGACATTGAGCGTACTTTATCTTATTTAAAAGGGATGGAAGCTGAAGTTATAAGATTATTCTATGGCTTAAGTGGACGAAAAGAAATGACTTTAGAGGAAATTGGAAATCATTTTGGATTAACAAGAGAACGTATTAGACAAATAAAAGAGCGTGGTCTTAGAAGAATGAGAAGATTGTCAAGAACAAATAATCTTCAAACATATTTATAAAAAAAATTTAATAAATAGATACGAACACCTTGATTAATCAAGGTGTTTTTTTTTATATATTTAAAATTCATTATTAAATTTTAATTGGGCTCTAGCTAGAGAATTATAAGTAAACTTCTATGAAAAAATTAATTACTGCATTTATATTTCTTTTTTGTATAAATATATTTTACGCACAACAAAATACCTACGAAACTGGGAGAGTAAAATTTGGATTAAATATTGGTACAACTTTTCAATCTACAGATATTTCAACAAACCTTTTTGGCTTAGGATATGGTGCAACAATAGAATATGCTGTAATTGAAAATTCATATAGCTTTTTTGGGGTCTCGATGAGGGGGCAATTTTTAAGAGGCAGGACATATGGTGATGAATATCAAATTCATAGTGGTTCAATTTCAAACAATACTATAAATGGCATAAATAATATAAGTAGTGATTATTCAAACTTACCTTTATTCCTAAACAATCGAACAACCTTTAACGAACTTGCTTTTGAAGCAATACTTAAATTTAATAAACTCTATTCCCAACATGGAATTTTATTTTATTTATTTTTAGGTGGTGGAGTTTCTGATTATATTACTGAAACAGATCAGCTTAATCAGACTGGAAACCTTTATGATTATTCTACCATTGAATTAACTACTAAATCTGATATAAAAAATCAACTTACTAATTTAAGAGATGGCACTTATGAGTCAAACTTTAGTAACCCAAACTCAAAATCATTTGCTTTCACACCAACAATTGGATTAGGTATTGGTGTTAGAGTTGCTCCTTTTTTTACAATTGCATTCGAACATAAAATTTCATTACCGCAAACAGATTATTTTGATGGCCAAGTATATCAACCTTCAAGAGATCCTGCTTTTATCAAAGACATATATCATTATACTTCTATTGGGTTCATTTTTAATTTGATAAAAAGAAATCATTATGAAACGGAAACTTACATTCCACCTCCGACATATACTACCCCATATCCTACAACACCAATTACAGAAGCCCCTACTGAAAATCCAACTCCCTCTATACCAAAATCTCCTGTAATAAATATTATCAATCCAACACAAACAACATTCATAGGAAATTGTTCTGTTCAGTTTGAAGTAATGATTGATAACATCTTAAATGAAAATAATATCGAATTTTTACAAAACGAACAAAAAGTTCCATCATATTTATATTATTATCAAGCAAGTAACAATACTCTAAATGCTACTTTAAATTTAAACCCAGGCATTAATAATTTTAAAATAACAGCTATTAATGATGGTTTAAGCGATACAGAATTTATTCAACTATCTTGTAATAACGAAAAAGAAATTTCTATTTGCCATAAAAGCAATGATGGCACATCTAATTCCATTAAAATTAAAGAATCTGAATGGCCTACTCATCAAGCTCATGGTGATGTATTAGGTGATTGTCCTATTATTATTAATGATAAACAAATTCAAATTTGTCATAAAGATCCTGATTCAGGTCTAAAAACAAACATTCTTATCAACGAATCTGACTGGCTTTCTCATTACTCTCATGGTGACACCAAAGGTCTTTGCCCAAGAGAAATTAAATACATAAATATTTGTCATAAAGACCCTCAAACTGGTCTTAAATCAAATTTATCAATTCCTAAACCTGAATGGCCTACTCATCAAGCTCACGGTGATGTATTAGGTGATTGCCCTATTATTATTAATGATAAACAAATTCAAATTTGTCATAAAGATCCTGATTCAGGTCTAAAAACAAACATTCTTATCAACGAATCTGACTGGCTTTCTCATTACTCTCATGGTGATACAAAAGGTCTTTGCCCAAGAGAAATTAAATACATAGATATTTGTCATAAAGACCCTCAAACTGGTCTTAAATCAAATTTATCAATTCCTAAACCTGAATGGCCTACTCATCAAGCTCACGGTGATGTATTAGGTGATTGCCCTATTATTATTAATGATAAACAAATTCAAATTTGTCATAAAGATCCTGATTCAGGTCTAAAAACAAACATTCTTATCAACGAATCTGACTGGCTTTCTCATTACTCTCATGGTGATACAAAAGGTCTTTGCCCAAGAGAAATTAAATACATAGATATTTGTCATAAAGACCCTCAAACTGGTCTTAAATCAAATTTATCAATTCCTAAACCTGAATGGCCTACTCATCAAGCTCACGGTGATGTATTAGGTGATTGCCCTATTATTATTAATGATAAACAAATTCAAATTTGTCATAAAGATCCTGATTCAGGTCTAAAAACAAACATTCTTATCAACGAATCTGACTGGCTTTCTCATTACTCTCATGGTGATACAAAAGGTCTTTGCCCAAGAGAAATTAAATACATAGATATTTGTCATAAAGACCCTCAAACTGGTCTTAAATCAAATTTATCAATTCCTAAACCTGAATGGCCTACTCATCAAGCTCACGGTGATGTATTAGGTGATTGCCCTATTATTATTAATGATAAACAAATTCAAATTTGTCATAAAGATCCTGATTCAGGTCTAAAAACAAACATTCTTATCAACGAATCTGACTGGCTTTCTCATTACTCTCATGGTGATACAAAAGGTCTTTGCCCAAGAGAAATTAAATACATAGATATTTGTCATAAAGACCCTCAAACTGGTCTTAAATCAAATTTATCAATTCCTAAACCTGAATGGCCTACTCATCAAGCTCACGGTGATGTATTAGGTGATTGTGAAGAAATTGAAGAGGAAGAAAGTAACAAAATAACGATATGCCACATTCCACCTGGAAACCCTGACAATCCTCAAACTATTCAAATATCTCAATCTGCTTGGCCTGCTCATCAAGCTCATGGAGATGTATTAGGTGATTGTTTAGAAATTGAAGAGGAAGAAAGTAACAAAATAACAATATGCCACATTCCACCTGGAAATCCTGACAATCCTCAAGCTATTCAAATACCTCAATCTGCTTGGCCTGCTCATCAAGCTCATGGAGATGTATTAGGTGATTGTGAAGAAGTTGAAGAGGAAGAAATTAACAAAATAACAATATGCCACATTCCACCTGGAAATCCTGACAATCCTCAAACTATTCAAATACCTCAATCTGCTTGGCCTGCTCATCAAGCTCATGGAGACTCTAAAGGTGATTGTAATTCAAATAAAAAAATACAGAAAAAATAATGGTAAATCTTAATGCAAATTATTGGAATAATAAATACAAAAAAAAAGATCAAGGATGGGATATTGGATATATTTCGCCACCTCTTAAAGAATATATTGATCAACTTCAAAACAAAAACTTAAAAATTCTAATACCTGGTTGTGGTAACGCTTATGAAGCTGAATATCTTTATAATAGTGGGTTTAATAATCTATCTGTTATTGACTTCTCTCATATTGCTTTAGATAATCTAAAAAAAAGAATACCCTCAATTTCTAGTGACCATTTAATTTGTGACGATTTCTTCAACCATATAAGCAAATATGATTTAATTATTGAACAAACATTTTTTTGTGCAATTACTCCAAATTTAAGAAGTAAATATGCCAAGCATATGTTTGAATTACTAAATGAAAATGGCAAATTAGTAGGTCTTTTATTTAATGATAAACTTAATGACGACAAACCTCCTTTTGGAGGGAATAAAGATGAATATTTAAAATATTTTTCGCCATATTTTGATATAAATATAATGGATATTGCATACAATTCAATTTCTCCTCGAATGGATAAAGAACTTTTTATTAATCTGTCAAAAAAATAAGTGTTACAACTATTTAAATATTCTCTTACTATTAGCTTAACTTGCTTAACATTTTTTAACCTGTTAGCTCAAGTAACTTACATTTTAGAAGAAGATCCAGAGAATTTTTATTGTGAAAATGGTATTGAGATTGATTCATGCAATTATCACTTATTATATGACGAGGCCTATAATTGGATGAATACTCCTTATAAATATGCTGGAAATACTAAAAAAGGAATAGATTGCTCTAGTTTAATAAAAAATATTTACAGCAAAATTTACAACCTAAAACTAAACGGAAGTTCAAGCTATATATATGCTCAAACAAAAGAAATAACTGATCAAAATCAACTAAAGGAAGGTGACTTGCTTTTCTTTAAAATAAATAAAAAGCAAATATCTCACATTGGTATTTTTCTAAAAGATGGTTATTTTGTCCACTCTTCTGTTCACAAAGGAGTTACTATCAGTAACTTAAATGAAAAATATTATCAAAAATATTATTTTACAGCAGGTAGAATTCCTTAATTAACAAAATATGCTATCAAATTTAATCGTAATTGAATTAGCCAGTGTTTTAGCTGGTCCAGATGTTGGAATGTTTTTTTCTGAACTTGGAGCAAAAGTTATTAAAATAGAAAATAAACTAACAGGAGGTGATGTTACTCGAAACTGGAAGCTTTCTAGTGAGCCAACCGAAAATAATGTTTCTGCTTATTTCTCATCTGTAAATTGGAATAAAGAATATCTATTTTTAAACCTCTCTCTAAAAGAAGATCAAGAACAAGTTTATGAACTTGTGAAAACAGCTGATATTGTTATTGCAAATTTTAAACCTGGTGATGACAAAAAATTAGGAATGAACTATGAAAAGTTAAAATCCTATAACCCTAAAATAATATTTGGAGAAATAAACGGTTATGGAGAATCTAACAAAAGAGCTGCTTATGATGTTGTTTTGCAAGCAGAAACTGGTTTTATGTCGATGAATGGTACTCCAGAAAGCGGTCCTATCAAGATGCCTATTGCTCTAATCGACGTATTAGCCGCACACCAACTTAAAGAGGGCTTATTATTAGCCTTATTACAAAAAGAAAAAACTGGAAAAGGTTCAAAAGTCGAAGTTTCATTATACGATTCTGCTTTAGCATCATTAAAAAATCAAGCTACCAATTGGTTAATGAATAAACATATACCAAGACCAATTGGATCTTTACATCCCAATATTGCACCTTACGGAGAAACATTTACAACAAAAGATAACAAAACAATTGTTCTAGCTATCGGAAGCGATAATCAATTTATTAAATTATTAGAAATAATAGGAGCTAAAAAGTTAATTGAAAACCCGCTATACAAATCAAATCAACTAAGAGTTAAAAATAGAAACCAACTTGATAATGATTTAACACCCTATTTTAAGAACTTTAATAGAGCCGAACTTATGGAACAATTTATTGAAATAAATATACCTGTTGGAGCTTTAAATAATATGAAAGAAGTTTTTGAAAATGATGCTTCTAAAGACTTAATATTAGAAGAGGAAATTGATGGAATAAAAACGAGAAGAGTAAAAACTGTAATTTTTAAAATTAGTTAGGCTTGTTCTTCAAAAACTGATGTATTTTTTTTGATATTTTTTTAGATTCCTCATCATTTAAATCAATAGCAAAAGGTATCAAATTACCCTCTATTTTAAATGACAAGCTATATTTATTAATATTCCAATAAGAAGTATTCATTGATTTAAAAAAAGCGTTTTCTCCACCATCAAATTTCTCCACTTTTTTTATTTTATCTATTTCAAATTGTTGAGTTACCCCCCTCTTTCCTATCTCTTTAATCAAAATTAACTGATCTTTATTTAAAATAATTTCCTCAACTCCATACTTTCTCCAACGATATGCATAAATAACTTTAAATTCGAAAAACAACCAAAAAGCCATATAAACACAAAAAAATAAGAGTGTAGTTTTTTCATAATCTCCAAAAATTTGCGAGAATAATAATATTCCACAAATAGAAAATAAAACAATCCATATTAAAAGTAATTGTTGTTTCTTCTCATCTAATAAAGCCTTAATTTTTATTTTTAGTTCATCATTAGTTTCTGTATAACTTATCCTATCTCTCATTATCTATTTATTTTAATATTCAACAAATTTAGAATACTTTGATTAATTAGGCATTATCTTTGTTTCTATTCATTGAAATAATTATTTTTAATAAAAAATTACAGCTATGACAACAAGACTTCTCTTAATACTATCAATTTTAGCTTATGGAATAAAACTTCAAGCTCAATCTGATGATAAAAAAATTGATGAATTAGTTTTTTTATATGTAGATGAAAAATATGATAAAGTAGTTGATAAAGCTTTATCTCTTAGTCAAAACGATAAATATAAAAGACACCCACTACCATACATATATGCTTCAATGGGGTATTATCAAATGTCCAGAAGACCTGATAAATTTGAAATAGCAAAAGGAGAAGAATATCAAAAACCACTAAAATATGCTCAAAAATATTGTTATACTTTTTTAAAAAAAGATAAAAAAGAAAATCAGTATTACGATGATTATAAAGAATATTATGATTTGTTAGCAGACACATCTAATAAATTAAGTCAGCATTATTATTTAAATGAGGATTATCGTAAAGCTGCTAGCAACTATAAATATGCCTATCGAGCTGTGACTAACGATCCCATTTTACAACTTTGGGAAGGCATAAGTGAAGTGAAATCTAAAAATTCAGTTGAGGGAGATAAAAATATTTTAGAGGCTCTTGAAAAAATTGATGAAAATTTTGAACCTTCAGAAGTAACTGCAGGAGTTCTTGCTCATGGAATGCTTATTGTCGAAGAATATTTAACACAAATAGGAAAAACTACAGAAGCTAATAAAGCTAAAAAATTAGTTGATGTATTTAAAAAGTATGATCCAGACGAGTTAGATAAACAAAAAATGGCTGCACGTAAAGAAAAAGCTAAAGAAGAAAACAAAGTGATGAGAAAATTCTATTCTGATGATGACGAAGACGAAGAAGATGATGATGAATAATTAAACTTATTTAAGAAATCTTCTATTTGAGGGATTAATAAATCCTTATCATTATTATAGATAATATAATTACTAAATTTTATTTTCTCTTCATCAGTTAATTGCTTATTTATTCTTTCTAAAACTGCACTTTTAGTTGAGTTATCTCTTTTAACAACCCTTGATATTCGATTACATTCATCTGAAACAACTAAAATAACTTGGTCTAAGTTATTATGACCTCCACTCTCAATTAATATCGCAGATTCTTTTAAAAGTAACTTTTCTTGATTGTTGTTTTTAACCCATTCAATAAATTCAAGATTTACTCTTGGGTGAATAACTTGGTTAAGCTTATTAATTAGTTCTGAGTTATTGAATACTATTGAAGCTAATTTCTTAGCATTTATTAAATTATTTTCATAAACATCTCCAAACAATTCTATTACTTCTTTTCTTATTTCATTGTTTGTATTCAATAAATTTTTAGCAACATTATCTGAATTGAACACTTTAACTCCAAATACATTAAAAATTTTAGAAACAGTTGTTTTACCACTTCCTATTCCCCCTGTCAAACCTACAAGTAAAGGACTATTTCTTTTTAAGAATGTATTCAACTTTAGATGGTTTAATTATAATTGACTTCAAATAATCTGGATATTTGGTTAAGCTTACTTTTAATTTACCATACTTTTCATTAGCATTAGAATAATCAACATTTACGTTAAATTTTGATTGTGTAAGGTTGGAAAGTTTGCTTAAAGGAGTCATAAATTTTAACTGTACTTCATTTGGTATTGCTTTCAACTCTATTGAATCTGGAACATTAATATAATTTATAGGTATATTGATTGTTGACTCTGTAAATTTTTCGACAGGAATAAATACAATTACTTTATTTAAATCAAAACTTAACCGCTGAGATCTATAGTTTTCATTTAAAGATACTTCCAAAGTTGTATTCTCCTCCAAGCCATTAAATGAAACATCTTCAGTATAAACATTTTGTAACGTATCTAAAACAGATTTAGGACCAGTAACACTTACAACTGCAGGTTTAATTTTAATTTCACCATCTAATTGATATTGGTTTTCAAAATTAATAGTTAATACAGGTTCTATTTTAATAAGTTTTGTTGATTGCTTATCTAACAATACATCAACTTTTTCAGGCGAAAGTTGATCAACTTCAATTTGATTTCCAAGTTCATTTGAAATAAAGGATTTATAAACACTAAAATCAACAATTGAATTAAATTTATTGTTCAAATTATTTATCCCTCTCACTTCTAGTAAATCTATTATTAAAGGACTTTTATCAAATTTCAACTTATACCCTAACAAATCAAACCCGAGACCTTTCACTTTAGCAAAAAGCACATTTGGTAAATCGTTTATAATAACAAAATCTTTAGGGTTGTTCTTATACTCTACATTTAATTTTATTGTCGTAGTATATTTATTTCCTAATGCATTTAACAACCAAAAAAAAATTGTTAAACACAAACAGCTTAAAAACACGTAAAGCTTCCTTTTATTAGAAGCTTTACGAATTAGAGTCTTAAAATTATTTAAGCTATTTTTCAATTCTATAATTTATTTCTGAGGCATTTCTTCACTTGAAAATTCTTGAGCAATTGCTGATTTTTCAATTTTTAAACGATTACCACCTTCAACCTCAATAACAACAGTATCTTCTTTAAGTTCAGCTATTTTACCATGTATTCCACCAATAGTAACAATTCTATCTCCTTTACCTAATGCCTCTCTAAACTTCTTTTGTTCTTTTTGTTTTTTCACTTGTGGTCTTATCATAAAGAAATAAAACACAATAAAAATTAATCCAAACATTAACAATGTTTGAATTCCTCCTCCATCTCCTGCTCCTTCAGCAGGTGACATTAACAATATTCCTAAATTATTCATTTTTCTAATATATTTATATATTCAATTATTCTGTGGGCAAATTATTTTCGGCTCCTTCTGGCACTAAAACTTCTCCTTTTATTGCTAAAACTTTAGTATTAGGTACAGTGTTCGCAACTAACGTAATCGTTTTATTTTGTAGGCCTTGTTTGCCATTTGAGTTAAAAGTAACTTCAATTGTACCATCCTCCCCAGGTTTAATTGGCTCTTTTGGCCATTCAGGCACTGTACAACCACAACTACCTTGAGCCGAAGAAATTATCAAATTTGTTTTTCCAACATTTCTAAATTTAAAGGTTTTAGAAACTATTTCTCCTTGTGTTATCGTTCCAAAATCAATTACCTCCTCAACAAACTCAAAAAATGGTTGCTCATCTTTGTCAACTTCACTTCCTGATGCAGTATTAGGATTATTAATTAAATCTGTTGTAATTTCAGTTTGATTACCTTCTCCTTCGTTTCCTCCACAAGACATTAAAAATGTTAATACCGATACAAATAATACAATTTTTTTCATCTTAAATTTGATTAATAATTTTCAGCAAATATAATCATCTTGCATTAGTTATCTTAATTACTAAATGATTTAAAGGTTGTAATTCGAACAAACTAATTCAATAGCCAATAATGATTTTTAGCTATTTCTGTAAATTTTATCAAATAACTGTTGAAATTTTGTTTTGATAAATTTACGTTTCAATTTTAATGTAGGGGTTAATTCACCTGTATCCACAGCCCATTGAAAAGGTACTAATTCAAATTTCTTGATTTGTTCGTAATTAGAAAAATTTGAATTTAATTCATCAACTTCTCTTTGAATACGATTAATAACAGTCTGATTTTCTATTATTTTTTCAGAATTTTCAAAAGGTATTTGTTTTCTATTACACCATGACTCAAGAAAAACAAAATCAGGTTGAATTATAGCCGCTGCATGCTTTTCTCCTTCGCCAATTACCATTATTTGTTCTATAAAGCGAGACTCTTTAAAGCGATTTTCCATTACTTGTGGAGCAATATACTTTCCGCCAGAAGTTTTAAAAATTTCTTTTTTACGATCGGTAATTTTTAAAAAACCATCTCCAACAAACTCACCAATATCTCCTGTATGGAAATAACCTTCACTGTCAATAGCTTCTAAAGTTATGTCTGGTAAATTATAGTATCCTTTCATTATACTCGGTCCTTTCACTATAATTTCACCATCTTCAGCAATTTTAACATCTAAATTTTCTAATGGTTTCCCAATTGTACCAATCATTCTTCCTCCTGGTTTTAGACTATTCACACCTATTACAGGAGAAGTTTCAGTTAATCCATATCCTTCTAAAACTGGTATATTAGCAGATGAAAAAACTCTTGCTAGACGAGGTTGAAGAGCAGCACCACCAGAAACAACGGCAATAATATTACCACCAAGTGCTTCTCTCCATTTAGAAAAAATAATCTTATTCGCTAAATTTAATTGAAAATTATACCAAAAACCTTTATCAATATTTGGGTCAAATTGCAACCCTAATTCTAATGCCCAAAAAAATAGTTTCTTTTTTACACCAGTTAAATCTGTTCCTTTAGCTACAATTTTATCATAAACTTTTTCTAACAACCTTGGTACTGTAGCAAAAAAATGAGGCTTAACATCTTTTAAATCATCTCCAATAGTATCTATAGACTCAGCATAATAAATAGAAACACTTTTTAATATATATAAGTAATCAAGCATTCGCTCAAAAACATGACAAAGTGGTAAAAAGCTTAATGCTTTTAAATCATCTCCCATTGGTAATCTATGTGATGATGCAATAACATTAGATATTAAATTTTTATGAGTTAACATTACTCCTTTTGGATTACCAGTTGTTCCGGAGGTATAAATTAAAGTTGCTAAATCATCTTCACTCACAGTTTTTCTTAACTCTTCAATCTCGCTTGTATCCTCATTGTTAGACAATAATTCAGAGTAATTTTTAGCCCCTTCAATTTGATTATAAGTAAAAATGTATTCTACTGAAGTTAACGAACTTTTAACTGATAATATTTTTTTAAGGATTTCTTCGTCAGATATAAAAATTACTCGAGCACCACAATCATTTAAAATATAAGTATAATCTTCAGGATTTATATTGGAATAAATTGGAACATTAACTGCTCCTATTTGTTGTATAGCTAAATCCGTTAAATGCCATTCTATTCTGTTATTAGAAACAACAGCAATTCTATCACCTTTAACAATTCCTAAATCTATTAAACCAAGACTTAATTTAACTGATTTTTCTATAAATTCTTTCGATGAAAGAGAAACCCATTTATTATTTTCTTTTTGTGTAAAAGCATCTTTTCTTGGATGGTTATTTAACTGAAAATAATAAACATCTGCTAATGTTTTTGTAGATTGAATATTCATAAAATAAAATTAAAAAGTGAACTTTTATTTATTGAGCAACACCATTAATGTATTTCTGTTGTTTGGTAGGGTTACCATCTTTATCAAAAAGTTTCCAAACTCCTATTCTTTCATAGTCAAACATTGCTTTATTATATTTGACAGAACCTTGTTCTTTCATGTTTCCATTATCATAATAATAAGACTGAGTATAAACTAATTTTTTCTTATCTATTAATTCAAGAACATTTTCAGGTTTGCCATTTTCATAATAGTTTGCCTTTTTAATATAATATTGAAAAGATTTATGATACTCTTCTTCAAATTCCACATTTCCGTTTTGATAATAATCAGTCCACTTTAAAGCTTCATTTTCAATATATACAGCATCCGACTTAATAAGATCTTCTTTATCGTAATATAATGTCATTTTACTTTTCTTAAGGTCAGTCATTCTGAAATTACGTTCAATATTTCCGCTAGGATAGTAATTTTTGTAAATTTTTAATTGTCCTTCAACATAAAAGCCTTTATGCAATAACTCTCCTGATTTATAATAATCTTCAAGAAAACCATTAGCTGCGTACCCATTATTATCGTTTCTGGTAGAATCATTACCCAACATCATATTTAAGGGCTCATACATTTTTATACCATATGTAGGATCAATTACTTCTGAAGGTTCATATGTATTGTGATACAAACTAACATCTGTTAAATCGTTCTGAGCAAACAATACAGAAAATGAAAGTAATAGTGTTAATAAAAATATAAATCTCATAATTGATAAATTTAATTATTCTTTTCTTTTTTATCTTTTATTCTTGCAATTTTAATATTCATAAACCCAAAAAGAACAGTCATTAACGGGCTAATTAAATTAAAAAAACAGTACATAAAATAATCACCTGTTGCAATCCCTAGAACTCCTGAATGATATGCCCCACATGTATTCCATGGTATTAATGCTGAAGTAACTGTTCCGGAATCTTCTAATGTTCTGCTTAATACTTTTGGGTGTAACCCACGTTCTTTATATTCTTCTGCAAACATTTTGCCAGGAACAACTATTGCCAAATATTGATCTGAAGCTGTAACATTAAAAACCATACAAGAGGTTGCTGTTGTTGCAATTAAAGAACCATCTGTTTTAGCTAGCCCAATAATACTTTGAGTCAATCTTTTTAACATTCCTGTTCTATCCATTACTCCTCCAAATATCATAGCACACAGAATTAACCATATTGTATTTAACATTCCACTCATACCTCCCGAAGATAGCAATTCATTAACCAATTCATTTTCTGTCTCAAATGCTACATCTGTAGTCATTGCATCAATAATTGCCTTATAAGAGTTTAAAATTAGACTATCAGCCCCTCCAATTGAAACAATTATATCAGGTTGAAAAATAACAGCAAAAACACCACCTAAAACACTACCAAAAAGTAAAGCTGGTATTGCAGGTATTTTTTTTACAATTAAAACAATTACAGCTATAGGAACTAAAAAAAGCCAAGGTGTTATATTAAACTTAGATGATATTGCTACTTGCAAAGAATCTACTTGACTAACTTGTTCTCCTGCATCATAAAAAAATCCTATAATTAAAAATATTATTAAAGTAATACTAACAGATGGAATAGTAGTATAAGTCATGTATTTAATATGAGTTATTAAATCTGTTCCTGCCATTGCTGGTGCTAAATTTGTTGTATCTGAAAGAGGAGACATTTTATCCCCAAAATAAGCCCCCGAAATAATTGCTCCGGCAATAATTCCATCATCAATTCCTAAAGCTTTTCCTATACCCAACAATGCTATACCAACTGTTGCTACTGTTGACCATGAACTACCAGTTGCTAAAGAAACTATTGAGCTAATAACACATGATGCGAATAAAAATATAGTAGGGTTTAAAATATCTAACCCATAATAAATCATAGCAGGAACAACCCCACTCAACAACCAAGTTCCTGCAAGTGAACCTATAAGTAATAAAATAATAATTGCAGGTAGAGCAGAACTAATACTTTTAGTAATTCCCTCTAAAATTTCCTCCCATTTGTATCCATTGTATAGGGCTACAAATGCTGCAACAGCACCTGAAATTAATAATGCAAATTGATTTGCTCCTGATAAAGCATTATCTCCATATACCAATAAAACATTGATTGCTAATAAAGCAACCAATACCAATATTGGTAATATTGACTGAAATAATGAAGGAGCTTTTGTTTTGTTCATTTAAATCTAATAATCTAAAGGTTGTAAATATATAAAGCTGTGTATTAGTATTCTAATTTTTCAGTAATCAGTTATTAACAAGTTTTAAATGATTGTTTAACACTAAAAAATAAACTGCTACTTATTTTAGTTTTTTTGATTTTAAACGAATTGAATTTCCAATTACAATAACATCAGAAAAAGCCATCGTTAAAGCTGCAACCATCGGATTTAAAAAACCGAAAGCAGCAATTGGTATTGCAACTACATTGTAAAAGAATGCCCAAAACAAATTCTGCTTAATCGTTTTAAGCGTATGCTTACTTATTAAGAATGCCTCATAAACCTGACTTAAATCTTTATCATTTAGCAACACTATTTTAGCTGTTTGTACAGCAACTTGAGTTGCATTACTTATACTAATACTAACACTAGCTTTAGCTAGAGCAGGAGCATCATTAATACCATCCCCAACCATAACTGTAGTATTTGTTTTTTGAAGCTCATCTATTTTAGCTAATTTTTGTTCGGGTAATTGTTGACTAAAAACAGTTTTTATACCAATTTTAGCTGCAAGCTCATCACACACTTCTCTCCTATCTCCACTTAATAAAATTGTATTTAATCCTTGTTTATTTAATAGCGCTATAGTTTCAGCAACATTCTCTTTTAACTCATCTTCAATATCAACACCAGCTATTAACTCATTATTCTTTACTAAATAAATTGAATGTGTTTCCGATTCTACTCCTTTATTAAGAAATCGAGACGAACCTAATTGGTAAATATTACCCTCAATATCTTTTGCTTCAATTCCAAATCCTTTTATTTCTTTTATGTCAACTAAGTTTAGAATTACTGCATCATCCATTAAAAAATTAGCTATAGATTTTGCTATAGGGTGAGATGAGTTTTGTTCTAAGCTAAATAAAATATTTTTTAATTCTTGCTCTTCAATTTGAGTATAAAGCTTTGTTTTTTTAATAACAAAATTTCCAGTCGTAAGCGTACCTGTTTTATCAAATACAATATTTTTTGCATTAGCAAATTGCTCGAATGTACTTCCTCCTTTTATTAAAATTCCTTTCTTAGCAGCCCTACCAATCCCAACCATTACAGCAGTTGGTGTAGCTAGCCCCATTGCACATGGACAAGAAATAACTAATACCGCTATAGCTTGCATAACGGATTGTTGAAGGCTAATATTAAATACAAAAAAAGCTAAAGAAAATGTTATTAAAGAAAGTCCAATAACTACCGGAACAAAAATAGCACTAACCTTATCTCCCAGACGCTGTATCTGAGGTTCATCTTGTTGTGCATTTTTTACTAACTCAATAATTTTAGCCAAAACTGTTTTATCACCAACCTGCTCTGCTTTTATTTTTATTGTTCCTCCTTCTACAATTGTTCCTCCTATTACTTTTGAACCAATCCCTTTGGATAAAGGAACACTCTCTCCTGAAATCATAGCCTCATTAATAATAGCATCACCCCAAATCACTTCACCATCAACAGCCACTTTATCTCCAGTGTTAAATTGAAGAATATCATTGACCTTAATATCATCATATTCAACTAACTCAATTTTTCCATCAGACAAAACTCGTTTAGCTTCTGTTTTTTGAAGTTGATTTAATTCCTTGATTGCAGTTGTAGTTTGTTTAACGGAACGATACTCCAAGACATTACCTAACAAAACCAGAGTTGTTATCGTTGCTGCAGTTTCAAAAAAGAGATAATTATGTGCTTCGGGCAAACCATAATAAGCTAAAGATCCATATAAACTATAACCAAAAGCCGAAGTTATTCCAACAATAATTAAAACATCCATATTAGGAACCCCAGTTTTTAAAGAACCTATTGCACTTTTACCAAAATGCCATACTCCTACTGAAAAAACTGGTAAACATAAACCTAACTGAACCCATACATTATTCAAAAAGAAATCATGAGGAAAAAACATATGAAGAAAAAGTGGAATTGTAAAAAACAAAGTGAAATAAAATTGTTTTTCAATAGTCGATATTCCTTCTTGATTTTTAGTTACTTCTCCTTCATCAACAACTTTAAAACCCAAACTATTAATACTATCGGCAACTTCTTTTAAGTTTAATTCAATTGTATTATTATAAGAAACTTCTCCTGTAGAAAAATTAACACTTACATTATCTAAACCTTTTTTCTCTAATTGCTTCTTTATTCCTAAAGCACAATTAGAACAGGTCATCCCCTCAACATTTAGTGTAATATTTTTTGTTTTATTCATTTTCATAAAGTTACGATTAATGAGGGCTCAGTCTTGAGTAATTTCATAAAAAACATTATTAAAAAAAGTATAGAATAATTTTTTTTTAAAAAAAAGATATTACATTTGCCAAACTTAAATGGTGGATGTAGCTCAGCTGGTTAGAGCACTGGTTTGTGGTGCCGGGGGTCGTGGGTTCGAGTCCCATCTTCCACCCCATTTAAATAAAAAAGCTTCTCAAATTGGGAAGCTTTTTTATTTACCTATACTTTAAAAGTAAGTTTGGATAATCTGATATAATTCCATCAACCCCTCTTTTAATTAATAATTCGATAGTTTCAGGGTCATTTACTGTCCATACATGTAATTCTTGTCCAAACTCATGTACTTTATCAATAATTGCTTGCGTAGCATATTTATGCTGAACAATTATTTCATCAACAAAGTGATACCTTCTTAATGGTTTGAAATTAATCCCTTTATCAAAAGACAAGGGTAAACTTGCGTGTTTACCAACAAACAATTTACCTGTTCTTATGTTTTCATTTAACTTATGAATTCTGAATAGAGCTCTATCATTAAATGAAATTATTTTGCACCAATCGATAGCGTTTTTACTTTTTATTACATTTAATATATGACGCTCAATATTAGGGTAGTATAAATAACTATATTTTGTCTCTATAATTAATTCTGCTTTACCATCTATTAATTCTATAACTTCAGCTAAAGTTGGTATTTTTTCATCTATATAAACACGATTAAACTTAACCCCTGCACTTAACTTCTGTAATTCGCTATAGTCCATTAGTTTTACAAAACCAAACCCATTAGTAGTTCTTCTTAATGTTCGATCATGTAAAACAATTATAACATTGTCTTTAGTTTGCTGAACATCTATTTCAATTCTATCTACTCCTAAATCTAAAGCTAATTGTATTGAAGCTAAAGTGTTTTCTGGAGCTAAGCCTCCAGCCCCTCTATGACCAGTTATAGTAAGTTTACCCATTATTAAGTTAATTCAACTTTAGAATAATCATTTAATTCATTGTAAATACTATCTCGCTCAATAGGCTGTCTATTTACATCTTTAATTAATTTAATCATTTGTTCTGAAGTCATTACAGGCTTTTGCTCTTCTGCTCCTGCCATAGAATAAATTTTTGTTGAATCATCAACTGTACCGTCAATATCATTTACACCAAATGATAAAAGTAATTGAGCCGTTTTTCTTCCAATCATTGGCCAGTAAGCTTTAATATGATTAAAGTTATCTAAAAATATACGAGCCATTGCAAAAACCTTTAAATCCTCAATAACACTAACTTCTTCAATATCTGACATCTGATTGTTTTTATTCCTGAATTTCAATGGAATAAATGCATTAAATCCTCCTGTTCTATCTTGTAAATCTCTCAATCTATTCATATGATCAATTAAATGCTCATAACTTTCAATATGACCATAGAGCATTGTAGCATTTGAAGGCATTCCAACACTATGAGCAGCTTCATGCATCTCTAACCATTGAGAAGATGTGCATTTATCTTTACAAATTTGCTCTCTTATTGTTTCATCAAAAATTTCAGCTCCACCTCCAGGTAAAGAACCTTGACCAGCATCTTTTAAAATTTGCAGACATTCCTTGTAACTTACCTTAGCCTTTCTCGCCATATATTCCAGTTCAACAGCAGTAAAAGCCTTTACATGTAAATTTGGACGAATAGCTTTTATATTAGATATTAAGTTTCTAAAATATTCTAACCCCATTTTTGGATGCACACCTCCAACAATATGAACTTCTGTTATATCTGAATCGTTATATGCTTTAACTGCCTTATATATATCTTCTTCGGATAACTCCCATGCTTCATAATCATCCTTTTCTCTTAGCATTTTAGAGTAAGAACAAAACTTACAATCGTATACACATATATTGGTTGGTTCTACATGAAAATTTTTATTAAAGTAAGTTTTATCCCCATGCCTATCTTCCCTAATAGTATTTGCTAAGACTCCCAAAAAACCAAGCTCCCCATTGTTATAAAGATATAACGCTTCTTCAGAACTAATTCTTTGTTTGCTTAAAACTTTTTTAGAGATTTTAACTAACTTAACATCTTTTATGGATGATTCGATTAATGCATTTATACTTTCTAATTTCATTGAAACTTTTTTTTGTAAAGATAAGATATTCCATAAAAAAAGAGCCCTACATTTTGTAGGGCTCTTTAAACTATTTATTAACTATTTATCTTATTTAGATAAAAGTATTTTTTTAGTTGTTACCTCACCATTAGAAGTTACTTTAATAAAGTAAACACCATTTGGTTGAGCACTTAAATCTATTTTCAACATATTAGATGTTGTAGAAGAATTTGCTACTTCTTCGCCAATCATATTGAAAACAGCAACATTTGCATTGTTAGCTGGTAACATAACCTCAACAATTCCTGTTGTTGGATTTGGATAAGCTACAATTGAACTTAATTCAGAAGTGTGTGATTCAACACCAGTTGTTTTATCACAAACAATAGCAACAACAGTACCTTTACTATCTGTACCATAAGTAGCTAGATCTAACCATCCTCCTACTTCATTTGCCCAAACATTGTTACCTGTAGTTCCTGCAGCAAGCCCCATTACAATTGTATCACCATCAAGCGGTGTAACATCATGATCGTAACCTATAAAGAAACTAGGAGAAGTTAAATCTAAATCGATAGCTGGCGTAATTGGTAAGGATATGAATTGATTTAAATTTGCAGAGAATTGACCAGTTGTTATAGGAGCAGAAGCTAATACTGTATTTGGAGAACCTCCGGCACCATCAGCATCCCATATTTTTAAATTACCTGTTCCAGTACCTGTAGATTGAATAAATACATATCTAACTTCAACTAGTTCCTTACCAGCACCAGGAGAAGACATTTTAGAAGCCCAACCATTATCATCATAACAGTTATTACCTGCAACATAACCTTCTAACGGTAAATTACATGCTGCTGCATCTTGAGTCCAGTAAGACCCACCAAAATTTTCAGTATTCCAATCCCAACCCGCAACTGTAGAATCGCATATTGCTGTTCCTGCTGGATTAACTGTTATATAATCTGTTTTAGTTTCAGAATCAGCACCACCATTATCATCACCTATAGTTAATGTTACACTATATAAACCTTGAGTAGCATATGTAATTGCTGGTGGAGTTTGTCCAACAAATGAACTAGGAGTTCCACCAGGAAATGACCATGTCCAAGAATTTAAATTATCAGGACTTGTTGAAGCATCAGTAAAAGTAACCGAAGCACCTTCGTTAATTACAAGTGGAGCCCCAGTAAAGTTAGCCGTAGCAACTAAAGAACCACCTAAAGTCGATGTTGGTAATTCTGCTCTACCTGGAGAATTTGCAAAAACCTGAACAACTCTAGCTTTTTGTCCTTCTGTAAATAAGTTCATACAACCATCATCCGAATAATCCATATAATTTTGAACCATATCTGTAGAACCACAAGAAGAATGTGTTGAAGTACAACCATAGTTTGCTGCATCAGACTCTGGAGTATCAGCTACAAAATCATCAGTTCCACATGCTCCATCTCCCCAAATATGACGTAATCCAGCCCAGTGACCTAATTCATGAGTTGCAGTTCTTCCTTTATTAAATGGAGCTTGAGTTACACCTCCTGTTCCAGTATAAGTGTACCCTAAAACTAATCCATCTGTATTAGCATTACCACCATTAGTATTTAAACCACCTAATCCGGAAGAAGAAGGGAATTGAGCATAACCTAATATACCACCTTGGATTTGACAAACCCAAACATTCATAACTTCAGTTCTATCCCAATAAGTTGCAGGTTTAATAGTCGCATCAATAGTTGCTGTTCCATAACCATTAGTAGTGTTGTTAATTCCTGCTATATCTGCAGTTGAAACTCTATTAATACCTGGTTCTGCTAAAGTTTGTCCAGCCAATGGGTGATTTGAAGCGTAGCGTAATGCAGGTACAAAATTGATTTCTAAATCTGCAGCAACAGGCAAGAAAGCTGCAGGAGTGTTAGAAGCATCTGCATTTAA
Source organism: Vicingus serpentipes (assembly GCF_007993035.1). Lineage (NCBI taxonomy): Bacteria > Pseudomonadati > Bacteroidota > Flavobacteriia > Flavobacteriales > Vicingaceae > Vicingus > Vicingus serpentipes. The sequence continues at coordinate 114,956 of NZ_VOOS01000001.1, forward strand.
TCTTCTAAAATCATCATTTAATATTGTTATTTGAGATGTAGCTTGAGCTTGGGAAATATTTCTCCCTTGTCCAACACTTTCTGTTGAATTATGAATAATATGCATAATTATAGGCACTGTTATTACTGCCTTTTTAGCTGTTCCGTTAGCTTTTTGAGCCTGATACTCAGCAACCTTTGGAGCTATCCATGCTTCAAATTCTTCTGTAGATGCAATACCTGGATATGCTTCTTTTAATAATTGATTATATTCAGTTGAAAAACATCTGATTTTTCCATCAGCTGTTCTTTCAGCAGAATTAATCATTTCTTGAGCTCTTTCTTCATTTAAAGTTACTGAGTTTGATACAGTCTGTGTATTCAAAATTGGCCCAGCTTTTCTACTGTTTTGACCAAACACAAGAACTGCACTCAATACTAGAGAAGAAAGTAAAAGTGTACTTTTTTTCATTTTAAATTAAGTTTAGTTTATAGTTTTTGTTAGTTATTAGCCAATAAATATAATAATTTAAAATTGAACTAAAAGTATATTTTAAATCAATTATTTGAATCCTATAATAAATTGATTAGGCAACCTTTCTATTCTAACTTACGTTCTTATAGAAGAAAAACTTAGGAGATTTATTTAAAAGTTAATATAGATAGGTAGTACAACATTTATTAATCTCCTTTAAATTTAAGCCCTGCTCCCACAGGGCTTTTTTTTTCACAAAAAAATCTTGTTAGGATTTAAAATATCATTTGGATCAAATAAGTTTTTAATATCCTTTTGAAGATTTATCATTGTTTGATTAAATGGGATATCCATATAGCCTTTTTGTACTAAACCTATACCATGCTCTCCAGAAACAGTACCTTTTAATTCAACACAAAGCGAAAAAATTTCTCTAATTGCTTTTGGTAATTCATTATTCCAAGCATCATCAGACATTTTATCTTTAATAATATTAACATGAAGATTACCATCTCCAGCATGGCCATAACAGACAGACTTAAAACCATACTCAACTCCAATTCTTTTAACTGCTTTTAATAACTTCGGAAGTTCAGCTCTTGGAACTACGGTATCTTCTTCTTTATAAATAGATTTAGTTTTTACAGCTTCCCCTACTACTCTTCTTATTTTCCATAATTTATCTTTTTGAGTAGCATCATTAGCAAATAAAATTTCATCACAGTTATAATTTTCTAGAACTGTATTGATTATTTCACAGTCTTTGTAAAGAACATCCATATCATTCCCATCAACCTCTATTAACAAATGAGCTTGAATATTTTCTGGAATTGTTATACTATTATCTCCTAAATGATTGCTTCCCCAAACTAAAGCATCTCGCTCCATAAATTCCATACCTGATGGAATTACTCCTGCCTTAAAAATATCTGCAACTGCTTCACAAGCTTCTTCTGCACTAAAAAAAGGAACTAACATTAATAGATCAAATTTAGGATAAGGAAGAAGGCGAAATACAGCTTTAGTAACAATGCCTAATGTACCTTCACTTCCTATAATAAGCTGTGTAAGATTATAACCCGTTGAATTTTTCAACACGTTAGCTCCAGTCCAAATTATTTCACCATTTGGAAGAACAACTTCTAAATTCAAAACATAATCTTTTGTAACACCATATTTAACCGCTTTTGGTCCACCTGAATTTTCTGCAATATTTCCACCAATAAAACAACTCCCCTTACTTGCTGGATCTGGCGGATAAAACAATCCTTTTTCTTTTACGGCTTCTTGAAATACTTGAGTAATAACTCCTGGCTCAACAGTTGCTTGAAGATTACGTTCATCAACTTCTAGTATTTGATTAAATCTTTCCATTGAAAGTAAAATACCATTATTTACTGGTAGAGCTCCACCACTTAAACCTGTTCCTGCACCCCTAGGTGTTAGAGGAATCTTTTCATTGTTACACATTTTCAATATTGTTGAAATTTCTTCAGGAGTTCTCGGCAAAACCACTACTTCTGGAAAGAACTTAAAATCTTCTGTTTCATCATGAGAATATTTATCTATACTTTCTTCGTCAAAAAGCACATAATCTATACCAACGATACTGATTAACTGATTAATATGCTTTGAATTGATTTTTGTGTAGCTCATGAAAATTTAATTTGAAAAATTTAAAAGTAATAAATTAAAGAAATACCTTTAATTAACAACTGTATTTTTTATATTTGCAAAAGTTTTGGCCTCGTAGCATAACTGAATAGTGCACCACATTACGGCTGTGGAGGTTGAAGGTTTGAATCCTTCCGAGGTCACAAATAAAAAAACCGAAGTAATTACTTCGGTTTTTTTATTTTAAACTATTCTAAAAGTTAAACGGCTACATTATGCTCTCTTAAAGCATCATTTAAAGATGTTTTTAAATCAGTACTAGCTTTTCTTTTACCTATTATTAAAGCACATGGAACATTATAATTTCCTGCCGGAAATTCTTTAGTATAAGAACCTGGAATTACTACAGAACGCTCAGGAACTTCCCCTCTATATTCAACTGGTTTATCTCCACTCACATCTATAATTTTAGTTGATTTTGTTAAAACTACATTAGCACCTAAAACTGCTTCTTTTTTTACATGAACCCCCTCAACAACAATACATCTTGAGCCTATAAAACAATCATCTTCTATAATAACAGGAGCTGCTTGTAAAGGCTCTAAAACCCCTCCTATTCCTACACCGCCACTTAAATGAACATTTTTACCAATTTGAGCACAAGAACCAACTGTTGCCCATGTATCAACCATTGTTCCTGAATCCACATAAGCTCCAATATTAACATAAGAAGGCATCATTATAACTCCTTTTGCCAAATAAGCTCCATACCTAGAAACAGCATGAGGAACAACTCTAACTCCAAGCTCAGCATAATTCGTCTTTAATTTCATTTTATCATGAAATTCAAAAGGACCGACCTCAATTGTTTTCATTTTTTGAATAGGAAAATACATCACAACTGCTTTTTTCACCCATTCATTCACTTGCCAATTATCACCGTTTGGTTCAGCAACTCTCAACATTCCCTTATCTAATAATTCAATTACTTTACGAATAGCACTTTGAGATTCTTTCTTTTGTAGAAAATCTCTATTATCCCAAACATTTTCAATAATTGCTTTTAATTCTTCCATAATATTATTTTGATGTCATTAAATTCTCTAAAATTAAAGTTGTCCCCTCCCAAGTATAATTTTGTTTTACAAACTCAAAACCATTTTCAGCTATAGAATTACAAAGGTCTTTATTCTCAATTAAGGATACAATATATTTTGAGTAATCGTTATAATTTTCGCCAATTAATGCACTTTTGTTATGTTCCGCTCCAAGAGCGTTATTTGCCAAACTAGATGTAACGCATGGTAACTTCATTGCCATTGCTTCAAGTAGTTTGTTTTGTAAGCCTGTACCTATTTGCATAGGTGCTACAAATATTTTTGATGCGGCATAATATTCAGACATATCTTCGACCCATCCAGTAACAATAATTTTTTCAGACTTAAGTGCAATAACTTTTGAATCAGGAGTTGCTCCGACAATTGCAAGATTAACATTAGGATGAGTATTCCAAACTAATGGCATCACTTCATTAGCTAAAAAAACTGCGCAATCAATATTTGGTGGATAAGCCATATTTCCTGTAAATATCAAATCATACTTTTTCTCTTCTTGTCGATGTTTAAACATTGAATAATCAACCCCATTTTTAACTATTTGAATAGAATCATTTTTAATATTTACAATCAAATCTCTATCCTGTTCTGAAATAATGGTTGTATTATCAAAATCGTTTAAAATAAAATGCTCATATCGTTTGAGACGAGTTGTTTCAATTTTCAAAAATGGTTTTAAATAAAATGGTGCATTATCAATTCTTCTCTCCATCCCTCTTGCAAGAGCATCCATGTAATCTAATGTCTTTTTAATTTTCGAATTTCTTACATATTCTGTTACTCGAATTAGCTGACAATAAATATGATCAGGGTTATACTTATTCAGTAATTGGTCTATTTTTTTTTGTGCTTGCTTATTATAAAAATAAGAAACCTGTAATGAGTTATTGCTAAACAACAATTGGACAAGTAAATTCCAATATATTTTTAATTTATAAAGTCTAATAATTTCGATACTTGAACAATATTTTTTTAATTCATCTATTGAAGATTGAGCAACTTTAGCATCTGAAAGTGCGCACAATATAATTTCGTTATTTTTTGAAAGCTCTTTAATTTGATGATATGCACGTAGTTTATCACCTTTTTCTAAAGGGTATGGAAATCGAGATAATAAAACAAAAATTTTCATACTGACTTAAAATAAACTTATTAGGTCTTTAATAATTTGGTTATTATCATATTTTTCATGAATCAATTGGAGTGCGTTTTCTCCAATCTGTTTTGCTTCCTCTTTGTTTTTTAAACACCAATTAATTGCAGTTATAAACTCTTCTTTTTTATTTGCAACTATTACATTTTTGTTTGGGACATAATCTATACCTTCTAATGCAATAGATGTTGCTATTACAGTTTTGCCCAATGCCATCCCTTCTACGATTTTAATTCGCATTCCTCCACCAGAAAACAAAGGTACTATCATCACTTGATTTTGGTTAATAAAATCAATCGCATCTTCAACTTGTCCAACTATTTCTACATTTTTTTGATTAAGTTTCAATAGCCATTCTGGCATATTTTTACCAGCTAATTTTAGAACTAAATCATTATTAGAAGACAAAATATTACCCCAAACGTTATTCAACAACCATTTAATCCCAATTTGATTTGGAGTCCAATCCATGCTTCCTATATGAAAGAAAGTAAACTTAGATTCAGTCTTTGCTTTTAAATAGTTTGAGACGTTAATTCCAAAAGGGATAACTTTAACTTTTGTTTCACAACCCAACAATTCTATTTGCTGTTTATCTCTTTGGGTAATTGAAGCAATCACATCAACATTTTTAAGAACTTCTATTTCCTGAACTTTTAGTTGATCTGCTAATTTTTTTAAATAAATCTTCTTTATCCCTTTTCGTTCATTTTGAGTATTTCTTTCCCAAATTTCATGTTCTACATTATGGGCTCTAAAAACGATTTTAGCCTTTGTGTTTTTTCTAATTGAATCAATATATCCCGAGACAAAGAGACCTTCTAAAATTATTACTTCAAATTCTTCTTTATCTAATGTTGAAACTATTAGTTCTTCAAATTTCTTACAATAAAAACGACTGAGGTTATATGAATTAGATTTACATAAATTTAATAAAGCACTAATAGGCTTAACCCTTGTATCTATAAAAAAATGCTCTATATTAGTTTTTTCAATATAATCTGCAGATATTTTTTCTGGTAAAAATGGATGTTTAGCAGTACTTATTGTTAAAACTTTTACTCGAATATTATTAGAAAGTAATCCTTCTGTAATATTATTCATAGCCTTACAACCTCCATCAATAGAAGGAACAGGTGGCTTTGAACATATTTGAAGTACTTTCATCTATTTTTTCTTTTTAAACAGTTTCTTAAAAAAAGAAAGATATGAATCTAAATTAAACATCGCAGAATCTGTAGTTGCTTTATAGGTAAAGAAAATTCCTAAAGGAAACAAAACAGCAGTTGCCAACCACATTCCTTGATATGGTTCAATCACCATTTCTTTAGCACTCTTCTCTCCCATCATAGACAATATCCAAAACAATAAAAAGAATACAACTGATATAACTACCGGCATTCCCAAGCCACCTTTTTGAACAATTGCACCAAGAGGCGCTCCAATAAAAAACATAATTAGACAAGCTATTGAAAAAGTGAATTTCCGATGCCATTCTATTTGAATATTTAACAAATTTTCTTGCTGATAATCCATTTCAACCATTGCTGCAGAAGCTCTTCCTTTATTTGTACGTGCAGCATTTAAAGCAATACTGTAAACTTGCTGTTTTTCTTCCTTAGAAAATGTATTTATTAATTCATTCATCGAAGCATAGATTAAACTATCGTTATCTGTTTTTTTTGTTAAAGTATCGTTTATTAAATATGAATTATGAATTGATAAAAAGAACTCATCAGTTCTTTTGTTCTGATACTTTTTTAAAGTATCAGTTTTGTTTGCAAGCTGATCTAAGTTCAGCATCCTATAATCTTCTTTAAATAGCTCCTCGTCTGTTCTATCCATTTTAAAACCAGACATGTCAATTCTCATTTCATGTTCTTCAAAAATAAAACGTGACAACGGATAAATCTTATCCCTTCTCCCCTCATACTTCTCTTGATAGTCTATACCATTAAAAAGCTTTATCGAAAAATAACTTTTATCATTAGACATTTTCATAATTGCAGAATCTGCAATTGTTAATTGTCTGTTGCCTTGATTTTCAGTATGATTATAAATCATCACATCTTTTAACAAATCCCCTTCTTCCCTTATCTCTTTTCCTTTTACACGAATCACATAACCATCTATTTCATTATAAAATACATCTGGTAATATGTTAAATGCTGGCTTTTGAGATCTAATATCATGAAACAATGAATAAAACTTTAGATTAGCTACAGGAATAACATTATTTGCAAAGAAAAAAGCTCCAATACTCAAGATTGAAACCAAAACAATTAAAGGTTGCATTACTTTTTGTAATGAAATTCCAGCCGCCTTAAATGAGACTAATTCAAAATGCTCTCCTAAATTTCCAAAAGTCATTAAAGAAGCTAACAATATTGATAGCGGCATTGCTAAAGGCACTAAGCTAGCGGAAGCATACATTAATAATTCTGCTATAACATACCATTCCAAACCTTTACCCAGCATGTCATCAATGTATAGCCATATAAATTGCATAAGCAATACAAATAGAGCTATAAAAAAGGTCATTATGAATGGACCTATAAATGATTTTATGATGAATAATGATGCTTTTTTCAAATCAATAAAGATTGTAGCAAATATAGTTATTCGATATAACTTAAATTAATGGAAATGAAGAGCTGCATATTATAAAAATCGCTACCTAAATTAAGTAGCGATTTTTATAATAAACTTTAACAGTTCTTATTTAAATTGACTAGAAACTATTAAATCTTTAGTACCGTGTGTCCAAGAATAAAAACCTTCTCCAGATTTTACTCCTTTTTTACCTGCCATTACCATATTAACTAATAATGGACATGGAGCATATTTAGAATTTCCAAAACCTTCATACAATACATTTAATATTGAAAGACATACATCTAATCCAATAAAATCAGCTAATTGCAAAGGTCCCATTGGGTGAGCCATACCTAATTTCATCACAGTATCTATTTCTTCAACTCCTGCAACACCTTCGTGCAAAGTAATTATTGCCTCATTAATCATTGGCATTAAAATACGATTGGCCACAAAACCAGGGTAATCATTTACTTCAGTTGGAGTTTTACCTAATTTTTTAGACAAATCCATAATAGTATTAGTAACCTCATCAGATGTTGAATAACCTCTAATAATTTCTACTAATTTCATAACTGGAACTGGATTCATAAAATGCATTCCTATTACTTTATCTGGTCTATTAGTAACAGCTGCAATTTGAGTAATAGAAATTGAAGATGTGTTTGTAGCTAAAATTACATTTTCATTTGTAGCATCATTTATTGCTTTGAAAATTTTCAATTTTAAATCAACATTTTCAGTAGCTGCTTCAATAACCAACTCTACACTTTTAACTCCTTCTACCATTTCAGTAAAAGTTGAGATATTAGCTAAAGTTGCCGTTTTGTCTGCTTCACTAATTTTTTCTTTAGCAACCATTCTATCTAAATTTTTAGAAATTGTTGCTATAGCCCTATCTAAAGCTGGTTGTGAAATATCTATTAAGTTTACTTTATATCCTGATTGTGCAAATGTATGAGCAATACCATTACCCATTGTTCCTGCACCAATTACTGCTACGTTTTTCATTTTTATTCCTTATTTAATTGTTCACTAAAAGTGAATTAATATTTTAATGTCCTTTTGCTGCCAAATATCTTTCTGCATCTAATGCAGCCATACAGCCTGTACCTGCTGCTGTAATTGCCTGACGATATGTTTTATCTGCTGCATCACCACATACAAAAACACCTTCAACATTAGTTAACGATCGTCCTGGTACATTTTTAATATAACCTACTTCATCCATATCAATGAATGGTTTAAAAATATCTGTATTTGGTTTATGACCAATGGCTACGAAAAACCCTGTACATGGAATTTCTTTAGTCTCACCTGTTTGATTGTTTTTAACTCTAACACCAGTTACTAAATCATTTTCACCTAAAACTTCTTCAGTATCTGTGTTGTATAAAATTTCAATATTTGGAGTATTTTGAACTCTTTCTGCCATTATTTTAGATGCTCTAAAAGAATCTTTTCTAACCAACATTGTAACTTTAGTACAAATGTTTGATAAATAGTGAGCTTCTTCACAAGCTGAATCTCCTGCCCCAACAATTACTGTTTCTTGACCTCTATAAAAGAAACCATCACATACTGCACAAGCAGAAACTCCACCTCCAGCTTTTAAATAATGTTGTTCAGAATCTAACCCTAAATATTTTGCAGATGCTCCAGTTGAAATGATTACAACATCAGCATGAATTTCTTTTTTATCTTCTATCCAAACTTTATGAACTCCACCTGAAAAATCAACTTTGGTTGCCCATCCACTTCTTACGTCTGTATCAAATCGTTTTGCTTGAGCTTCTAATTGCATCATCATTTCTGGACCAGTTACACCTTCTGGATAACCAGGGAAATTTTCCACCTCATTTGTTGTTGTTAATTGTCCTCCAGGCTGCATTCCTTGATACATTACCGGATTCATATTTGCTCTAGCTGCATAAATTGCTGCAGTATAACCCGCAGGTCCAGAACCAATTATTAAACACTTTACTTTTTCTATCTCTTCTGCCATTATATATAATTTTAAGTCGTTTTTGAATGAACTCAAAATTACTTAAAAAGAGCCTAAAAAATAGAATTGATTGTTAACCAAAAGCGTTCTTTTTTCAACAAAAAAAAAGTAGAATTGAATTTCTATTTTATTTTAATATTGAAGACCTCTCGTAATAAGTATCTCTAATGCTATTATAAGATTTACCTGTGGAAATATAGATTTCTAATTCTTTTTTTAACTGTTCATCCATAAACTCCATTAAAGGTTGCTTAACTTTTGTTAAATTTTTTAAAGCATCTATAATATAACCGTCCCACTCATCACTATATTTCAATAAATCATCAGGATAAATTGTTTTTCTACAATTAGATTTTCCACAACCGCAATTCATTGGTTTTTCAATATTTAAAGTACCATAATCATCTGTAATTTGCTCCCCTGCTTCGATATCTCTAATGGCTATCTCAAAACCATACCCTGTACTAATCGAATTAAAATCACAGTAATGGTTCATATACTTCGCATAATCCCAACTCAAAATTCGATCTCCTTTATTATCTATATATGAATATTTATTTATGTGTTTTAAGTAATGTGGATTTTTTAATAAAGGATGATTTTCTGGATAAATTAATTCCATTTCATCTAATATATAAGTAATACTTCCTTTTGGTATTAATGAAGTTGCAAAAACTCCTAACCCAATTTCTTTACTTACAAGTTTCACTTCTGTATTTGGGTGTATCATCTTTTAGTGAAAATTTTAAATAATAATAGTAAACAGATTAAGATAACGGATAGCAATAAAGCTATACCATATCTACTTTGGAGCTTATTTTTAATTTGATTAATCATTTGTATATTTCTTTTTTCAATTAGACGAAAATGAATAAAAAAGTCACACCTATTTTGAATAAAAAAAAGTGATTTAAATAATATCAAATCACTCTTTCTTATCTAATTTTTACCCAGAACTAATTTTCCTCTTCTAATGATTCTTCATTGTCAAGAAAAACCTGTTTATCAGATTTTAAAATTGCTCCTTTTTCATCCATCAATAAAGTATATGCTTCATCATCAGAACTTAAAACAATTTCATAATGAATCACATGTTCATTATTCTCTATCTTAGATTGATTTGACAAATAAGTGTCTTTATACTTTGACAATGCCGCTTTTGAAACAATTGTTGGTATTTCTGATTCTTCTATACTCGTTTTAGTTTCTAACCACTTACCTGTTGCATCAAAAATTCCTGTTACTGACATATCATTTTCATAAAATTCAGCCACATAATTTACTCCTTCTTTATTCCATTCTACTTCAGTAGCCTTAGGAAACTTTAATTTACATGATTCTTTTACTTTTGCTGGAGCATCTTGAGCTACTGCCATTGATTGAACAAATACTAAGGCTAAAATTGTTAAAGTTTTCATTTTCTTAAGTTTAGTTTAAGCAATTTAATTATTGCTGTATTTAGACGAAAGAAATTAAAAAAGTCACTCAAAATCAAATGTTTGATTAACAATAATTTAACTTGCCAAAGAAGATGTATTATTTAGTTTATTTAGAATATAAATCGTTATAAAGTTTTAACACTTTAATTTTTGCTCTTTTTATTCTCATTTTAGTAGTACTTTCTGTAAGGTTTAATATCGACTGAATTTGTTTTAATTTAAATCCTTCTTGATATTTCATTAAAAGAATCGCCTTATCAATCGCTGGCAATAAATTTAAAACTTCATCTAACCTACTTACTTTTAAATCTTCTAATTCAATTAATTCAATATCTTCATCAACTTCCTCTATGTCATATAGCTGATGTGAGATTTTTTTTAAACTTCGTAGATAATTAATACACTCATGATATACAATTGAAAACAACCATGTTGAAAAAGTTGATTGTTTTTTAAACTCTTTTAGCTTATCAAAAACTTTACATAAAATATCTTGTGTCAACTCCTCAGAAACATCTATACTCTTAGTAATTGCTAAGCATTTTTTGTAAACAATTAATTGATATTTTTTATATAAAAAACTAAAAAACTCACTTCTACCTTCTAGAACAATTAAATCTACTAATTGCTCATCTGTGTAGGTATTTTTAGTTTCGCTTTTCATCAAACAATTTTAATGTTTTATATGTTACCATTTCAGTTTCATAAATAAATTAATTACACAAAAACATATAAACAAAAACACACTAGATTTTAGTTTAGTATTACTTTTGCAAAATGCAACAAAATCAATCATTTAAAATAATTGCTAAGACCAGCTTTGGTTTAGAAGATGTTTTAGTAGAAGAATTATCAAGTATAGGAATTAAAGACATTGAGAAAGGAAACCGTGTTGTAACTTTTGAAGGTGATAAAGCTATTCTCTACAAAGCAAATATTTGGCTAAGAACAGCAAACAGACTTTTAGTTCCTATTCGTCAATTTAATATTAAAAATGATGATGATTTGTATCAAAAAGTTAAAAATATAGCTTGGGAAGATATTTTCGATATCAATCAAACTTTCGCTATTGATTCAACCGTTTTCTCTCCCCTTTTTAATCATACTAAATATGCAGCTTTTAAAACTAAAGATGCTATTGCAGATAGATTTAGAGACAAATTTGATAAACGTCCTGATGTTGATACTGATTTTCCTCATATAAGAATTAATCTACATATAGATGCAGAGAACAATTGTACAATAAGTCTTGATAGCTCTGGTGACCCATTATTTAAAAGAGGATATAGAGATAGCCGAAGTATTGCTCCTATAAAAGAAGATTTAGCCGCAGGCCTAATTTTATTAAGCGATTGGGATAAAAAATCAAACTTCTTAGACTTATTTTGTGGTTCTGGCACCTTATTAATTGAGGCTGCAATGATTGCTTACAACATTGCTCCTAATCTTATACGTAAGGAATTTGGTTTTTTTAATTGGAAAAACTTCGATAAAGCACTTTTTGATGAAATAAAGGAAGATGCACTTGATGAGCAAATAGATTTTGATAAAAAAATAATTGGAATAGATAACGATGGCCGTGTATTAGGGATGTGTAGAGCCAATTTACAAGCAGCCGATTTATTAGAAAGAGTTGAATTACATAAAAAGGATTTTCAAGATTTTGAAGCTCCTCAATATAAAGGAGTAATAATATCTAACCCTCCTTATGGCGAACGAATTGGAGAAAACGTAGATGAATTATATAAAGCATTTGGTGATAACTTAAAATCTCAATATGATGGGTGGAACGCTTGGTTTATCAGTTCAAATATGGAAGCATTAAAAAAAGTTGGTCTTCGTCCTTCTAGAAAAATCAAATTATTTAACGGAAGCTTAGAGTGTAGACTAATGAAATATGAAATGTATAGAGGAACAAAAAAGCTACATAAAATAAATCCAGAAGATACTACTTCATCATAAATTATTGTTCAAAACCTGTTAGTTTCTCATTGAAATTTAAATCCTATAACTTTAAGATATAACTTAATTTTAGGGTTCGAATAATTTCAACCAAAAGACTATAATGTTTTTAATTTTTGATACCGAAACAACTGGACTCCCTAAAAATTATAATGCTCCAGTTTCTGATTCTGGCAACTGGCCAAGAATGGTTCAGGTTGCTTGGCAATTACATGATGTATCAGGAAAATTAATAACAAATAAAAACTTTATTGTTAAGCCTGAAGGGTATGATATTCCCATTGGAGTATCAAGTATTCACGGTATAACTACCGAAAGAGCTTTAAGAGATGGATACGATTTAAAGTTTGTACTAGAAGAATTTCTTGCCGATTTAAAAAACACAACATATAATGTTGGGCATAATATTGAATTTGACATAAATATTGTTGGAGCTGAATTTTTTAGACTAGGAATTGAAAATGATTTAGCTGACAAAAAAGAAATCGACACGATGAAAAGTGCTGTCGATTTTTGTCAAATACCAGGAGGAAGAGGTGGAGGGTTTAAATATCCTAGTTTAACTGATTTACATACTAAACTTTTTGGAGTAGCTTTTGCCGATGCTCATGATGCTGCTTTTGATGTTGATGCAACTGGACGTTGTTTTTTTGGATTAATAAAAAACAGGGTTATCCAACCTGTCGAAATTAATGATTTTGACACTGTAGTTTATGATGCTCCTGTTTTAGAAGAAGCAAATTTTGAGGACTTTAAAAAAGAACAAGAATCAGTTTTAGATAATCTTTCGACAAAGGTATCTGCCGAACTTAAAGATGTTCCTTTTACCCATTTACATAATCATTCTGAATTTTCCATTCTACAATCAACTACAAAAGTTGCAGGTTTAGTAAATAAAGCTAAAGACTTAGGAATGGAAGCCATTGCTCTTACAGATCATGGTAATATGATGGCAACTTTTCATTTTGTTAGAGATGCTATAGCTGCAAACATAAAACCAATTGTAGGATGTGAGTTTAACCTTTGCCATGACAGAAAAGATAAATCTTATAAAGATGATGGTTTTCAAACCGTTTTATTAGCTAAAAACAAAAACGGCTACCATAATTTGGCAAAACTTGCTTCTTATGCTAATATCGAAGGTTTTTATTATGTTCCCCGAATAGATAGAGATGTATTATTAGCATATAAAGGAGATTTAATTGCACTAACAGGTGGGCTTTGGGGTGAAATACCTAATAAAATTTTATTTGAAGGTAAAAAACAAGCTGAAGAAGCTTTTGTATGGTGGAAAGATAATTTTGGAGAAGATTTTTATGTCGAAATAAATAGACATGGTGTTCCTGAGCAAGATTCGGTAAACGAAGTATTAATTGAGTTTGCTAGAAAGTATGATGTTAAAATTGTTGCAGCAAATAATACTTATTACATTAATAAAACTGATGCTGTTTCCCAAGATATTCTTTTATGTATAAAAGATGGAAAACCATTAAGTCAACCTAAAAAATACATTGGAGCAAAAGGCAGAGAATTTAGATATGGCTTCCCAAATGATGAGTTTTATGTAAAGTCGAGCGACGAAATGAAACAATTGTTTGCTGATTTACCAGAAGCGATAATAAATACTCAAGAAATTGTAGATAAAATTGAAACTTACGTTTTAGCAAGAGACGTGTTACTTCCAAAATTTGATATCCCAGATGAGTTTAAAGATCCAAGAGATGAGGAAGACAGCAGCTTAAAAATTGGAGAAAACAATTATTTAAGACACATAACATACGAAGGCGCTAAAAAAAGGTATGGTGAACTTACTGAGGAGATAATTGAACGATTAGATTTCGAATTAGGAGTAATAAAAAACACTGGTTATCCAGGATACTTCCTTATTGTTGAAGATTTTATTCGAGAAGCACGTAAAATGAGTGTTTCTGTGGGACCTGGCCGTGGGTCTGCTGCTGGTTCTGTTGTTGCATATTGTACATGGATTACTAATATTGATCCAATAAAATACGATCTACTTTTTGAGCGTTTTTTAAATCCAGATCGTGTATCGATGCCTGATATTGATATTGATTTTGATGATGAAGGTCGTAGTAAAGTTATGGATTATGTTATCCAAAAATATGGATCAAACCAAGTTGCACAAATAATTACCTATGGTACTATGGCTGCAAAGTCATCTATAAGAGATACAGCTAGAGTTCTTGAATTACCATTATCAGAAGCAGACCGAATAGCTAAACTGATTCCTGATATAAAACTTAAAAAATTATTTGGATTAGATGATGAAGCTTTAGCTGAAAAGCTTGGAAGACATGAAGATATAGACAGAGCAAACCAACTAAAAGAAATTGCCCAAGGAAATAATTTAGAAGCAAGGACTGTAAATCAGGCTAGAAATGTAGAGGGTTCAGTTCGTAACACAGGTATTCATGCTTGCGGCGTAATAATTACCCCAGATGATATCACTAACTATGTTCCTGTAGCATTAGCAAAAGATTCAGAAATGACCTGTACTCAGTTTGACAACTCTGTTGCTGAAGATGCAGGTTTATTAAAAATGGATTTTTTAGGATTAAAAACTCTAACTCTTATTAAAGATGCTTGTCAAATTGTTAAAGATAGACATGGAATTGAATTAGATCCTGAAACTTTTGACATAGAAGACGAAAAAACTTATGAGTTATTTCAACGTGGAGATACTGTCGGTATATTTCAATATGAATCTCCTGGGATGCAAAAACACATGCGTTCATTAAAACCAACTGTTTTTGCTGATTTAATTGCAATGAATGCTTTGTACCGTCCTGGTCCGATGGAATATATACCTTCTTTTATTAAGAGAAAACACGGAGAAGAAGAAGTTGTATATGATCTTCCTGATATGGAAGATTACCTAAAAGAAACTTATGGTATTACAGTTTACCAAGAGCAAGTGATGCTTTTATCCCAAAAACTAGCTGATTTCACTAAAGGTGAAGCTGACGTATTGCGTAAAGCTATGGGTAAAAAGCAAATAGCTGTTCTGGATAAAATGAAACCTAAATTTATTGAACAAGCTGCAGAAAAAGGACATGATCCTAAAAAATTAGAAAAAATCTGGAAAGACTGGGAAGCTTTTGCTGCCTATGCATTTAATAAATCTCACTCTACATGTTATGCTTGGATTGCATACCAAACTGCTTTTTTAAAAGCCCACTACCCTGCTGAATATATGGCATCTGTTTTAAGTAACAACATGAACGACATTAAGTCAGTTACTTTTTTCATGGATGAATGTAAACGTGCTGGAATAACAGTTTTAGGTCCTGACGTAAATGAATCTGTTCATAAATTTACAGTAAATAAAAAAGGTGAAATTAGATTTGGGCTAGGTGCAATGAAAGGTGTTGGAGGAAAAGCTGTAGAGTGTATTATTCAAGAACGCCAAGAAAATGGGCCTTTTACTTCAATTTTTGATTTAGTAAAACGAATCGATTTGCGGTCAGTTAACAAAAAAACAATAGAAAGTTTAGCTTTAGGTGGAGGTTTTGATTCTTTTGAAGGAACACATCGAGCACAATACTTTGCTGAGCAAGATAGTGGTGGAATTTTTCTTGAAAAGATAATTAAATACGGAAATAAATATCAAGAGAATAAAAACTCTACTCAAGTATCTATGTTTGATATGCTTGAAGGAGAGGAAAGTGCCCAAATTGAAGAACCCCCAATTCCTAACTGTCCAGAATGGGGAACTTTAGAAAAACTAAATAGAGAAAAAGAAGTCGTAGGAATATTTATCTCTGGTCACCCTTTGGATGATTTTGCTTTAGAAATAAAATCATTTGCAAAGGGTAATTTATCTCACTTACAAGATGTTCAGAAGTATAAAGGAGCTCAGCTATCTTTAGTTGGCATTTGTACCGCTGCTCAAGAGCGAATGACAAAAAAAAACACTCCTTTTGGAATATTACAAGTAGAAGATTATAGTAATTCTCATGAATTTTTCATTTTTGGTGAAGAATACATAAAGTTCAGACCATATTTTGTTGCTGGTCAATTTTTATTTATACAAGGAAGTATTCAACCTCGTAAATGGAGTAAAGACCCTAATGATGTTGAATTTAGAATTAATAGTATTGAACTTTTATCAGAACTAAGAGAAAAAAAAGCTAAAGGAATTACATTGACCATTGACAGTAATGATGTGACAAATAAACTAATAACTGAAATAACTGAAATAATAGAAAGTCATTCTGGAAAATACACATTAGGATTTAATGTTACTGATGAAAACGAAGGAACAATTGGCCTTCAGGTTAGAACAAAAAAAGTTGAACTATCAAACGAGTTTATTAGTAATTTAGAAAAAATAAAAGAAGTGAATTATAAAATTGTGTAAGGTATGACAGTTTGTCTCGTTTATTACAATGGATTAATTTTTGAATAATAAAGATTATATAACAATTAAAATTAAAGAAAATGGCTTTAGAATTAACAGACGCAAATTTCGAAGAAAATGTATTAAACTCTGACAAACCAGTATTGGTTGACTTTTGGGCAACTTGGTGCGGACCATGTAGAATGGTTGGACCATTAGTAGAAGAAATCGCTAATGAATTTGAAGGTAAAGCAGTAGTTGGTAAAGTTGATGTTGACAACAACCCTGAAACAGCTCAAAAATATGGGATTAGAAATATTCCTACTATATTATTTATGAAAGGTGGAGAAATTGTTGACAAACAAGTTGGTGCTGTTTCAAAAGATGTATTAGCTTCTAAATTAGAAGCAATGATGTAATCAAAGATTACTAAAAATAAAAAGGGAGGTATTAATACCTCCCTTTTTATTTACAAAATATTCTATTCTTTTTAATATGCTTTTAGCATATCTCTATATTCACATAAATCTTGTTGATTTGTAGGATTAGTTCTATCCAACATCAAAGACAATAAATAATCTAAACTCATTCTTTTATTTTCAAAATCTTCCATATCCATAACTTCAGCTTCAACTTCTTCATCTCCTTCTAAAATTGCTTCATCAGCTGGAATTGGAATGTTAAATGTCCCTGTATTTTCTATATGCTCATAAGTTAATCGAATTACTTTTGTTAACGTTGGATCTTCTTCTGTTAAAGCATAAGGTCTTAATTCTTTCAAATCCTTAACTAATTGTTCTTTAACAATTCCTGATTTAGCTATATCTTTTTGTAACTTAACAATAAGTTTATTTGCTTCTATGGTTTTCATTTTTGATTATTTTTAAGAAAACATAAAATTACAATAAAAGGCGTTAATTATAGCGTATTTTACATAATCTTTTATTAATCTAAATTAAACATCTTAACTTTACTCTTCATTGTTGTATATTTATTTCATGGAAAAACAAAACTCAAGTATTTGCGATATTTTAAACATTAAGTATCCTATTATCATGGCTCCTATGTTTCTAGTATCTAACATAGAAATGCTTGTTGCAGCCTCAAAATCTGGTATCACTGGAGCTATTCCAGCACTTAACTTTAGAACTATTGAAGAATTTGAAATAGCACTTAAAGAATTAAAAGAAAAGTGTGAAGGCCCTTTTGGAATAAATTTGATTGTAAATAAGTCTAATTTTTTATACAAAGAACAATTAACAGCCTGTTGTAAACATAAAGTTGATTATATTATTACATCATTAGGATCTCCAGAAGAAACGATAAATCAAGCTCATAAAGCTGGTGTTAAAGTTTTTTGTGATGTAACTGATTTAGCTTATGCAAAAAAAGTTGAAGCCTTAGGCGCAGATGCTTTAATAGCTGTAAATAAAGAAGCTGGAGGACATGCTGGAAACTTATCATACAAAGAGCTAATTCCTTTGCTAATAGAAAATTGTAACATTCCTGTAATTTCAGCTGGTGGTGTTGGAAATCATGAACAAATGAAACAAATTTTAGACCTTGGTGCTGCTGGGCTTTCTATTGGTAGTTTGTTTATTGCCTCATCAGAAAGTGGTGTTTCTCAAGATTATAAAGAAGCATGTGTAAATTATGGAGCAAAAGACATTGTGTTCACAACTAAATTATCGGGTTCGAGATGTACGGTTATTAAAACTCCTTACGTTGAAAAAATTGGTACAGACCAAAACTTTTTAGAAAAAATATTAAACAAGAATAAACAATTAAAAAAATGGTTTAAAGCTTTTACCTTCTACAAAGGGATGAAAAATCTACAGAATGCTGCATTTGGAGCCACTTACAAAACTGTTTGGTGTGCTGGTCCTACGATAGAATATGTAAAAGAAATAAAACCAATAAATGACATTGTAAAATCTTTGGTAAATGGATAATACTGCTTTAATTAAAAAAATTAAGTGGCAACTCTACCTTTTAGGTAAGTTTAAAATACCAATGATTGGTTATACAGGATTAAAACTTGTAGAGATTACTGAAACTACTACTAAAGTTAAAATAAGACTAAAAAGAAGAACTAAAAACCATTTAAATTCGATGTATTTTGGGTCTTTAGCAATTGGTGCTGATGTTGCTGGTGGTTTACACGCCTTCTATTTTGCTAACAAATATGGTAAAACGGTTTCGTTTGCTTTTAAAGGAATGGAATGTGAGTTTCTTAAACGAGCTGAATCTGATTGTATTTTTGTTTCTGAAGACGGAAAAAAAGTTGAAGATGCAATTAAAAAATCAATAGAAACAGAAGAACGAATTAATGAAACGACAAATGTAAATGTATTAAATATCGAAAATGAAGTTGTTGCTAAGTTTAAGTTAATTGTTTCTGTAAAGTGTAAATAAAATTTAACCCCCAAATAAAAAGCCCGAACTTAAATAGTTCGGGCTTTTTAAACATATATGATTCTAATGCTTATTCAAAAGTATCGTCACTAACTTTAGTATTAAATTCTACTGAAAGAACTTCCATATCTAAAGCTTGTGGGCCGAAACTTTGTGCTATTTTATGAGCAAACTTAATTCCATTTACTTCTTTATAATCACTAAATAAAGAAGTTATAACCATAGTACCTCCCATTTCTTCACTTTCTTTAACTTGCATAGCTTTAACAGGCATTCCTGATTCAACATCATACCATTCTGTTTCTTTATTCCCTGTTGGTGACACTTTTTCAATCTTATAAGCATCCTTACCTTCTATAGGTTCTATCCCTAAAAGATTATAAGTATGTTTAGAATCTTTTACATCATCAAACATAACAGAACTTAATTTCATTTCTTCCAACTCATCACCTTCTAAAGTTTTGTTTCCTTGCATGCCACTAACCTTAGCTTCAGTCCCATTAAAAGTTTGTTTCTGAACAACCATAGTTCCCATTGCCATAACCATAGCAAATTTGTTTGGTGCTTTTTGGTAACGAGTAACGCTAATTGATTGCCCTTGTATTGAAGCATTCATTTTAACAGTTAAATCTTTTATTTTACTTAACTTTTTATCTAATGCTTTTCCTTTAGGCATTCCATATTTTGCTAAAATTGCTTTATCTAAAACTGTTTGAGCTGTTACACCTTCGCCTGCTGGCTTAAGAGCCTCAACATAATCATTACCATAAGTATCATAAAAATCAACTTTTTCTCCAGCACTATATTTAGCAGTGTTTTCGGCTACAGCTTTATCTCCAACAATTAAAATATGAGCATTATCTGGTTTAATGTATTTTTCAGCCATTGCTTTTACATCTTCAACGGTAACTGCAGCAACATTTTTTAAATAATTTGCATAATAATCTTTAGGTAAATTATACTTAACAGTATTAATTGCAAAACGAGCTATAGTTTGTGGATCTTGTAAAGTATAAGCAAAAGTACCTGTCATGTAATTTTTAACTCCCTCTAACTCTTCTTCAGTTACATTTTCAGTTACCATTCTTTTTAACTCATTATTAAATTCGAAAATTGCACTATCTGTAACCTCATTTCTAACCTTAGCTGAAGCGTTAAAACTACCAACTAATTCATCTGGAGATAACGAAGAATAAGCGCCATAAGTATATCCATGACCTTCACGTAAATTCATAAACAAACGAGCAGTAGAACCTCCACCTAAAATAGAGTTCATTACTTTTGCTTTAATAACGTCTGGGTTATTTTGTTTTAAATTTACTGGATAAGTAATATTAATAACCGATTGAGTTGATCCTTCTTTATGTACAAAAGCAACTTTAGTTTCTTTTGGAGCTAAAGGAGTTTTATACTTATTTGTAGGAACCTCTCCTTTTTCCCATTTAGAAAAATATTTTTCAATTAATGGTTTCGCTTCAGCTAATGTAATATCACCAACAACAGCCATATAAGCTACATTTGGTTTAAAGTAAGTTTTATAATAATCTTTACATTTATCAAGAGTAATAGCTTCTACAGTTTCTTCTGTAGTGATTTCACCATATGGATGGTTCTTTCCATATAATAAAACTGAACGAACATTACTTGCTATTTCATCAGGATTATCTTTTGAAGACTGTAAGCCAGACAATGTTTGCTTTTTTATTTTATCTAATTCTTCATCTTTAAAATCAGCATTCATTACTACATCAGACATAATATCTAATAATTTTTCTTGATGCTTTTTTAAAGAACCAGCATAAACACTTCTTGATGAAGTATAAAAGTCAGCACCAATAAAATCGATTTGTTCATTAAACTCATCCTTTGTTCTATTTGTAGTTCCTCTACTTAATAATTCTCCTGTTACTGAAGTATAACCAACCATATCTCCTTCCATTACTGGATCGACATCTAAGGATAAAGAAAAAGCAACTTTAGGTAATTTGTGATTTTCAACCACAAAAACTTTCATTCCATTTTCTAATGTAAATGACTGCATTTCTCCTAATTTAATTTCAGGAGCTGCTCCAGGTGCAGGTCGTTTACTACGATCTAATTTTTGAGCAGATACAACACTTGTAAAAATAAGTGCTGCACTTAATATTGATAATATCTTTTTCATCTGTATAATTTTTTATCTTATATTCAATTATTTCTCTTCTGTAGCTGATTTATCTTCTGATTTTGGCAAATAATGTAACACTACTCTATTGTCTTTTCTAAAATACTCGTTTGCAACTCTTTTTATATCCTCTTTAGTTACTTTCAAGTATCTATCAATTTCAGTATTAATTAAGTTTGCATCACCATAATAAACAGAGTAATTTGCTAAGCTTTCTGCAATTCCCTCAATTTTTGAATTTTGAGAAATCATATCATTTTCAATTTGATTTTTTAATTTCTGAAATTCATCATCACTTATAAGTTCTGTTTGAACTTTTTCAACTTCAGCATCAATTGCAGCTTCTAAATCATCAATAGAAACCCCCATATTAGTAATCCCAAACATTAAAGCCATTCCTGGATCTTCAGTTGGAAATGGAAAAGCACCCACAAATAAAGCTTTTTGTTGTTCATCCATTACACTTTTTTGTAAACGAGAGCTTTTACCTTGAGATAAAATTTGAGCTAACATACTAACTGCATAAGAATCTGGTGTTCCTTGAGCAGGTGTGTGATATCCCATCATTACTGCAGGTAATTGAACATTATCATAAATAACATCTCTTACTTCTTCTTTCTTTATAGGCTCAACAACAGTTGGTCTATTCATTTCTTTTGTCCCTTTTGGTATAGAACCAAAATATGTTTCAATCCATTTTTTTAATTGTGGTTTGTTAAAGTCTCCAGCAATAGATAATGTTGCATTATTTGGTACATAGTAAGTTTTATAAAAATCTCTAAACTCCTCAATTTTAGCTTGATTTAAATGCTCTAAAGAACCAATTGGAACCCATTGGTATGGATGTTCAACAAATGCTCTTTTAAACATTTGAGGTAAAAAAGTGCCATAAGGTTGATTGTCATAACGCTGACGATATTCTTCTTTTACAACTTCTCGTTGAGTCTCTACACCTGTTTCATCAATTTTAGCATGTAACAATCTTTCAGACTCTAACCATAAACCTAACTCTAATTGATTTGAAGGTAAAATCTCGAAATAAAATGTTCTATCAAATGATGTATTAGCATTTAAAATACCTCCATTACTTTGAACTAATTTCATGTACTCACCTCTTTCTATATTTTCTGAACCTTCAAATAATAAATGTTCAAAAAAGTGAGCAAATCCAGTTCTTTCTGGGTTTTCATTTTTAGACCCTACATGGTACAATACAGTTACTGCAACAATAGGAGTTGAATGGTCTTCATGTAAAATTACATTCATACCATTTTTGAGTTTGTATTGTTCAAACTCAATCTTATTTTGTGCTTGAACACTCAATATGCCTGCACACAAAGCAACTGACATTAAAATTTTTCTCATATTCTTATCTTTTATTTCTCTAAATAATTATAACACTACGAAAATAGTTAATAATAAAACACTCTACAAAACAATATACACCAATGGTAAAATATTTATGTAAAAGGAAATTTGACTGCTAGACAAACAATAATAGCATTAAGAAATGGTTAATAGCCTAAACTATTTTAGCTATTTTTGAATCCCTGTTAAAAAACAGCGCTTAATTAATGAACAGTAAACTATTTATATCTATCATACTTCTCTTATTAGCGAGTTCAATTCTTAATGCGCAAGAAACTGCAACTATAAAAGGTAAGTTAATTGATAATAAAGACAACCCAATAGAAGGAGCTAGTGTCGCTATAGTTGGAAGTATTAAGGGTGATGTTTCTGATAAAAACGGAAATTTTTCTATTAAAATACCGGCTAATAAAGAAGTAGTTGTTGGCATTACTTTCATTGGATTCACTCCTATTCGAGAAAAGTTTAAATTATCTTCTAATGAAGTATTTATTTTTAACCCAAAACTTAAAAATAGCACCACAAACATTACTGAGTTTGAATTAAAAGAAGAACAAAACAGAACTGAAACGATGGTGAAAATTAAACCCAATTTAGCTTCTGATTTTATGAGTTCATCCGGGAGTTTTGAGGCGATTTTAAAAACATTACCCGGTGTTTCTTCCAACAATGAACTAAGTTCCCAATATTCTGTAAGAGGCGGTAATTATGATGAAAATTTAATTTATGTAAACGATATTGAAATATTTAGACCTTTTTTGATTAGAAGTGGCCAACAAGAAGGATTAAGTTTTATTAATTCAGAAATGGTTAGCGATATAGAATTTTCTGCTGGAGGTTTTGCTGCTAAGTATGGCGATAAAATGGCTTCAGTATTAGATATTACCTATAAAGAACCTGAAGAATTTGAAGGAAGTGTTACGGTAAGTCTTCAAGGAGCTAACATAAACTTTGGTGGAGCTAGTAAAAATCATCGTTTTACTTATTTAACAGGAGCTCGATACAAAACTAACCAATACGTTTTACAAAGCTTAGACACCGATGGAGAGTATCAACCTTCATTTTATGATATTCAAACTTATTTAACTTATGATATTTCTGAAAAATGGGAAATTGGTTTTTTAGGAAATGTTGCTCGAAATAAATACAAATTTATTCCTGACACAAGAGAAACTGAGTTTGGAACCATTAACGAAGCTCTACAATTAACTGTATATTTTGACGGACAAGAAGTTGACCAATTTCAAACTTATTTTGGAGCTATATCCAATACTTTTAAGCCAAAAGAAAATGTTGAACTAAAATTAATTAGCTCTGTTTTTAGAGATTTAGAAGATGAAAGATTTGACATAGAAGGTGGCTATAGAATTGATGAATTAGAACGTGACTTAAGTAAAGATAATTTTGGAGATGTAAAATTTAATAGAGGAGTTGGCACCTACTTAGACCATGCAAGAAACCAACTTGACGCCACTGTTTTTAACATTGAACATAAAGGGAAAATTTACAAATCAAACCATACCACATTTTGGGGTGTAAAATATCAACACGAAGATATTATTGACAAACTAAATGAATGGGGAATAATTGATTCTACTGGGTATCTTACACCTAAACCATTAGATTCTGTTGGTTATGTAAATCCAGCTGCTCAAACACCTCAACTTTTAGAACTTAATGAGGTGTTAAAATCAAAAGTTTCACTTCAAAGTAATAGATACAGTGGTTATTTACAAAGAAGTTATAATTGGGAAAGCGATACAACTAAATATGCTTTTAACATAGGTATTAGAGGTAATTATTGGGATTTAAATAAAGAATTTATTTTTAGCCCTAGAGGATCTTTTTCTATTCAACCAAATTGGAAACATGACTACTTATTTAGGTTATCTGGAGGTGTATATTATCAACCTCCTTTTTACAGGGAAATGAGAGACTTTGATGGTAAAATTAATAGAGATATTAAATCTCAAGTTTCTTACCAAGCTGTTTTAGGGGCTGACCATAATTTTAAAGCTTGGGGACGACCATTTAAATTTGTTGCCGAATTGTATTACAAACACATGGAAAATGTTATTCCATATGAAATAGATAATGTTCGAATTCGCTACTATGCAAAAAACAACGCAAAAGCATACTCTACTGGTGCCGATTTTAAAATTAATGGAGAATTTGTTAAAGGGGTAGAATCATGGTTTAGTATGTCTGTTATGAAAACTGCCGAAGATTTGAAAGACGACTTTTACTATGACTACTACAATAATGAAGGTGAAAAAATTATTCCTGGTTATACGGTTAACAATTCAGCAGTTGATAGTATTAGAATTGAACCAGGATATATTCCAAGACCAACAGATCAAAGAGTAAACTTCTCTTTATACTTTCAAGATTATATTCCCAAATTACCAAGTTTTAAAATGCACATAGCATTATATTATGGAATGGGATTACCTTTTGGCCCTCCAAACACTCAAGAAAGATATAAAGCAACATTTAGAATGCCAGATTACAGAAGAGTAGATTTAGGATTTTCTTACCATCTAAAAAGTGATAAAAAAGAATTTAAAGGTAACAACCCAATCAAACATTTAAAAAATGTATGGATAAGTGCAGAAGTTTTCAATTTACTACAAATCAGTAATGTTATATCTTATTTGTGGTTAGAAGACGTAAGTGGAAGAAGCTATGCTGTTCCAAATTACCTGACTTCACGTCAATTAAACGTGAAACTTCATGTTGATTTTTAATCAAATCAAAATTAAGTTTAATAGCATATTAATTTTTACTACCTAAAATGCTATTTTTGTTTTAAACTAAATCAATTTTAATGAGCACACCAAAAGGAATTCCATCAGTAGATTTATCTGATTTTTTATCAGGAGATGCAACAAGAAAAAACAAGTTTATTCAAGAACTGGGAAAAGCCTACGAAGAAATTGGTTTTGTTGCAGTTAAAAATCATGGTGTTTCAGATAGCTTAATAAATCAATTCTATGATAGAATTCAACAGTTCTTTGCTTTACCTGAGGATGTAAAGAAGAAATACGAAATTGAAGGTGGTGGTGGTCAACGTGGTTATACTTCATTTGGAAAAGAACATGCTAAAGGTATGACTGCAGGAGACTTAAAAGAGTTTTGGCATTTTGGTCAATTTGTTGAAGATAATGACCCAATAGGAGAAGAATATCCTGAAAATGTTAATGTTACTGAAATTCCTGACTTTCTATCTATTGGTAAAGAAGCTTATCAAACATTTGAAAATACAGGACGACATATGCTTAGTGCAATTGCGCTGTATTTAGGATTAGCTGAAAATTATTTTGATGAGCACATTCATAATGGAAATAGTATTTCTCGACCTATTCACTACCCTCCTATTACAGGGGAAATTGAAGAAGGAGCAGTAAGAGCAGGAGCTCATGAAGACATCAATTTAATTACTTTATTAGTTGGAGCTTCAGCAGATGGTTTAGAAGTATTAAACAAACAAAATGAATGGAAAGCAGTAACCTCAATAGAAGATCATATCGTTGTAAATGTTGGTGATATGCTTCAACGTTTAACAAATAATAAATTAAGATCTACAACACATCGTGTAGTTAACCCTCCAAAAGAAAAATTAGGTACTAGCCGCTATTCCGTTCCATTTTTCTTACATCCGCGTTCAGAAATGAAATTAAATTGCCTTCCATCTTGTATCGATGAAAACAATCCAAAAGCATTTGATGATATTACTGCAGGTGAATACTTAATGCAAAGACTTAGAGAAATAGGGTTGATAAAATAAAACAATAATGATACTTGATAAAATTGATAATTATAAACTCTATGTTAATCTTAATCAAAGAATAGCAAGAGCTTTTACATATATTTTAGAAACTGATTTCTCTCAATTATCACTAGGCAAACATCTTATAGAAGGTGAAGATATTTTTGTTCTTTTACAAGAATATGACACTAAAGAAATAGAAAACTGCAAATTGGAAAGTCATAAAAAATATATTGATATACAATTTATGATAAGTGGTGATGAATTAATGGGAATTACCACTTTAAATAATCAAGAAACAACTGAATTTAATGAAGATAATGATTATTATTTTTATAACTCAGATTATACAATTATAAGAGTAAATGAAGGAATGTTTACTATCTTTTTTCCAGATGATATTCACATGCCTTGCATAAAAGTTGAAAACATAGAATTTGTAAAAAAAGTTGTAGTTAAAGTAAAAATTTAATTTATCGTTCTTAAAATAGTTTCTTTAATTAACTAAATAGCTTTCATTGTAACTTTATTCTTTTATGATTTTTCCACTAAACTTATTTTGTTTACCAACTACTGCGACAAAATAAATTCCCGAATTGACATTTAAATCATTTAAAGAAAACTTATTGTTTCCCGAATTTATAATTGTTTTTTGCTGTGATATTAACCTACCAGTACTACTATATAAATAAATAATAACTTCTTCATTTGAGGAACTACTTATTATCATATCTAATTTATTATCTGTTAAATGTAGATTACTTACATCGAAAGAATTTTTAAAACAATTAGATGCAATTATTCTATGATAATGTTCTTTGCCATCAAAATCAACTTGTTTTAA
The DNA here is from genome assembly GCF_007993035.1 of Vicingus serpentipes. Taxonomy (NCBI): domain Bacteria; kingdom Pseudomonadati; phylum Bacteroidota; class Flavobacteriia; order Flavobacteriales; family Vicingaceae; genus Vicingus; species Vicingus serpentipes. The sequence goes on from NZ_VOOS01000001.1 coordinate 142,212, forward strand.
CCTATAGTAAGAAGTATTTTCATTAATTAATTTATCAGTAAAAGTGTAGGTGTTTGTAATGTTTGAATTACCTTTTCCACTTATTCGCCCTATTTCATAGAACTCAAAATTTTCATCACTTTTTTCTAAAGCAAAATAATCATTATTGGTCTCTGTTTCTGTTACCCAGTTTAGTATTGTGTTATTTCCATCACATAAAGAAGTAAAACTAACTAGATTAACAGGTAAAACAGGCGAACAATCCAAGGTTGCTCCATTTGTTAAATTCCAATGCAATTCAAAACCAACTGAATTTACATCCCAGTTATCTAACATCAATACATAAATTTCTCCTGCTTGAGCATTTATTGGTTTTAAAAAACCATCTCCATCTGCACCACAACACCCTGCGTACTCGCCATTTTGCTCTATTGTATCGGTTTCAGCAGCAAGCAATCCTGTATTTCCATTGCCATACAATTGAGACGATGAACATCTTAATGTAGGGTCATTATTAAAAGCTGGACATTCTAATGAAGCATAAGGACCCCATACTGCCCAATCGTAATCGGTAGGAGAATCAGGAATAATTTCAAAAGCAATAGTACCTGATGTTGCTGGAGAGAAAGCATACCAGGTAGATTGATTTTCTCCATCAGCAATACAATAATTCCATGGATCTGGAAGTTCATGATACCCTGAACTATTTACCCCTCCAAATAAATTTTCGTCTCCACAAACTACTATTGCTCCTTGACAATCTTCTGGATTAGTAGTTGGAACTATAGCGGAAGGTGTTCCAGAACAAGTTACTGTTCCTTCCCAACCCGATCTGACTGTTGCACCATCAGAATAAAATCGAAATGACAAGCATCCTGAAGAATTTGAGGATGTTGCTTTTACGTTTCCTGATAATGCTCCGTTTCCATCATAAACTCCCAATAAAGGAGCGTGAGCGTCATAACCATCAAAAACATAAAAATAATCAAAACTCCCCTCCGTATTAAAACTTGTAAAATTTACATTAACATATTGACCTGGTGTTGAAGGACAAATGGTTATTAACCCATTTTGATCATTTCCATAATTATTTGTATTACCCGGATCTCTATAAGTATAGCTACCTCCACATTGAATAGTAGTTGAACTAGTACCAGATGATGGATGTATAATGTCAGGACAAGAAAATGTAATTGAAGATGTAGTTGAATAAGAGGTACATCCATTGGTTACCGCTGCTCTAAAAAGAGCTGTTGTATTTGTTGAATACACAAATGGATCTGTTGTTGCTCCGGCAATATTTGTCCAAGTAGTTCCACCATCGGTAGATTGTTGCCATTGAATAGTTCCAGCACCCTCTCCAGCTAATGATAGTGAAGTGCTAACTGTTCCACAAGAGGTTGTAACAGATGAAGACGAAGTACCTGCTACTGTAGCACATGGAGAAAAACAAGTTACATTTGCAGACCAACCTGCTGCAGTAGTACTGTTATCCGATAAGAATACAAAAGTAAGAGAACCATCTGGAGCAGTTGATGTTATAGTCCCGGGACTTCCTCCTCCTCTCCAAGAACCCACAGGACAAGTTGTTGGATTGGATCCAACCCCTAATCCTGATGAAATTAATGTAGCCGCAGTGCTATTTCCATCATAAATCATCATCCCATCATAATTATTCTCAGTTGAAAACGCAGTAAAAGCAACTCTAACTTTCTCGCCAGGATTTGATGGGAAAAATTTCCAAATCATAGTTTGATTATTTCCATAGTCACTTCCGCCATTTAAATCTGTAAAAGTTGTACTACAAGATATAGTAATAACAGATCTCCCAATTGTAGATCTTCTACTATTTGAAGCTGTTCCACAAGCGGCATTAGTATTATAATGAACGTAATGATTACCTGCAACAGCTGCAGTCCATTCTAATGGAGCAAGACCATTTGCAACAACAGCCCCTCCAGAACTTCCTGAACGAACTGTAATATAAGCCCTTGCTCCACCGGTATTATTATAAGAAGATATATATGTTGCACCTGCGACAACTCCTGTTATTGTACTGTACTCACTCTGCCATTGATCTGTTACTATTGATGTTACGACGCTAGCACCAGGAGCAGAGACACTTCCATAGGAAGAACCATTATTACACTGAGCTTTTAATTCATTCATACAAATAGAAATTAAAAGAAACCCTAAAGCGGAAGTGATAATTTTAAATTGAGTATAAAATCTATTCATCGATTAAAAACATTAATTAATAGGCTGTATTAGCAAATTAAACGTTTTCAAATCAAAAAGGATGCTTGATGTTATTTTTTGACGATAATTACATATTTATGTTATTTTTTCAAAAATTATTTTCTTTCCAAATCCTAGAGTATTATCTGTCATTTTAATAAAATTCAATTCAACCCCCCAAACTAGAGATGGCTTAGCTTTTGCAAATGGAAATTTATTGTAATAAACATCATAAAAGCGCTTTTGTCGTTCTCCTTCAGGATTAATAAAATTACCTGTAAACTGTAATCCTTTTATTTTTGCTACAGAAGTTACTTCAGTATTTATAGTGCCTGCAACAATGTTATTCTTAAGAGCTTCACTTATATGACGAGTACTGTCATCCGATAAGAATATTAATATATTTTTTTCTTCATCAAATACATAAAAACAATTTGCACAATATGGCACATTATTAACTGATGTTGCTATTGTCATTACTTTATTTTCTAAGATATATTCACTTATTTTTTTATCCATGATTTAACGTATTACACCTTCAAAATTGAACTTAATATTTTCATTAAAAAAATATAATGAACTGATTTTAATCATAAATTAAGCAGGGTAATTTTCTCATTTTTGAGGAGTGATTCAAGAACATAAATATTACACCCAATCTAGGATTAAAGCACTAAACTACCTCCGTAATATTAAGCGTAGAGATAATTTTTGATGTAACTGAACAGTTGAAATTTCAATTATTCAACAAATACATTTTTCAAATTAACATTATATCAAATTTTTCAATTAAAAAAATGAAACACAAAACGATAATCGAACCGTTTAAAATTAAATCGGTTGAACCAATATATGTTACAACAGAACAACAACGAAAAGAATATTTAAAAGCAGCAAAAAACAATCCTTTCTTATTAAAATCAGATCAGGTAATTATCGATTTTTTAACTGATAGTGGTACTTCTGCTATGAGTGCAGAACAATGGGCAGGAATTATGCGGGGAGATGAATCTTATGCAGGTTCTAAATCTTGGGAACGAATGGAGAATGCTGTAAAGCATTTAACAGGTATGGAATTTATTTTACCTACTCATCAAGGAAGAGCTGCTGAGCGTATTATTTATGGTCATTTAGGTGGTTCTGGAAAAACTTTTATCAGTAACACTCATTTTGATACCACAAGAGCAAATATAGAATTTTCTGGTGCTGAAGCATTAGATATTGCGATTTCTGAATCAAACGATCCATCATTAATCCATCCTTTTAAAGGAAATATTGATATTGGTAGATTAGAAAATCTAATAAATGAAAAAGGAGCAGAAAACATAGGCGCTGTTATTCTTACTGTAACAAATAATAGTGGAGGTGGCCAACCAGTTAGCATGAAAAACACTAGAGAAGTCAGTACTATTTGTAAAAAAAATAATATTTTACTTTTACTTGATTGCTGTAGAGTTGCAGAGAATGCATATTTTATTAAGCACCGCGAAGAAGGTTTTGAAGATAAAACATATGAAGAAATTGCTCAAGAAATGTTTGCCTTAACAGATGGCGCTGCAATGAGCTCTAAAAAAGATGCCTTGGTAAATATGGGTGGGTTTTTAGCACTTAGAAATAAAGAACTTGCAGAAGCTTGCACTATGCTTTTAATTATCACTGAAGGTTTTGCTACTTATGGAGGCTTATCTGGAAGAGATATGGAAGCTTTAGCAATTGGTTTAAAAGAAGTTTTTGATCCCAGTTATTTAGAATACAGGATAAAAAGCACAGCTTATTTAGGTGAGCACCTACATAAAATGGGTGTTCCGGTTATGATGCCTATTGGGGGTCACGCTGTTTATATTGATGCAAAAAAATTGTATTCTCACATACCAGTAAATCAATACCCAGGACAGGCATTAGCTTGTGAATTATACAAAATGGCTGGTATTAGAACTGTAGAAATTGGCTCTGTAATGTTTGGCAAATACGACGAAAATGGAAAATTAATTCCAGCACCAATGGAATTAGTTCGTTTGGCTATTCCTCGTAGAGTTTATACGCAAAGTCATATTGAATATGTAATTGAAACTTTTGACGAAATTTTAAAAACAAAAGACCAGATAAAAGGATATAAAATAACTAAAGAACCTAAGTTTTTAAGACATTTTACAGCTCACTTTGAAGAAATATAAAAGGCTAAAGAAATTAAAAAGATAAAGGAGTTCTAATAGAACTCCTTTATCTTTTTATATCACAAATTAAAACATCATAATTTCTACATTGTTAATTCATCAATCCTAATTATTTCCATTAACTTTGCAATTCTAAAATTTTAAGTAAAATGATAAAAATAACATTACCTGACGGCGCTGTAAAAGAACTTCCTAAAGGAAGCTCAGCAATGGATGTGGCAATTAGCATAAGCGAAGGCTTTGCAAGAAACGTAATTTCGGCAAAAGTAAATGACAAAACCGTAGAAGTTACCACACCTATTACCTCAGATGCTAATGTTACTCTTTATACATTCGATAACGAAGAAGGTAAAAAAGCTTTTTGGCACTCTTCAGCTCACATTTTAGCACAAGCTTTAGAAAAATTATATCCTGGAATTAAATTAACTATTGGACCTGCAATCGAAAATGGTTTTTACTATGATGTTGATTGTGGTAAACATACTATTCATGAATCTGATTTTAAAAAAATTGAAGACAAGTTTTTAGAATTAGCTCGTGAAAAAGCTGATTTTAGTTTACGTGAAGTTTCTAAAGCAGATGCTCTAGAAAAATATAAATCAGAAGGTAATGAGTATAAAGTTGAGTTAATTGAAAACTTAAACGATGGCGAAATTACTTTTTGTGACCATTCAGATTTTACTGATTTATGTAGGGGTGGACACATTCCAAACACAGGAATTGTAAAAGCTGTAAAAATAATGAATGTTGCAGGAGCTTACTGGAGAGCAGACCAAAACAATGCTCAGCTGGTTCGTGTTTATGGAATATCATTCCCTAAACAAAAAATGCTAACTGAATATCTAGAATTATTAGAGCAAGCCAAACAACGCGATCACAGAAAATTAGGTAAAGAATTAGAATTGTTTGCTTTTTCTGATAATGTAGGACAAGGGTTACCTTTATGGTTACCTAAAGGAGCTATGCTTCGTGAGCGTTTAGAAAGCTTTTTGAAAAAAGCACAACTAAAAGCAGGATACTTACCTGTTGTAACACCTCATATTGGTCATAAAAACCTTTACATCACTTCTGGTCATTACGAGAAATATGGTGCAGATTCGTTTCAACCAATTTTAACTCCACACGAAGGTGAAGAGTTTTTATTAAAACCAATGAACTGTCCTCACCATTGTGAAATTTACAAAACATCTCCTCGTTCTTATAAAGATTTACCTATTCGTTTTGCTGAATTTGGTACTGTATACCGCTACGAACAAAGTGGAGAGTTACACGGTTTAACTCGTGTTAGAAGTTTTACTCAAGATGATGCGCACTTATTTTGTCGTCCAGATCAAGTTGAAGAAGAATTCATGAAAGTAATAGATTTGGTGCTTTATGTTTTTGGAGCTTTAGGTTTTGAAGATTTTACTGCTCAAATTTCTTTACGTGACCCTGACAATAAAGAAAAATACATTGGCTCTGATGAAAATTGGGAAAAAGCAGAACAAGCAATTATAAATACAGCCAAAGCTAAAGGTTTAAAAACTGTTGTAGAAACTGGTGAAGCAGCTTTCTATGGTCCTAAATTAGACTTTATGGTTAAAGATGCTTTAGGAAGAAGTTGGCAATTAGGTACAATTCAAGTAGATTACAACTTACCTGAGCGTTTTGAACTAGAATACAAAGGCAGTGATAATGAGATGCATAGACCTGTTATGATTCATCGTGCACCATTTGGATCTATGGAGCGTTTTGTAGCTGTTTTAATTGAACATTGTGGCGGAAATTTCCCTCTTTGGTTAACTCCAGAACAAGTAGCAATTTTGCCAGTAAGTGAAAAGTACAATGAAAATGCCCAAAATATTTTAAAATTGCTAAATAATTACGATATTCGCGGCTTCGTAGACGAAAGAAACGAAAAAGTTGGCAGAAAGATTAGAGATGCAGAAGTTGGTAAAGTACCGTTTATGTTGATTATCGGAGAGAAAGAAGCCGAAACCAATGTTGTTTCGGTAAGAAAACATGGCGAGGGAGATATAGGAGAATTTAGTATTGAAGAGTTTGCCAATATTATAAACGACGAAGTAAAAAAAGATTTAAATAATAACTAATTAATTATAGGAGGATTTAGTCATAGCTAAGAGATTTCAAAATAGAGGAAAATTCGTAAAGAAAGAAGATTTACACAAAATCAACGACCGTATTACAGCAAGAGAAGTAAGAGTAATTGCTGACGATGTTGAACCTGCAGTTTATTCACTTGCAGATGCTTTAGCACTTGCAGAAAGCAAAGAACTCGATTTAGTTGAAATTTCTCCTAATGCTGTACCTCCCGTATGTAAGATTATTGATTATAAGAAATTCTTATACGATCAAAAAAAGAAACAAAAAGAAATTAAAGCAAAAGCTCAAAAAATGGTGGTTAAAGAAATTCGTTTCGGACCAAACACTGATGAGCATGATTTTGATTTTAAGGTGAAGCATGCTGAGAACTTTATTAAAGAAGGTTCTAAAGTGAAAGCTTTCGTATTTTTTAAAGGACGTACAATTGTTTTTAAAGAAAGAGGAGAAATTCTTTTATTAAAAATGGCTCAAGCCTTAGAAGATATAGCAACAGTTGAATCTTTACCAAAATTAGAGGGCAAAAAAATGATTATGTTTTTAGCTCCTAAAAAAGTAAACAAAAAGTAATTAACAATTAAATAATAATAGTATGCCTAAAATGAAAACTGGTTCTAGCGCTAAGAAAAGATTCCGATTAACTGGAACCGGAAAAATTAAAAGAAAACATGCTTTTAAAAGTCACATCTTAACTAAGAAAACGACTAAACAAAAGCGTAATTTGACTAAAATGGGTCTTGTAGATTCTACAGACGAAAAAAGCATCAAATTACAATTAGGAATCTAATTCCTTTTTATTGTTTTCAATAAATCGGTTATCGTAAATTAAAAAAAGTATTAAACCAGGTAATTAGTATAAAGACTCAATAAGAGCACTAACTATCAAAAAACGTTAAAAATTATGCCTAGATCGGTAAACGCAGTAGCGGCAAGAGCAAGAAGAAAAAAAGTAATGAAGCAAGCCAAAGGTTTCTTTGGCAGAAGAAAAAATGTTTGGACAGTAGCAAAAAATGCTGTTGAAAAAGCAGGTGTATATGCATACATTGGTAGAAAGCAAAAGAAAAGAAACTTCAGAGCTTTATGGATTCAAAGAATTAATGCAGGTGCAAGATTGCACGGTATGTCTTATTCTAAATTTATGGGTGAATTAGCAAAAAAAGATATTCAATTGAATAGAAAAGTTTTAGCTGATTTAGCAATGAACCACCCAGAAGCTTTTAAAGCTGTAGTTGATTCAATCAAAAAATAAATCAACACCATAATATATTTAAAGGGAGCTTTTTGCTCCCTTTTTTTTTGTTTTAAACTTTTAGGTTAAAACGTTACATTTGATAAATGCTAAACAATCTACTTTTCATAACCATACGTTGGCTCGATATAGTTGATATATTGCTTGTATCAATAATCATGTATCAGCTTTATAAACTGGTAAAAGGTACTGTTGCCATAAAAATATTCTTAGGAATCTTAGCTATTTACCTATTTTGGAAAATTGCCGCAGCATTAAAAATGGAACTACTTAGCGAAATTTTAGGTCAATTTATAGGTGTTGGTGTTATTGCCTTAATAGTCGTTTTTCAACAAGAAATTAGAAGGTTTTTACTATTGATTGGAAATAATAGAATATTTTCATCTAAAAATGGAAAACTATTTAAACTTCTACAAGTAAACAAAGACGAAAAACCGAAGTTAAACACCACTCAATTAATAAACGCATCCAGAAATTTAGCAAGATCGAAAACAGGAGCATTAATTATTCTTGATTTGCACTCTGAACTAAAACTTTATACCGTTTCGGGAGAAAAAATAAATGCAAAAATTTCATCTTCTTTATTAGAAAACATATTTTTTAAAAATAGCCCTTTACATGATGGTGGGGTTATTATTCAAAATAATGAGATTAAAGCTGCTAGGTGTATTTTACCTGTTTCAGAAAATCAATCTTTTCCAAATCATTTTGGGTTAAGACATCGTTCGGCTGCTGGTATTACTGAAGTTTCACAAGCAATTGCTATAATAATTTCCGAGGAAACTGGAAAAATATCATTCAGTAAGCAAGGAGAAATAAAACACAATATTTCTATTGACGATTTAGAAAAAAATATTTTAGCTGAACTGTGATTCTTTCACTTCATAAAAAGAAAGGCTTACTTGGAATTCTTACCATAATACTTGCTGTTATTGTTTATCATCTAATTCCTGAGGAATTTGGACAAGCTCAAATAATGGCCTCGATTGTTGTCGTAATGGCAATGTGTTGGGTATTCGAAATTTTACCTATTCCAGTTACTTCTTTATTACCTCTTGTTCTGTTTCCTGTATTTGAAATAATGAACGCTAAAGCTACTGCTTCGTTTTATGGTAAAGACATGATTTTCTTGTTTTTAGGTGGTTTGATTTTAGCAAAGGCTTTACAAGTAAGTAATTTACACCAACGAATTGCATTACATATTTTAAATATAATTGGTTCTCAACCATCTCGTTTGGTTTTAGGTTTTATGATTACAACAGCTTTTCTAAGTATGTGGATTTCAAACACCTCCTCTGTAATGGTAATGATGCCTATTGCAATTTCTATCATTGAACAAATAAAATCGAATGAGCAACAACATAAGATGGTTAGCAAATTAGCTGTTAGTATGATGCTGGGTATTGCTTATTCTGCTGATATTGGAGGAATGGCAACCTTAATTGGAACTCCTCCTAATATGGTTTTTATGGAAATGTATCACGAAATGTTTCCTAACTTATCTGTAGTAAGCTTTTCACAATGGTTAATGCTAGGAATCCCTCTTTCTTTAATGTTTCTTGGAACTGGATGGCTTTTACTAACTAAGGTGATTTTTAGAATTCCTAAAGTAAATTTGTTTGAGAGCAAAAACATTGTAAAAAATCAATTAAAGAATTTAGGTAAGATAACCCAAGATGAATTATTAGCAGGAATAGTTTTCGGTACAGCTATTTTATTATGGGTAACTGGTTCTGACATAAGGTTTTCAGATAATTTCAATATAAAAGGTTGGCGATCTTTATATAGTCTTGAAATGGTTACAGATGCCAGCGTTGCAATTGGAACTGCGGTCTTATTATTTATAATACCATCAAAAAAACGTAAAAATGAAATGCTTTTAAAATGGGAACACCTAAAAGATTTACCTTGGGGTATTTTGTTCTTGTTTGGTGGTGGATTTGCATTAGCTGGAGGATTTGAAGCTTCGGGATTATCAAAATTAATTGGAAACTTATTTACTAACGTAGATGTTAACTCTCCTATTTTTTTAGTTGTAATTGTTTGTTTTCTTTTAACATTTTTAACTGAAATAACTTCAAATACTGCAACTACAAACTTAGTATTACCAATATTGGCAAAAGCTAGTATTGTTTTAGGGATAGACCCTCGTATTTTAATGATACCTGCTACCCTATCAGCCAGTTGTGCTTTTATGATGCCTGTAGCTTCTCCTACTCAAGCCATAATATTTGGTTCAGGTTATGTAAAAATTAAACAAATGGTCAGAGCTGGAATTCTGTTTAATCTCCTCGGAATTATTGTGGTTACTTTAACTTTTTACTTATTAGCCAACTTTGTTTTTGGAATTAGCATTTAATTCTTAATCATATTGTTTATAAGTTTTGAAATCTTAAATAGCGTAAATAATAGCTAATAATTAAGTTTGTTCTATTCAATAAAAAAATAGAAAAAATGAGTTTAGTAGTTAAAGGAAGAATTAGCAAAGTTTTAGAAATGGAAACCGGTACAAGTAAAGCTGGTAAAGAATGGAAAAAACAAAGTTTTGTAATTGATACTGGGGATCAATACAACCCAGAGGTTTGTTTTAGTTTATTTGGTGAAGATAAAATTAACATGCTTAGAAACTTTGGTGAAGGACAAGAAGTTGAAGTTGCATTCAATGTATCGTCTAGAGAGTATAATGGAAAATACTACCATAATTTAGATTGCTGGAAAATTAACGGAAGTGCTCAGTTTGCTGCTGGAACTGGAGCTGCTCCTGCTCCTATGGCTGCAGATGCTCCTATGGCTGCTGGCGAAGAAGATGATTTACCTTTCTAATCAATTATTCTAAACATAGATATTACAAAAAGTGCATTCGTGCACTTTTTTTATTCGCATTAAATGATCAATTCATCATCCTTTTCTTCGTTAGGTCTTCCTCAAAAATTAGTTGTAAGGTTAACTGAACTAAATTATAGTCAGCCATACCCTATACAAGCAAAGGCTATACCTCCAATTATAGAGAAAAGAGACGTTTTAGGGATTGCTAAAACAGGTTCTGGTAAAACAGCAAGTTACATTTTGCCAATACTTGCAAACTTGCAGCATGCAACCCCCACTAAAAACAGACATGTAAATGTTTTAGTTTTAGTACCAACGAGAGAGTTAGCTGGGCAAGTAAATGATGTGGTTAGATTGTTTAGTTCAGTTTTAACAACTAGAGTTAAATCATTACCCGTTTTTGGCGGAGTTTCTATTAATCCTCAAATGATAGCTTTACAAGGTGTTAATATTCTTATTGCAACACCAGGGAGATTAATTGAATTGGTTGAGTCTAAAGCTGTTCATTTATCTAATGTAGAGACTTTAGTTTTGGATGAAGCTGATAAAATGCTAAACCTCGGGTTTAAAGACGAAATGAATAAGATTTTTTCTTTACTACCTAAAAAGCGACAGAATCTTTTATTTTCGGCTACGCTTAGCGAAGATTTAAATGATGTTAAACAAGTTTTACTTGATAATCCTGTTGTTATTAAAATAAAGGATGAGAGTGAAGAAATTGAGCAAATTAATCAAGTTGTCTATTTTGTAAATGAAGAAAAAAAAGGTCCTTTACTTCGTCATTTAATAAAAGTAAATAATTTGTCTCAAATCTTGATTTTTGCAGCTTCAACATACAAAGCAGATAATATAGCTAATAAGCTCCGAAAAAATGACATAAATGCTGCCGCCATTCACAGTAAAAAAAGTCAGACGACAAGAACAGAAACATTACGAAAATTTAAAGAAGGAAAAATTAATGTTTTAGTTGCAACTGACTTATTAGCTAGAGGAATTGATATTGAATTTTTACCTTGTGTAATTAATTATGACTTACCTCGTTCACCAAAAGATTATATCCATAGAATTGGTAGAACAGGAAGAGCTGACTCTTCTGGTGATGCGATTACTTTTGTTAATTCGGATGAAGAGCATCATTTTAAAGTAATTCAAAAAAAGAGTGCTCAATACATAGAAGTTTTGGAGTTAGAAGGATTTACAGATTAAAGACTAACCAACTCTCTATCTTTAATATAAAGCAAGTAACTCTTTACATTTGTATATCCCATTTCAAGTAATATCGTTTGATAGTTAGATAATTGCTTTAGATGAGAAGTTTCTTGATTCCCTGTCTTATAATCAATAATAAACGTTTCATTATTTTTTTGAACTACCCTATCTGGTTGATATGTTTTACCTGAAGGCAACAAAATAGACGTTTCATTAATCACCTTGTCTATATCAGTAAAAAAAGGCTTTATGGCTGATAAACTTAAAATCTCATTAATTTCTTTATTAATATCTTCAGCTTCTTTAGAATTGATAATTCCTGCTAATTGGTATTTCTTTATCACACTTTCTAAATCTCCAATAGTTTCAATATCAGCAAGTATTTTGTGTACTAACCTACCATATTCGGTTGCTGATTCTAGATATTCAGTTTCCCATACTTCTGGCGCTTGAAAACTAATTTCAATTTTATCTCTCCAATTATTATAAACAACACTTGTAAACTCTTCATTCTTATTTTCACCGTTTACTTCATCCTTTTCATTAGGAGAAAAAATACCAAACTGATAAGTTGAATCGCTTACTTTTTGGGATGGATTTAACTCACAGTAATCGAAAAATAGCTTACTAATATTTATTGAATTGCTTTGGGATGGTTTTTTAGGTGCTTCATACATTTTACTCAAAATATACAACCTATCTTTTGGCCTTGTTAGGGCTACATATAAAATATTAACTAAATCTAACTTCGATTTTTCAACTTCATCATTAAGAATTGACTCGTACTTAGTTCCTTTAAGACTATTATTTAAAGGTAAAATAGCTGTTTTAAAACGCTCTATATTTGTATCGTTAATCCAGCTAAAATTTTCAGTGTTCTTACTAACTGAATCTGCATACGGATAAATAACAACTGGGAATTCTAATCCTTTAGATTTATGAATACTCATAATCTTAACGGCATTTATACCATCAGGAATTACAATAGAAAATTTACTGCTTTTATTTTTCCACCACTCTAAAAAGTTTACTACCGAGTTGTCGAATCTTGAAGCATATTCTTGAATTTTATCAAGAAAAAATTGAATGTAAATATTAACTTCTTGATCTAAATTAAAATGACGAATTAAATATTCGGTTAATTCATATAACGAATAGTTTGCTATATTTTTATAATCTAACATTAATTCTTTACTTAACAGATATAACTCTAAAGTACTTGTATTCTTATGGTTATAAATATCAATTAGTTTATCAGTTGTAAACTGATTGTTAATTAGATAATTAATAACAGGTAGCTGAAAACTTACTTCTTTTGGGTTTGATAAGAAATTAAAAATATTGATTAAGAATTTTACTTCCGCTGAGTTATTTAGCAACAAACTTTCTGAAGAAACTACAGGAATTCCTTTCTCTAATAAAATTGTAGCAATTGCAGAACCTTCTTTATTTCCTCTTGTTAGAATGGCAATATCATCCAACTTATAACCTTCCGTTTCTGAAGTATTATGTGCTATAATTTCTAATATCCTATTATAAGTAATTTCATCAAATTCATCTTTACCCTCTGCTTCTAATAAATCAATTTCAACTCCTCCTCCGATATTTGCAGGAATATAATTTTGTGATAAATTATTATAGATTTCTTTATAAGTACCAGAGAGATTATTTGCAATAAAACTGAAAAACTGATTATTAAAATCTACAACCTCAGCTTTAGACCTGAAGTTTGATTCTAAATTTTCTTTCTTGTAGTTTCTAACAAAAGCAGCTTCTCGTTCTTTTATAAGCTCATTATTATTGTTGTTATGGAGGTATGGCAATTTTATTATTTGGTCTACTTCACCACCTCTAAATCGATATATTGCTTGTTTCGCATCCCCTACAATCATACTAAACTTTCCATCTGCCAAAGAATTATCAATTAAAGGGATTAGATTGTGCCATTGAATTATTGAAGTATCCTGAAACTCATCAATTAAATAATGTTTGTATTTCTCTCCCAATCGCTCATAGATAAATGGAATAGGCTCACTTGCTACTATTTTAGCAATTTTCTTATTAAAATCAGAGATACTTAAAACACTATTTTCTTTCTTGTATTCTTGAATTGTTTTTTCAATTTCGTTGAGTACAGCTAAGTTGTATATATTTCTAATCAATAATTTGTTTACAAAATACTCTTCCCCCTTATTATCTATTAAAGCTTTAGATGTATTATACCATGTAATAAATTCTTGTTGATTTGAATCAATTAATTCTTGCTGATCTTGAGGGACAGTTTTTGCGTACCAATTTTGTTCACCATTAATTATTTTTAAAAATGTAGCTGTTGGGGTGAAATCTTTAAGATTCAATAGCTTTTTCCAATAATCAGTATAAAAACTTCTAGAAAAACTTTTTTCGTTTATTCCTTTATTGTGAACTTCTGCAATAGCATTAGTGGCTAATAAAGATAATTCTTTTTCGAAGGATTTTATAGATCCTGATAGCTCTTTTTTAATTTCTTCAAAATCATCAATCGTTAAATTTCTTAATTGTTGTAAATGAATTTCTCCATCTTCTTTAATTAAATTCTTTGCAAAATTCTTAAGGTCTTTTTCTATATGCCAACTCGCTTCATCTTCAGCTTTCTTGCCAGCATATTCAATGAGTAATTTTGTTATCTTTTCATTAGACCCTATCTCAGAAATTAATAAATCTATAGACTTATCTAAAACTTCATTTTCGTTTAACTCTATATCAAAATTTAAAGGTAAATGTAAATCATGAGCAAACGTTCTGATTATTTTATGGGTAAATTTATCTATCGTTCCGATTGCAAAATTGCCGTAATTATGCAAAATAGATTTTAATACTTTTTTGCTGCGATCAACAATTTGCTCTTGTGTAGCACCCAATCCACCTTTATCAACTGGGAGCAATAAAGCTTCCATTAAATGCTTTGGTGTACCTTCCAATGCTTTTTGACCAGACAATGATTGAAGGGCAGAGATTACTCTTTCTTTCATTTCTGATGCTGCTTTGTTCGTGAATGTTACCGCTAAAATATTTTTATATTGGTTATCAGAGTCGTTTTCTAACGCAATTTTAAGGTACTCTTTTACAAGAGTAAACGTTTTACCCGAGCCTGCAGAAGCATTATATACAGCAAAATTATTCATCTATTTTTTTCAATATAAAAGCAAGTTTATCATCTAACGATAAAGCCCCATCAATCCAATTAATGTTAAACCCATTTCGTTCCATTTTTCGAAACCAAGTCATTTGACGTTTTGCAAATTGATGTATAGCAACATTTAATTTTTCAAACATTTCATTATAGGTTATTTCTCCCAATAAATGCTCTGTAATAATTTTATACTCTAGTCCATAAAATTTTAATTTATCGGCCGAAACGCCATTTTCTATTAATTGTTTTACTTCCTCCAACATCCCTTCCTCTTTAAATCTTTTTTTCAATCGATTTGTGATTCTTTCTCTTCGTTCCTCTCTTTCAAACTTTATCCCAAAAATGATGTGATTAATTTTAGGAAAATCACGAATCAAAGCTTCATTTTCTGATTGAAACTTAGCAATTTCAATTGCTCTAATTATTCGCTTTTTATAAATGGTATCTGTAGTATTGTGAACTTCTTTTTCTTGTTTTAAAATAGCAATCAATTCATCAATTGATTTTAACTCCAACTCAGCTCTCAACTCCTTATTTTCTGGTATTTCTAAAAACCGATACCCTTTAAGAACAGATTCCAAATACATTCCTGTTCCTCCACATAAAATCGCTTGTTTTCCTCTATTTAAAACATTTTCATAAACAGGCAAGAAATCTTTCTGAAACTCAAACACATTATATTCCGCTCCTGCATCTACAATGTCTATTAAATGATAAGGTATTTGTTTTCCTTCTACCAAAAAGTCAGCTAAATCTTTCCCCGTTCCTATATCCATTCCTTTGTAAACTTGTCGTGAATCAGCACTTATAACCTCCCCATCCATTTTAGCTGCCAAATTCGCTGCCAAATTCGTTTTTCCTGTTGCGGTTGGACCAAGTATTACAATTAAGTTTTTTTGCATTAATGAGTTTTCTCAGGTTTTTATATCTGTTTTATATTACTTTTGTAGTGTGAGAATTGCATCTCAAATATCATCAATAATTGTTGCTCTATTGTTTATTTACACAATAAACTTTAAGTCTATTATCACAATTAACTACTTAATTAACATTTCCGAAATTACTGAACTGTTTTGTGTAAACAAAGAAAAACCTCAATTGCAATGTAATGGAAAATGTCATTTAGCTAAACAATTTATTGAAACTGAAAAAGATGAAAATCAATCTCCATTTTCTAACACCCAATTAGCTTATAATTTTGATGTAATTTCTATTTTATTAAATCCATTTTACAATACAACTTTACCTGAAAAAGAAATCAAAAGTTCATTTCATATCAATTCTACAAAAACTTTAGAACATTTTTATAGTGTTCCGTCACCTCCTCCAAAGGCTTAATATTTTTTCATAAAAAAAATATTATTAATCCACTTAAATAAGAGTGATGAACAGAAAAATAACTTTTCTGTTGCTATTGCTTTTTGTTGGTCAAATTAGCTGGGCTTGTGATTTATGTAGTTTCTATATAGGTATTCAACCCAACGATTTTAAAAGTTCATTTGGTATAAGATATAGATATCGATTGTTTGAAGATAAATACACATTTAACTCTTCAACAAATACCATAAGCAATAAGTCAAGCCAACGATTAGCAAACAATAATTTAGCTTCAATAAATCATATTGATGAGAGTTATTTGGGAACAGAAAAAAAAGATATATTTTATAAAGAACAATACAACAGTTACGATTTTTTACTAAATATAGCCTTAGGAAAAAGATTTAATCTATTAATTAGCAATTCTTTTTCTGATAATTATGTTTATAAAAACGACAGTTTAATTGACAACATTTCAGGTGTTGGCGATATGCAGTTATTATTAAACTATAGGCTTTTTTATTCTAAAGTAAGTAACGATAGCTTAGCTAAAAATAGATTTTTACATCGATTAACTATTGGTGCTGGAATTGAATTACCTACAGGTAGTTACAATAAAAACTCTACTAAAAGCTATGAAACTACTATAACTGGCAATACTATTTTAGGTCAACCTTTAATGGTTCTCGACCCACATTTACAGCCAGGTACAGGAAGTTTAAATTATTTGTTTTTTTTAGAATATTTGGTTCAGTTTAATCAACTTGGATGGAATAGTAATATAAGCTACAAACTAACCACTAAAAATAAAAATGGTTTTCAGTTTGCTAACCGTTCTAACTTTAACACTTCATTATTTTATATGGCTAAAATAAAACCCGATTTTATTTTAATGCCAAATGCAGGACTTAGCTATGAATATAGCGAAAGAGACACTCAGAATGAAATTGAAGAAGTTGATTCTGGTGGTGAAGCTTTATTTGCTACTCCTGGCTTTAAATTATTGGTCAAAAATATTGCCTTTGATTTTAATTATTACCATCCTATTCACGATTATTTATACGGGAACCAGCCTTCCAATAAGGCTCGAATTATTGGACAATTAACATACAATTTTTAATTAACTTTATAAAAACATAAAACAATGAAAACTCAAAATTTATTACTTACTGCACTTTTAATTAGTGCTTTTGCATTTTTACCATCTTGTTCAAAAGATGACGATAATCCTACTCCAGTTGTTACTGTCCCAACTTCACCTGCGGCAACATCTGCTAACTTAACATTTGATTTTACACATAATTTTGATGGAGCAAATGTTTCTTCGGCTAACTTTAATCAATTTGATTTTATCACTCTTAATGATGATACTTTAAATTTAACAAAGCTTCGTTATTTAATTTCTGACATTAGACTTTTCAAATCTAATGGAGATAGTGTTTTAATTGATGGTTACCAACTAGTTGATGTAACCAATAACACAGGGCTAACGTACTCTCCAACTGACGACATCCCAACTGGGTCTTATACTGGCATATCGTTTACTTTTGGTTTTGATAGCTTAGATAACACTGGGAACTATGCCGATTTAAATTCTACAAGCTGGAATTGGCCTGCAATGATTGGTGGTGGTTACCACTTTATGCAAATGGAAGGTAAATACAAAGATATGGGTAGTGAAATTGGATATGCTTACCACATGGGTACAGCTAGTCCAAGTTCTGGAGTATTTGAACAGAATTATTTTAGAGCTGATTTAGGAGCAATAAACATTACTGGAGATGCAACTATAGAAATTAAAATGAATATTGCTGAATGGTACAAAAACCCTTACACATGGGACTTAAATGCTATGCACAGCATGTTGATGCCTAATTATACTGCTCAAAAAAGCATGTACCAAAATGGCCATTCTGTATTTAGCTTAGGAACTGTAGTTCAATAATATTTTTAAAGCAGCGTTAATTTAATTAACGCTGCTTAACTTTACTTCTATGAAAAAGTTTATTTCATATTTTTTAATACTAGGATTTATTACCCTTAATTATTCTTGTGCTAAAAAGGAAGGTTGTACAGATCCTGCATCACTTAATTATGATGCAGAAGCAGAAGTTAATGATGGAAGTTGCATTTATCCAAAAGAAGGCTGTACAGACCCTACATCATTAAATTATGATCCTAACGCACAAATTGATAATGGTACTTGTATTTATTCTAATTCATCAGGCGCACCTACACCTTACGAACTAGAAATTCCTGTTTTATTTGCTCAAAATATTTTGCCACCAGTAATCCCTTCAGATAATCCGATGACATACCAAGGTGTTGCTTTAGGTAGAAAGTTATTTTTTGATCGAATTTTATCTGGAGATGGAACACAATCTTGTGCAAGTTGTCATAATCCACAACTTGCTTTTGCTGAAAACTCAGCTTTTAGCATAGGAATAGATGGTATTCAAGGAACACTAAGTGCTATGCCATTATTTAATATGGCTTGGAATTGGGATAATAAATTCTTTTGGGATGGAAGAGCAGCTGGGATTGAAGAACAAGCCTTAGGCCCTGTTGTAAATCCAATAGAAATGCACAATACATGGCAAAATGCAATTAACTCACTTCAAAACCATCCTGATTATCCTCAATTATTTAATAGTGCTTTTGAAACTTCTGTAATCGACTCTTCTCTTGTAGTAAAAGCTATCGCTCAGTTCGAAAGAACTTTAATTTCAAGCAATTCAAAATTTGATAAATTTTTAAGGGGTGAAGTTTCTCTTTCTCCTGCAGAAGCAAACGGGTTTAATATTTTTATGGATGAAAGTAGAGGAGATTGTTTTCACTGTCATGGAAATGCTAACAATCCGTTATGGACAGATAATGCTTTTCATAATAATGGTTTAGATGCAACATTTACTGATAATGGATTGGGTGATGTAACAGGAAACCCTAATGATAATGGTAAATTTAAAAGTCCATCGTTACGAAATTTAGCCTATACAGCTCCTTATATGCACGATGGAAGGTTTGCGACATTAGAAGAGGTAATTAACCATTACAGTGAAGGTTTAGTTAACTCCCCTACTATTGACCCTTTAATGAAAACTGTAAGTGCTGGAGGTGTTAATTTATCTCCAAGTGATAAAGCAGATTTAAAAGCATTTTTGTTGTCTTTATCTGATGATGATTTTATAAACAATCCCGATTTTCAAGCACCATAAATGGAACGAAAAATTAAATTAATATGGGAATTTTATGGCCCAGATGCTGAACAAACAGCTAAACACCACCAAATACATTTAGAAGAATTTGCTAAAAAAGAAAATTTAACGCTAGATATAGCCGGTGTTGAATATGTTACCGAAATGAAATGGTTAGCATATTTAATTTGTATGGAATCGGAAATGATTAAAGTTAGGGATGCTTTAAAACCTCTTAGAGGTGAATTGTTTGAGGAATAAATTCTCCAAGAATCATTAAAACTATCACCTAATTATTAAACACAACGTACATTTTACTGCTTTTAATAAGAACCCAATTTTATTTATACAGGATTAACTATTTCAGCTTTTTTAACTTTTGGAATTAATTCCAAAACTGCATCATGAATTATTTTTTGAAGTTCGCTAGCCAATCTTTTTTTAACAAAGAATTTATGAGTTAACATACCTACAGAACGAGATGGAATTGGCATTTTGAATGCTACTATATTTTTCTTATCCTTATCAAATATTTCTAAAGAAGCTAAGTAAGGTATAATAGTCATTCCTTGATTGGCTTTAGTGAATCGCAATAAACTATCCATAGAGGCTGACTCAAATTCAAAATTTATTTCAACATTTGGAGATTGGTCTGATAACTCACATATTTGATGAACTTGAGTTCTTAGACAATGACCTTCTTGCAATAACAAAAGCCTAGAATAATCTAGCTCATTAATTGATATTTTTGAAACCGATTTTTTATCTCGACAATCATAAACTAAAAAAGGCTCTACAAACAACTCCTTTTCAATTAGTTCACTATCTAAAATAGGTAAAGCAAGTATTCCTATATCTAAAGACCTATTTTTAAGTGATTCTATAATTTGGGATGTTGGAATTTCTTTAACAATAATCTTAATCTTTTGAAACTTTGTCGCAAAATCGGATAAAAATAAAGGCAAAAGATATGGAGCGATAGTAGGTATAATTCCAATCTTTAACTCTCCAATCATTTCTCCTTTCAATTCTTGAATTACATTTTCTAACTGACTTATTTCATTATTAATAACCCTTAATTTTTGTATAATTTCTAAACCTTCAGTCGTAATTGAAACTGGCTTTGTTTTTCTATTAAATATTTTCATTCCTATTTCACCTTCAAATCTAGCTATCATAGTACTTAAAGTTGATTGTGTTATAAAACATCTTTCTGCTGCCTCCTCAAAATTCTTTGAATCGGCAACTGCTAACACATACTGAAATTGCTGAATATTCATAATTAAAACATATTATTGATAATATCAATATTAGTATCACAAATATCGTTTTTATAAACAATAATATCTAATTAAATTTGTATTGTAATAAAAATATTTCACTGCTATGAAAAAATTAATACCATTAAGCATTCTTTCATTATTAGTAATAGGTGCTTGCAAAAATCAAAATGAACAAATGATGGAAAAAGAAAACGGAGGTTGCCCTTTTGGATTTGATAAAGGACATAAAAAAGAACAAGTTTCAGTAATAAAAAATAACGATGATTGGTGGCCAAATAAATTGAATTTGGACATTTTAGCTCAGAATTCTGAACTTACAAACCCCATGGAAAGGGATTTTAATTATAAAAAGGAATTTGAAAAATTAGACTTGAATCAACTTAAAAAAGATATTGAAGTAGTATTAACTAAATCTCAAGATTGGTGGCCAGCTGACTATGGTCACTATGGACCATTAATGATTAGAATGGCTTGGCACAGTGCTGGAACATACAGAACAGGTGATGGAAGAGGAGGCACAAGAATGGGTCTACAACGTTTTGCTCCTCAAAACAGTTGGCCTGATAATGGAAACCTTGATAAAGCTAGAAGGTTATTATGGCCAATAAAACAAAAATATGGCCAACAAATATCATGGGCAGATTTAATGATTTTGACTGGTAATGTAGCTTTAGAGTCAATGGGGTTTAAAACTATTGGATTTGCTGGAGGAAGAGCTGACGTTTGGGAACCTCAAGAAGATATATACTGGGGTCCTGAAAGTGATTGGTTAGAATCAAGAAGATTAAACGAAGAAGGTGAACTAGATTTAAATATTGAAAATCCTTTAGCTGCTGTTCAAATGGGATTAATTTATGTAAACCCAGAAGGGCCAAACGGAAATCCTGACCCAATAGCTTCAGCTAAAAATATTCGGATTGCCTTTGCACGTATGGGAATGAATGATGAAGAAACAGTCGCATTAATTGCTGGTGGTCATTCATTTGGTAAAACACACGGAGCCGGACCAGCAGAAAATGTAGGTGCTTCACCAGAAGCAGCTAGTATAGAAGAACAAGGTTTCGGTTGGAGAAGTGCTTATAAATCTGGAAAAGGAGAAGATGCAATCACTTCTGGCTTAGAGGTAATTTGGACGCCTACTCCAACTATATGGAGCCACGCTTATATTAACATCTTATTTAATAATGAATGGGAATTAACAAAAAGTCCTGCAGGAGCTCATCAATGGGTAACTAAAAGTACTGCAGAAATACTTCCAGATGCTTTTAATAAAGAAAAGAAACATAGAGCTACAATGCTAACTTCTGATTTAGCTTTAAAATTTGATCCTGAATACAAAAAAGTATGTCAAAAGTTTATTGATGAGCCATCATCTTTTGATAAAGCTTTTGCTAATGCTTGGTTTAAATTAACACACAGAGATATGGGACCAAAATCAACTTATCTTGGTTCTGAAGTCCCAGAAGAAAACTTTTTATGGCAAGACCCAATTCCTACTAGAAATTATGACTTAATTTCTAAATCTGATATTGATAGGATAAAACAAGAAATAATAAACTCTGGTATATCTCTCAATCACTTGATTGAAACTGCATGGGCATCAGCTTCATCTTTCAGAGGCTCTGATAGAAGAGGTGGTGCAAATGGAGCTAGAATTAGATTAGAACCTCAAATCAATTGGGAAGCGAATAATCCAAATCAGCTTAAGAAAGTTTTAGCAGTCTATGAACAAATTCAGGAGAAGTTCAATGCCAATTCAGGAAGCAAAAAAGTTTCAATGGCGGATTTAATAGTGTTAGGTGGAAATGCTGCCATCGAAAAATCTGCTTCAAATGCTGGCTTTAATATTCCTGTTCCATTTAACCCTGGAAGAACAGATGCAACACAAGAACAAACAGATGTAGCTTCTTTTAATGTGTTAGAACCTATAGCAGATGGTTTTAGAAATTTTCAAAAAAAGAAATACACCCTTACAACTGAAGAATTGTTAGTTGACAAAGCTCAATTATTAACGTTAACAGTTCCAGAAATGACAGTTCTTGTTGGTGGAATGAGAGCTTTAAATGCAAATTTTGATGATTCAAACTATGGCATTTTAACCAATACTCCTGGTAAACTTAATAATAACTTCTTTATTAATTTGTTAGATATGAGTACTTATTGGACACCTAAATCAGAAGATAAAACAGAGTTTGAAGGAAAAGATAGGGCAACTAATAAAGTAAAATGGACAGCTACTAGAGCAGATTTAATATTTGGTTCAAATTCTGAATTGAGAGCAATAGCAGAAGTTTATGCCAGTAATGATGCACAAGAAAAGTTTGTTAATGATTTTATTAATGCATGGACAAAGGTTATGAACCTAGATCGTTTTGATTTAAAACAATAAGAAAATATAAACGATAATGAATAAATAGCGGATTGGGTAATACTTAATTCGCTATTTTTATTTAATAAAATGTACCTCTTTAAATATTTTTAGATATATCTATGTTTTTTAAGACACTAAGAAATCCTACTCCAATTCACCTTATTTCTTTTCATGTTATCCAATCCAGTAACCAATCGGTGATTGTTTTCTGATTGCAATTTAGGGTCTTTTTTAAGCACCTCTATTGCTTCATTTCTTGCCATTTGCAATACCTGTCCATCTTTAGCTAAATCCGCAATATTTAAATTTAACAAGCCACTTTGTTGTGTACCTTGTATATCTCCCGGACCTCTTAGCTTTAAATCTACTTCGGCTATTTCAAAACCATCATTGGTTCTTACCATAGTTTCCATTCGCAATTTACTATCGCTAGAAAGCTTATTACCTGTCATTAAAATACAATAAGATTGTTCTGCCCCTCTACCCACTCTACCTCTTAACTGGTGTAGTTGAGACAAACCAAAACGCTCAGCACTTTCAATAATCATAACACTTGCATTAGGCACATTTACTCCAACTTCTATTACAGTTGTGGCAACCATTATTTGAGTTTCTCCTTTTACAAATCGTTGCATTTCATATTCTTTATCTGCAGGTTTCATTTTACCATGTACAATACTTATGTTATAGTTTGGAGAAGGAAACCGTCTTGAAATACTCTCAAAACCATCCATCAAATCCTTATAATCCATTTTCTCGGATTCGTTTATTAAAGGATAAACCACATAAATCTGCCTTCCTTTTTTTATTTCCTCTTCCATAAACCCAAAAACTCGCATTCGAGCTGAGTCAAACCGATGAGTAGTTGTTATTGGTTTTCTTCCTGGTGGTAGTTCATCTATTACAGAAATATCTAAATCACCATAAAAAGTCATAGCTAAAGTCCTTGGGATAGGTGTTGCTGTCATTACTAATACATGTGGTGGAATAGCCCTTCCCTTTCTCCATAATTTTGACCTTTGTTGCACTCCAAAACGATGCTGTTCATCAATAACAACATAACCTAAATTATCAAACTTTACTTTATCTTCTAGCAGAGCATGAGTTCCTACTAAAATTTTTAATGTGCCGTTTTCTAAATCTTCATGAATTTGTCTTCTTTTAGCCGTTTTTACAGAGCCAGTCAACAATTCAATAGTAACATTCATTCCTTCCAACATTTCCATTAGCCCTTCATAATGCTGACTTGCCAATATCTCTGTTGGAGCCATTAAACAAGTTTGAAAACCATTATCAATAGCAATCAACATTGTTAATAAAGCAACAACTGTTTTCCCACTTCCTACATCGCCTTGTAACAATCTATTCATATGTTCTCCAGCACCAACATCTCTTCGTATTTCTTTTATTACTCTTTTTTGAGCATCAGTTAATTCGAATGCTAAGTTGTTTTTGTAAAATGTATTAAAGTTGTCTCCAACATTACCAAAAACATGACCTTTTATTTTTTCTGCCTTTATTACCTTTTGCTGCAATAAATTCAATTGTAAATAAAACAGTTCTTCAAATTTTAATCGAAATAGTGCCTTTTGCAACAATACTTCATTTTCAGGAGTATGAGCATTTATTATTGCTGCCTCTTTAGATATTAAATTTAATTTCTCAATTAATTCAAATGGTAGAGTTTCAATTATCTTCCCTCTTAGTTGAGAAGTTAAATTCTTTTGAATTTTAAATATTCCTTTAGCATTTAAACCTTTAGCTGATAATTTCTCCGTGGTATGATAAACTGATTCTAGGGTTATTTTATTAGCTAACAAAGAATCACTTACCAAATCCAACTCAGGGTGAGTAATGTTATATGTATTCTTAAATAAAGTTGGTTTACCGTAAACAATATATTCTACATTTGGTTTTATTGATGAAGACAACCACTTAATTCCTTTAAACCATACCAAATCTATCTCGCCAGTTTCATCATGGAATTTAGCTACCATTCGCTTAGCTCTTTTATCTCCAATAGTTTGTATTTGAGTAATCTTTCCCTTTAATTGAATAAATGCGGCATCAGAGTTAATCTCGCTTATTTTGTAAATTTTAGATTTATCTATGTATCGAAAAGGATAATAATCGAGTAATTGAGCAAAGGTAAATATGCCCAACTCTTTTTTTAGTAGCTCAGCCTTTGCTGGTCCTACTCCTTTTAAATATTCTATAGATGTATCTAAAAATTGGTTTGACATGGAGCTAATTTAACAAAAAAGCCCTCACCAAAAGGTAAGGGCTTAGCACATTATTAATACTGTAATGTTAAATATTTGCTGAACCCAACAATAAAACTGGATTTTCCATCAATTGTTTAAATGTATTTAAGAATGCTGCACCCAAAGCACCATCAACTACTCTATGGTCGCAGCTTAAAGTAACTTTCATTATATTACCTGGTACAACTTGTCCATTTTTTACAACCGGTACTTGACTAATACCGCCCACTGCCATAATACAAGCATCTGGTGGGTTAATAATCGCTGTAAATTCTTCAATACCAAACATTCCTAAATTAGAAATAGTAAACGTACTTCCTTCCCAATCTTGTGGCTGCAATTGTTTATTTTTTGCTCTAGTAGCATACTCCCTCACTTCTCCCGAAATTTGAGATAATGTTTTACCATCAGCAAAACGAACTACAGGAACTAATAAACCTTCATCCACAGCAACTGCAACTCCAATATTTACATGTTCATTGTATCTAATTTTATCAGTTAGCCAAGATGAATTTACTTTTGGATGTTGTTTTAAAGAAGCCGCAGCTGCTTTAATTACCATATCGTTAAACGATACTTTCACATCCATTATATCTTTAATCGATTTACGAGCTTCAATCGCATTATCCATATCGATAGATATAGTTAAATAGAAATGTGGAGCTGTAAATTTACTTTCTCCTAATCTGCGAGCAATTGTTTTACGCATTTGAGAAACTGGTACTTCTGTATATTTTTCAACTCCAACAAAGTTAGCTTGAACTGAACCACCACCACCTTGATGATTTTCAACATCTCTTTTTACAATTCTACCATTATCTCCTGTTCCTTGAATTGAGTTTAAATTCAATCCTTTTTCTTCAGCTAACTTTTTTGCTAAAGGAGATATTTTTAATCTTCCATTTGAGTTATTAGTAGTAGATGTTGAAACAACTACCTGACTTGGTGAAGGTTTAACTTCAGCTACAGGAGCTTTTGCTCTTGAGCTTTCAAGTTGTTTATCCGAACTAGTATCGGCATCATTATTTTGATTGTGCGCTTTTATTAGCGTTTCTATATCAGCTCCTTTTTCACCAATTATCGCTAAAATAGACTCTACAGGTGCGCTTCCTCCCTCTTCAATACCAATATGCAATAAAATTCCATCTTCAAACGATTCGAATTCCATTGTTGCTTTATCAGTTTCTATTTCAGCTAACAATTCTCCTGCAGCAACTTTATCACCAACTTTTTTATGCCATTTAGCTACAACACCATCGGTCATTGTATCACTTAATTTAGGCATTTTAACAATGTTAGCTTTAATTCCAGATATATCAATAGTCTCTGAAGTAACAGTTTCAGTTTTAACTTCTTCTTTAACCTCTTCTTTTGGTATAGAATTTCCACCTTCTAATAAAGCTGAGAAATCTTCTCCTTTTTTACCAAAAATAGCCAATACTGAATCAACAGGAGCTGTCCCTCCTTCTTCTACACCAATATACAATAAAGTTCCATCAACAAAAGATTCAAACTCCATAGTAGCTTTATCTGTTTCAATTTCGGCTAATAAATCACCTTCATTAACAGTATCACCAATTTTTTTATGCCATTTAGCTACAACACCATCGGTCATTGTATCACTTAATTTGGGCATTCTAACTATTTCAGCCATGTTCTAAAAATTCTTTTTCGACTAGGGTCAGTAAATATTAATCTTTTATAAAAGGGTAATTTGGTTCAGCATATATATCTTCATACATAGCTTCTGGTTCTGGCAATGGAGAATCTTCTGCAAATTTAATTGCATCCTCTATTTGCTTTTTAATTTTAGCTCCTATTGCATCTATTTGCTTGTCAGTAGCATATTTGTTTTTCTTTATTGTTGCTAAAACTTTTTCAATCGGATCTTCACTTTGATATTTAGCTTCTTCCTCTTTTGTTCTATATTTTCGAGGGTCAGACATTGAGTGACCTTTAAAACGGTAAGTAATCATTTCTAACAAATATGGTCCTTTACCCTCTCTACAATGTTTTGCAGCTTTTGCAATAGCATTATGAACATCTTCAACATTCATGGCATCTACAGGTTCTCCTGGCATATCATAGCTTAAACCTAATTTATATAAATCAGTTACATTAGATGTTCTTTCTACTGAAGTACCCATCGCATACTGATTATTCTCTATAATGTATATCACAGGAATTTTCCATGTCATAGCCATGTTAAAAGCTTCGTGTAAAGCACCCTGACGAACAGCTCCATCTCCCATAGAACACATAGTCACAAAGTTGTTTCCTTTGTATTTATCAGCAAAAGCTAACCCCGTTCCTAAAGGAATTTGACCACCAACAATTCCGTGTCCACCAAAAACATTCTTGCTTACATCAAACATGTGCATTGATCCACCTTTACCTTTTGATAAACCAGTAGTTTTACCGTATAATTCAGCCATCATGTATTTAGGATCAGTTCCTCTACCTAATGGATGAGCATGACAACGATAAGCTGTTATCATTTTATCATCAATAGTTGTAGCTGATACTGCGCCAGCAACTACTGCTTCTTGACCTATATATAAATGTAAAAAACCACCAAACTTACGTTGTATGTATAGTTGACTTAGTTTTTCCTCAAACTTTCTCATTAAAAGCATAGACTCATACCATGATAAGTATTGCTCTTTTGAAAACTTATTATTTTTTGCCATGTTGAATTTATTAATCGTACAAATTTATGATAAATGACCTATTTATTGAAGAAGTTTATTCTTTTTTAAGAATATCTTCTGCTTCAAAAGCAAAAGGAAGTAAATCTTTAATGCTTTTAAATACCCATATTTTTGAATTTCCTGACTTTAAAATCACTTCAATTGGTTCTTTTTGATTCAATTCATATTCCATTAATGCCTGCCTACAAGAACCACAAGGTGAAAAAGGAAATTCATTTCCTTGTTCAGTAACAATAACAACTTTTTCTATTTTTTTATTTGGATAAGTTGACTTTGCTGAAAAAACTGCAACTCTTTCAGCACATAAGCCAGATGGATAAGCCGAATTTTCTTGATTTGTACCTAAAACATTAATATTCCCTTCTAATAATATTAAGGAGCTTACTTTAAATTGAGAATATGGAGAATAAGAATTAGCTAAGTTTGTATCAGCAATTTTTATTAATTCAGCATCTTGATCTCCAAGAGCACTTAAATTATTATACTCTTTAAAATTTATTTCTATTTTTTTATTTACCATAATAAAGAAGGTTCTATGAATTATTGTCGTCTAAAACTATACAAAAAAACGAAAGATAATTATAAGTTCTTTTTTATTTTGATTAGCTATTCAATTTTAAAGGACTTTAGTACATTTATCAATTCGTTTTAAAGCTAAATTAATATTAGCTTTAATGTCTACAATTACATTAAATGTAACTGAAACAATTTTTAAATTAAAGTGATTATGAAATTAAATTTAATACTTGGGAGCTGTTTATTACTTGCTTTATTCTCCTGTTCAAAAGAAGAAGGTGAAGGGGGGAGATCTTCTATTTCTGGAACACTTGAAGGAATTATAGTTGACAATGCAAGAACTGAAGTAAATGAAGTTATTTGTGTAACTCAAGATGATATAAAAACAGGAGATTACTGGTTTTTAAATTCTCCTGATTCTTACGATGATTATTGTATTTGGTATAACAATATTAATGCTCCTGTTTCGGCTCCTTTGATCTCTTCAAGAACTGCTGTAAAAGTTGACTATAGCTCACTTGCTGGTGATAATAATATTACAATTGCAACAAAAACTGAAGCTGCTTTAAATGCTATTACTGGTTTACCATTTAGTATTGTCAGAAATAATGATAAGCTAACAATTACAAATAAATTTACTGGAGATGTTAGTGATTCGGACAACGGAACCTCTAAAATGATTGTAGATGTTATCACTCAAGGAAGAGATCAAATAATTTTACAAAGTGGAGTAATTGCAAATGAAGATGTTTTTATTATTTATGGAGATGATGATGACATTCAAGATGATGATGTAAAATCAAACTTTGATGGCACTTTTAAGTTTAAAAACTTAAGAAAGGGCTCTTACAGAATTTTTGCTTACAGTGAAGATCCTTCACTTCCTAACCCTCTTGTTCCAGTTACTAAATCTATCGATATTGGAAAAAATGAAGATGCTAATATTGGTTCAATTTCAATAGAATTAAAAGATAATTAATTCTACCAGCTAATTATGAGTGAATTGGATAATGTATTAAAACTGTTTGACCCTATTTCTTTAAAAGAAATGGATAGAGTTAAATTACTCAATAGAGTTGACACAAAATATGTATTCGATATTTCTACTTTAATAAAAGTATTACCTGAAATTAGCACCTATTATTTTATTTTAGAAATAGATGGTAAACGAACTAACAGCTACCAAACTTTATACTTCGATACGGCAAATTTTGATTCTTATATTCAACATCAAAATGGAAAATTAAATAGAACCAAAATAAGGTTTAGAAAATATATTGAGTCTGATTTAAATTTCTTAGAAATAAAATTTAAAAATAATAAAGAACGAACTATTAAAAACCGTATAAAAGCTGCCGACATTGAAACAGTTCTATCGACTGAATCAAGTAATTTTATTAATGAAAACTCAAAACTAAATCCAAATGAATTGAGTGCTTCATTATGGAATAGTTTCACTCGTATAACACTAACTCATAAAACAATAAACGAAAGACTTACTATAGATTTAAATCTTGGATTTAAAAACAATAAAACACAAGAGGAAACAAGTATTCCTCACATTGTAATTGCCGAATTAAAACAAGGAAAAGCAAATGTAGGTTCTGACTTTGTGAAAATCATAAAAAAACAACATGTTAGACCAATGGGAATGAGTAAGTATTGTATTGGTACCGCATTACTTAACAAACAATTAAAATCAAATAATTTTAAAGAACGAATATTAAAAATTAATAAATTAAAACATGCTTAACGACTTACTTTTAAAAATTCCAATTTTAGGTTCAAAACTATGGGATGTAAATGATTTTGGAGAACTAATTATTCGATTTGTTTTCGACTTTATAGTAGCTTTTATTTTGATAAGAGTTATCTATTATCCTACACATAGAAGAAAAGATTATTTATTTACCTTCTTTTTGTTCAATATTTTAATTTTCTTCATATGTATATTACTTAGTAGTGTTAAATTAAAACTTGGTTTTGCTTTTGGTTTATTTGCTATTTTTGGTATCCTCAGATATAGAACCGAGCAGCTTCCAATTAAGGAAATGACCTATTTATTTATGATTATTGCAATTGCAATAATTAATTCTTTAACAGACAATAAAATAACACTATCGGAAGTACTTTTTACCAACTTTACAATTGTTTTTGCGACTTACTTACTCGAAAAAGTTTTTCTACTTAAGCATGAATCTCGAAAAATCATTAACTATGAAAAGATTGAGAACATAAAACCTGAAAACCACCCTATTCTTATTGATGATTTAAAAGAAAGAACTGGATTAAAAATTCATAGAGTTCAAATTGGAAAAGTTGATTTTTTAAGAGATACAGCTCAACTTAGAGTATTTTATTTTGAAGATGATTCAGATTCCAATTATGACGAGTCTACTCCAACTGTAAGTAATTTTAATGAATAGAATTCTATTCATATTATTTTTCATCTCGCCATGCCTCGTTTTTTCCCAAGTTTTAAGCGATGCTAAGTTATGGACAGGAATTTCTGTCTCAAAAAAAATAAACGATTTTAATTTTTCTATAAGTGAAGAATATCGTCGTTCAGAGAACTTATCTCAAACAGATAAAATATTTACTGAATTTGATATTAGTTATAAGGTAATCAAAAATTTAACTGCTGGTATTACTTATCGTTTTAACCAAGATCGAAACTTCGAACAAGGTGGTTTTGACTTTAACCATCGATTTAATTTTGATTTGGGTTATGATTATGATTTTAATGATTTTGAATTTTCTCTTAGAACAAGATATCAAGTTAGTAAAGAAATTTACTCTTCAGATAAGCTTAATCGAAATAAGTTAGCCATTAAATATAAACTTAACAAACAAATTCACCCTTACATCTCTTATGAATTATTCTATCAGTTTAATGATATAAGAGCTTTTAATAGAGATAGAATTGAGATGGGAACAAAATATAAAATTAACAAAAACAACAGCTTAAAATTGGGCTATATCTTTGAAGACAAGTTTAACCGTAAAAACTTAGAGCACAATCATATTTACTTTATTAATTACAGTATAGAAATTTAAATTAAGCTTGATATAATTTTTATATTTGCTTCTCGTTAATATTCTGCAAACTATACTAATGTTAAAATTTATATTCAGTAAAACTTTTTTAATTAACCTATTAATTATATTAACAGTAATTACAATTGCTATTTGGGGTATTTTCAAATACTTAGACAGTTATACTTTAAATAGTCAAACAATTAGTGTACCTTCATTAGAAGGACTCACCATTACTGAAGTTGAAGAAATTTTAACTGAAAAAAAATTAAGATATCAAATTCTAGATTCTATATATGTAGAGAATAATGAACGAGGTATTGTGCTTGAGCAACAACCAGCTACCGATGATTTGGTTAAAGAAAATAGAACCATCTACATCACAATGTCTAAAATTATTCCTCCTAAAATGAGTATGCCAGATATTGTAGACATGAGTTTGAGAGTTGCTGCGGCAAAAATAGAGAGCTATGGCCTAAAAGTAGGTAAGCTAAGTTATTTCCCTTCAGAGTGTGTTAATTGTGTACTTGAAGTAAAAATTAAAAATGTAGTGATTAAATCTGGTCAAGAAATTGAAAAGGGGGCTGTTGTTGATTTAGTTTTAGGGAGTGGAACAAGCTCAGAAAAAGTATTTGCTCCATATTTGATTGGACTTTCAAAAGAAGATGCATCTCAAAAAATACAAGCTTCTTTTTTAAACATTGGTGCTGAAATTTACACTGATTGTTCTACAAAAGAAGATTCAATTTCAGCAAAAGTTTACAAACAATCTCCACAAAGAAGTGAAAATATTACAGTAAATATGGGTAGCCCTATTGATTTATGGTTTACTTGTGATACGTCAAAAATCAAAATTTCTGTAGTTGACTCTTTAAACGTAAATTTACTGAATGAAGAATAATATTTTATACATAATTATATTCATACTTACACCATTTTTTGTTTTTTCACAAAAAGACACCCTATTAGAATTAGGTGTAAATAAAAAAATTATAAACGAAAGGTTTAAGGAAGCTAATAATGAAGTTTCTTTATTAAGAAAAAAAAATAATTCATCATCATACAAAAAAGCAAGTTCATTGCCTTTTTTTGATGACTTCTCTCAACAAGAATATTATCCTGACGCTTCTAAATGGATGGACAATGCTGTTTATATTAATTCAAACTATGCTGTTAATCCAATTTCATATGGAGTTGCTACTTTTGATGGTTTAGACTCAACAGGATACCCATATAACTTTATTAATTCTACTGCTCAAGGTGTTGCAGATTATCTCACTTCAAAACCAATTGATTTAACAACTCCTACAGACAGTGTCTATTTAAGTTTTTTCTACCAACCGCAGGGTATAGGAAATAAACCTGAAACATCTGATAGTTTAAAAGTTGAATTTTTTCGTTTATCAGATAGCACATGGGTAAGAAAATGGGCTGCCGGTGGTTCTGCTCTTCAACCATTTAAGCAAGTAATGATTGCAGTTGACACTTCGTTTCATAAAGCAAATTTTCAATTTAGATTTAAAAATTATGCTACACTTTCTGGAAATGTTGATCATTGGAATGTTGACTATGTGTATTTAAATGACAATAGAAATTATTTAGATACAACTATAAATGATGTTGCTTTAACTGGAAATTTCTACAACTTTTTAAATGAATACACTCGAATGCCTTGGCAACATTATATTATTGATACAATTGGATTTATGGCTTCAGCTATAGATGTAGCATATAGAAATAATACCAGTTCACCATTTGGTGTTTTTTATAGATATAATGTAATATCTGATAATGGAAGTGGTTCATTAATTGAGGATTATCCTCCTCCTGGTTCCAATAAAAATGTTTTTCCTTATTCTACTTTAATTGAACCGCAAGCAGTATATGATCTAGGAACAAATGATTTTAGCTTCCCATTTGATGCAGCAGCTACATCAAAAGTATTTCAAGTTAAAAATTACTTTAATTTAGGTGGTCTACCCGACGACCATCAAGAAAATGATACAGTTGTAAGTTATCAAGTATTTGGAAATGATTATGCCTATGATGATGGAAGCGCCGAAGTTGGTTATGGAGTTCAAGGAATAGGATCAAAATTAGCTCATCAATTTAGCATTAAAAAAAGCGACACATTAACTTCTTTGAAAATGTATTTTAGCCCTATAACCAACAATATGAGTGCTAAAACCTTTAAACTGACCATTTGGAGTAATCTATCTCCAGAAACAGTTATTTACCAACAAAATGCTTACTACTCACCTATTTATTCTAATACTAATGAATTTTTAGAATATCTTTTAGATGCTCCTCTATACCTTCCTGCTGGAACTTATTATGTTGGCTATGAGAAAATATCTGAAGATTTTTTAAATTTAGGTTGGGATTTAAATACAAACAATAGCAATAAAGTATTTTTTAATGCTGTTGGTATATGGCAAAATGCAACTGTAAATGGTTCTTTAATGGTACGACCTGTATTTGGAGCTTATCCAGATCCAGTAATTAGTATTAAAGAACATAATAACTACTTAAATGATATAAACATCTACCCTAATCCTACTTCTAGTAATTTATATTTCAAAGCAAACACTCCTTATACTATAGACATAACAGATATGTATGGTAAGTTAATTGAGAGTTATACTGAATCTACTAATAAAATTATAGATGTATCTTTCTTAAAGAATGGTATATATCTATTTAAGTTTAGTAATAACAAATCTTCTATTACCAAGAAGATAATCATTTCAAAATAAAAATATAAGTGCAAGAGCATATAGAAGACGATCATTTAGAAGAAGAGCAAGAACTCTTTGAACACTATAACTTTATAGCTGATAAAGGACAAGAATTTGTTAGAATTGACAAGTTTTTAATGGATAGGATACCTAATACATCAAGAAGTAAAATCCAAACTGCAGCATCCTCTGGCACCATTTTAGTAAATACTAAAGTTGTTAAGTCTAATTATAAAGTAAAACCTTTTGATGAAATTTCTATTGTTTTACCTTATCCACCTAGAGTTTTAGAACTAATACCTGAAAATATTCCTATCAACATTGTATATGAAGATAAAGACGTTTTAGTACTTAATAAACAAGCCGACATGGTGGTTCATCCTGGTTATGGAAACTATACAGGAACACTTGTAAATGCTTTAATTTATCATTTTGATAATTTACCTGATAATACTTTAAACAATAGGCCTGGGTTAGTTCATCGCTTAGATAAAAATACAACTGGTATAATGGTAATTGCTAAGACAGAACATGCAATGAACCACTTATCAAATCAATTTTTTGAACGAACTACAGAAAGGAGATATAATGCAATTGTTTGGGGAGATTTTGAAGATGATGAAGGAACTGTAATTGGAAATGTTGGTAGAAGTTTAAAAAACAGAAAAGTAATGAATGTGTTTCCAGATGGAGATTTTGGAAAACATGCAGTAACTCATTACAAAGTTCTAAAAAGATTCGGTTATGTAACTTTAATTGAATGTAAATTAGAAACAGGAAGAACGCACCAAATACGAGTTCACATGAAACATATCGGGCATACGCTATTTAATGATTATGAGTATGGTGGTGATAGCATATTAAAAGGAACCTCATTTGCTAAATACAAACAGTTTATCAATAATTGTTTTGAAATATTGCCTAGACAAGCCTTACATGCTAAATCATTAGGATTTACACACCCAACAAGTGGAGAATGGATGCAATTTGACTCTGAATTACCTGACGATATGAAAATGGTGTTAAGTAAATGGGAGACTTACGTTGCAAATAGAGAAGAATAATTACTCTCCTTCTAATATTTCTATTGCTTTATTTACAGGTATTAACTTTTCTTCATGAAGTGCAATAACAAAAGCTCCACCTATTCCTTTTTCAATAATTTCTTTCTTGAAATTTTCAGCTTCATCTAATGTTTTGAAATTACCTACAGTATAACGAGTTAAATCATTTTCACCCATTTTTTGATCTACATCACCTATTTCAATAAACTTAGAAAGCACCTCTGTTGGTAATTGATTTTTATATATACCAACTTGTATTTTAAAACTTATTGCAGCTTTATCATATTTAGCAGAAGCCTTATTTATAATATTTTCTTTATGAGTAGTTTTTACACCAGCTTCTGTTAATGGAATTCTTTTTCCTCCTTTGTATGCTACTATAAATGCATCATTAACACCATAATCAATTGCTAAATCTAATTTTTGAGATGCGGCTTCTTCAATAGTTTTATAAGATCCTGAATATAAGTATTTATACAAACCATCATCAGCTTTAATCTCCATGATATTAGTCAACTTATTAAAACTATTAATTGGCTGTTTCTTAGAAAAAGCTCCCAATTGAATTCTAAATAAAAGTTCATTTGGATTATCTGAATTAAGAGATTGATTTTCTACTGCCATATTATTAGCCTCATCTCCAACTGAAATCAGCTTACCATCTTTTTCTTCTGTTACCACTATAGCAGCATCAAATCCTTGTTTAGTTAATTCCATTTTTCTTTTTAATGCTTCTGGCAAGTTATCATAATTACCTACAGCGATTACAGTCAAGCTATCTCCAAAGGTTTTTATTTCAACATCAGGAATACTTAAGAATTTATCAACTAAATCTGCATCAATAGCTTCAGTAAATGAACCTACCTGAACTCTATAAACTTTATTCTTTGGCGCCTTTTCTGCTGCAATCAATTTATTTTCAATGTCAGCAAAAACACCAGTAGAATCTAAATATCTTTGATAAATTTCATCAATCATTTCATCTGTCATTTCAACTCCGTTAGGAGAAACTGGCATTCCTTCTCTAGATTCTAATTCATCATCTTTATAATTAGGAACAAAATCAGTATCTCTATCTAAAGGACATCCTTTATCATCAACTTCAACTCCTTCAGGAGTCCAAGGGCATTCATCAATAAAATCAATAACTCCATCACCGTCTTCATCCTCATTGTCATAAGTTAGATAATCAATATCTTCATCAAAAGTGTTAATCACATCTTCTTTTTTATGCTTTAAGAAATTATAACTTATAGAAAAAGAACTCATTAAAAACTTATCATTCCCTTTATTTCCTGGTTGAGAACCAATTCGCTCACCTCCACTATTAGATGTAACATTATCAACTAAATCTGAAAAAGTATAGTGCATTGTTGCTCCTATTGAAAAATCAATGTTTTTTGTTAAATGCATTTGAGCACCAATACCAACAGGAATCGAAAATGTTCTTTCTTGATATTTACCCTTTCCATCAGAATTCATTTCCCTTAAGTCAGTTTCATAAACATAATCTCGATGAATAATTACCGCATCACTAGCATTAACATCAGATTCTGGAAGGTTTCTAATTGATCCATCTGACCAATAATTATACTTATTACCATAAGAATCATACAAATCAGTTTTAGAAAGAAATTCAACTGACTCTATTCCTAATGAAATAAATGGGTTAATAACTCTTTTTTCAGGTAGGATATGATGAAAATTATACATCAATGCAAATCCACCAACTGTAATTTGAGACTTGAAATTTAAATTTCGATCTATAGATCTTTCATTAGCACTTAAAGAGCCAAAAAGGACATAGAATTTTGTTGTAAGAAAAGGATTTATTTGCTGTTTAACATGAAGATCGTATCCAATATTACTTATTAAAGCGTTTCCTCTTTGGGCATCTAAAATATCACCATAAAATTTAAACATGCCAACACCTAATCCTATTGTTGGCCCATAAAATTGTTGCTTAGGTAATTCTTTTTTTTCTGGAATGCTATCTTCCCTTACTTCATATCCAAAAGATGATAAAGAGAAAAAAGATAATAGTAATAATACCAGTAATTTATTAATCATAAATATAAATACTCAAACTTAGTACGTAAATAAATAATAAAAGATGCAGTTAATTTTTTATTTATACCATTTTTGATTAGAAATCATCAAGGCTTCTTGAACTGTAATTCTTGTTCCTTGGTTATATGCTGTAACAAAAGCTGTTTTCACATTAGATCTTACAAGATTTCTTTTATCTCTAGCTGATTTATAATCTGTATAACTACCAACTAGATATTTAATCCATCCTTGGTGAGATTCTGTAGCAACTTTATCGGTCAAGCTGAATTTATTTGCGAAATAATTAGAAGATACCTTTTGGTGTCCAGCTCCTACTTGAATTTTATAGCTAACTCCAGTCTCAGGATTAGGAGTTGAAGTAATTTTATTTACAGTTGGGTTTTCTTCTACTTTAGGAGTTTCTTTTACATTAGTAACTTCTTCCACTTGTTCAACTAATTGTGATTCTTCTTTAACTTCAGCAGACTCCTCTAATGCTTTCGCAGTAGGATTTTCTTCTATAACATCAGCTATTGGTTCCTCTACTAATTTAGTAAATGAAAAATCTGTTGAGTTTATAATATATTTTTGAGTAACATCTTTATCTAAATATGAAAATGAACCATTAATTGTATATTCATTAGATAATACATCTTCTGCTATTAATTTATAAGAAATATCAAATTCCTTTTCTGAAGGAGCTGCCATCCATAAAATTTTAGCTTCATTATTCTTAAATGAAAAAACACCACCTTTTGAATCAATTACTTCAGCAGTAAATCCAGCAGGAATTGTTTCAACAATTTTAGCAAAGCCTTCTAATTTTGATTGAGATATTTTAACAGTTACATTATAAGTGTTATTATTATCATCTTTATCTATATTTCTAAAACAATTGATTTCAACTGAATTATTTTCAGCAACAGTTTCTTCAATAGCAGCTGTTTCAGCTACATCTTCAGTTACAACTTCGTCAACTACTTTTTCAACTGGTTCTTTATTTAACTCAGCATTTGATTCTTCAACGACCTCTGAAATTGTCTCTTCTATAACTTCAGCAATTGGTTCTTCTTCTACATTTTTTTCTTCTGCAACTAAATCTACTTTAGAAATTGTAATCGATGAAGATGGTATTTCTATATTTTTTCTTTCATTTTCATCAATAAAAGAGAATTTACCTGCAATAGAAAAATCTCCTTCAATACTTTCTATTGTTTTTAACTTATAAGAAACTTTAAATTCATTTTCAGAAGGTAAAGCCATCCATATAAATTTAACAATATTATCTTTAAATGAAAAAGTTGCACCTTTTGCTTCTATTATTTCTGCAATAAAACCTTCTGGTAAAGTTTGTTGAACTTTTGCAAACCCTCCAACTCCTTCTTTTTTAATAACAACCTCAACTACTACTTCTTCTCCTGCTTTAAAACTAGATGGAACATTTTGCGAAACTGAAACATCGCCAAATATTAATTGATAGAAAGAGAATCCAATTAAATGGATAAAAAGAATTAAATATTTTATCATTTTTCTATTATATTACTATTGCTCGAAATAAAAATCTATTAGTTCATGTAAATCTTTTGCAGTCAAATTAACTTCACCTTCAAAAAACATATCAATCGCATTAGTTACTTCTTTAGCAGAAATGAAATTATCATTATCAGTATCTAATTGCTTATATTTTTCTGGTATTGCACTTCCTGATATTGCATTCTCAGCAGCGAATTCTCTTTGTATCGCATCTAAGTCATCTTTAGATAAATCATCAGCCTTAAACACTCTTCTTTCTACCTCTACAGAATCTCTCATATTCTCTCTAGCAGCAATCATTTCATCAGTCAAAGTAATTCCGTCAGAATTTACAGCAACTCCCTCAGGTGTATTTAACTCATTATCTTTATAGTCTGGTACGCCATCTTTATCTCCATCCAAAGGACAACCTTTTGAGTTAACTTTAACTCCTTTTGGTGTGTTTTGGCATAAATCATCATCATCCTTAACTCCATCACCATCAGAATCAATTTTATCTAAAGAAGAAAAGTCGAAATCTTTATATCTATCATCTTTTTTGGGTTGAGCTTTAGAAAAATTATATTGTAAGCCAAAGGATGTGTAAAACAAATTATCATTACCTCCACTTTTAATATTATCAACGTAATCGGTAAATGTTAAAATATAAGCAACACCAAGCCTTGCGTCAACATTTGGAGACAATTTAAATTTCAGTCCAAATCGTAATGGAAGAGTAAAGCTAGTTTTTGAATAGTTCGTTGTACTATCTTTCAACTCTGATTCATAATTATAATCTCTCAACACGACAGTAGAATTAGTATCAGCACCAGGCGTCACTTCAGACATATCACGAAGAGTACCATCACTCCAATGATAATATTTACCGTTACTGTTTTCTAAATCACCTTTTGGATTAAATGATAAAAAACCAAATCCCACAGAAAAATAAGGTGCAAACAAAGATGATTCATTTATTACTTTTCCGTTATCAAAATCTAATAATAAATTTGCATCAACATTAAATATACTTGTTTCAAAGTTTGCAAACAATTGCTCATCGAGTTGACTTTTAGATACTTTCCCAAAAGTTCCATTAACACTAACACCGAAAATTGACCCAATCTTTTTTTCTAAATAAAAACCATAAGCCGGTTTCCAATAAGTAAAAACAGTAGATCCTTTAGACCCTTTAACATCTCCTAAGTATGACATTGCACCTCCATGCAATCCAATTGAAGGAAGCTTTTCTAATGACGATGTTTTCTGTGCAATAGACACAACAGAAAACAAAAGGGAAGCAATAAGTGGTAAAAGAGTAATTTTCTTATTCATACGCTATATTTTATACTTAAATATTGCAATAAAAATATAATAAAAATTTGTATTAACGAATTTTTAATGCAAGATATTAACAACTGTTAATAATTAATAGCTAAACAAATCTATAACAAATTAAAAGCGTTAAGAGATTAACACAAAAGACTTTTAAACTCTAAATTGTTAACAAACTAGAAATTTGGACTTAATGAAGAGTTTTTATAAAAATCATCTATCACTTTTACTGCTTCATCTGCAGTATCAACAACAGAAAATAGATCAATATCTTTAGGACTAATATTATTTTCTTGTTCGAGAACAGTTTCTTTAATCCAATCAACCAATCCAGACCAAAACTTTGTACCAACTAAAACAATCGGAAATTGAGCAACCTTCTGAGTTTGAATTAGAGTTATTGCTTCAAACAATTCATCAAAAGTTCCAAAACCACCTGGAAGGACTACAAAACCTTGAGCATATTTTACAAACATTACTTTTCTAACAAAGAAATAATCGAAGTTAATTATCTTATCTCTATCAATATATCTATTATTAAACTGTTCAAAAGGTAATTCTATATTTAATCCTACAGACTTACCACCTGCTTCAAATGCTCCTTTATTTCCTGCTTCCATTATGCCTGGCCCACCACCAGTTATGATACCATAACCTTTTTCGGCTAATTTAAATGCAATTTCTTGACCTAAAATATAATATGGATTATCAAACTTTGTTCTTGCTGAACCAAAAATAGATACACAAGGACCAATCTTTGACATTGTTTCAAAGCCTTCAACTAACTCAGCCATTATTTTAAAAATTGCCCAAGAATCATTCGCTTTTATTTCATTCCAATCTTTATTTTTGAATTTCCCAGTCATAACATTTCTTTTTTTAAATATTCAGCTGTAATGCTTTTTTTGTTTTTTAATAATTCAAAAGGAGTTCCTTCTGCCACAATTTCTCCTCCTGCCTGACCTCCTTCAGGTCCAATATCAATAATATAATCTGCGACTTTTATAATGTCTAAATTATGTTCAATAATTAAAACTGAGTTACCAGAATCAACCAATTTATTTATCACATCTAGTAAGATACGAATATCTTCGAAATGAAGCCCAGTTGAAGGTTCATCCAGAATATAAAACGTATTCCCTGTTTGTTTTTTAGCTAATTCTGTTGCTAATTTTATACGTTGTGCTTCCCCCCCAGATAAAGTTGTTGAAGGCTGACCAAGATGAACATATCCTAAGCCAACATCTTTTAAAGTTTTAACTTTTAGAAGTATTGATGGTATATTCTCAAAAAAATCAACTGATTGCTCAATAGTCATATTTAAAACATCACTAATTGATTTCCCTTTAAACCTAACTTCTAATGTTTCTCTATTGTACCTTTTACCTCCACACTCTGAACATTCAACGTAAACATCAGGTAAAAAGTTCATCTCAATAGTTTTTAATCCTGCTCCTT
This sequence comes from Vicingus serpentipes, assembly GCF_007993035.1. NCBI lineage: Bacteria > Pseudomonadati > Bacteroidota > Flavobacteriia > Flavobacteriales > Vicingaceae > Vicingus > Vicingus serpentipes. Next base: position 184,007 of record NZ_VOOS01000001.1, read on the forward strand.
GACATGTTTCACACCTACCTCCTTTGACATTAAACGAAAATCTACCTGGTTTATAACCTCTAATTTTTGCTTCTGGCAAGCCACTAAACAAAGTTCTAATATCTGTAAACAACCCAGTGTAAGTAGCTGGATTAGAACGAGGCGTTCTGCCAATTGGAGATTGATCTATATCTATAATCTTATCGATATTTTCTAATCCTTCTATTTTTTTATATGGTAATGGTTTTTTAACAGCTTTATAGATATATTGATTTAAGATTGGATATAATGTTTCATTAATTAGAGTAGATTTTCCACTTCCAGAAACTCCAGTAACACAAACTAATTTACCTAAAGGTATAGTTAAATCAACATTTTTTAAATTGTTACCTGTTGCCCCATACAACTTTAATGTTTTTCCATTTCCTTTTCGCAACTTATCAGGAATACTAATTGATACTTTTCCATTTAAATATTTAGCTGTTTCAGTCTCTTCTTTTAAAAAATCTGCAGGCTTTCCAAAAGAAACAATCTCGCCACCATGAATACCAGCTTTAGGTCCAATATCTATAATGTAATCAGATTCCAACATAATATCTTTATCATGTTCAACAACCATAATTGAATTACCAATATCTCTTAAATCTTTAAGCGATTGTATTAATTTTTGGTTATCACGCTGATGAAGGCCTATACTTGGCTCATCTAAAATGTAGAGTACATTTGTTAATTGTGAACCTATCTGAGTTGCAAGCCTTATTCGTTGAGCCTCACCACCAGAAAGAGTTTTAGCACTTCTATTTAAAGAGAGATAGGTTAAGCCAACATCTAGTAAAAATTTTAAACGAGCATTAATTTCCTTTAACACCTCTTTTGCTATAACTTTTTGATTATTATTTAACTTATCAAACAAAGTACTTGTCCAGATATAAAGAGAAGAAATATCCATAAATGAAACATCAGCAATATTTTTTTCATCAATTTTAAAAAATAAAGCGTCTTGTTTTAATCTTGAACCATTACAAGTTGTACAATTAATTTTATTCATAAAACTTGCTGCCCAACGTTCTACTGTTTTAGATTTATTATCTTGAAATTGACGTTCAACTAAATTTATAATCCCCTCAAATTCAACATTATAACCAGAGGTTACACCTGCAACATTTTGTGAAATTGTTATTGATTCTGAAGATCCATTTAATAAAAAATCAATAGCTTCTTCTGAAATATTTTTTAATGGAGTATTCAGGTCAAAGCCAAACTTTATTCCAATTGCTTCAATCTGTTTAAATGTCCAATTATTTTTATATTCTCCCAAAGGAACTATTCCTCCTTTTTTAATAGTCGAATTATTATTTGGTATAATTTTATTGATATCTATTTCTGAAATCTCACCTAAACCATTACACTTTTTACAAGCACCATAAGGAGAATTAAAAGAAAATAAATTAGGTGCTGGTTCATCATATGATATCCCTGTAGCTGGACACATTAAATTCTTACTTAACAATGAATAGCTTAATGATTCAACATCAAAAACCATAACTGTATTGTTCCCAATTTTTAATGCTGTTTCTACAGAGTTTGTAATTCTTTTTTCATCGTCATTTTTAACCTTTACTTGATCAACAACAACTTCTATATCATGTGTTTTATATCTATCTAATTGCATACCTGGCGACAAGCTAACAATTACACCATCTATTCTTGCTTTTAAAAAACCTTGTTTTATTATTTGGCTAAACAACTCCCGGTAATGGCCTTTCCTTCCTTTTACTAATGGCGCGAGTATTAATAGTTTCTTATTAGCATATTTTTCAAAAATTAATTCTATGATTTGAGGTGTATTGTACTTCACCATCAACTCTCCTGTATTATAAGAATAAGCCAACCCTGCTCTTGCGTATAATAATCTAAAAAAATCATATACTTCAGTAATTGTTCCTACTGTAGATCGAGGATTTTTACTTATTGTTTTCTGCTCAATTGAAATTACTGGACTTAATCCTTTTATCTTATCAACATCAGGTCTTTCCATATTCCCTAAAAACTGACGAGCATATGCCGAAAAAGTTTCTAAATATCTTCTCTGTCCTTCTGCGTAAATAGTATCAAAAGCTAGAGATGATTTACCACTACCACTTAAACCAGTTATAACAACTAATTTGTTTCTAGGTATTTTTAATGAAATATTTTTTAGATTATGAACCCTCGCGCCTTCTACTTCTATAAATTCTTCTTCAGATATTGTCATTTAAAACATAATTACTCTGATTTATCAATATTTTTATTAGCAATATAAAATAAAGTGAAAAATAAAATTAAGAAATAAGCTACAAAAACAATAGTATAGAAATGACTCCATACTTTTATTGTTGATACAACATAAATTACTATAACTGATGAGACAATAGAAATTAAAGTTATAATAACAGCCACTTGTTTTTCAGTAAATCCTAAATATGATAAATGATGCGTTGTATGATCTTTTCCTCCGACAAAAGGTGAATTTCCTTTTCTGGCCCTTTTAATCACAACCGTTGTGGTGTCAATTATTGGAATAATGAAAGATAATATTGGAATTAAAAATTGTCGGGATATCGAAAATTCAGCAGTTGTAATTGGATTCCATAAATAATTTATACTCAAAGCAGCTAATAATACTCCTAAATATTGGCTACCTGTATCTCCCATATACATTTTAGATGGGTTCCAATTAAAATATAAAAAACCAAACAAAGAACCTAGCAAGCCTATTACAACTGTCATTGAAATGGTATCAAATTCATTATTATTCAACATTATAATAAATATTGTAAACGCAATAATTAGTGATACAATTGTAGTTATACCATCCATATTGTCGAGCATATTAATAGAATTCATTAATCCTACAACCCATAAAATAGTTAAAGAATAATTGACAATATCACTCTCAAAAACTTGAATATAAGTACCTGAATAAACTAATAGTACTCCACATAAAATTTGAGTAAATAACTTAAGCATAGGCTTAGTATTATAAGCATCATCCGCTAACCCCATTAAAAAACCTAAAGAAGTAACTCCAATTATACCCGTAAACTGAAAATCAATAGCTTTCCCAGAATATGAAAATATAAAAGGATGAAGTGTAATAGATAAAAGAAATACTATATAAAAGGTAAGTCCTCCTAATGCAGGTTTCACCTGGCTACTCCAACGGATATGAGTTTCTGATTCATTTCTTATTCCTAATGTTTTAACAAACCTTAAGAGAATATGATTTATTAAAAATGAGAACAATATTGCTCCAACAAAAAATAATATATGCTTTATAGGAAAAGGCATGAAATATAGATTAAAATGGAGATTTAAAAGTTGAAAAGACTGGAGCTTCTTTATCTTTTTCAGACAATAAAGGAGTAATATTTCCCCAATCAATATTTAAATCCACATCATTCCACAACAAACTTCCTTCAGATTCTTTATTAAAAAAATTAGTGCATTTGTAGCTAAATATTGTGTTATCTTCTAATGTTAAAAATCCATGAGCAAAGCCTTCTGGTATATAAAACATCAATTTATTGTATTCTGAAATCTCTAATGCAATACTTTTACCATAAGTAGGTGAGTTTTTTCTAATATCTACAGCAACATCTAGCACTCTTCCTTTTATAACTCTTATTAACTTTCCTTGTGCAAAAGGAGGTTTTTGAAAATGCAATCCTCTCAACACTCCTTTTTGGGATAAAGATTGATTGTCTTGAACAAAATTCAAGTCTAATTTATTTTCTTTGAAAACATTTTGATTAAACGATTCAAAAAAATGCCCTCTTTCATCTTCGAAAACTTTAGGCGTAATCAAATAAACTCCTTTTAATTCTAATTCTTTGATTTCCATTAATTACTTTTTTTTCGATTTAAACAACTTATTACTCCATTTATGTTTTTTTGCTTCTGCAACTTCTTCTGCATAATAACCACTTCCTGCCCCATATCCATATGCATAACCATGACCATATCCATAGCCATATCCATATGCAGATCCATAACCATATTTTCCACCGTAAGCATTTGTACCTGTTTCAATACTATTTAGAATAATAGACAATTTATTTATATTGTTATCTAGCACTAATTTATCAACGTTGTTTACAAAATACTTTTTAGAATACTCACTTTTAAATACATATATAGGATAATCAGCTTTTTTAAGCATCTCCATAGCATCAGAAACTAGACCTATTGGGGGGTTATCAATGATTACATAATCATAAGTTTGTTTTAATTCATTTACAACCTCTTCTAATTTTCCACTTATTATTAACTCTGATGGATTTGGAGGTATAGGCCCAGAGGTTATAAAGTGTAAATTCTCTAATTCACTTTGATGAATGCACTCCTCTATTGTTGTTTTATTAATCAATATTGTACTCATTCCAATATTATTCTCAACGGCAAACCCAACATGAATTTTAGGTTTTCTCATATCCAAATCAATTATCACAACTTTTTTACCTGAATAAGCAATTATTCCTGCTAGATTAATAGCACAAAAAGTTTTTCCTTCTCCTGAAATTGTTGAGGTAATGGCTATTGTTTTGTTTGTATCTCCTTCAGATATAAATTGTAAATTAGAACGAAGCACCCTAAAAGATTCTGCAATAATCGATTTGGGATTTTTATTCACGACTAATTGAGAAACTGGAATATCATATTTATATTTTGGTACAACACCTAAAATACCAAATGAAGAGTGAGACTGTCTAACTATATCATCTAATGATGAAATTGTATTTTTAATTATATATTTAATTAGCAACAACACTATACTTAGAAAAACACCTGTTATAAAGCCAAAAGAAATAATTAATATTTTATTTGGTGAAATTGGATTTTTAGGTATACCTGCTTCATCTAAAATTGTATGTTGAGATACAAAACCAGCCTCAGATATAGAATACTCTGTTCTTTTATCCATCAATAATGAAAAAAATTTCTCATCTATTGACAAAACCCTTTGTAATCTAGCATACTCTAGTTCATTAGCTGGTATATTTGTGTAGTGACTTTCAATCTCATCAATTTTCCGAATTAAATCTAATCGTTGATTAGTTAATTTTTTTATTAATGTGTTTATACTTTCAGTTAATAGCTTTTTTTGAACATCTATTTTGTAATTCATTGAATTAATAGCTCCGCTATTATCAGTTACCTCATAAAGCATATTTTCTTTTAATAAGAGTAATCTTTTCAACTCTGTAACTAATGAAGTAATTCCCGAACTATAATCTGTGCCAGCAAGAATTGATAATAATTTATAAACATCAACATTCTTTAACTCTGATTCAATTGAAGAAGAAATTTCAACCAATACATTCTTTTGAAGTTCTATATCTATTAACTGATCTTCTAATTTTGTACTCCTATCAAAATATTTCTGGGTAGCATCTGCCCCTTTAAAATTATTATCTTTTTGAAATTTTTGAATTTTATTTTCAGATAGTTTTAACTTATTATAATACTTATCAAGTTGGATATCAACAAATTCTAAAATTTTCTTTGAACTTTTACTTCTCTCTTCAATATCAAAATCGATATATTCTTCAGCTATAGCTGTTACCATATCTCTAGCTTTTGCAGCATTATAATCTTTAAAAGATATATTAATCGTTTTTGCTGAAATATTAATAGGAAAAACACTTAATTTAGAAATATAATTATTGGCTAAACTGGCATTATCATTTAATTTAAAATAGATTACTGCTCCTATAAAATCAGTTACTTTTTCTTTTAATATCTTTATTTTAAAATCAATTTTATCAATAACAATAAGTTCTCCACTCTTAAAAACCCCTAAAATTTCTTCACCATCCCTTAACTCAAACTGGTTAATATCATTTATTACAACATTAAATGTATGATTAATAATGGACGAATCTTTGATATTAAACTCCACATCTATAGGTGCAGACTTATATAATTCATGCTCTAGCAAAGTTCCTTTATTATAAAAACTAATAGCTAGAGGTAAACGAGAAATAGCTCTTCTAAACAACAGTTTAGATCTTAGTATTTCTATGTCTTTATCTATTGTATTGTTTTCATGAAAATTATCAACATTCAATACTTGATTAGCAGTATTTAACGAACCAACTTGAAAAATTAAATTAGATTGGTATACAGGTATAGTATAACGTAAATACAAATAAGAAGAGAGCAAACAGAATAAAATAATTACAAAAAACCATTTTAAGTGTGATCTTAATAGGTGTAATAAAAGAATAGGATCTGATTCCGTATTAAAAGTGGAATGCTTCCTATTTTTAATAACATCTTGATTGCTATTTATTTGATTATTACTTTCCATTATTGCCTATTAATTAATATAATAAGTGTTAATGTAGTGGTTAATAAACTTAATACTGGAATTACATCTCTTATAATTTCATTAACAGTATTCTTTTGTGGTTCAACATAAACTATATCATTAGCTTGCAAAATAAAACCCGCATCTTTTATTCCATCTATTGTAGAGAAATCAAAATGATATACTTGAGGATCTTTTAAATCTCCACGAACTACTTTAATTTTATGGGCTTTACTTTCCTTTGGCAAACCTCCAACCTGTCCTATAGCTTCAATTATCGTAGTATTTTCATTTTGGAGATTAATAACCACCCCTTTTCCTATTCCAGAAAAAATAGTTACTCTACGGTTTAAAACATTTAATTGAACAAAAGGTTTTTTATAGTAAACAGCATATTGTTCTTGTAAAAAATTCTCAGCTTCTTTAATTTTTTTTCCTTTTAGTTCAACCCTACCAATTATAGGTAGTTTACACATTCCATCCGATTCAACTAAATAATTAGTCATTGAATTTGTATTGTTTGTTCTACCTTCGTTAAGCGATAAAGCTGTTAGATCTATTAAATTAGTCCCATCGTTTGTATATAACTTGAAATCAATAATATCATTACTTGATATGATATAACCAGAAGCTGAATCAGTTGGAATTTCATCAAACTCATATCCTTTTTCAGTTTTCATCATTATACTTGGTACAACATTACAAGATGACAAAAACACGAAAATTGATGCTATAAGTGTTAAATATTTATTTTGAAATTTCATAAGTATATCTTTTGTAATCAGCAAATCTATAAAAACTTGTTGTAATATCCATTTATTTTTTAGTTAACTGTAATAAGTCTCTGTATAATATTTCTATATCTTTTGTTAGTCTTTCATAACTAAATTTTTCTTTAACAAAACCCCATCCTTTCTGACCCATTTTTATCCTATCGTTTTCACTTTCTATTAAACAAGATAGTTTTTGCGTAAAATCGTTTATATCATTCACTTCACTTATATAAGCAGTTTTATTTTCCAATGTTATATTTTTAACCCCTCCTACGTTAGTTGTAACTATAGGCTTATTACTAGCTTGAGCTTCTATTAAACTCACGGGAGTTCCTTCATTAAGTGAGGTTAAAACAACAATATCAAGACCTGCGTTTAACCAATCAATATTTTTAATCCACGAAGTAAATGTTACTGGAACTATTTTTTTATGACCATTCCATTCAGTAAAACCAATATTTGAGTTAGAACAATAAGATTTTATTGCTTCTTTTTCTTCACCATCTCCAACAATAAAAAAACGAACCTTTTTAGTTGTACTCGCCAGAACATTAGCAACAACATCAATAAACATTTTGTGGTTTTTAATAGACACCAACCTGCCTATAATACCAATAGCTACTTCATCTTCTGAAACTTGATATTCATTTCTAAACGAAATTCTTTTTTCATCTATATCTTCTTGAAATCTACTCAAATCAAAACCTAATTGAACAACTTCAATTTTATCTAATTTACATATCTTATGTTCTAATCCTAATTCGTTTTTTTGAATATCACTTATTGCTATTATTTTACTGGATTTTTTAGCTAAATATCGTTCAATATTTTTATAAAAAGTGGTTTTAGCTTTTCCAAAATAAGAATGAAAAACATGACCATGAAAAGTATGTACAATTACCGGAACTTTCATTTTACTTGCAGCTAACCTACCTAAAGTTCCAGCTTTTGAGGCATGAGTATGAACAATATCTGGCTGAAATTCTTTAATAATATCTTTAATTTTTTTATAAGCTATTCTATCATTTTTACGATTAATACTTCGCTGCATCTCAGGGATTATAATCGGTTTTAAGCCTAATTTTTCTAAAATAAATTCCGAGCTTTCTTCTTCTTCGTATTTCTCACCTCCAACTAAAAGTGTTTCAAAATCATCACTTAAATATTTTGTTAAATAAGCCGCATTATAGGTTGGTCCTCCTAAATTAAATCGATTAATAATACGCAGTACTTTTATTTTTTTCTTCTTAGTCATTCATGTATTTTTTCCACCAACTATTAAAAACAATTAATGCCCAAACTGTTGCATGGCTATCTTCCGGATTGCTTGAATAAAGTTTTTGTTTTAATTCATTAATTGCCGACCAATTAAAAACTTCTTGTTCCTCAATAAATTTCAGACTTAACAAATCATTCTCAATTGTATCTCGCAATTCATTCTTAAACCAGTTTAGCAAAGGTACTTCAAACCCATGTTTAGGTCGGTTATAAACTTCTTCAGGTAAATCTTCTTTAAATGCATCTTGAAGAATTTTTTTCTTCATATCTGCATTTATCTTAAATGCTCGAGGCAAGTTAAAAGCAAAATTCACAATACGATGATCTAAAAAAGGAACTCTTACTTCTAAGCTATTCGCCATACTCATTCCATCCACTTTTCTGAGCATATCATTTACAAGAACCATTTTCATATCAGTATAAAGTACATCATTCAAATCGCCATCTTTTCTGATAAATTTTAACAACTCATCTTTTCTTTTTTTATACTCATGAGCTGTATCACTTAATCGTTGTGGATTAAAAACCAACTCTTCATTCAATAAATAATTGGCTTTCTCTTCATTTAAAATAGATGCCCATTGCCAATACCTTTCTTTATTCGTCAAGTTTGCTCCTAGGCTAAACTTATACAATTGACGATTAATATTAAATAGCTTTGAATTTCTAGACTTAGGGAGCTTATTCCAAATTGGAAAACCAGCCTTAACAATCGACTCTTTTATTCCTGGATGACGAGATTTGAAGTCAGCCATATGTTTATTGTAACCCGAGAACATTTCATCTGCACCATCACCCGAAAGTGCAACCGTTACATGTTTTTTAGTGTACTTACTTAATAAATAAACAGCTATAGCTGATGAATCAGCAAAAGGTTCGTCAATATAATCTAAAATATCATTTAAATTTTCATATAATTCATCATTTGTTAATGATATAATATGATGATTACTTCCAATTTTTTTTGCTACAGCATTAGCATAATTAGTCTCATCAAAAAAAGGCTCATCTTTATACCCAATAGAAAAAGTGGACAAATCGTTTTTATGACGTTTTGCTAACAAACTTATAATAGATGAATCAACACCTCCACTTAAAAAAGTACCTACTGGCACATCAGCAACTAATCTTTTTTGAACCGAATCATCTAATAATCCAACAAGCATTTCTTTAGACTTATCGTAATTCAATGCTGTCTTCTGTATTGTCTCTTTGTCGTTATAAGGTATTTCATAATATTGAGACTCTACAATCTCATCTATGCAATTAATATTATTGATTTTAATAAAATGACCAGGAGCCAATTTATTTACTTTCGTTAAAATTGACTTATTAGTAGGTATGTAATTAAATTGCAAGTAGTTAAACAAACTAACTTGATCTATAGTTTTGTCTATCTTAAATTTAAAAATTGCTTTTAATTCAGATGAAAAAATAAAATCTGCTCCATCATAATAATACAATAAAGGCTTTATCCCCATTCTATCACGGGCAATAAATAAACTACCTTCATATTTATCATAAACTGAAAAAGCAAAAAAGCCGTTTAGCTTTTCTAAACAATCTTCCTTGTACTTTATATACAAATAGAGTAAAACTTCTGTATCTGAATTAGTTATAAAAGAAAAACCATCTTCCAACAATTCTTCTTTTAGTTCTTTATAATTATATATCTCACCATTAAAAATTAGGGCATATCTATTTTCATTATCAGTAAAAGGTTGATTTGCTCCTTTAGTAGTATCTATAATAGATAAACGTGCATGACCTAATGCAATTTGTTCAAAACCTACTGTTTGTTGGTTATCAGGACCTCTTTTAGCTAATGCATTTGTAGCCAGTTTAATTTGAGTTAACTGCTCTTTATTTTTAGATATGATTCCAACTATTCCACACATACTTTACAAATACGTAAAACCTCTTACAATGGTTAACAAGTTTAAACAAAAAATCCCACTCCAAAGAGTGGGATTTTTAATAATTATATAAAGTCTGATTACATATGAATCACTTCATCGTAAGCTGCAGCTGCAGCTTCCATTATAGCCTCACTCATAGTTGGATGAGGGTGTACAGTTTTAATTAATTCGTGTCCAGTTGTTTCTAATTTACGAACAGCAACTAATTCTGCAACCATTTCAGTTACATTAGCACCAATTAAATGCCCACCTAATAATTCACCATATTTAGCATCAAAAATAAGTTTAACAAACCCATCTTTATGTCCTGCTGCACTTGCTTTACCAGATGCAGAAAATGGGAATTTACCAACTTTAATATCATGTCCTGCTTCTTTAGCAGCTTTTTCAGTCATACCTACAGAAGCAACTTCAGGAGAACAATAAGTACAACCTGGAATATTTCCATAATCTAATGGTTCAACATGAACTCCTGCAATTTTCTCTACACAAATAATTCCTTCTGCGGAAGCTACGTGAGCTAAAGCTGGTCCTTTTGTTACATCACCAATAGCATAATAACCAGGTATATTAGTTTGGTAGTAATCGTTTGTAATAATAATATCTTTATCAGTAGCAATTCCTACTTCTTCTAAACCAATATTTTCTATATTACGTTTAATTCCAACAGCAGAAAGAACAACATCACATTCGATAATTTCTTCTCCTTTTTTAGTTTTAATTTTCACCTTACAACCAGCCCCTGCAGTATCAACACTTTCAACAGCTGAGTTCGTCATAACTTTAATTCCTGACTTTTTGAAAGAACGCTCTAATTGTTTAGAAACATCTTCATCCTCAACAGGAACTATATTAGGCATATATTCAACAATAGTTACTTCTACCCCCATTGTATTGTAGAAATAAGCAAATTCAACACCGATGGCACCAGAACCTACAACAACCATTTTCTTAGGTAATTTAGGTAAAACTAATGCTTCTCTATATCCAATAATTTTTTTACCATCTTGTGGTAAATTTGGTAATTCTCTTGAACGAGCTCCAGTAGAAATTATAATATTACTTGCAGCATATTCAGTTACTTTTCCTTTATCATCAGTAACATCTACTTTTTTACCAGCCTTTACCTTTGCTGTACCAATAATAACATCAATTTTATTTTTTTTCATTAAAAATTGAATCCCATTACTCATACCTGCAGCAACATCTCTACTTCTTTTAACTATAGCAGGGAAATCAGCATCAGCACTTTTTACTGTAATACCATAGTCAGCAGCATGGTTTATATATTCAAAAACATTTGCACTTTTTAATAAGGCTTTTGTTGGAATACATCCCCAGTTTAAACATATACCACCCAATTCTGCTTTTTCAACAATTGCAGTTTTTAAACCTAACTGTGAAGCTCTAATGGCAGCAACATAACCTCCAGGTCCACTACCTACTACTATAACATCGTAACTCATATCTAAAATTTTAATTTTTTATTGCTTATTAATAGAATGCGAATTTAATAAAAGTTGATTAAGTAATTAAATGATTACTCGATTAAGTTCAATAAGAAATTTATCTTTGATTTCTTTTAAAATTACAAACATGAAATATATTGTTTCTTACAAAAAACCAAATAACCATTATATTGATATTGAATTTATTATTGACAAAGTAGATTCTGATAAAATTAAAGTGCAATTACCTGCATGGCGTCCAGGAAGATATGAGTTAGGAAATTTTGCCAAAAATGTTCAAAAATGGGAAGCTTTTAATTATAAAGGTGACAGATTATCTTCAAAAAAAATAACTAAAGATTTATGGGAAGTTGAAACAAATGGTACCTCGGAAGTTCATATTAAATATAATTATTTTGCCAACGAAATTAATGCTGGTTCATCTTATTTAGATGACAAACAACTTTATATTAATGGTGTTAACTGTTTTTTATATTTACCAAACAGACAAAATGAAGGCTGTGAATTAGAACTGAAAATACCTTCAACTTATAAAGTGGCAACTGGATTAACTCAAACATCAAAACACAACTTTAAAGCAAAAGATTTTCATGAACTAGTTGATTCTCCTTTTATAGCGAGTAACAACCTTCAGCATTTTAGTTTTGATGAAAGTAATGTGAAATTTCATTTATGGTTTAATGGAGAATGTAAACCAGATTGGAATAAACTTGAAACTGATTTTAGAAAATTTATAAAAAATCAAATCGAAGCTTTTGGAGGTTTTCCTGTTAATGAATATCATTTCCTTTTCCAAATTCTAACCTATAGAACTTATCATGGTGTTGAGCATAGCAATTCAACTGTAATTAGCCTTGGTCCATCTTATGACATTATGAGAACTGAAGGATGGTATAATGAATTACTAGGAGTAAGTTCTCATGAGCTTTACCATACTTGGAATGTAAAACAAATTAGACCAACTGAAATGCTACCTTATGATTACAGCAAAGAGAATTATACTGTAATGGGCTATTTAGACGAAGGTGTGACAACTTATTATGGCGATAAATTTTTATTAACCTCAGGAGTATTTGACTGGGAACTATATGCAAAAACTTTTAATCAGTTGCTTGATAGACACTTTAATAATTTTGGAGTTAATAACTACTCAGTAGCTCAATCTTCTTTTGATACATGGTTAGATGGCTACGTAAAAGGTGCTCCTGGAAGAAAAGGTTCAATTTATACGGAGGGTGCTTTAGTAGCTTTTATGACAGATATTTTTATTTTAAAAAACACCCAAAATAAAAAATCATTGAATACTGTAATGAAAACTTTATTTGAAGATTTTGCTAAAAAAGGACTTGGAGTTGGTGATGAAGATTACAAAAAAGTAATTGAAGAAGTTTCTGGAACTTCTTATGAAGATATCTACAACAATTACATACATGGAAATAAAGATTATACCAATCTTTTAAAAGACGCACTTAATTACATAGGCTGTGAACTCTCGGTAGAGTTAAGCAAAAAACATAATGAAGCCTACTTAGGCTTTAAAGTACGTTATGAAAACGGGAGCTGTTTAATTGATAATATTTGTCATAACTCTTTAGCGGAACAAAAAGGGCTAGCTATAAATGATGAAATAATTGCTATTAATGGTGTTAAAATAAACAATGACTTAGAGCTATGGAGCAATTATTTTATTAATGAAGAGATTGGACTTTCTATAAAACGAGAATTAAGCACTATTACCAAAATCTCATTTATTCCGAATGAAAAATCAGTTGGTTTTTCTGATTATAAAATAATAAAATTAAAAGAAAACGATAATTATACACATTGGAAAACTGTTTAATTTAAACCAAAAGGCTTATTATTATTAATAAATTTGATTTTCGACGACTATTAAAAAACAATAGATTGTTAATAACATTGTATCGATAAAACTTGCTTTACTTTATTTTAATTTTTAGTTTAGTTACATCTAACAAATTAATTATTAATTAAATTAAAAAAAAATGACAGAAGAATCTACTCAAGTAACAAGTGAAGCTGGAAAAAGACCAGTTTTTCTTACAGTAATTTGTATCTTATCATTTATTGCAGCTGGATTTGCAATTATTGGATACGTTACTGCTTTAACAGTAATGGGAGCTGCAGGTGCAGCGATGAGTGCTATGGAAGGCATGGAAGGTATGGAGGGCATGGAAGCTCTAACTTCAGCTGCCCCAAGTGCAGGTATGACATGGGCATACATTATCGTTGGTTTCTTAACTACTCTAGTTTCTCTATTTGGAGTTATTAAAATGTGGAAATTAAACAAACAAGGTTTTATGCTTTATGCTGGAGCTAGTGTTGTTTCTATGATTATGGGAATCATTTACAGTGGATTCGGAGTTATGGGATTAATCGTTCCTGTAGCATTCATCGTGATGTATTACTTGAATTTAAAACACATGCATTAAGAAATTTATTTTTCTATTAAAAAGGCTGTTTAATTAACAGCCTTTTTTTATATATTTACCACATGGAAAATCAAAATTTAAACACTCAGCAAGCCTTACCTAACTCAACAGCAGTGTTGGTTTTAGGAATTTTATCTATTGTATTTTGTTTCTGCTATGGTATAATAGGGACTATACTTGGAATAATAGGTATTGTTATGGCTAGTAAATCCAATAAGATATACCTTGCATCTCCAGAAAGCTATAGCGAAAGCTCATATAAAAATATGAAAGCAGGAAGAGTTTGTGCTATTATTGGAACATGCTTATCTGGTTTATATCTTTTAATCATGCTAATTTACATAGCATTTGTGGGTACCCTACTTACATCTATGCCTTGGGAGCAAATGTTAAATCAATAGTATTGATGTATAATATAAAAAAAAAGGAGCTATAAATTATTTGCTTCTAACTCATTAATTTTCCATTAATAATAACTTGCTCTATTTGGTTATGTCCAAAATAATAAGGTAAGTGAGCTATTGAACTTATTTCTTCTGTAATAAAAATATTTGCTTTTTTTCCAACAGTTATGCTGCCATGAGTTTTTTCTAAACCCATTGCATAAGCTGCATTTATTGTAGCTGCATTTATTGCTTGCTCAGGAGTCAACTTCATATAAATACAAGCTAGTGATAATACAAAACTCATGTTACCAGATGGAGTTGAACCCGGATTAAAATCGGTAGCTAAAGCAATAGGCAATCCTTTTTCAATTAATTGTTTTGCAGGAGCATAAGGAATATTCAAAAAGAATGAACAAGAAGGCAACAATGTTGGCATTACCTCAGATTTTGATAAATCACTAATATCTTGGTCAGTCATTACTTCTAAATGATCAACAGATAAAGCATTATTTTTTATTCCTACCTGTATACCTCCTATTGATGTAAATTGATTCACATGAATTTTAGGAATTAAACCAATCTTGATTCCAGCCTCTAATATTTCATTTGTTTCTTCTGGAGTATAATAATTCGTTTCACAAAAAGTATCTATAAAATCTGCCAAATGTTCTTTTTCAATTATTGGCAGCATTTCATTAATAATTAAATCAATATAACCTCTCCTATTTTCTTTAAATTCAGCAGGAATAGCGTGAGCGCCTAAGAAATTAGCCTTAATAGTAATTTCACAACTCTCTTTTAATCGCTTAATAACTCTTAACATTTTTAACTCAGCATCTAAACTTAAACCATACCCACTTTTTATTTCAACAGCACCAGTACCAGTTAATTGTATTTCTTTAATACGTTTTAAAGCTCCTTTATACAATTCTTCTTCCGATGCATTTTGTAGTTTTTTAGCTGAATTTAAAATTCCACCACCTTTAGCAGCAATTTCTTGATAGGTCAACCCCTTAATTCTATCTACAAATTCTTCCTCACGAGTTTTAGCAAAAACAATATGCGTATGCGAATCGCACCAAGCAGGAAAAACCATTTTACCTGAAGCATCAATTATTTCCAAATCATTCCAATCTGTAATTTCAGGAAAATCAATCATATCACCAAACCCGATAATAGTATCATCTTCAATTGCCAACCAAGCACTTTTTATTGTTGAAAGATTAGCCATCTCATCGCCAGAAAACTTTATTACATTCGCATCAAGAACCTGAACTAGTTCCTTAATATTTTTAATTAAAATTTTACTCATATTCCAAAAGTACAAGATTCTAGTATATTTCTTAATTATTTGTACTTTGAATAGTTAATTAATTTTCGACCCTTTTTATTGTCCCGTTTAGCTTAAGATTAGTTACTTTGTAAGATTATGGCAGGAAATACATTTGGAACTCTTTTTAAGCTAACAACCTTTGGCGAATCTCATGGGATTGCTCTTGGTGGTGTTATAGATGGTTGTCCAGCAGGATTAGTTATTGATGAAGCATTTATTCAAAGTGAATTAGACAAAAGAAAACCTGGTCAATCAAGAATTACAACTCAACGAAAAGAAGCTGATAAAGTTGAATTCTTGTCTGGCATTTTTGAAGGAAAAACTACTGGTACACCAATAGGTTTTACCATTTATAATACCAACGAAAAATCAAAAGACTACGATCATATTAAAGATAGTTTTAGACCTTCACATGCCGATTTTACTTATGAAGCAAAATATGGACATAGAGATTATAGAGGTGGTGGTAGAAGCTCTGCAAGAGAAACAGCAAGTAGAGTTGTTGGCGGAGCAATAGCTAAACTAATATTAAAGCATTACAACATTAATATTAATGCTTATGTTACTCAAGCGGGTAAGCTCAAATTAGATAACCCTTATACTTTTTATAATTTAGAAGATACTTATAATAATCCTGCTCGTTGCCCAGATGAAAAAATGGCGCAACAAATGTTTGATTACATAGATGAGATTAGGAAAGAAGGTGATACTATTGGAGGAATAACAACGTGTGTGGTAAAAGGATGCCCTATTGGATTAGGTTCTCCAGTTTTTGATAGATTAGAAGCGGATTTAGCAAAAGCGATGCTAAGCATAAATGCAACAAAAGGTTTTGAAATTGGCTCTGGTTTTAATGGTGTTAATCTAAAAGGCTCTGAGCATAACGATGAATTTTATACAGAAGGAGATTTTATTAAAACCAAAACAAACAACTCTGGTGGGGTTCAAGGTGGAATAAGTAACGGAGAAGATATTTACTTTAACGTAGCATTTAAACCTGTTGCTACTATTATGAAGCCTCAAAATTCTATCGACAAAAACGGAAAGAATGTTATTGTAAACGGTAAAGGTCGCCATGACCCTTGTGTTTTACCTAGAGCAATAGCTATTGTTGAAGCAATGGCTGCAATGGTAATTTTAGACCATCTATTAATTAATAAAACCACAACACTTTAAAGCATATGAAAAATCTAGCATTACATTGGAAAATTTTGATAGGAATGTTGTTAGGTGTTGCTTTTGCGCTGCTAATGGTTCAGTTTAGCTGGGGAAGTGATTTTATAAAAGATTGGATAAAACCTTTTGGTAAAATGTTTATTAATGCATTAAAATTAATAGCAGTTCCATTAATCTTAGCTTCATTAATCAAAGGTGTTTCTGATTTAAAAGATATTTCAAAACTTTCTAAAATGGGTGGTAAAACTATTGCTACCTACATCGTAACTACTGTTTTTGCTGTTTCTATTGGTTTAGTTGTTGTTAATGTAATTAAACCAGGAAAAAGTATAAGTGAAGAAACTCGAGCAGAATTATTAGAAAACTACAAAGAAGATGCTTCAAAAAGTAAAGAAGCTGCATTAAAACAAAAAGATAGTGGTCCTTTACAAGCTTTACAAGATTTGATTCCTGACAACATTATTTCTGCTGCAGGCAACAACAGAAACATGTTACAAATAATTGTATTTGCAGTGTTTTTTGGAATTGGGTTAATCCTAATCCCTGCTGATAAATCAAAACCTGTTAAAGATTTCTTTGATGGATTTAACGAAGTAATCCTTAAATTAATAGACCTAATAATGCTTGCTGCTCCAGTTGGAGTCTTTGCTTTATTAGCAACTCTTGTTGCTGAATCTCCGAGTTTAGATTTATTTCAAGCCTTATTATGGTATGCATTTTCAGTTGTTTTAGGTTTAGCTATAATGATTGGTTTCTATGTTTTAATAGTTAAAATTTTCACTAAAAAATCGCCAAGTTTCTTTTTTAAAGGAATTTCACCTGCACAACTTCTTGCATTTTCAACTAGTTCTAGTGCTGCAACATTGCCTGTAACTATGGAAAGAGTTGAAGAGCATTTAGGTGTTGAAGAAGAAGTTGCCAGTTTTGTTTTACCTATTGGAGCTACAATTAATATGGATGGTACAAGTTTATACCAAGCTGTTGCAGCTGTTTTTATTGCTCAAACTTTTGGTATGGATTTAAGTTTGGGTGCACAATTAGGTATTATTGTTACTGCAACATTAGCATCAATTGGTTCTGCTGCAGTTCCTGGTGCTGGAATGGTGATGTTGGTTATTGTACTTGGTCAAGCAGGTATTCCAGAAGCTGGTTTAGCGTTAATTTTTGCGATAGATAGACCTTTAGACATGTGTAGAACAACAGTAAATGTAACCGGAGATGCTGCTGTATCTATGATTATTGCTAATTCATTTGGAAAACTAAGAGAACCAATCGTTAAAAATTGGGACGACAACTATCCTAAAAAATAAATTCATTCTAAGCATTTTTCAACATTCTATAATCATTTAAATTTAACTCAAAATAGAGTAATATTTCTTCTATCTTTTTGTTACTTTTATTCGTTTAAAAATATCTAGTAAAACATTAGACAAAACCTTTTTAATTCTCAAACAACCATGAAAAAAATTCTTAAAATTTTCGGCTACACATTTTTAGTTTTAATTCTTTTAATTATTGCTCTTCCTTTTATGTTTAAAGGAAAAATAGTTGAAATGGTAAAAGAAGAAACTAATGCCATGTTAAATGCTAAAGTTGATTTTGGTGAATTTGATATGGGTTTAATTAGCACTTTCCCAAATTTTAATTTTGAAATCGAAAATGTAAAAGTAGAGGGAGTTGATAAATTTGAAGGTGTAATGTTAGCAGACATAAAGAATCTTTCGTTAAAAGTAGATTTAATGAGTGTTATAAGTGGTGATGAGATAAATATTAAATCGATTCACATAACTGAGCCTAGAATTATTGCTATGGTTTTAGCTGATACTACTGCAAACTGGGACATTGTTAAAGCAACAGGAGAAGTTGTTGAGGAAGAAGTTACCGAAGAAAGTGCTTCTGCATTTAAGTTAGGTTTAAAAGATGTAACCATAACTAATGGTTATGTGTTATACAAAGATGAAACCATGGATTTATTCACCGAAATTAAAGGTTTAAACTTTAATATGAATGGTGATATGACTGCTGATGTAACTAACTTAAATACTCATACTACAATAGATGAATTTAATTTAGGAATGGAAGGTATTGATTACATGAAAAAAGCAATAATAGTTGCTGATGCTGACCTTGAAGCTGATTTATTAAACTCTAAATACACTTTTAAAGAAAATGAATTTAAAATAAATGAATTGATTTTAGGAATGGATGGTTGGTTAGCAATGCCAGCAGATGATATTGATATGGAATTGACTTTTGGAGCTAAAAAAACAGCCTTTAAAAACATTTTATCTTTAGTACCTGTAGTCTATATGACTGATTTTGCTTCTGTTAAAACAGATGGTAAACTAGCGTTAGATGGACATGCAAAAGGAACTTACTCAGAAACTAAGATGCCTGCTTTTGGATTAAACTTAGTTGTAGAAAAAGCAATGTTTAAATATCCTGACTTACCTAAATCTGTAAACAATATTAATATTGATTTACATGTTACCAATCCTGATGGTGATTTAGATCATACTATAGTAGATTTGAAAACTTTCCACATGGAAATGGCAGGAAACCCAATTGATGCAAATCTTTATGTAAAAACTCCTATTTCTGATGCAGATATTAAAGCTGGCTTAAAAGCTGACTTTAGCTTAGCAAGTCTTCAAGATGTAATGCCTTTAGAAGGTGATCAATTAGAAGGTGATATAAAATCAGACTTGAGTGTTGCTGGTAAAATGTCTGCTATTGAGCAAGAACGTTACCAAGACTTTCATGCAGAAGGTAGCTTTAGTATTGCTAATATGAATTACAAAAGCGATTCACTTCCTTATGATGTTTACTTAAACATCTTAACACTTAATTTTTCTCCTCAATTTGTTGAATTGGCTCAATTTGATTCTAAAATTGGGAAAACCGATATTCAAGCAAATGGTAGAATTGATAATATTATTTCTTACGTATTTAGTGATGATGAGGAATTAACTGGAACATTTAATGTAAACTCTACTCTACTAGATTTAAATGAGTTTATGAGTGAGGAAGAAGTAGCTTCAACAGAAGAAAGCACTTCAGTAGAAGAAGAGCCATTAGCAGTTGTCGAAGTTCCAAAAAACATCAACTTTACTTTAAAATCAACCTTTAAGAAAGTTATTTATGATAACATCGAAATTGATGATATGAATGGTTTATTGACTGTTAAAAATCAGAAAGTATCAATGGATAATTTAGACATGAAATTATTGGATGGCGCTATGATTATGGATGGTTATTATGAAACTACAAACCCAGTCGAACCAAGTTTTAAATTTGATATGGATATTAAAGATTTTGATGTGGAAAAAGTAGCTACTACATTTAATTCCATTACCGAAATGGCTCCAATTGTAAAAAATTGTAAAGGTAAATTTGGAACTAAATTGGCAATTAATGGTGTTTTCAATGAGCAAATGGAACCAAACTTAAATACCTTAAATGGTAACGGGAACATGAAAACCAAAAACATGCAAGTAGTAGATTTTAAAGCTATGAACAAACTTGCAGATGCTCTTAAAAATGAAAAACTTAGAAAAATAGACATTAACGATGTAAACATTTCTTACCAAATTAAAGACGGTAGAGTTTATACTGATCCTTTTGATGTTAAAATGGGAAATACAAAAGGAAAAATGTCAGGTTCTAGTGGTATAGACCAAACCATAGACTATAAAATGGCTCTTAAAATACCAAGTAAAGATTTAGGAGTAAGTGCCGCAATGGACAAAATGAATGCTCAAGCTTCAGGTCTTGGTTTAGATTTAAAAGCTGCCGAAACTGTTGATGTAGATGTATTAATTGGCGGAACATTTACTGAACCAAAAATTTCTACGAGTTTAAAAGGCATGGCTAACTCTATGGTTGACAATGTAAAAGAGCAAATAAAAGAAAAAATAAATGAAGAAGTTGACAAAGCAAAAGATAAAGCAATTGAAGAAGCTAAAAAACAGGCACAGAATTTGAAGGATGAAGCTAAAAAACAAGCTGATAAAATAAGATCTGAAGGTAAAAAAGCTGCAGATGATATTAGAGCTAAAGCAAATGCCGAAGCAGATAAATTGAAAAATAAAGGAGGCAATTTCATTGAGAAAAAAGCAAATGAGATTGCTGCTAAAAAATTAGCTGAAGAAGGTGAAAAACAAGCTCAAAAAGTAGAAGCTGAAGCAAATAAAAAAGCAAACGACGTTGAAGCTAAAGCACAACAAGAAGCAGATAAGTTAGTTGCTGATTCGGAAGCAAAGATTAAAAAATAATTAATTATAGCGTGAAGAAGATATTTTTTGGTTTAATATTATTATACATTTTTTCTGGTGCAAATGCACAAGAAGAATTATGTCCTGAACCGAAGAAAAAAGCAGTAAAATTTTATGAAGCTGCTCAAAAAGCATCTTACAAAGAAAGCTATGGTTTACTTATTGAAGCAATTAAAATTGATCCTAATTACGTAGAAGCTTATGATGAATTAGCTGCTATTAACGAACGTAAAATAGCCACAGCTAAAGCTGGTAAAGAAGCTTTTAACTATAGAAATAGAGCTCTAGATTATTATAATAAGATTATAGAAATCTGTCCTTCTTATCGAGGATTTTATGCTTCTATGAAAATGGGGGATTACTACTATAGCACGAAAGATTATGGTAGAGCAAAACCATACTATCAAACCATTTTAAGTTCGCCAAATGCATTTAAAGATGATGAAAGAAAAGCTTATGATAGAGTTGCTAACATTGATGCTTATTTCAAATTGTTAAAAGATACTGTTCCTTTTAACCCTCAAAAAGTTGTTGGTCCATCTACAGGTAAAGATGAATATTTACCAATGCTTTCTCCTGACAATAAGTACTTATTTTTTACTCGTAAAATACCAAACGAATTGAAAGGAGCTTTTGATGCTGGTGAAAAAGAGTTATTTATAAAAAGTAGGCAAATTGCAAAAGATAAATTTAGTAGTGGTATACCAATGCCAGAACCTTTTAATTTAGGTCAATTTCAAGGCGGTGTTAGTGTTTCAGTAAATAATAAATTATTGTTTATTACTGTTGTAGATGTTATTCCATATAGAGGAAGTAACCCTGCAGGTAGAGGACAAATGTTTGACAATGCTGATATTTTTTATTCAGAGTTTAAAGACGGCGTTTGGACTAAACTCCAATCTGTCGGTAGCCATATAAACACCCCAACTACATGGGAAGCACAACCTTCTATTTCTTCTGATAATAAAACACTTTATTTTACAAGAGTAATTGATCCTTTTGCTCCTGATATGGATATTTATAAATGCGAAAGGTTACCTAATGGCTCTTGGGGAGAACCAGAAAAATTAGGACCAAATATCAATACTACTAATGGTGATGAGAAGTCACCTTTTATGCACTCAGATAGTTACACACTTTACTTCTCTTCTACCGGACATATTGGATTGGGTGGTTACGATATTTTTTATTCGAAAATGGATCCGAAAACTGGAGAATTTCAACGCCCTACAAATATTGGCTATCCCATTAATACAGAAAAAGATGAGCATGGTTTCATTGTAAACAGAGATGGTGATAAAGCCTATTTTGGTTCATCTGACTCAGAAAATGAAAACGACCTAAACATTTATTCATTTGACTTATATGAAGCTGCTAGGCCTGAAAAAGTAATGTTTGTAGGTGGACAAATGATTAACAATAAAGGTGAAGTACCAGAAGGTGCAGAAGTAAAGCTTAAAAACACTAAAACTAATAGAGAGGTTGATGCAGTAATTGACCAAGAAACTGGTGATTACGTTGCCGTAATGACCGTTGATGAAGGAGAAGATATTATGTTGACTGCTAAGAAAAAAGGATTTGCTTTTACCTCACAGTTAATTAGCTCTGAAGAAATTGTTATTGGTAAACCAATAAAAACAGAAACTATAGAAATTAAACCAATTGAAGTTGGTGAAACTTATAAAATAAACGACATTAATTTTGCTACCAACTCCTTTGAGTTAAATAATAGAATTATTTTAGTTTTAAATGAATTCTTAGCCTTTTTAAAAGAAAATCCAACAGTTAAAGTTGCCATACAAGGGCATACCGATAATGTTGGTGACCCAAAAGAGAATATGGCTTTATCTGAGAATCGTGCGAAAGCGGTTTACAATTATTTGGTTATTGAAGACATTGATCCTGCTCGTTTATCTTATAAAGGTTTTGGTGAAACCAAACCAATTGCTAGCAACAAAACTGAAGATGGACGTTTAAAAAACAGACGTACTGAGTTTGTTATTATTGGGAAGTAGTATTACTCCTTCACAAACTTTTTTACCAATTCACTATTCTTCGTTTTTATCTTTAAGAAATAAATTCCTATAGATAAATTAGAGACCTCAATCGTTTTGGTATTAGTTGTTTTATTCATCAACACTTTTCCTGTTAAATCAAGTATAGTAACACTTTCAACTACCTCATTATTTTCAATTGTTAATTGGTTTGATACTGGATTTGGGTAAATGGCTACATTGCTTAAACTCTTTTCAGTTATAGCTGTTGGTGTAATTTTCCCATAAATATCGTATTGGGCAAAAAACTGCCATATTTTTTCGGAAGCATTAAAATCGTAATTTGTTGTACCCACTACAACAGGAGCTCCTGGCCAAGTATGCCCGCCATTAATTATTTTATAATGCTCTACTTCCACTCCATTTGTTCCATTTTCATAAACATAATGTTCTGCAGTGCAGCCATCAGTAGTGCTTATATTTGGAACATTTGTAAATACAGGCGAGCTATTAGTTTGATTAAAACCTACCCAATAATTTAGTGTATTCGCTACTGACGACATTCCTGTAGTTCCATTATAAGGAACAGTTCCATCGGCAGTTCCATGTATTTCCATAACCGGAACTGGATGTTGAGGAGAACAAGTTAGCGATTGATTTGTATTCATTGTTCCTGTTACAGAAGCGATTGCAGCTATTCGATTACTTAACGAACAAGCTAAGGTATAACTCATAAAACCACCGTTTGACATCCCCGTGCTATAAACCCTACTTTGATTAATGTTATACTGAGCAGATAAAGAATCGATTAAAGCATTTGTAAAACCTATATCATCAACTGCTCCACCCCAACCAGAATTCCAATAAGGCTGGCTACTGCCGTCAAGTGTTCCCATAGGATGAACAAGAATGAAATTTGCTGTATCAGCTATTGCACGAAAATCGCCATAATACATTTGTTCAGTTGAATTACTGGTGTAACCGTGAAAATTGAGTACCAAAGGAGTTTCATTACTGGCATTGTATGATGCTGGAACGTATAAAATGTAAGTTCTATGTAAACCTCCATGTATAATGGTATCTGTAATTGTTTGTTGACTAAAACAATTCAAAACAAAAAATAATAGCAAAGCTAAAAAAGTAGTTTTCATAAAAATAAAGATAAACTATTTTTTTAAACTACTTCGTTACAATCAATTTCCCTATTTAAGTGATTTACTATAAGTCCGCATAAAAATTAGATTAGTTACGTATCAGTATCGATTAAAATTAGATACAACTATAATTAATTTGAATCATGCGTTTTACTCGATCCTTCAATTAATAAATTAAGTTCTTTAAATTCTTCATGAGTAAATTCTCTAAATTCTCCTTTGGCTAAATCGCCTAAATGAATATTCATAATTCTAACTCGCTTAAGGGTTACAACTCGATAATCTAAATATTCACACATTCTTCGGATTTGACGATTTAATCCTTGAGTTAGAATAATTCTAAATGTAAAGTCATTCACTTTCTCAACTTTACATTTTTTAGTAATAGTATCCAAAATTGGGACACCATTCCCCATTTTTTTAATAAACTCATCACGAATAGGCTTATTAACTCTAACGATATATTCTTTTTCGTGATTATTTCTTGCTCTTAAAATCTTATTTACAATGTCCCCATCGTTTGTTAAAAATATTAATCCTTCACTTGGTTTATCTAATCTACCTATTGGAAAAATACGTTTGGGATAATTTATAAAATCAATGATATTGTCTTTTTCTACACCTGTATCTGTAGTACATACTATACCTACGGGTTTATTAAATGCCAAATAAACAAACTCTTCTTTTGGGGCACTAATCAATTTACCATCAACTCTTACCTCATCTCCTGCTGCTATTTTTGTACCCATCTCTGGAACAACACCATTTATAGTAACTCTGCCTTGCTCAATTAACTTATCTGCAGCTCTTCTTGAACAATATCCTGCCTCACTTAAATACTTATTTATTCTTGTTAACTCCATCACTATATTTTGAGTTGTAAAATTATGAATTTACAACAATAACTGACGCTATATTAATTATGTCTAGCACCTTTTAAAATTTTAAAAACATGTAATACTGCAGGAAATATGGCATCCATACTTTCTTTAGCTCCATTAGTGGATCCTGGCAAAGCTAATACTAGTGAATTATCAATTGTACCCGCTATACTTCTACTTAGCATTGCATAAGGCATTCTATCTTGACCATAATTTCGAATTGCCTCTTCTATTCCTGGAATCTCTCTTGTTAATAATGGCTTTAGAGCTTCTGGCGTAACGTCTCTGTTTGAAAGACCTGTTCCCCCAGTATAAATAATCATATTTACTCCTTGATCTGTGTAACTTTTCGCCTTTTCTTGAATAATGTCTTTCTTATCAGGAATTATCACATAATCTTTTATTGCAACACCACACTCTTCGAGTTTAGAAATTATGGCTTTTCCCGCTTTATCTTCTTTTTGACCTGAAGATATCGTATCAGAACAAACAACAACTGCAGCAGTTAAATCTTGTCTAAATTTATCCTTATAATCAGACTTACCTCCTTTCTTTTCCAACAACTTTATATGATGAATTTCTACCCCTTTATCAATAGGTTTCAGCATATCATACATATTTAACGAAACAACACTTGCACCATGCATTGCTTCTACCTCAACACCTGTTTTATAAATTGTTTTAATCGTTACTTTAATGACTATTTCTAATCCATTTATTTCATAATCTATTCCAGTATATTCTATTGGCATAGGGTGACAATCAGCTAAAATTAGTGGCGTATTTTTTACACCTAATAAACCAACAGCCTTACACATCGAAAAAACGTCACCTTTAGGTACCGTTTTATTGTTTATTGCTTCTATTGTTTCATGTTTGCTAACTTTTACAATTGCTTGTGCTGTCGCAATTCTTAATGTAGAACTCTTATGTGTAATATCTATCATTTATTAACTTTCCATTGGTGTGATTCATCTTCAAAAATTTCTTTTCCAAAAACTGGAGCCTTTTCTTTAATCTCTTCAACTAAATATCTACAGGCATCCATTGCATTTTTTCGATGAGCAGAAGATGTAAAAACAAATAAGCAAATTTCACCAGCCTTAACTATTCCTTTGCTATGATAAATATGCATGCATGTTAAATCAAATTTATAAAAAGCACTTTCTCTTATTTCGTGAAATATATTATTAGCCATTTCTTCATAAACTGAATAATCTATAGCTTGAACAGTTTTACCGTCTATTTCATCAGCCCTAACTTGGCCTAAAAAAATATCATGTGCTCCTATATTAGTTTTTACTTGATGATGAGCAATTGATGTTGCAATTTTTTGAGGAGTTATTGCCCCTTCAACAAAAACATTTTTAATTTTTTTATCACTCATTTTAATCCTCCCACATTACAATTCCACCAGTAAGGTTAATTAAATTATCGAAACCATTTTGTGCTAAAAAATCTATAGCATGCATACTTCTAATTCCATGCTGACAATGAATCACAACTTTTTTGTTTCTATCTATTTTGTCCATATTATGAGGAATGCTTTGCATTGGAATATTAAGCGCTTTTAATTCTTCAATTTTTGGAGTTTCATAAGATTCTCTTACATCTATGACTTGAATGTCTTCTTTTTTTAAAAGCGCTTTTAACTCTTGTGCTGAAATTTCCTTCATATTTTTTTCCTTTTTTATTCCACAAAAATAATCGTAATCGTACAAATCAAAATCAATTTGCTTTGCAATATTTATTTGGTCTTCATTTCTTGAGATTTCAATAATTAATTGAGAAGCCTCCAATGCATTATATATAGCCAATTTACCTGAAAGAGGATTTCCTATATTTAAAATAAGTTTTAACACTTCATTTGCTTGCTGAGTTCCAATTAAGCCAGGTAAAACTCCTAATACTCCAATCTCAGAACAATTAGAGACAGAACATTCATCTGGAGCATTTGGAAACAAACAACGATAACTTGGTCCATCCCCATAATTAAAAACGGACACCTGTCCTTCAAACTTGTAGATAGCACCATAAACAAAAGGTTTATTAGTTTTAATGCAAGCATCATTAACTAAATACCTTGTGGAAAAATTATCAGTTCCATCAACTATAATATCGTATTGGCAAAACAACTCAAGAACATTTTTTACTGTTAATTTTTCTTGATAAATATTAAATACTATAAATTGATTTAACTGTTCTAACCTATTTTTTGCAGCTAAGGCTTTATTTGTTCCTATGTCTTGTATTGAGAACAAAACTTGACGCTGCAAATTAGTTTCGTCTACTGTATCAAAATCGATAATACCTATTGTACCAACACCCGCTGCGGTTAAGTATTGTAAAACTGGACAACCCAAACCTCCTGCTCCAACCACCAATACCTTAGCAAATTTCAGCTTTTCTTGCCCTTTATCACCTACTTTATCCAAGAGTAAATGTCTAGAGTATCGATATTTTTCTTTGTCTGAAAGCATTATCCTCCTGCAAATGGTGGCAGTAAAGCTACCTCGTCATTATTGTTTAATTTACTATCTAAATCGACTAATTTATGGTTGACAGCTATTTTAAAATTAAGTTTATCTAAAACTGAATTTTGATTAACTAAATAATCTTTCAGTTCTTGTATTGAAGTAATATTTAATTCTATTTCTTCTGCTTCCTTACTTAAAGCTTCTGCTATCATCCCAAAATATTTAAGCTTTAATATCATCTTTTTCATTTAAATTGGTAAACAGTCTTTTGCTAAAATGGCTAGCATCTACAACGTTTAAATTTAACTTTTCAAACAATGTAATCAGCTTTAACTCATTATTATCTAGTGCATTTTTAAAAGGAATTAAACATTTTTTATTAAACACTCCCATTAATTGATGAGTTATTTCATCTTTTTTTGGAATAGTAATATCTATACCTTCAGAATGGCTAATTAATAAATTTAAAATACTTGCATTTATATACGGGATATCACAACTTAGAACTAAATTTAAGTCGGTTTTAGAATGTAATAAACCGGTATAAATACCACCTAATGGGCCTTTACCTTTAATTACATCTTCAATTACCGGATAACCAAACTGCTCATATTCATTATTATTAGAAACAATAATAATATTCTCTACTACCCCCTTCACTACATTTATAATATACTGAATCATAGGTTGACCATCAATTAACATTAACCCTTTATCTTCCCCCATTCTAGAGCTACTGCCTCCTGCTAATATAATTGCTGTTCTTTCCATCAGGTTAAAATTAACTTAATGCAAGCAATAGCCAAAACAAAAGCTAACATATACTTCAATAAATTATTATTAAAATGTTTACTTCCATAATAAGCACCAAAAAAACCACCTAATACAGCAGTACCAACCAGAATAAACACTTGCTCATCTATTCTAACCCCAGAATAAATTTGACCAAACATACCTGCTGCCGAGTTTACCCATATAAATAATGCAGAAACAGCAGCAGCTTCTTTCATTTTACCCCAATGCATCAATAAGATTACAGGACTCAAAATAATACCTCCGCCTATACCAATTAATCCCGAAAAAAAACCAATACTTCCTCCTACAAAAAGTCCTTGCCAAATTTTTACATCTTTAACATTATTAACTTCTTTTCCAAATACATTTAGCATTCTAAAAATTGCAAAAACCAATAACACAGCTAATATCTTTTTATAGAATGATGCATCAACTTCTATCATTCCACCTATAAAAGCCATAGGAATAGAAGCAAAAGCAAAAACAAGAAATAATTTTTTATTGAAATGGCCTGCTTTTGTATAATGGACAAATGAAATAGCTGCTACAAAAAGATTTAATAATAAAGCTGTTGGTTTCATTGATTCAGGTGCAAAACCAAACAATGCCATCATAGCCAAGTATCCGCTTGCTCCTCCATGACCAACTGAAGAATACATAAAAGCTACTATTGGTAATAGCAATAAAAAAATCCAAATATGCTCAATTTCAAAAATGTTCATTACCCAGGAAGCATATGAACTTCTACTAAATCTCCTTTTTCAATATTATCAATTTCATCTGATAAAAAAACCAAACAATTAGCTTTAGCAAACGACAATAAGACATCAGAGCCTTGTCCTTCTAATAAGTTAACATTATTACCATTTGAAAAAGCTTTCAAAAACTCAGCTCGGCCACTTTTCTTTTTATAAGATTGATTAATGGGTAGAGTTGTTTTTACTAAAAATGGTTTTGGATTGCCTAGTTGAATGTTTATTGCTGGTTGAACATACAAGTAAAAACAATTTAATGCCGCTGCTGGATTACCTGGCAATGCAAAAACTAACTTCTTATTTTTTTTACCAAAAAACAAAGGTTTTCCTGGCTTTTGCTTTACTTTATAAAATAACTGTTCTACGTCATTTTCTTCTAAAGCAGGTTTTACAAAGTCATAATCACCAACTGAAATACCTCCAGATAATATCAGTAAATCAGAATTGTCTAGTGCTTTATTTATTGCAGATTTAGTTTCTTCAAAATCATCTATTAAAAAAACTGTTTCGGCCTCAATATCTAAATTATTTAAAGCTGATTGAAGCATTAACGTATTAGACTCATATACCTGCCCTTTTTGTAATGTGTTTCCAGTTTTTACTAATTCGTTACCAGTTGCTAAAATAGTAACTCGTGGTTTTTGATGGACTTTAATCGAAACAACTCCTAAAGAAGCTAAAAATCCAATTGCAGCAGGATTAATTTTAGTTCCTTTTTCTAATGCTAAATCTCCTTGATTTATCTGATGTCCCTCTTCACGAATATTTCCACCTATTTTCAAACCTACATCTTTCACAGATAATTGCCCACTCTCAACTACAGTCAATTCTTGCATTACAACTGTGTCACAACTTTCTGGAACTTTAGCACCTGTAAAAATTCGAACAGCTTCTCCTTTTTTAATTTCAACATCTCTTAAATCTCCAGCTGCTATTTCATCAATTATAGTTATTTTGCTTTCAATATCAGAAAACTTAAAAGCATAGCCATCCATTGCACTTTGGTTAAAACTCGGAACATTAATTGGTGCAAAAATATCCTCCGCTAAAAATAAATTTAATGAATCAAACAAACTAACTTCTATTAGCTGAGATTTACAGCAATTAGCTATCAATATTTCTTTGGCTTCCTTAACTGATATCATCCTCCAATACTTATCATTGCTCTATTTTGAGTATTTTTTTCTTTATCCTGAAAATCTTTATCACTTAACATTCCTCCACGTGATTTATTTTTAGGGTAAACTGCTTCTAGAATATATGGACCTATATCTTTTCCTTTTCTCAATGGATCTAATAAATTAGTTTCTGCATTAGAAAATAAACAATTTTTAATTCTACCATTTGCTGTTAAGCGTATTCGGTTACAACTATCACAAAATGGATTTGTTACCGTACTAATCACACCAAAGCTTCCTTCATATCCTTTTATGCGATAGTTCTTAGTTGTATCGTTTTTCTTGTCTTCTAATTTTATCAATTGATCAGAACCAAAATTTAACGATACTTTATCTAATATCTCTTGCAAAGAAACCACCTTAGAATTATCCCATTTATTTCCATCGAAAGGCATAAATTCTATAAAACGAAAAGAGACTTTATTATGTTTAGTAAATTCTATAAAATCAATAATCTCATTATCGTTTTGTCCTTTGATAAGCACAGCATTAATTTTAATATTAAAACCAGCTAAAATACATTGATAGATGTTTCGCATTACTCTATCAAAGTAATCTCTTCGAGTCATCTCCGTAAATTTATCTTTATCTAAAGTATCTAAACTAATATTTAAGTCTTTTACACCACTTTCTTTAAATAAATCGATGTACTTATCCAATAAAATACCATTAGTAGTAATTCCTAATTGAATAGGCAAAGCTGTTAATTCTCTAATAATTTTTTCAATGTTCTTTTTCACTAATGGTTCACCACCAGTGAGCCTAATCTTATTCACACCCAAATGCACAAATTCCTTGGCCAAATAAATAATTTCTTCGTGAGTAAGTATATTCTCTTTTTCTGAAAGTTGAATACCTTCTTCAGGCATACAATAAGTACATCTCAAATTACAACGTTCAGTTAAAGAAATACGCAAATAATTATGCACTCTTCCAAACTGATCTATTATTGTATTTTTTTTCTGCATATTGTAGAGTAATCTACTAAATTAAGATATTTATGACTTGCATATTAATTAGATTAAATCTGATCTAATATTTCTCGAACAGCACCTTCATAAGCAGGAATACTTTTAGCTTTTTTTATTTTCTTTAATGTTTTTTGAGGGTTAGAAAATGTTGTAGAAAAGTACTCCCAAAAATGTAGCATTTTTATCAACACATGACTTTGCCCAGACAATGCTGTTTCATATTCATTAAAAAGAGTATCATGAAATTTACCAAAAACCTCTCCTTTATTTTCCGGATAACTTAGATTGTTATCTTTAATCATTTGGGGTAAAAAAGGATCTGCTATTAAACCTCTTCCTATCATCCAGTGATCAATACTCGGAAAACGATTTTTTAGTTCATTAAATTTTTCAACCGAAGTAATGTCTCCATTATAATAAATCTTTTGAGTGGTATTATCTAAACATTTTTGAAAAGAATCTAAATCAACACCTCCCCTATAAAGTTGTTTACCAATACGAGCATGAATAGCAACATTCTTTATCGGGTATTTGTCAAGCACAGGAAAAACATCTAAAATTTCTAAAGGAGTATCATATCCCATTCGCATTTTCATAGAAACAATTATATCTGACTCTTGATGTACTTTATATAAAATGTTATCAATTTTTGTTGACTCACAAATTAACCCCGAGCCCATACCTCTTTTTGTAACCATTGGGTAAGGACAGCCTAAATTCCAATTTAGCTCTTTATACCCTAAACTCTGTACATATTTCGAAACAAATAAAAACTCTTCAGCATCGTTTGTCATTATTTGTGGAATAAGATCTGTAACTGAATTGTTTTTGGGTAATAAATCTCTTTCGTAACCAGGTTTAATTTCCAGTTTGCCGTTTAAACGAATATAGGGTGCATAAAAGGTATCTATGCCTCCAAAATATTTATTAAAAGTATTTCTAAACCGAAAATCAGTAAACCCTTGTAATGGAGATGAAAGTAGTGTAAAACTCATTTTTGACTTAGTGTTGCCCATTCTGTCCATGCCCCATCATAAACTGATGTTTTTTGTTCAGAAACCAATTCACTTGCTAGTAATAAAATACATGCTGTTATTCCTGATCCACAAGTAAAAACTAAAGGTTTATTTTCAGCATAAATTTTACTGAAAATTTGGGTTAAAGCTGCCTTAGATTTAAACTTATTATTTTCTAAAACAGTTGCATAATGTAAATTAATTGAATTTGGAATACTCCCACTCAATATGCCCTCTCTAGGATCAGGAGTAGTTCCATTAAACCTTCCTTCAGAGCGAGCATCTACTAATAATGATTTTTGAGTAACACTATTATTATTCACGAAATCATAATTTTTTATACGGTCACTTTCAAATTTTGAAGTAAAATTACCTCTTTTAAAATCTTTATTAAAAATTGTTTGAGTTTCATAGTTATTTGCCATCCAATCTGGTAAACCACCATCTAGAACAGCGATATTTTCATGTCCCATCGTTTTAAACATCCACCAAACTCTTGGACTATAAAAAATACCTCTATTATCATAAACAACAATTTTACTATCATTTTTAATCCCTAACTTTTTACAGTTTTCTTCAAATTGCATAACACTAGGAAAAGTATTTGGAAATTCACTATTATTATCGCTAAACTCATTTTTTATATCAAAATAACGAGCTCCAACTATGCAAATATTATCCTCAGAAATTTCTTGACTAGCATCTAAAATCACTATTTTTTTATCCTCTAAATTATTATTTAGCCATTGAGAAGATACTATTGATGAATACATAAATGAATTTATAAAATAATGAGAAAGTAAATTTAATAAATCGATTTTTGATAAAAGAAAAATCCCTTATTGCCTGCAATAAGGGATTTTAATTATTCTGGCGGAGGGAGGGGGATTCGAACCCCCGGTACAGTCTCCCGCACGCATGTTTAGCAAACATGTGGTTTCAGCCACTCACCCATCCCTCCAGATTAGGATGGCAAAAGTAACAATCAATTTTAAATTCCGAAATAAAAATTAAAAAAAATGAACATTTTTTTATTGAGTCTCAATTTCATCCTGATAATCACAGATTTTGTCTAAAATCATTTACATAATTCAATTGGAATGCTATATTTGCAAGTCTTGAAAAAAAGCAGATTTAATTGTTATGAAACAAATCAAATTTATTATTCTTTTATTGGTTATTGCAGTTTTTGATTCTTGTGTTGATAAGAGAGATCTTTCTAACAATACTGTTATTGCACATATATCATCAAACCCAGATGGGCTTCATCCTTTTAATGATAATTCAGCAAACAGAACTTATATTTTTAACTATACTCAACAAACCTTGGTTAGTATGGATATTGAAAATTTAGAAATAGAACCTCAGTTAATTAAAAGTATGCCTGAAGTTAGTGAGGATGGATTAGAATATACTTACGAATTAAAGGAAGGAATAAAATGGGCTGATGGGTCAGCGTTTACAGTTGATGATGTAATTTTTACAACAAAAATTCAAGTTTGCCCATTAACTAACAACACAAATGTTAAAGGTAATTACACATCTGTTATAGAATCTGTGAAAAAACACCCTGAAGATCCAAATAAATTTATAATGAGAGCAAAAACTTTACATGTTTCAAATCTTGAAATATTTGCTGAAGTTTATATGCAGCAGAAATCTCACTGGGACCCTGATGGTATTCTTGATAATTTAACTTTTGAAGAAATGTATGATGAGAATTTTAAAGCCTCTGAAGATGTTTCAAATTGGTTTAATAGCTTTAATAGTGGCGACAATAGTTACCAACCAGAAAAACTTGTTGGACTTGGGCCTTACCAAGTAACTGAATTTAATATTGGTAGTTATATTACATTAGAGAAAAAAGAAAACTGGTATGGTGATGATAATACTACAGATTTAGCATATCAAAACTATCCTGACAAAATAATTTTTAAAATTATCAGTGATGATGCTGCTTCTTACCTAGCTATAAAAAATCAACAAATAGATGTATCTACCTATATAGGTACTACTAAATTAATGAAGTTACAGGCTATTGATTATTTTAACAATAATTATCACTCCGCTTTTATGGACCAGTATTCTTATTCTTATATGGGGCTAAATATGAAACCTGATGGTACAGAATTTAAACCTTTTTTCACTGACCAAAAAGTAAGAAGAGCAATTGCTCATTTAGTTCCTGTTGATGAAATTATTGATGTAATTGTTCAAGGGCAAGCTTCAAGACAAGTAGCAAATGTTTCGCCATTAAAAAAGTCTTACAATTCTGATTTAAAAGTGATTGAATTTGATATTGAAAAAGCTAAAAAATTATTAGACGAAGCTGGTTGGATAGATACAGACAAAAACAACATTAGAGATAAAGTGGTAAATGGAGAAAAATTGCAATTCTCATTTAAGTTAAGTTACATGAGTGGAAACGCTGCAACTAAAGAAACTATTTTAATGATTAAAGAAGAAATGTATAAGGCAGGTATTGATGTTATTCCTTCTCCTATGGATTTCACTTTATTCTATAAAAATGCACAAGACCACAAATTTGATGCTATGCTTGGGGGATGGGGTGGCTCAGCAGGTTATTCAGATCCAATGCAATTATGGCATACCGAAGCATGGGCAAGTAAAGGCTCTAATTTTACTGGTTTTGGTGATGCTCAAAGTGATTCATTAATAAAACTTGCAAACACTTCTTTAAATCCAGCCGACCATATAGCTGCAACGAAAGCATTACAAAAGAAAATATATGATGATCAACCTTATGTTTTCATGTATAGTTACAAAAGAAAAATAGCAATTCATAAAAGATTTGACAATGCCAATATGTACAATGAAAAACCTGGTGTTGCACTAAACAATTTAATATTAAAACCAGAATTTAGAGGTAATACTCTTAAACCTGAATAATTAACAACATGTTAAGATATATTTTAAAAAGATTAATTGTTTTTATTCCTACGCTTATAGCAATATCACTGCTTGCGTTTGTAATAAGTATCAATGCCCCTGGAGATCCAGTTGAAAGACTTTCTAAATCGGCAAATAAAGAAGGTACAGCTAGTGAGCAATCTTCTTCTACTAAAAAAGTTAAACAAGAAATTAGAAAACGACTAGGATTAGACTTACCGGTGTTCTATTTGAGTTTAGCTACAATGGCAGATAGTGATACTCTATACAAAATTGATGATAAAGCTCACCAAGATAACCTACTTAGATTAAGTAGAAAATATGGTAACTGGGAAGCCGTTCAAAACTACTACTTAGCTTTAGTTGCTGCTGCAGAAGTTACTTCAAATATCGATGTTGAAGAAGTATGCAAATTAAATTCAACATTTACTATACAAGAAATAAATGACGGAGACTCCACTTACTTAGATACAATTTATGCCAGTAATTATTCGAAAAATGAAATTACACAAGTAAAAAGTAATACAAGTTTTGATATAATAAGCCTTCAAGAATCTTACAATGAAGATATTATATTATCAAAATTAACCGACCTAGAAAAGAGATATGCTGAAAACGAATTTTTAGCTCCTACAAAAGAATCATTTTTGGCAGTTCAAAAGGCATTTAAAAACCTTCAAGAAAATGCTACTCCATGGAAAACTTATATCCCTAAAATTACTTGGTATGGTAAAAATCAGTACCACAGATGGCTATTTGGTGATGGCGGCGAACGTAAAGGAGTATTAAGAGGAGATTTTGGAATTTCTTACATCGATAACCAACCAGTTTCTGATAAAATTTGGAAAAAATTTACAGTTTCTTTCGTATTCATTTTCCTATCTATTTTATTATCGTATATCATTAGTATTCCTATAGGTATTTACTCAGCATACAAAAAAAACTCAGCTTTCGATAAAGGTTCATCCGTAATTTTATTTGTATTGTACTCAATGCCTGGTTTCTTTATAGGAACTTTATTGTTGTATGCTTTTGCAAATCCAGATACGCTTGTTTGGTTTCCCGAATCAGGATGGCAAGACCCTTCGATTTACCAAGAAGATTGGGGCTTATTTAAATCAATGGCTCACCACTGGCCTTATATGGTTTTACCTTTAATAACCTATACTTATAGTTCTTTTGCGTTTTTGAGCAGAATTATGCGAGTTGGTATGGTTGACGTTATGGGGCAAGACTTTATTCGAACTGCACGTGCTAAAGGTTTAGGTGAAAAGAAAGTAGTATTAAAACATGCTTTAAGAAACTCCTTATTGCCAATAATTACAGTATTTGCTAATATTTTCCCTGTTGCAATTGGTGGTTCGGTAATTATAGAAGTTATTTTTTCTTTACCAGGAATGGGATTAGAAACCTTTAACGCAATACTAAATTATGACTACCCTATGATTGTAGCCATATTTACGATATCAGGATTTTTAACCGTAATTGGTTATTTAGTTGCTGATATTTTATACGCAGTTGTTGATCCTAGAATTTCTTACTCTTAATTATTATTTAGCTATGTCAGATAAAAAAAATAAACAAGCAGAGAAAGATTTTTCTTTTAAGAAATATGCTTGGAAGCAGTTTAAAAAAAGTAAACCTTCTATTATCTCATTATACATCTTATCTTTTTTAGTATTAGTTGCTATATCGGCTCACTTTATTGCAAACGACCAACCTTTATATGCTAAGTACAGAGGAAAGTCTTTTTACCCAGCATTTCAAACTTATTTTAATTCAACAAAAACAGACTCGACTATAAACCCACTTACTGGTAATGTTGAAAAATTACAATTTGACATTACAGATTGGAAACAATTAGATTTAGAAAGTGTTGTTTGGGCACCAATTCCTTATTCTCCTGAAAAACCAGACCGATATAATAGAGAATACGTTTCTCCTACTGCAGTTCAGTACTATAAAAACCCTGAAGGAAAAAGAGTACAATCTCCTAAAAAATTCCGCCACCACATGGGAACTGATGCAATTGGTAGAGATGTTACTGCAGGTTTAATTCATGGTACAAAAGTTTCATTATTAGTGGGTATTATCTCTATGGGTATTGCTGCATTAATAGGAATTAGCCTTGGTGCATTAGCTGGCTTCTTTGGCGATAAAAATTTAATTGCTACACGTTTTAGGTACTACATGACTATTTTAGGTGTAATACTTGGTTTCTTTTACGCTTTTATAGCACGTAACATTGCCATTACCGAAGGGTTTAACGAAAGTATTGGTTCTGGACTATTTCAACTAATCATAAGCATATTTGTAATGGCTCTAGTTATATTGGTTGTAAACCTTATTGGTAAACTAAAATTACCAGGCTTTTTTAGTAAAGAAGTTACTGTTCCTGTAGATTCAATTGTATCAAGAAGTATTGAAATTTTAAATTCTATGCCTCGTTTATTGTTGATTATTACTATTTCGGCAATAATGAAAGAAAGAAGTTTAGTTATCTTAATGGTAATTATAGGTATTACTTCTTGGACAGGTATTGCTCGTTTTACAAGAGCTGAATTCCTAAAAATTAGAGAATTAGAATATCTGCAGGCTGCAAAAGCTTTAGGCTATTCAAACAGAAGAACAATGGTAAAACATGCCTTACCTAATGGTTTAGCCCCTGTATTTGTATCCATTGCTTTTGGTATTGCCTCGGCTATCTTAATTGAAAGTGGTTTATCTTTCCTTGGTATTGGAGTTCCTGACGAATCTGTAACTTGGGGTTCTTTATTGAGCTTAGGACGACAAGAATTTGAAGCATGGTGGTTAGTAATGTTCCCTGGTATTGCAATTTTTATTACCATAACGGTTTACAACCTAATTGGAGAAGGCTTAAGAGATGCTTTAGATCCAAAATTAAAACAGTAATACTATCTATATTACAACTAAAAAAGCCGAATAACTTAAAGTTATTCGGCTTTTTTGTTAGTTACCCAATATCGTTTTTATATCTGGTTTAAAATATAAGTCACTTTTAAGCACCTTTCCATCTTCTCTGTAAATTGGTTGCCCATTCCCATCCAACTTACTCATATTGCTTCGTTGTATTTCTTCAAAAACTTCTTCAATTTTATGCTGCATACCATGCTTTAAAATTGTACCACATAAAATATATAACATATCCCCTAAAGCATCAGCTACTTCAACCAAATCACCATTTTCAGCAGCCTCTAAATACTCTTCATTTTCTTCACGCATCAATTTGTATCGCAACAAATAATCTTTTTCAGCAATTTTACCAATTGGTGCTTGTTCATTACCTATTTTAAAAGCATCATGAAACTCCCCTACCATGCTAATTACCTCTTGTAATCTTAATGTTTTATCACTCATTATATTCAATTTATCGTTTCTACAAAGATGAAGAATAGGTAGTTAAAAAAATTAAAAAGTCTTTAACATTTTTTAACAATGAGAAATTAACCTACATTGGTATTCTTAAAACCTCTGGTTAACTTTGGTTAGTTAAAATTGATAAAAATGGAAGAAACAAATTTTGAAAATCCAGTAACACAAGAAAGCACGAATACTAACCCTGCTTCTAGTGTAGATATTAAAGCCTTAAACGAAAGAATTCAAAAAGAAAGTGCTTTTGTAGATATTTTAACCATGGAAATGGATAAGGTAATTATTGGACAAAAACACATGACCGAACGATTATTAATTGGCCTATTATCTAACGGACACATTTTATTAGAAGGTGTTCCTGGTTTAGCAAAAACATTAGCTATTAATACACTTGCTAAAACAGTTGATGCAAAATTTAGTAGAGTTCAATTTACTCCAGATTTATTACCTGCCGATGTTATCGGTACAATGATTTATAACCAAAAGCAAGAAGCTTTTACAGTAAAAAAAGGACCTATTTTTGCCAACTTTGTATTAGCAGATGAGATTAACCGTGCTCCTGCAAAAGTGCAAAGTGCTTTACTTGAAGCAATGCAAGAGCGTCAAATTACAATTGGCGAAACTACCTTTAAACTTCCTGAACCATTTTTAGTACTAGCTACTCAAAACCCTGTTGAACAAGAAGGAACTTATCCATTACCAGAAGCACAGGTGGATAGATTTATGTTGAAAGTAGTATTAGATTATCCTAAAAAAGAGGAAGAGAAATTAATCATTAGAAATAACATTTCTAAAGCTGGTTTCCCTACTCCAAACTGTGTATTAACTCCAGACGATATATTAAAAGCAAGAAACGTTGTAAAAGACGTTTATATGGACGAGAAAATTGAACAATATATTGTAGATATTGTTAATGCAACTCGTACTCCAGAAGATTATAATTTACCAGAATATAAAAACTTAATCAATTTTGGTGGTTCACCAAGAGCTAGTATAAACTTAGCTTTAGCTTCCAAAGCATATGCTTTTATAAAACGAAGAGGTTATGTTATTCCTGAAGATGTAAGAGCAATTTGCCACGATGTACTTAGACACAGAATTGGTTTAAGCTATGAAGCTGAAGCAGAAAACATTACAACTGAAGAAATTATAAACGGTATTTTAAATAACGTAGAGATACCATAAAGACAATTTAACTATTTTGTCTTCATCAACTTATGTCAAGTAGTAATTCAAATACAACCGAACTTTTAAAAAAGGTTAGAAAGATTGAAATTAAAACCAGAGGGCTGAGTAATCAGATGTTCTCTGGTGAATATCATTCTGCCTTTAAAGGAAGAGGTATGACTTTTAGCGAAGTTAGAGAATACCAACATGGCGATGAAATAAGAACCATTGACTGGAATGTTACAGCTCGTTTTAACCAAGCTTATGTAAAAGTATTTGAAGAGGAACGTGAGATGACCGTAATGCTTTTGGTTGATGTTAGTGGATCGAAAGAATTTGGTACACAACAAAAATCAAAACAAGAGTTAGCAACAGAAATCTGTGCTGTTTTAGCATTCTCAGCAATTCAAAATAATGATAAGGTTGGTGTAATTTTTTTCTCTGATAAAATTGAAAAATTCATTCCTCCAAAAAAAGGTAGAAGTCATATTTTAATGATAATTAGAGATTTAATTGACTTTGAACCTGAGAGCAAAGGTACTGACATAGGAATGGCCTTAAAGTATTTTGCTAACGTAATTAAGAAAAGATGCACTGCTTTTATCCTTTCTGATTTTGTAGACTCAAATTTTGAAGACGCATTAAAAATTACAAATAAAAAACACGATTTAGTTGCTTTACATTTATATGATAATGCTGAAGAAGATTTACCAAATCTAGGTTTAGTTCCGCTTTTAGATGCGGAAACTAATGAAATAAAATGGGTAAACACTTCTAATAAAGACGTAAGAAAAAATTACAAAGCTGATGCATTGAGAAGAAAGGCAGAACTAAAGAATACATTTAAAAAATCGGGAGTGGATGTTGCTGAAATTGCAACCGACCACGACTACGTTAAGCCTCTAATGAACTTATTTAAAAGAAGAGAACATTAATGAAAAAATTATTTTACATATTAATCTCTTTTATTTGTTTAGCTCAAGTTAATGCTCAAACCTATTCAGTTGAAGCTATTGCTGATACAAATTCAATTTTAATTGGAGAACAAATAAATATTTCATTAAAAACAACTTATACAGTTAACGAAGGAGCAATTTCAATTGGATTTCCCACCCTGTATGATACTATTAATCAGTATGTAGAAATTGTAAACAAGACTAAAATTGATACGTTAATCCCAAATAAAGAAGAACCTTACACCTTTCTTCAAGAACAAATAATAACCGTTACTTCTTTCGACTCTGGCTATTATGCCATTCCACCTTTTCTGTTTGTTGTAAATAACGACACAATAGCATCAGAACCTATTTTAATAGAAGTTCAAACAATGCCAGTTGATACTGCACAAGCAATTTTTGACATAAAAGGAATTATTGACGAACCTTTTTCTATTACTGATTGGTTAAAAGATAATTGGTGGTGGTTAGTAGCTATTTTAGTGCTTGCAATTGTTATTATTTGGGTTATTAAGTACTTGAAAAACAGAAAGCCAGAAGAAATTATTGAAGAAGTTGTTCCTCAAATACCTGAGCATATTATTGCATTAGAAAAACTAGAAAAAATAAAAGAAGAAAAACTATGGCAGGAAGGGAAAGTAAAATTATACCATTCTCATATTTCAGAAATATTAAGAGAGTATATTGAAAACAGATATCAAGTGAATGCCTTAGAGGAAACGACATCTGAAATATTGCATGGATTAAGATTGCAAAACATTTCCCCGGAGTTAATGAATAAATTAACTCAAACATTAACCTTAGCCGATTTAGTAAAATTTGCTAAAGAACAACCCCTTGCTAACGAAAATGAAATGAGTATTGGTGCTGCAATAGAATTTGTTAATACAACTAAATTAATTATCACTGAGAGTAAGGATGCAAATTAATTGGAACGACATATCATTTGCTAACCCTGAATTTTTCTGGGCTTTGTTATTTATCCCTATTTTATTGGTGTGGTACATTTTACGCAACCGCAAATTGCAAGGTTCTATTAAAATTACTTCCCTAAATACTTTTAGCGATTTAAAAACAAACATTTCTCGTCACTCAATTATCGCCTTGAGATGCTTAGGATTAGCTGCTTTAATAACAGCAATTGCTCGTCCTCAAACATCATTAAGTTGGCAAAATGTAACTACTGAAGGTATTGATATTGTAATAGCATTGGATATTTCTGGTAGTATGTTAGCAGAAGATTTTCGACCAAATAGATTAGAGGCTTCTAAAGATGTAGCAATGGATTTTATTGCCGAACGCCCAAATGACAGAATTGGATTAGTAATTTATGGTGGAGAGAGTTTTACCCAATGTCCTTTAACTAGTGACCATGATGTATTATTAAATTTATTTGGCGGCATCCAAAACGGAATGATAGAAGATGGAACTGCAATTGGTATGGGATTAGCAACAGCTGTAAACCGTTTAAAAGATAGTGAAGCAAAAAGTAAAGTTGTTATTTTATTAACTGATGGTTCAAACAATTCTGGATCAATACCACCTGTTACTGCTGCCGAGATAGCTCGTGAATTTGGAGTGCGAGTTTATACTGTTGGAGTTGGTTCGATGGGTGAAGCTAGAATGCCTTTTCAAGACCAATTTGGTAGAATACAATACCAAAATGTACCTGTAAGAATTGATGAAAAAACATTAAAAGATATTGCTTCTATTGCTGATGGAAAATATTTTAGAGCTACAGATAAAAACAAACTAGAAAATATTTACAAGGAAATTGACAAGTTAGAGAAGTCAAAAATTAATGTAACTGATTACAAAAAAAAATCAGAACATTTTTGGCCATTTGCCTCATTAGCTGCAGCTTTATTATTACTTGAATTTTTATTAAAAAACATAATATTTAAAAGCGTTGTTTAGGTTCGAACATCATATTGCATTATGGGCTTTAGCAGTAATTATTCCGCTAATAGTTATCGTATATCTTTTTATTCAAAATTGGAAAAAAAGAAAACTGAGAGATTTTGGTAACGCAAATGTTATAGAACGATTAATGCCTAATGTAGCAAAAAAGCAGCCTGTTGTAAAATTTATATTGTTCACTTTAGCAATGATTTCTTTGCTAATAGGTATTGCTAATTTACAATACGGAACTAAGCTTGAAGAAGTTAAACGTGAAGGTGTAGATTTAATGATTGCTCTGGATGTAAGTAATAGTATGCTTACTGAAGATCTTTCTCCAAATAGATTAGAAAGAGCCAAACGAGCAATTTATCAGTTAATTGAAAAGTTACATAACGACCGTTTAGGAATTATTGTTTTTGCTGGAGAAGCTTATGTGCAATTACCAATTACAACTGATTATTCTGCTGCCAAATTATTTTTAGAAACGATTGGTACAGATATTATACCT
This sequence comes from Vicingus serpentipes, assembly GCF_007993035.1. Lineage (NCBI taxonomy): Bacteria > Pseudomonadati > Bacteroidota > Flavobacteriia > Flavobacteriales > Vicingaceae > Vicingus > Vicingus serpentipes. Next base: position 227,453 of record NZ_VOOS01000001.1, read on the forward strand.
AAACAAGGTACAGCTATTGGTTCTGCTATAGATTTAGCTATGGAATCTTTTGATTTTGAAAACAGCACAAGTAAATCAATAATTGTAATTACAGATGGTGAAAACCATGAAGATGATGCTGTAAAATCGGCTACCGCTGCTGCTGAACTAGGTGTTTTAGTTCACACCATTGGTATGGGATCTGAAGGTGGTGCACCAATTCCAATTTATAGAAACGGTAAGCAAATTGGCTTTAGAACAGATAATGCTAACAACACAGTTGTATCTAAATTAAACGAAAGCATGCTTAAAGAAATTGCTACTGCTGGTGAAGGAACTTATGTTAGAGCTACAAATGCAAATGCTGGCTTAGGTATTATTATGAACGAAATTAACCAAATGGAAAAAACTGAATTTGATAGTAAATCTTATAGTGATTACGAAGATCGTTTTCAACCATTTTTATTACTAGCTCTACTTTTGTTTGTAATTGAATTTTTCATCTCTAATAGAAAAAGTAGCAAACTGGATAAAATTAATTTGTTTAAAGTGAAAGAATGATAAAGTACATTTTATACATATTAACATTTATTATTTCATTCTCGGCTTTTGGTCAAGAAGAGAAAAAACACATCCGTGAAGGAAACAATCTTTATGAAGAAGGAAAATTTGATGAGGCTGAAAATAGCTACAATACTGCTTTACAAAAAAATAGTCAATCTGTAAAAGCTGAGTTTAACTTAGGTGATGCATTGTACAAACAAAAAAAATTCGCTGAAGCTGCTCAACAATTTCAAAAAGTTGCTGAACACACTAGTAATGATGAAATAAAAGCAAATGCTTATCACAACATTGGTAACTCATTATTACAAGCAGAAAAATATGATGAAAGTATCAAGGCTTACAAAGAAGCTTTAAAACTGAACTCAAAAGACGATGAAACTCGTTATAATTTAGCCTACGCTAAAAAGAAATTACAACAGCAACAAGAACAACAAAAGAAAGACGACGAGAAAAAAGACGACAAAGATAATAAAGACGAACAGAACAAAGACAAGGATAAACAAGACCAAAAAGATAATAAGGATAACAAAGACAAGCAAGACGAACAGAACAAGGACAAGCAAGACAAGAAGGGCGAAGAAAATAAAGATAAACAAGACCAAAAAGACGGCGAAAAAGACAAAGAAGATCAAGAAAAACAAGAGCAACAAAAACCGAATCAAATTTCTAAGCAAGATGCACAGCGAATGCTAGATGCACTTAACAATCAAGAGAAAAAAGTGCAAGCAAAATTGAAAAAGAAAGGAGAAAAAGGAGAAAAAACAACCATTGAAAAAGACTGGTAACAAAATGATTATTGTCAACTAAATAATTGATTATTTTGTACAATTAAATGAAAGCATTTATTAAACATATAGGACTTACTTTTATTGCAATTATAATTGCATCAAGCATCTTTGCTCAAGATTTTGAATTTACTGCTGCTACAAGTAGAACTGAAGTAGCCACAGGAGACCGTTTTCAAATTGAATTTGCAGCGAACGGAAAAATCACAAATTTTAAAGCTCCTAACCTTTCTAACTTTAGAGTTTTATCAGGTCCAAACCAATCTACCAACATGTCATGGGTAAATGGTAAAACAAATGCATCTTACAGTTATAGCTATATTTTAATGGCTGTTAAAGAAGGTGAATTCACCATTGGACCTGCCGTTGCTGCTCATGAAGGTAGTGCTTACAATACCAATTCATTAAAAATAACAGTTAGCAAAGGAGCAAATGTTCAGCAACAAAGTAATTCTCAATCTAATTCAAAAGTTAGTCAAGAAGATGTTGCAAAAGATTTATTTATTAAATCAAGCGTTAATAAAACTACTGCTTACCAGGGAGAACAATTAATTGCTTCTTATAAGCTTTATACAAAAGTGAATATTGCCGGAAATGAATTAGTTAAAAATGCTGATTTAAATGGCTTTTGGAGTCAAGAAATTGATATGGGACAAACACAATGGAGCCAGGAAGTTATTGGAGGATACCGTTGGAATGTGGCTACAATTAGAAAAATAGTGTTATTTCCTCAGCGTTCTGGTGACCTAGAAATTGACCCTCTTGAAATGAAGTTTATTGTACAACGAAGAGCAAGTGGTGGTGGGAACTCTCCTTTTGATCAATTTTTTGGACGAGTGGAAAACGTTGAAATACCTTTAAAAAGTAAAGCAATAAAAATAAAAGTGCTACCCCACCCTACAGAAGGTAAACCTGAAAGTTTTAATGGAGCTGTTGGTCAGTTAAATATGACTTCAAACATTACTGCAAATAAGGTGAAAGCAAATGAAGCTATCAATATTAAAATAAAAATTTCAGGAAAAGGAAACATTCCTTTAATTGACAATTTAGGAATAGAATTCCCTGATGACTTTGAAACTTACGACCCTAAAATTAATGACAACTTCAGTACAACAAGTAATGGTGTATCTGGCTCAAAAGAATTTGATTACTTAGTAATACCAAGACATGCTGGCACTTTTAATATTGCACCAATCGAATTTAGTTATTTCGATCCTTCTACTAAAAAATATAAAACATTAACTTCAGAGCCTTACACTATTGAAGTTGAGAAAGGTGACGGTTCAGCTAATAATGTTACATATTCTGGAGCTAACAAAGAAGATGTAGAAATTTTAGGAAACGATATTCGTTACATACACCTAAAAGAAATAAAAGTGAGCTCAGCTACAACTAGTTTTTACAACAGCTTATTATTTTACATTTTACTTTTAAGTGCTCCTCTCCTTTTTGTGCTTGCTTTTATTTTTAGAAATAAAATTAGAGCTTCTCAAAAAGATGTGATTGGTAACAAGAAAAAGAAAGCAGGTAAAGTAGCAAGTAAACACTTAGCTTCTGCTAAAATTAGTTTAACCAACAACCAACAAAAAGAGTTTTATGAAAATATTTCTAAAGCGATTTACGGTTATGTTAGCGACAAATTAAATATTGCTTTATCTGAGTTGAGTAAAGAAAATATAACCCAAAAGCTATCAACAATACAAATATCTGAAGCAACAACAAAAGAGCTATTAGATACGCTTGAACTATGCGAAATGGCTCGCTTTGCTCCTATTTCTGTTTCATCTCAAGAAATTTACAATAAAGCTGAAAATAGTATTAACAAAATTGAAGAGGAGGCAAAATCATGAGAAATTTTAGCCTAAACATCGTTACTTTATTTTTATTCAGTTTATTAGTTAGCAATGGCTTTGCTACTTCAATCAAAGACCCAAATATTGATTATAACAAAGCAAACGAATTATATGCTGAAACAAAGTACAACGAAGCAATAGAAATATATGAGCAGCTTATTAAAGATAATATGTTATCAACTGACATCTTCTTTAATTTAGGAAATGCCTATTATAAAGTGAATGATATTCCTTCTGCAATTCTAAACTACGAGAAAGCACTAAAATTACAACCTGATAATGAAGACGTTATTTTTAATTTAAAATTAGCAAACGGTAAAACCATTGATAAAATTGAAGCAGCTCCCGATTTATTTATTACAAGTACATGGAACACTTTAGTTACTTCCAAAACTGCTGACAGTTGGGCATACTATACAATTAGTTTATTTTTTATTGCACTTATTTTATTTGTGAGTTATTTAATTTCTTACCAAATTCTTATTAAGAAATCAGGCTTTTATGGTGGTTTATTCTTTTTAATATTAGGTTTATTTTGCTGGTTAATGGCTGCTCAAAATACCGCTTACCATGAGCGTTCGGCAGAAGCTATTATATTTACAGAAACGGTTACAATTAAAAGTGAACCAAATACAGCAAGTGAAAAATTATTCACACTTCACGAAGGAACAAAAATTAAAGTTTTAGAAACAACTACAGATTGGGCTAAAATTAAATTACCAAATGGTAATGAAGGTTGGTTGAGGACGTCAGATATTAGAACAATCTAATCTCTCAAAATGGACTACCTAAAAATCAACAAAGAATTATGGAATAAGAAAACTGATATTCATGTTAATTCTGATTTTTATGATAATGAAAACTTTATAAAGGGAAAATCTTCTTTAAACTCAATTGAATTAGAACTTTTAGGGGATGTAAAAGGAAAATCTATACTTCATTTGCAATGCCATTTCGGTCAAGATACCATTTCATTAAGTAGATTAAGAGCAACAACCGTTGGAGTAGATTTATCTGATAAAGCGATAGCTACAGCCAAAGAGTTAACTAAAACCACAAATACAAATGCTGAGTTTATTTGTTGCGATGTATATGATTTACCAAACCACCTCAACCAAAAATTTGATATCGTTTTTACAAGTTACGGAACAATAGGTTGGCTACCCGATTTAGACAAATGGGCAAAGATTGTATCTCAATTTTTAAAACCAGAAGGACAGTTTGTTTTTGTAGAGTTCCACCCTTTTGTGTGGATGTATGATAATAACTTTAAAGAAATTAAATACAGTTACTTTAATGTTGAACCTATTATAGAAGTTGAAGAAGGAACTTATGCTGATAAATCTGCAAACATAAAACAAACGGAAGTTAGTTGGAACCATGATTTGAGTGAGGTAATTAACAGTTTAATAAAAAACGGATTAACCATTAATTCATTTAATGAATACGATTACTCTCCTTACAATTGCTTTAATGAAACAATAGAAATTGAACCAAACAAGTATAAAATAAAACATTTGGCTGATAAAATACCAATGGTCTATAGCATTATCGCAACAAAACACTAGTTTCATTTTAATAATTATTATTTATCTTTAGACCATACAAACAAAAGATAAATAATGAAATTTAGTGCACAGCAAATTGCAGCAGCCCTAAAAGGGTCAATAGAAGGAAATGAAAATGTAGATGTAAATAGCATCTCAAAAATTGAAGAAGGAAAACCGGGTTCAATTTCATTTTTAGCCAATCCAAAATATACTCAATACATCTATAATACAAATGCTTCAATCGTAATTGTAAACAACGATTTTAAAGCTACTGAACCTGTAAAACCAACTTTAATAAGGGTTGAAAATGCAGAAAATGCTTTTGGACAATTATTAGCAATGTATTCTCAAGTTAAGTTAGATAAAAAAGGTATTTCACCTCAAGGTTTTATTAATGAAACTGCTACTGTTGGTGAAAATATATATTTAGGCGAATTTGCTGTAGTAGCCGAGAATGCTAAAATCGGTAATAATGTAAAAATTTACCCTCAAGTTTATATTGGAGAAAATGTAACCATTGGTGACAATACAACCTTATTTGCTGGAGTTAAAATATATTCTGATTGTTTGATAGGAAAAGATTGTATTATCCACTCCGGAACTGTAATTGGTAGCGATGGATTCCGTTTTGCCTTACAAGATGGTGGTAAAAAAATACCTCAAATTGGTAATGTGATTATAGAAGACAATGTTGAAATAGGTTCTAACTGTTCTATTGATAGAGCGACTATTGGCTCTACTATTTTAAGAAGTGGAGTAAAATTTGACAACCTTGTACACATTGCCCACAATGTTGAAATAAAAGAAAATAGCTATTTAGCTGCTGGTAATGTTGTTGCAGGATCTACAACAATTGGTAAAAACTGTATGTTTAGCGGACAAGTTGGAATAATTGGTCATTTAGAAATTGCCGATAATACAATGATTGCTGCACAATCTGGAGTTTCAAAAAGCATTAAACAACCGGGCACAGCAGTAATGGGAAGCCCTTCTATGGAAATTACAAAATATAGAAAAAACTATATCCATTTTAAAAACTTAACAGACATCGTTGATAAACTTAAAGGTGTAGAGAAAAAAGTTAGCGAAAGTTAATTAAGCATTCCAAATATATTCTAAATCATAACCACATTTCTAAATATGTTGGGTTAACTTTGTGGCTATGAAAAAAAAGCTGAGAATAGTTTTTATGGGTACTCCAGATTTTGCTGTGGAGTCGTTAAAAATATTAGTTGAAAATAATTACAATGTAGTTGGTGTAATTACTGCTCCTGACAAACCAGCTGGAAGGGGACAGAAACTGAATGAATCGGCAGTTAAAAAATACGCTGTTGAAAATAACTTAACAGTATTACAACCCTCCAATCTAAAAGCAGAAGACTTTATTGCTGAATTAAAAGCATTAAATGCTAACTTACAAATAGTCGTAGCATTTAGAATGTTACCAGAAGTTGTATGGGATATGCCAGAAATAGGCACCTTTAATTTACATGCTTCTTTATTGCCTCAATACAGAGGTGCCGCTCCAATTAATTGGGCAATAATAAATGGAGAAAAAGAAACAGGTGTTTCTACTTTCTTTTTACAACACAAAATTGATACAGGAGATATTATTGCGCAAGAAAAAGTAGCTATTGGAGAGAACGAAACTGCTGGTGAATTACACGACAAGTTAATGCTAATTGGTAAAGATTTGGTTTTAAAAACGGTTCAAGACATTGAAAACAATAATATTACAACTCAACCACAAAACGAAAATCAAGTATTAAAAGAAGCCTATAAAATATTTAAACCTTTTTGTAAAATTGATTGGTCAAAACCAATTGATGAAATTCATAACCACATAAGGGGATTAAGCCCTTACCCTACTGCATTTGCTGAATTTAAAAATAAAGAAACAGGCGATATTATTTCCTGCAAATTTTTTAAAACAATTAAAGAATTAGCTGCTCACAATAATGAATCAGGTTCAATTGTTCAATCAAAATCTGAAGTTAAAATTGCTGTAAATGGAGGATATATACATTTACTTGAAATTCAACTCGCAGGAAAAAAAAGAATGGATATAAAAGCTGTATTAAATGGTTTCGACTTCAATAATTATTCAATAATTTGAAGTTATTTTCATTTATAAAATATTACCAAAAATTAGAACCGCATATAATTAAATTTATAATTGCAGAGATATTTTTGCAATTAATCAATGCGTCTTTTATGGCAATTATGCTAATCTACATGGAAAAAGTAGGTTATCAAGATCACGAAAGCGCTTCCTTTGTTTCTTTTCGATTTTTAGGTGTTTTATTATTTGCTTTTCCTCTCGGATTATTAATAAAGGGAAGAAAAATTGCACCTTTTTTTAAAATTTCATCAATAGCTACTCCAATGTTATCTCTTGTTATTTTAGAAGCTATTGATCATCAAAACGATATTTTACTTTACACAAGTTTGTTCTTATGGGGGCTTAGTTTTACAGGAATACAAATAACTGCCTTACCCTATATTTTGAGAAATGCTAGTAAAGAATCGCATACAGAGGCTATTACCTTAAGTTATTCTACTTGGAGTGTTGCGGGAATTGTTAGTGGTATTATAATCTATACACTTAATTTAATTAACCCTGAATTATTTAATGAGAAGCTAATCCTGCAAATTATTTCAATTCTTGGTTTTGGTTGTGCTATTTTTATTTTTAATATAAAACACAAAGAAATTGTTCCAACGCTTACTTCTAAACGATTAAACCTAAAAGATTTTGATTGGAAAATTATTATAAAAGCACTTGTGCCTACTTTAATAATTGCAGTTGGAGCTGGGCTAACCATCCCATTTATTGGCCTATTTTTTTATAAAGTACATGGATTAGATTCTAATCAATTTGCAATGCTTAGTTCATTTGCAACGGCAATAGTTTTCATCTTTGTAATATTTGTGCCTTACATCAAAAATAAATTGGGGTATAAATTAGCAATACCTTTAACTCAAACCATTGCTATTTTAGCCTTAATTACTCTAGCATTTACCGAAATTATGCCTCTTGAATTTGCTATTTACATCGCAATGTTTGCCTATGTAATTAGGCAGCCTTTAATGAACATGGCTGGACCTATGACATCTGACATTGTAATGAAATATGTAGGTGAAAAAAATAGAGAAATGATGAGTGCTTTAACTGCAGCTGTTTGGTCTGGTAGCTGGTTTATTAGCTCATTAATATTTCAAATTCTTCGCCAAATAGGTTTACAATACATTTATGTTTTCTTAATTACTGCTGGCCTTTATTTTTTCGGAGTTTTCATTTACTTCCTTTTAATTTTAGATTACGAGAAAAAAGTAAAATTAGGCGAAATCGAAAATTAGTTCCACCTCATCTGATAAATATCATATATAAATAGCTCATTTTTAGTACATTTAACACATGTTATTTATGAAGTATTTTAAATTTTATATCATCTTTATCTCCATTGTAGGTTTGTTTTCTTGTTCAAAAGAAGCAACGGTTTATGATAAGCCTGCTGACCAGATAACTCCTGGCAACGAAACTTTCTCTCAAATTTACAACACTTCAAACACCAATCTTTTAAGCAATATTATTAATGATATTGATGCTTCAGTAAATCCAATAAAAATTGCTACCGAAAATGGGTTAACCTACTTTGATGGAACTAATTGGACAACTTATTCTACTTTAAATTCATCTTTGCCAAGTGATATAATTAACTGTGTAATTACAGGTACTGCATACACTTGGATAGGCACTAATACTGGACTTGTTAGATTTGATGGGAATACTATGACTATATATAATACTTCCAATAGCCCAATTCCAACAAACAAAATAAGAAGCTTAGCAATAGACAATGTTGGAAAATTATGGATAGGAACTTTTAGTGGTGGTGGTTTAGCTAGTTTTGATGGTACAACATGGAATGTTTATACTCCTAGTAATTCTGACCTACCTAATAATGCTGTTGCTTCTGTAAAAGCAGATAACTATGGAAATATATGGGTTGGTACAGCAAATGGTATTTCAAAATTTGATGGTTTAAACTTTACAAACTATAATACTTCAAATTCTCCTTTACCAAATAGTAATGTTTACACCATTAATATTGACGATACAATTGTTTGGATTGGAAGTAATGGAGGTTTAACAAAGTTTAACGGCTCAACTTGGACTAATTATAACTCTTCAAATTCTGGATTACCTTTAAATTTAGTAAGAGCTATTGTTTTAAAAACAAGTACAAATTTAACTGTTGGCACTGAAGGACAAGGAATTGTTGATTTTAATGAAATAAGCAATACTTGGACTCATTATAACACCAACAACTCTAACTTACCAAACAACTACATTAATAATATTACAATAGCTTACGATAATAAAAAATGGCTATCAACCAATAACGGGATAGCCATTCAATAAAATAAATATATACCTAGTTTATTATTCTTTAATAAATTTGAGATTCTTCTTATTAAAATCATCACTTAATGTAAGAAAATACATTCCTTTAGTTAAGTTACCGGTTGCTATAATAAATCTATTTTCCCCCTTTTCAGAAGTGTAGGTATTACTTAATACAATTTTACCTGATATATCATGAATTTCAAGTAATACATTAGACCTAGTATTTGTATTAAACGATAAATAGCTCTCTCCTTGAACTGGGTTTGGATATAAAGCTAATAAATCAAAAGAAGTTTCAATCTTAACAGATTCAATATTTGAATACGTATATTTTCCATCAAAATCTGTTTGCTTAAGCCTATAATAAGAAATTCCTTTATAAGGCTTTGTATCATAATCTGTATAACCTTTAAATGAAGTTGAATTACCTTCTCCATCAACTACTTTTACAACTTCATAATTTTCACCATCTATAGATTTTTCAATTGTAAAATAATCATTATTTGTTTGAGATAATGTAATCCATTCTAACTCAACAATGTCGTCCTTTACTCTAGCATTAAATTGAGATAATTCAACAGGAAGTAATATATTAGTTCCAGAAAACTCCCATGTACAATTTGAGCCAGCATTACCATCAGTTGCAATAATATAAGTATTTGCTGGATCTAGGCCAGACAATGTTAGAGGAGTATTACCAACTGCACAACCTAAAAACCCAGGTGACGTGTAAGTCCCTACATCTCCACAAGAAGCCCAAACTCCAAATTGAGCAACCCCACCTGCTCCATCATTACAATTAATATCAGTTATATCAAGTGTTGCTGTAACATCTGATACATTTACTTCATAAAATGTGGTATTCTCATTACTCCCCCAATTACCACCATCACATGGATAACCTCCTACAGCTGGAGTTGTAAAAGTTGCTCCAGTAGCACCTAAATTACATGCTCCACCACTTGCTGCAGTTGCAGTTGCACACTCATCATTAGCAGGTGGAGCCCCAGCAGCAATTTGACCATAATCTATTGAAAAGGCATTTGATGCATAATAATACAACCACAAATCTTTAGTATCATCTAAATTACTAAATGTTACATTATAAATAGCTATACCTGAACCCGAGACATTAAATGTAGGTAAACACCCTATATAAGAACCTGCCGTAGGGCAAGTTGCACCTGGAGCCGTTTGATAAGCAGCTACATAACCAGCAGTATTACCAGGAGGAGCACCATTAAAAGCATCAAACTGCCATTGATACTGTTCAACACCTGGTTCAAGACTAACGTGTAACCATCCACCATCATCACCAACAGCACTCGAACAACCTATGGTTGCAGCATTATAAGGCTCTGTAGGAGATGCACTAGTTACAACTTCTGCAACTGGGTTATATAATCCATAAGCAGAAGTTCCAATATGCTCGCAAACATATGGGTAGATATCAGCTTGAGAAGCAGTTGTACATCCACTTGTACCGGTTATTGGTCCTGGCTGAGTACATGAAGGACAGAAAGCTCCTCCACAATCAACTCCAGTTTCATCACCATTTTGAATACCATCTGTACATAAATTACCACAAGGTGCACAAACAGACCCTCCACAATCAGGTCCTGTTTCTTCTCCATTTTGAATTCCATCTAAACAAGTACCACATGGTTCACAATCTACACCCCCACAATCTATCTGATCTTCATCAGCATCTTTAACGTTATTATAACAATGACCTGAAATAACTGTAAAACAATAATCCTCCGTTTCTCCAAAAGTGTTATCATAACAACCACTTGTGGGATTGGTGCTATAACTTGTAACTATTCTAATTTCATAATCACCATCAGCTTGACCTCCAGGTATAGTGATTGTGCCTGTTAGTTGGCCACCTCCTGTTGTCTCCCCCATATCTACAGCTTCACCTGCATCTAAAAAATCACCATCGTTATTCCAGTCAATATAATAAAATGTGTGAAGAGTATATGCTGAGCTTGTCATATCAACTGTTAATGTAGTAGATGTTCCTACAATTAACTCAACACAAGACCCTGTATAATCTGTATAAGGAGTCCATCCACTCGATTGGCTTATAGAATTAGCATTTCCTGGTATCGAAACATTTGAGATATGACCAGTTGTTGCTGATCCCCAAGAAACATCACAATAATCCCAACATCCAGGGCCTTCAGAGTTAAATGTCATATCATCAGAAAAAGAGGCTGTACCGTCGTTAGAAGTCCATGTATAAGTGTAAGCGGTACCTGCTGTCATTCCTGTTGCAGTTGAAGTTGGACTATTTGGACTCGTAATAGTTGGCCCAGCTGGAGATACAGTCCAAGTACCTGTTGCTGGTGCTACACTGTTACCAGCTAAAGTTACAGATGTAGAACAATCTCCAGTTGCTTGGTCGCCACCTGCATTAGGCGCTGGCAAACAACCAATAGTTGCTGAAAACGAAGGGTTTGGACTACTGTCTTCACATAAAAACCGAATTGTAATACATGCTCCAGGTGCACTCCCAGTTACAACTACAGGAGATCCTGTAGAATTCGGTCCATCTTGATGTAAGATAGTTCCACCGGTTCCTGTACCATCATAAACATATAAAATATCATCACTATTTGTCCCTCCATTATTATTTAAAGTAACACTAGTTATATTAAAATAAGCAACTTCACCGGCAGCAGGACAAATAGTCATAGTGTAATCACCAGTTGAAGAAAAAACATCACTAATTGTACTAGTACCACAAGTATAACTTCCGCTATTATAAGTATTGCCATTTTCTGTAGTTAAATCAAAGTTTTGACTAAACGATTTAATACTAAATGAGAACAAAAAAATTGCTACTAGGTAAAATTTATTTAATGAAAACATTTTCATAATATCTTAATTAAAACTATTAATCTTTTATTTCAGGAACAATTGAAATAAAAAGAGGTTTTTTGTTTTTTGAATCAGTTCCAGGAGTTTTAGATTCCGTAATGCTTATTTGCGATTCACTTGGAATGAAATAAGCTTCCTTTAAAGTTCCATCTTCAGTTTGAATTACTTCAAAGGAATCATTGTTGTTTATAGCGTTAGAATCATTAACAACTTCAAGAGTACCTTGAGCAAATAATCCTAATGGTAAAAACAATAATATTGTAATTAATTTCTTCATTTTATTCTATATTTGATAAGTGGTTAAGGACGTTTTTCCTTTAGGGTGTTCACTTTATCTATAAATTTATATGTAATTTGTATAACAAACTTACTAATTTATAAGTACTTATAACTAAAATAATAACAAAAAATCGACCTGACAATAATTATTTAACAAAATATAACTATAAAATTGGATTCCTACACAGTTAAAATGAAAAACTTTTTATACATACTCGCCTTTATCGAAGGTGGTGCTGTAATGTGTATTGAGTTGTGTAGCGCTAAAATATTATCTCCATTTTTTGGTACTTCTATTTATGTATGGGCTTCAGTTTTAGGTATTACTCTTACAGCATTAATGTTAGGCTATTACTTTGGGGGCTATCTTTCTAGTAAAAACAAAAAAACAACTACTATATTTTGGTTAATGCTTATTGGAGGATTCCTAGTTTCAGTAACTCCAATTTTAAGTGATTTTATTTTACCCATTACTATTCGCTTTAACTTATTGATTGGCACAATAGTATCCTTATTCTTTTTCATGTTTTTTCCGTTGTTTTTATTTGGAGCAACTTCGCCTTTATTAATAAGCTGTTTAACCAATAACGTTAACGATTCTGGTAAAAGTAGCGGAACCATTTATGCAGTTTCAACTTTTGGAGGTATAATTACCACTTTTACAGTTGGTTTCTATACCTTGCCAGAGTTTGGGATAGCAAAAACGTTATACACTTATGGTTTATTGGTTATCCTTTATACAACATTTTTATTTATTACTACTCGAAATTTTAAAATGCCAATAGCCATTATTGTTTTAGTTGGTTTATTGAGTTACAATTTCCATAACCGGTTTCAATATGAAAATACCCTATATGAGTCAGAAGGTATTTTAGGTCAAGTAAAAGTTATAGAGCGCTATTACAAAGAAGGTGAAACATTTAAACCTTATAGAGAATTACTCGTGAATAATATTTGCCAGACTATGATGGATAAAGATAATCCTGAAAAAAGTTACTGGGACTATGTTGACATTTTAACTCGAAACATTAATCATTATAAAAAAGGGAATAACACATTGCTACTAGGGCTAGGTGGTGGCACCCTATACAAACAATTAAGAAAAAACAACTTAATTATAGATGTTGTTGAAATTGATGCAAGAATTGCGGATGTTGCAAAAAAATATTTTCACATTGAAAATGATTTAACAGTTGAAATTGATGATGCCCGACATTATATAAATACAACCAAAAATAAATACGACATTGTTATTTATGATTTGTATAATAGCGAAACTCCTCCAATTCATTTAATGACTAAAGAATCATTCAAAGAAATTAAAGCTATTTTAAATCCTAATGGTTTGCTAATTATTAATTTTTATGGTTACGTAAATCGCTCTAAAGGTAAAGGTGCTCGGTCTATTTACAAAACACTTAAAGATTGTGATTTTAATACACATCTAATTGCAACTCCAGGTAACGAAAATCAACGTAATTTGTTATTTATGAATAGCCCGAACACACTTGAAGTAAAGAACAACAACTCTACTATTTATATTAATGAAAATGATATTAATATAAATGATGCTGTAGTTTTAACTGACGACAAACCAGTTTTAGAACACATTTATTTAGAAGCAGCTCTAGATTGGCGCAAAAACTACAATGAAATTAATGCTAAACAATATTTAAATAATTATGGCAAAAACTGAAACAGAGGTATTGATTGAAATGCTCGAAATGAATAGAGATTTAACTAAGTTTTATTTAAAGAAATTAGAAGGTCAGGATTTATACAAAGTGTTTGAAGTAGAAGGAAAAGAACTAAATAGTATTTTATGGCTAATTGCACATATAACTGTTTCTGAAAATTGGTTACTATTGGTTTGCACCGGAGGAGATAGAGTAAAGATACCTTGGGCTCGTCAATTTGGTTTAGGTTCTGAGATACCTAAAAAAGAAGATTATCCTAGTACTGAAGATATAATGACTCAATTTGATAATGTACATAATACAGCTATAAATTATATTAAAACATTAACGGAGGAGGATTTAGCAAAACCAACAACTAATGGGGTAAATTTTGGAGGAGAAGATAGTATTAGAGCTATAATTAAACATGCTGCTAGACATGAAGCAACTCATGCAGGGCATTTAGGATGGCTATGCAAATTATTTGGCGTTAAAACAATTTAATGCTAAATACTTGTTTAATCATTTTATTTCGTATAATTGTACTGTCTTATTCCTGACAAGAGTTAAAATCAACAAAAGTTATTTTCACATATTTCAAATAAATTGTTGTAATTATTATAATTACTTTTTCATATCATAAAGCAATTGCATTTTCTTGCAAGAATCTCATAAAAAGACATTAAAAAATAAAAACATTATCACATTACATGTACGATATTATTGAATTGAACAAAAAGCTAGTTGGCGAATTGCGCGACATAGCAAAAGAAGTTGGGCTTAAAAAGTTTGAAAAACTTAAAAAAGAAGATTTAGTTTACCAAATTTTGGATCAACAAGCAATAAACCCAATTAAAAAAACAACCACTGAAAAACCCGAACCAAAAAGAAAACCTGTAGGTTCTTCAAATGGTTCAACAGGAAACAGTAAACCAAAAAGAAAAAGATTACCTTCTGATACTCCTGATTTATTTAAACCAATAGATAAATCTAATGAGCCCAAAGAAGTTCCTGCTGCCAATGTTGCTTCAGAAAACAAACCTACTCCAATTGAAAAACGAGTACCTAACAAAAGGCCAATTGAAAAAGTAGCTCCAGTTAAAGCAAACAACGAAGCTGTTTCTACCGAAACTCAAAAACCAGAGGAAAATACAAACCAAAACACGCCTCATAAAAAACCAAATCACCCGAATCCAAGACCAGAAAAGAACATTCCAAACCCAAGACCTGCAAACGAAAATAGACCTGCAAGATCTTTTGATAAAGAAAGAAAACCTAAACCAGAGGCTGAATCACTTTATAATTTTGATGGAATTGTTGTTAGTGAAGGTGTTTTAGAAATTATGCCTGATGGCTATGGTTTCTTACGCTCTTCAGATTATAACTATTTAAATTCTCCTGATGATATTTATGTTTCTCAATCTCAAATTAAATTATTTGGATTAAAAACTGGTGATACCGTTAGAGGTGGAATTCGCCCTCCGAAAGAAGGTGAAAAGTATTTCCCTTTAATTAAAGTAGAAGCAATCAACAATAGAGAGCCAAGTGTAGTAAGAGATAGAGTTCCTTTTGAATACCTTACTCCTATTTTCCCAAAAGAGAAATTAAATTTAGCAAGCCAAGGTTTATCTACAAGAGTAATCGATTTATTTACTCCAATAGGTAAAGGACAAAGAGGTATGATTGTAGCTCAGCCTAAAACTGGTAAAACTACCTTACTTAAAGATGTTGCAAATGCAATTGCAGCAAACCACCCAGAAGTTTATTTATTGATTTTATTAATTGATGAAAGACCTGAAGAGGTTACAGACATGGCTAGAAGCGTTGATGCAGAAGTTGTTGCTTCTACATTTGATGAACCTGCAGAAAAGCATGTTAAATTAGCTAATCTTGTTTTAGAAAAAGCTAAACGTATGGTAGAATGCGGACACGATGTAGTTATTTTATTAGATTCTATTACTCGTTTAGCAAGAGCATACAATACTGTTTCTCCTTCTTCTGGTAAAGTATTATCTGGTGGTGTTGATGCTAACGCTTTACACAAGCCAAAAAGATTTTTTGGTGCAGCTCGTAAAATAGAAAATGGTGGTTCATTAACCATTATTGCAACTGCACTTACTGAAACTGGTTCTAAAATGGATGAAGTTATCTTTGAAGAATTTAAAGGTACTGGAAATATGGAGCTTCAATTGGATAGAAAAATTTCTAACCGTAGAATTTACCCTGCTATCGATATCGTTTCATCGAGTACAAGAAGAGAAGATTTATTACTTGGCGACAACATTACACAACGTATGTGGGTGCTACGTAACTACATTGCAGACATGAACCCAGTTGAAGCAATGGAATTCTTAAGAGATAGAATGAATCAAACCGTTAGTAACGAAGAGTTTTTAGCTTCGATGAACGGATAAAGAATTATTGAATTGTGAGTTATGAATGTTGAATATTATAGATTATTCAACATTCATAATTTAAAACTTAAAAATCATAAAACGTGTTTAAAAATCCTTTTCAAGTAGCTATTTCATTTGCTGTAGTAGCTCTTTTAGTTAAGCTTATTATTTTTACGCTTGAAGCTCAACATGGTGCAATGGAAACTTATATCCGATACATCTATATGTTAATATTATTAACAGCTGTGTTTTTTGGAATAAGAAGTAATAAAATTACTGAAGAAGGTCCTACTTCTTTTGGACAAGATTTTAAAGCTGGGGCCAGAACTGCAGCTTTTTTCGCTTTACTTGTAGCTGGTATTACATATGTTTATTATGCAAAAATTGATGTAAACTTTTTCCCTATCATGAAAGCTGATTTAATCAGTCAATATGCTGATATGATTCCTGATTTAATTAAAGAAAAAGGCTTAAAAGAAGCGAAAGCAATTACTCAAAATAACATTATTGGTTTAAACACTATTTTTTCTCCCTATTCGCAAGCTACCTACACCTTGTTTGGTTTAGTTTTTATGGGAATGTTTAATTCTGTTGTTTTTGCCTTGGTTATGAAAAAAATACCTGGATTTAAATAGCAGTATTTCCTTTTTTATACTTTCTATACTTAACTACTAGTTC
Source organism: Vicingus serpentipes (assembly GCF_007993035.1). NCBI lineage: Bacteria > Pseudomonadati > Bacteroidota > Flavobacteriia > Flavobacteriales > Vicingaceae > Vicingus > Vicingus serpentipes. The sequence continues at coordinate 244,510 of NZ_VOOS01000001.1, forward strand.
AACAAAAAGTAATCCTACAATAGAAGAAAATATAACGTTTAAATAAGAGATTTGAATCGATTTAATTTCAATTTCTACTACTTGAGACAACATCATTAATGCAGATAGACCAAGTATTATATATATAATACCTTTGGTGTCTAATCCTATGAAATTAGGTTTATCTTGCGCAAAATAGTGTGCAATTTTATCGCTTAAATCTACTTGCTTTGTAACTTCTATTGATTCTTTTATATGAATAGCGAAAGATTGTTCTTCTTCAACTTTGTTTAAACATTGATCGCAAGCTTTTAAATGCTGTTCAATTGTATTTGAATAATTGATATCACTAATCAGTTGATTAGCATATTCAAAAACTTCTATTTCGGTTAAATGCTTATCCATGGCGTAATTGGTTAATTAAAGTTACATCTTTTTCTGTTAAAATAGATTTAAAACTCTCTCGTGCTCTATAAAGTTTTACCCTCACGTTACTTTCTGAAAACTTAGTTATTTCTGCAATTTCTTTTAGTGACATTTCTTCTAAATAAAAGAGGGTTAGCATCTCTTTAGCATCAGTTGATAATTTATTAAAGTAATACTGAATTGTTTCATTTAAATCTTCGTTATCAAAAAGTGCTATAATATTATCTCCATTTAATGTGTTTTCTATACTAGGAGAAATTTCAGTTGTTTCTAATTTATTTATTCTAATGTAGTTTAAGGTTTCTCTTCTTGCAACGGTGTAAACCCAAGTTTTTAATTTTGAGTCTCCTTTAAACTGCTCTATTTTTTCGATACACTTTATTAATACATCTTGAGTAATTTCTTCAGCCACCTCATTATTGTTTAATATCCTAACACAAAGCACATATACAAACTGCTGGTAATTATTTACAAAATAATTAATAGCAGAAGTTTGCTTATTAATAAGGCCCAATATTAAATCTGAATCTTTCAAATATCTTAAATCTATTAAATAAGACACACATATACATAAATACGTTACAACTATTTTAAAAAAATATTTTTTTCTTTTTTTGTAACATCTAAAAACAAACCTGTGTCAAAGAATACAGAAACCAATAAAAATTAATATTATGAGAGAAGTAATAGCAGTATCAATACCAATCATAATTACCCTAGGGGCATTTGCAATGATTGTTATATTAAGAAGATTAGAACATTTAGAAAAATTAAAAATGATTGAAAAAGGAATGGACATCAGTAAAATGCAAAAACCTCATAAACCGGGTGGTGCAATAAAATTTGCCTTAATGGCAATAGGTGTTGGTATCGGTCTTTTTGTTGCTAGCATTTTAGATTCATACACAGAAATAGATAATGAAGTATTATACTTTTCAATGATATTTATCTGCGGAGGTGCTGGCTTATTTATTGGTAATGAAATTGCTGATAAAAGAATTAAAGAAGCAGAAAAAAATCAATAGTGCAATTAGTTTAGTTAGTGTAAAAAAGGTGAGTTTTAAAACTCACCTTTTTTTTATTTCACCAAACCTCTTCCAAATTGGTCTAAATTTTTTCCATCAAAATTACCCGAGCTCATTAATAACAAAACTTTATTATTCCAATCTTTGGTGGATAACATTTCAAACAATTCGTCAGAATTATTATAAATCGTAACATTATCAGAACCAAAAGCAGCCTTAACTTTTTCTGGTGTTATTGCGGCAAGTTTTTTATGTGCTATAGTATGATTGCTATAATAAACATAAGCCTCATCAGCACTAGCCATACTATCTTTATATTCTTTTAAAAAAGTAGCATTTAAACTACTAAAAGTATGCAGTTCCATACAAGCAATTACTTTACGTTCAGCATATTGTTGCTTAACCGCTTGGGTTGTTGCTTTTAATTTCGATGGAGAGTGTGCAAAATCTTTATATACAGCAGTTATTTCATTTTTAGCTATTAGTTCTAATCTTTTCGATGCTCCTTTAAAATCTTGAATAGCTTCATAAAACTGTTCATCATCAATTTTTAACTGGTTACATACCAATCTTGCACCTTCTAAATTTTGTAAGTTATGATCTCCAAAAATTTCTAACGGAATTTTATTTCCATGAACTAAAACAGATGTTACTCCATTTTCTATTACGTTTTCTGGTGTTTGGTAACCAATTCTATCAATATCAGGATTTGGTGTCATCAAGGCAACTTTATTTACTTCAGCATCTGCTTTGCAATAAATTAAAGCTCCTTTTTTCTCAATTAATGAAACAAAAGTTGAAAACTGTTCTACATAATTTTCAAAAGTTGGAAACACATTTATATGATCCCAAGCAATTCCACTTATTAATGCAATATTGGGGTGATACAAATGAAATTTTGGTCGTCTATCAATAGGAGAAGACAAATACTCATCTCCTTCTAAAATAATCAACTTAGAATCGGTTATTTTAACCATTGTATCAAAGCCTTTTAATTGCGCTCCAACCATATAATCAAAATCGATATTTAGCTTGCCTAACACATGTAAAATCATTGAAGTAATTGACGTTTTACCATGGCTACCACCAATTACAACACGTATTTTATTCTTAGATTGCTCATAAATGTATTCTGGATAAGAATAAACTTTTACACCCAATTCTTGTGCCTTTAACAACTCAGGATTATCAATTCTTGCATGCATTCCCAAAATAATAGCATCTAAATCTGTTGTTATTTTTTCGGGAAACCACCCAAATTCTTCTGGCAAAAGCCCATATTTAGCAATTCTACCTTTGCTTGGTTCAAATATTTCATCATCAGAACCAGTAACATTAAATCCTTTTTTATGTAAGGCAATTGCTAAATTGTGCATTGCACTCCCTCCTATTGCTATAAAGTGTACTCTCATAGTTGTTGCTAAATTTTAGTTTTTAAAGCACTATAAACTTATTTTAAAATATAGTTGCTTCTACTTTCTTATCTTTGGAATTGTCAACAACAAAGTGTTACTATAAAAAAATCAACATGAAAATTTATCCTTTAAATACCGGAAATTTTAAATTAGATGGAGGTGCAATGTTTGGCGTTGTACCTAAAACAATATGGCAAAAAACAAACCCTGCCGATAGCAATAACATGTGCAGCTGGAGTATGCGTTGCATGCTTATTGAAGATGGTGATAAATTGATTTTGATTGACAATGGAATTGGCGACAAACAAAGTGAAAAGTTTTTTAGCTATTATTACATGTTTGGTGACGATAGTTTAGAAGGCAACATTAAAAAATTAGGATTTCATCCTGATGATATTACAGATGTATTTTTAACACACCTGCATTTTGACCATTGCGGTGGTGGAATTAAATGGAACAAAGACCGAACAAAGTTTGAAGCTACATTTAAAAATGCCAATTACTGGACCAACAGTAGCCATTGGAAATGGGCCACAGAACCTAACTCAAGAGAAAAAGCTTCTTTTTTAAGAGAAAACATAATACCAATGATAGAGTTAGATCAGTTGCGATTTATTGACAAAGAAGGCTTTAATTATTTTGATATTTTAATGGTAAACGGACATACCGATGCACAAATGATTCCACACATTAAATACCAAGATAAAACAGTAGTTTTTATGGCTGATTTACTACCTTCTATTGGACATATTCCTGTGCCTTACGTAATGGGTTATGATACTCGACCTTTATTAACCTTAGATGAAAAAGCTGAATTTTTAAAAACGGCTGCTGACAAAGAATACATCTTATTTTTTGAGCACGACCATGTAAATGAATGTTGCACTGTACAACATACCGAGAAAGGTGTCCGTTTAAAAGATACATTTAAGTTTAATGAATTGTTTAGCTAAGGTTTGAGATTAAACACTACAAATTCATTAATTATTAGTTTTTGTTTGTTGTTTACACTAACAACAAAAGCACAGACTTGTGCTGTAGTATTTGAAAGTAGTGATACCAATTTCTATTTTACTTCTAAATTGAATCAACAAATACAGAACTCCGTTTTTGTGAATAACATAAAACTAACGGGTTTAGAAGCTAACAATAAATATTTGGCTCAACTAAGATTTAAAAACGACACCATAGAACTTCAAGAAACCTTGTTTTTATTGGATGCAGGATTTACCCATTATTATAAGGTTGACAAAAAAGGGATACACCTAAAAAAAATTGCCCCCACATTGGATGAAAAACCCGACCCTAACCAATATTTAGTGGTTTATGATGGATGGCAAAAGCCACAAAAACCTGTTGAAAGTTTAATTGACTCTAACGAAATAGTAAAAGATACTATTGAATTTGAGAGTCATTATCAATTAAATGATTACGAAGGAAAAATTGGTTGCCCTTGGCCATTAAACGTTGATGATTTTAATGCACTTTTAATTGAAGTAAAACAGAAAAACTTAGAAGACGATAAACTTGCTTATTTAAAAGAACAACTTGATACTGCTTGTATTTTAACCGAGCAATTGAGTAAAATATTTACTGTTTTAGAATACGAAGAAAGTAAACTAGATTTTGGCTTGTTTATTTACCCTAAAACTTTCGATATTGACCGCTTTTTTGATATTGCCAAACAACACCTTAAATTTGAAAGTCACATCGAAGAGATTAGGAAACGGTATAAAGTAAAGAAAGAGTAAAATTTAGCTATATTTATTCACTCGCTTCACTTTTTGTAAATGACAAAAAAGACTACATAACTGCAATCGCATTTTTCGAATTAGGATTACGATATTTTCCAGATTACCTTGATTTTTATGTCGATATTATTGAGTATTCTATGGTCTTAAACGATATGAAAAAAGTAGATCATTATAAAAATATTCTGCGCAATAAGACAATAGAAAGTTCTTATATGAATAGTTCAGAGAAAGAAGAACTATTGGAGTATATTAATAAAGAATAAAACGTTTGCTAACAATGGCTATAAGTAATTGCTTTTTCTCTCCTACTTTGGAAATTCCTGCGGAATTTCCAACTTGGTGTTTACTTGTAAAGTTAAGTGCTAAACCACGCAACTACTCATAGCCAAGAACGTTAAAACTACTCCCCAACCTTTAGCAATTTAGTTGAGAATACACCGTTTTTAGTTTTTACTTCAATAAAATAAACTCCATTAGGATAGTTGGAAATATCTAGTTGAACAGTATTAAACTTCTTTAAGGTTTCTCCCAATACATTTTTAAGTGTAATGTATTCAATCATCTCATCACTTTTTATTGCAATTTTACCAGTTGTTGGGTTTGGAAATACCAAAGATTCGTTTTTATCCGTTAATTCTTCTATTCCAATCACATCAATATATTTAGTTTGTGCTGCATCAGCACTTGCTTGTATATCAGATAAGCTATCACCTGCTATTATAGCAAAAGATATAATTTGACCTTCTCCAGGATTTAGAGTGAAATTACCTGAGCTTACAACATGCATTACATCTTGTCCATTTGGAGCTCCTGCATTTAATCGGTTGGTTGCTATTGTCGTAAACTTTTCTGCGGTTGTAAAACCTCCATTCATATCTACTCCTCCTGCACCACCTGAAACATAATCTATACTGTAATTATAAGCTGTAGATGCAGATAGTAATTTTATTGCTGCATATATGGTATCGGGTTCAAGCGAATGCACATACCCCATTTTTCTTAGTGCATCGTATCCAGATTTATTTTTGTAAGCATCTTGTATATCCCAATCGGCAAACAATCCGACATGCAAATTTGTTAGTGGTGTTATTCCATTATTTTTAAGGTTATAAGTAACAATTATATACTTATCATCTGGTGCTGATGAGTAAGCGTAAGCATTATGTTCAACACTTAAATCTATAGGTGTTGGCAACAAAGGAGAATCATCAAATTGTCCAATTAAATCTATAGCAGATACATATGGTGGATTAAACATTACATTTTGTGCTGAACTAAAATCATTATCCTGCCCGCTTAACCCTCTAACAACATCAGCAACTCTTGTAGTCCCATCTCCAACCATTAAACCAGCTTCGTAAAGTAATTGCTCACCATTGTAAGAAAAACCTAACCCAATAGTATTACCTGCATCTAAATACCCGATTCTACCTATACTGGTTATTGTTGAGCTAACCTGATTTTCAGTAATATTTATAAAGTTAGGGTTAATCAACATTGTAAAATATTCGTTAATTGTATAACTACCATTAGAAATAGTGGCTTTAAATAATATTTCTTCATTTGACCCAGCTCCACTTAGTACTTCAACTAAAAAGGGATCTGTTGCATTATCTACTTGTTCCAAAGAACTTAAACTTGGCAAAGCTGTTGTACCATCAATTACATTTACAAAAGAGGAAAGACTACTCAGGGTTACATTTAACCCAGTTATAGCTGATAAATAGTTTAGGTAAGTTCCTGAAATTCTAACGGTATCGCCAGCTTCAAAAATTTGATTATTATTATCAGTAAAAGTTTTTGAAATTAATTCAACAAATTGAGCAGATGTAGATAAAGCATCAAACAAATCTAATCTACCATTTCCTAACTTGTCAAAATAAGTAAGATTTAACGGATTCATATCATCTGCAGTAGCTCTTAGTTGAGCTGCAACTTGCTGATTAGAATAGCTAGGAAACTGCGCTTTAACTACTGCTGCTGCTCCTGCAACAACTGGAGCTGCCATAGACGTTCCTCCATTGTAGCCATAACTACCCGTATAATATGTACTCCACATTGCTTCACCAGGAGCAGAAATATCTACATAATAGCCATAGTTAGAGTTGTTCTTTTTAAAATCACTTTGCTCGGATGCTGCAACTGTTAATACACTTTCATAACCAGCAGGGTAAAACATAGTTTCTCCATCATCGTTTCCACAAGCACCAATTACCAAACAGCCTTTATTTATTGTTGCGTAATCAATTACGTCCTTTTGAAACAACCCAGCAGTATAGCTTCCCCAAGAACAATTAATAGTAAAACAACCGTGATCTGCTGCATAAACAACACCTTGATAGGCTTTTGTTAAAGCGCCTGTTGCATCAGAAATTTTTATAGGCAAAAATTTAGAGTTAAAACCAATGCTTGCTATTCCTGTTACATTATCAGTAACGGCGGCTGCTAATCCAGTTACATGAACACCATGAGCACTAGTATTATATTGTGCACTATTATCTTCTTCTCCCATATCCCATCCCATATAGTTATCTACATAACCATCATTATCGTCATCTATTCCATTTATTGGATCTGCATAATTCTTTTTACAATTTCCTAATAAATCAGGGTGTGTTTCATCCCAACCTGTATCGGTTATACCAATTACTACATTTGTATCTCCTTTGTTTATGTCCCATGCATTAAAAGCATTTGTCATGGTTAAATGCCAATTTTTTAAAGGGTCAGCAGCATTAGTATCGCTAGGTGTATAAGCCAATTGAGGAACAATATACAATTCTACATACTGAAATATTGAAGCTTTTTTTAATTTACTAATCACTTCTTTTTCAGAGATATTAGAATCGTAATTTAATTGATATATTAAAGATAAATCAACCAATTTTTTATTCAATTCTTGGCGATGATTCGGAAATATCTTTTTTAATTCAACAACATTAATCTCGTTACTGATTTTTTGAAAATTTATATGTTTGATTTCATTTTCTGTACAGTTGTTTCGATAAGCTTCTTTAACTTTTAAAATAATGGTTTTTGGTAAAAAATCATCTACAACTTGAGACGACCCAACAAAAGAGCTTACTAAAAAGAAAAGTAATACTGAAATGTGCTTAAGACTGTTCATTTTACTAAATTACTTAAAATAGCATTCTATTTTTTAATGATTTAATTAACGAGCTATTATTACCTTTTCAAGGTCGAAACCTACCTCTTTAAGTATTTTTAGATAATAAATTCCATTCGGTAAATGGCTTAAATCCAGATTGATTACAGATTGATTACTAACCTGTTCAGTATACAACTCACGACCTTGTATATCAATTAAAATCAACGACTTAATTGTTAAATCTTTAATTTCAGCTTTAAAAATTCCTTGAGTTGGATTTGGATATAATTTTACACCTGAGGCACTATTCTGTTGTTGTACAGTTAAAATAATTACATTAATCGTATCGGAGTTTGATTTACATCCAAATGAATCAGAAACTTGTAGAAAGTAATCTCCATTACTTTGAGCAACTAAAATTGTATCATTTTCACCCACCAAGCTATCCGTATTATAATACCATTGTAAATCTAAATTAGTAGCATAGATAAGTGTATCATTTCCTACAACGTTTATAAAGGGTTTAATTGGTAAAGGATGCCATGTAACGTTAATCGTATCACTCCATGATCTACAACCACTCTCATTAATAACCTCAGTATAAATACTATTTGTTGAATCTAAGTATATTGATGAAGTTGTATCTCCGGTTGACCATAAATAACTTGAATAAACTCCCGCATTTATTTGAGCAGAATCACCATCACAAATATCAATATCAGTACCTAAACTGAACGTGAAGTTAGAGGTGTTTAGTGCTGCAAATGCATCAACCTTACCATATCCAAAAGCAATGTTAGGGACCGAACCTGTATTTCCATCAGATTTAGCTGTGGAAGTAATTGCATTTTTAACCTCAGCCATTGTAGATGTATTACATTTTTCGAAATACAAAGCAGCTACACCTGCTATTACTGGTGAAGCCATTGAAGTCCCGCCATTATAACGATGCATTCCTCCTAACGCAATTCTCATTCTATTTGTTGGCGCTACCATATTTGCCGCAATAACTCCAGCAGAAACTGGTCCAATTACATAATCACCTGTTGCAGCAATGTCTGGCTTTAAAGTACCTCTTCTTGTTGGCCCTCTACTACTACTCGCAGCTCTAAACCCTGGTGTTTTACCTGTAAATCGTAAAATTGTATCAACATCTATATAAGTTGCTCTATTTACAAAATTAGCCACTGTTAATAATGACTCCACATTTTGAAAACTACTTACCATAGATTTAAGTGAATCTGGTAAAACATAGTTCACAATTTCTGGTAATATCGTTTCTAATGGTAAAGGAGAATAAACATAATTTGAAGTTCCGAGTGCTGACATAGTCCAAACATCCATACGCCCATTACCAGTAGTTTTTAAACTAAATAGTAGTTGATTAGAATCAGGCTCTTGCATATGCACTTGCATTAAATACTTATTACCTTGTAGTTCGGTATAAAAATCAACAATCCCTAAAACTTGTGATGAATCATTTTTAATGGTATCGGTTTGTAATCCTAAAATATTTTTAATGTTATAAAATGGTGTTGTCCCTCTTTCTTCATAAGTTCCTGATGGTAAATTTGCACCAACAGAAAATTCTACATTGTTAAAATCAGCTGTATCAGCCCATAATTCATAAAAAACAGAACCATAACCTAATGCAGATGAACCATTATATTTAAACCATGTAAAGGTTGTATCATTGGTTATTTGATGCTCTAAATGAAACTTATAGGTATTAAAATCACCCGCATTTCCAGCTGCAGCCACAAAAGCTCTTCCTTCTTTATAATTAACAATACTATCAATTAATAAAGATGCAGCATCCTCTCCATCATGAGATCCAAAATAATCACCCATGCTAACATTTATAACACAAGGCATATTATAACTATCAGCAACATCGTAGATAAAATTAACAGCATCTACAACTGTAGAAAGCCAATTTCCAACACCTTGATTACTAGCTACAACAACTAAATTAGATTCTGGAGCAACTCCCCTATAATTATTTACACCTAACCCATTACCAGCAGCTATTCCTGCTACATGAGTACCATGGTTAACACCATTATGGTCAACATGTGTGCAGTTGTTATTATTTATAGCACTAGAATCCCATACTTGACCATAACCATAGCTACTTGAACCGTCATCCGAATTATATTGATCCCAAATTGCTAAAATTCTTGTATTACCTAATGTATCTTTAAAATCAGGATGATAGATATCTATGCCGGTATCAATAAATCCTAAAACAACTCCTTTACCTGTATAAGGTTGATCTAAAGGCTCAACACCATTATGAATAGGAACAACATTATTGTGGATTATCATCGTATCATTTAGAACAGTTCCTTTAGATAAGCTATATTCTATAAAATCCACAAAATCATTTTTTGAAAAATCTACAATCTTACCTGCTGGAACATCCACTTGAACAATATTGCCAGTACTTAGTTTTACTCTCCCTCCTAATTTATTCACTTCGCGCTTTATTTCTAAAACATCTCCATGCACAAAAAGAGCAATTAAATCTTCGCTTTTAGAACTATTTATTGCTGCTCTTAAACCAAAATTAACCTTTGCTTGCTGAGCATAAACACTAATAGAAATGAATACAATAAAAAATAAAACGAGTTTTTTCATGAGTTTAAATTACGGATTTATTTAAAATCCAACTCACTATAAGATGGAATTTCCTTGATAAATTCAAATGAGTTTTTAGAAAAATCGATTTTACAACAATAGTGATTTAACCCATTAGACACAATTAAGTATGGTACTTTAAAAACCACATTGTATCTTGAAATTTGTTCAAATGTTGCTTCAGTAATTTTAATTTTTGGCGCTTTAAATTCGATTAACACAATAGCGCTCCCATTTTTATCGTAAACTACTGCATCTGCTCTTTTTTGCAACTCATTTAATTTTAAACCCTTTTCAATAGCAATTAAACTGGCTGGATATTTTTTATCATGTAATAAAAACTGAATAAAATTTTGGCGCACCCATTCTTCTGGTGTGTTTACCAAATATTTTTTACGAATAAAATCGAAAATAAACTGTTTACCTCCCTCCTCTTTTAACTTTATAGGATAAGATGGCAAATTAAGTTGTAGCATTTTTTATAAAGAAACAGCTGCTTTTATATGTGGATGAGGATCATAACCCACCAATTCGAAATCTTCAAATTTAAAATCGAATATTGATTTTACATTTGGATTAATTTTCATTGTAGGTAAAGGTTTAGGTTCTCTTGTTAACTGCAATTTAGCTTGTTCAATATGATTGTTATACAAATGAACGTCACCAAATGTATGTATAAACTCTCCATATTCTAAATCACAAACTTGTGCTACCATCATGGTAAACAAAGCATAAGATGCGATATTAAAAGGCACACCTAAGAATGTATCAGCACTTCGCTGGTACAATTGGCAAGACAACTTTCCTTCTGTTACATAAAATTGAAAAAAAGCATGGCAAGGTGGTAATGCGGCTTTATTATTAGCTACATTTTCTTCAAAAGAAACTGAAGTATCAGGCATTACGCTTGGATTCCATGCCGAAACCATTAACCTACGGCTATTTGGATTTGTTTTTATTTGATGTATTAAATCTTTAATTTGATCAATTCCTTCACTATTCCAATTACGCCACTGATGACCATATACAGGGCCTAAATCACCATTTTCATTTGCCCATCCATCCCAAATTTTCACACCATTTTCTTGCAAATACTTAATATTAGTATCGCCATTAATAAACCATAACAACTCGTGTATAATTGATTTTAAATGAAGTTTTTTTGTAGTTACACAAGGAAAACCTTCACTTAAATCGAAACGCATTTGATAACCAAAACAACTAATTGTTCCCGTTCCTGTTCGGTCTCCCTTTTGAACACCGTTTTCAAGAATATGGTCTAATAATTTTAAATACTGCTGCATAATAAATTGAAAATTTAAGCGATAAAATTCGTAGAAAATTCAGTTAAATTAATCGCTTGTTAATAATGTTTTATAACTTATGTTATATTTGATTTATGAAGTTAAAAGCTACATCTTTAATCGCACTGCAAGGAGTACTTTTCATCATATTCTTAATTATCACTTCTGGTTTCAACCGGTTAGCTGCCGACGACTTTTATTACATTGGTGAATTAAGCACAAAATCAGTTAGCGAAGTTTACCAACATTTATATTTTAAATGGCATGGACGCTGGACTTCAAACTTTTCTCAAGTCATCAGTTTTAAGTTTTATGAATTTCCCTTTTTCTTATTCTTTGCAAACCTTATTTCATTTAGTTTTCTTTTTCTCAGTACTTATTCTTTAGCAGCTAATTTAAAAAAGAGATTTGTGCTTAACCTCAATAAAAATGAACTTATTGTTTACACTTTTGTATTTCTAAGTGTTTTCTTTTTTTGTTGCGTTTCGCCCTCCTCTAGTTGGTTTTGGCACACTTCAGCTGTAGTTTATTTATGGAGTGTAACTGCATTTATTTATCTCTTTGCACTATTTATAAAGCCATCAACTTCAATTTTAGAATACGTTTTATTAGTTCTTAGTAGTATTTATTTGGGTGGTTCTAATGAGCCATTAGCACTTTTTAGTTTAGTTTTTTTAAGCTATCATTTTTATCAAACAAAAAAAGCGACAACTATTCTCTCTTTTAGTTTAATACTTATCGCTTTTTTAATTAATTACTTTAGCAGTGGCACTACTTTTAGAGATGGAATTACCCCTAGCTTAAGCTTTGGCAATTTAATAGTATACACTGGCTATGGAACACTTAAATTCTTTCTTTTTTCTAGCTACAAAACTTTTATTCCTGCATTGTTGCTGGCCTCACCTTTTTATTTGTTAGGACAAAAACAAAGTGCTGAAAAATCATTCTTTAATCCAAAAAAAGAACTCTTATTTTCATTTTTGTTTATTATATTTTTTGCAATCCTCAATCAATTGCTTGTTATTTATGCTTTGGGTGGCTTAGCTCCAGACAGATCAACAACAGCTAGTTCTATTTTAATTGCATTAGTTATAGTTCGATACTTATATTTATTAGGTAAACATCACAAACCAAACTATTTGAAGTTAAAACTGATAATTATTTTTAATTGTATTGGACTATTTGTTTTTACAAGCATTACAAGTTATTATCATTTTAACTATGCTAAAGCTTATGATGAAAGAATGGAGGGAATAGCTAACTCCAGCGAAAAATTAATAACGGTCAGACCATTGCCTTTTTCAGGGTATATTTATTCTGCTGAAATTAGTACAGATACAAACTATTTTTCTAACCAACATTTAAAAGCTGGGTTGGGTTTAGACCAAGAAATTAGACTTGATGTAAATTAAATTATTCTTCTTTTAGTATGATGTCTTTCTTGATAACACTTCTAAAAGCATTTTTACCAAAAACTTCAATATCTTCCGTATATATATCATAACCTGGAACTTCAACCAACATATTAAACTTACCAACTGGTAAAATCATAATATATCTACCCGTAATTGGGTTGGTTAAATAACTACCATACAACTCATCTGTTTGTAAATCTAATACCGAAATGAATACATCTTTAATAATGTTGGTCGTATCTTGTGGAGTTACATAACCTTTTATTACAGTATATTCCGGGTCAACTTCATTAAATGTAACGCTATATAAATCATAATCACCAGAACCGCCTTCTCTAATAGCAGAAATGTAACCTGTACGACCACTTTCCGATTCTCTATAGTTGGTATTATCCTCAGGTGTATTCAAAGGGAAACCAACATTTTTAACATCAGACCAATTTCTTTTTACATTATCCCAAGTTGCTTTAAAAATATCATATCCTCCCATACTAGTATGCCCTTTTGAACTAAAATATAGCGTTTTGTGGTCAGCAGTAATGTTCGGGAAATCTTCATCAAAAGGAGTATTTACGGTTGGTCCTAAATTCTGAGCCGGTGCCCATTCTCCGTTTGGTAATTTTAGCGAAACATATAAATCTAAACCACCAAAGCCACCTGTTCTATCACTAGCAAAATAAATAGCATCTCCTTTTTTAGTAATAGAAGCAGCAATTTCATGATCCTTTGAGTTAATAACCTTAGGTAATTTAGTCAAATTCTTTACTTGATTATTTTCAAATTCCGCTATCAATAAATCACCAAAATGGTCGTCATTTTCAAAGTAAAATAATAAGATTTGACCATCTGCCGACATCCCTACTATTTCTTCCGAACCATTAAGCGTGTTAATGTTTTGGTCTAATTTTCTTGCTTTAGAAAAGCTACCATTCTTCACTTCGGAGATATAGATTTCAGAAAAATAATTTCCATTTATTTTTTTCTCACTCCCATCATCGCGCATTGAATTAAAAATAACAAACGACTCATCTTTAGGAACAAATGGATAATAATCTTTAGTTGAAGAATTTACATTTTGTCCTAAATTTTTAAACGAAACATCTAATGGAAATTTCATTAACTCAATTGCGTTGTAACAATATTCTATTTGCTTATTTACATCAATAATATTTTCTTCATTTCCAGTACCTAAACTTTTAAACTCTTCATATATTTTAATGGCATCGGTAAAACGATAAGCAAAATGATAAGCTCTTCCTAATAAGTAATAGGTATTTGGATCTGGTCCATCAGCTTTAATCGCAGTTTCAAAATAAGGTACTGCTTTAGCTTTATCTATATTGGTATTTAAATAACAAACTCCAACTCTATAATGATACTTAGGGTTTTCTGGCTCTGTTTTTAACAGCTCTAAATAATCCATTAAAGCAACAGTAAAATTGCCATCATTAAAATGTTCAGCAGCTGTTTTTGGAGTTACTTCTTGAGCATAAAAAGCTAAAGAGCAAAGGGTTAAAATGGTTGTAATGAATAAACGCATCAGTTTAGTTTTAAATAGACGACAAAAGTATTATCTATTTCTACAAAACACAACATTTAATCGTCAAAATAAATATTGAATTAAATTATTTAAAATGTTTTCAACCTGAGTTATATTTTATGTGGATAGAAAAAGTTAAATCACTTATATTTACATTATGCGTCACCTGCTTTTAATAGTGTACTTTTTATCTAGCTTGTTTTTGTTTTCTCAAAATCAACGGTTTAAGTCATTTTCTATTAAAGAAGGTTTAAGCCAAAGTACTGTTAACTGTATTATCCAAGACCAAATGGGATTAATTTGGATTGGAACTCAAGATGGATTAAATAAATATGATGGTCATGAATTTACCCACTACAAAAAACAATATAACGATAGTAATAGCATTCCAGATAATAATATACAATCATTAACAGAAGATTCAAAAGGTAATATTTGGATTGGTACTTATGGTGGTGGAATTGCAATATATAACCCAAAATCAAACTCTTTCAAAAGGCTAAATTCATCAAATTCGTTATTATCTGATGACATTATTATGTGTTTTAAAGAGTTTCAAAACTCAATGTATATAGGAACTAAAAGAGGGGGCTTAAATACATTTAATTATGAAAATGAAAAAATTACACCTATAGAACTTGATAATAACACTCAAATTCAGGTTAGAGATATTGAAACATTTAATAATACTGTATACGCTGCAACTAGCCTGGGTGGCATTCATTACTTTCAAAAAAGTGTTTGGGTAAAACTACTTGATACGATTCAAATTCAAACTATTCACTCTATAAATAACCAACTTTTGTTAGGAGGAGTTCACGGCGAACTTTTCATGAGCAGTTCTAATTATTTTAAATTTAATAAACTAAAAATTGAAGGTCTAAAAAATGATGGAATTTGGGGGATTTGTTCTGACAATTCGAACAGTTTATGGTTAGGTACTTTTGGTGGAGGATTATTAAAAATAAACGCTACTAATTTTTCATTAACACATACCTATAAAAATAATATAGAAGATATTAACTCCATCAGTCATGACGTAATACTTTCAATATTAAAAGATAAAGACGGCGGAATTTGGATAGGAACTTTAGGTGGCGGCATTAATTATTTTGAGCCTAGCAATCAAAACTTTACGCATTATAATGACATAAGTGGATTGAGCAACAATGTTGTAATGTCTTTTTTAGAAAATAAAGAGGAGTTATACATTGGTACTTATGGTGGAGGACTAAATTTATTTAATAAAAAAACAAATTCATTTAAGACGTTAGATAATGTTTCTGCAAAAATAATTAGATGCATCTATAAAGATAATGATGGCATTTTATGGCTTGGGACCTATGGTAATGGATTAATAGAATACAATCCTAAAACAGGTATTGCAAAACAGATATTAAATCAGGTTGCTGATGACGTATGGTGCATTACTGAGATAAACAACAACTTATGGTTTGGAACATGGGGCTCTGGATTAATTAAATATGATAAAAAAACAGCTAATTATACCCAATATTTAAGCAATGATGAATTTAATTCTATTAGTGAAAATACTGTATTAACTCTTGCTAAAACAAGTGATAATAATTTATGGATTGGCACCTATGGTTCTGGTTTAAATTACTTTAATATTAGTAATGATGAATTTACTTCGTTTGGCTACAACGGAGCTACAAGTAAGGAAACAAACAATAAAAAAATAAGAAGTATTTATGTTGACGAAAATAGTAATTTATGGATTGGTACAGATGGTGGTGGGTTAAACCATTACAACAACGAAAAGCAAACTTTTAGTTACATTACCACAGAACAAAATCTTCCTAACAATGTAGTTTATGGAGTTGTAGAGGATAAAAATAAAAACATTTGGGTGACAACTAATTACGGATTGTGTAGGTACTCAAAAAAAAATAAATCAATTTCTAATTTTGATTATGACGATGGCTTACAAAATAATGAGTTTAATCAAGGAGCTTTATATTTTAAAGACGAACTTATTTATGCTGGAGGTATAAATGGATTTAATGTTTTCAATCCAAAAGAGGTTGAATCGTCAACTAAAAACACATTTACATTACTTACCTCAATGAAAGTGATGGGAAAAGAATTTAATCCTCCTATTCGCTTTTTAGATAGCATTAATTTAAATTATTCATCAAACTTTTTATCATTTCAATTTTCATACATCGATTATTCTGGTAAAATACAATACAGATGCAAACTAGAAGGGTTTGATAAAGATTGGAATTATTTAGAAAATAGAAATTTTATGAATTACACCAACTTGCCTCCTGGCAATTACTCATTAAAGTTTCAGGGAAAACGAATGGGAAATTGGAATAACAAGTATTCTATTTTAAAAATAAATATACCTCCACCTTTTTGGAAAACTTATTGGTTTTATCTCTTAATTATTGTTTTAGTTCTTGCTGGCTTTTACACTTTTTATGTGCTTAAACAAAAAAACCTTTTAAAACGAAATACCGAATTAGAAAACATTGTGAAAGAACGAACTCGTGAAATTCATCAACAAAACATTAGCCTTGAAGAACAAAAAAAAGAAGTAGAATTACAAAAAGAAATTACCGAATTAAAACACTACGAAATTCAATCTTCTATAAACTATGCAAGAAGAATTCAATCTGCCATTTTACCTTCAGCAAAAATTATAAGTCAATTTTTACCCGAATCATTTGTACTATACAAACCAAAAGATATTGTTGCCGGAGATTTTTATTGGATGGAAAAAAAGAACGATAAAATTTTAATAGCTGCAGCAGATTGTACGGGTCATGGTGTTCCTGGAGCTATGGTAAGTGTAGTTTGTAACAATGCCTTAAATAGATCGGTAAGGGAACATGGGTTGACTAACCCTGCTGAAATTTTAAACAAATCTAGAGAGATTGTAATTGCTGAATTTGAAAAAAGTGAAGAAGAAGTAAAAGACGGGATGGACATTGCATTATGTAGTATAACAAAAAATGAAAAAAATTACATTTTAGAATACGCTGGAGCAAATAACCCTTTATGGATAATTAGAGGCAACGAATTAATAGAAACTAAAGCTAACAAACAACCTATTGGAAGTTTTAGAAGTTCGCAAGATTTTACTTCCCATACATTTACCTTAAAACCGAACGATACCATTTATATTTTTTCTGACGGATATGTCGACCAGTTTGGAGGAGAAAAAGGGAAAAAGTTTAAAGCAAAAGCCTTTAAAGAGCTGTTATTAAAAATAGTGAGTAAAACCATGGAAGAACAGAAATTGATTTTAGAAAAAAGTTTTGAAACTTGGAAAGGCGATCTCGAACAAATAGATGACGTTTGTGTAATAGGATTTAGATTATAATGAAAAACTTTTTTGCTATATTATTTGTATTGCTAATTGCAAGCTGCGGAAACGAAAGCGAACAACTCAGTAAATATGATACAGACTTTTTAAGGGCAAAAGAATCGGTAAGAAATTACATGAAAGAGAACCTTAAAGCTAATGAAGTAATTATTGAGGGAACGATTGGCGAATTAATTTATTTTACCCCTCCTATTGAATTAATAAATGCAAAAGACTCTACGATAAAATATATCCATTACGAACAACAACATTTTGCACCTACACATAAAGATAGCATGTACCTTAAATGGAATTGGAATTTTTATAAGTTAGATGAAGACTTTAAGGTTATAAATGTTACTCACCAGCCCGAAAAAAAAGATTAAATATTACAATACCCATAAGTTGAAATTATTGATTAACTTAGAAAAATAAGCTATAGTTAAACAACTTAAAAACAATTGTAATGGAAGATAAATGGGAATTTTACAAAGACAAAAGTGACGAATGGAGATGGAGAAGAACGGCTAGTAATGGTAGAATTGTAGGCGCCTCTTCCGAGGGATACAAAAACAAACAAGATTGTATTAATAATGCCATAAGAAATGGGTATTCTAAAGAATAAAAGAAACCCTTTTTATAATATTATCTTTTTGACTTCTGCTTAAATTGGGGTTAGGAAATTACTTAAAAAATGCTAAATAAATAGCCAATAAAGCAATTAGTATGGCTGGTAAAAATAATTTTAAACCATACTTTTTATATAAGGGAATCCAATTTAACCCTTGATTATGTGCTGAATCGTTTCCTTCAATTTTCATCTTACAAAATTAATCATTATTCAGAATCTTCCCCACTCCTTTGCTCCACTGCAAAGCATAAAAAAAGCAGTTACTTTTTGTAACTGCTTGATTTTTAGTGTAGCGAGAAGGAGATTTGAACTCCTGACCTCCGGGTTATGAATCCGGCGCTCTAACCAACTGAGCTACCTCGCCATTAAGAGTTTGCAAATATAGTAGTTTTGTCATTTTATCAACAATTTGTTTCATTTTTTTTTCACTTAATATTTTCATTCAATATTTTTCATATATTGCAGGCTAGTCATTATCAACCTAAAACACATATTGAGATGTCTGATAAAGTAAAATATGAATTAGAGTTTGTGATTAAATCTTCACCAAGCTTATTGTATAGTTATATAGCAACACCTAGTGGTTTAGGCCAATGGTTTGCCGACAATGTTAACTCTAGAGGAGAACTATTTACATTTATTTGGGATGGTGCAGAAGAGCAAGCAAAATTAGTGAGTAAAAAAACAAACTCATCAGTTAAGTTTAAGTGGGTTGCAGATGAAGATCCTGAAACTTATTTTGAACTTAAAATACAAATAGATGATTTAACAAAAGATGTTGCCTTAATGGTTACAGATTTTGCTGAAGAAGACGAAGTAGATGAAGCTAAACAATTATGGGAAGCACAATTGGATAATTTACATTCAATTATCGGTTAAATTTTACCTTCCTCAATAAGTAAGACTATTCGCTCAATCATTTCATCTTCCTCATTTACTTGAGGATTGTATCGCGATTTTAAATTGGCACTATATAATCGTGCTACACCTTGATAAACAAAGGCTTTAAATCCACCACGCATTTCTTTTATAATGTCGTAAGTAGATTCGCCTGTTTCCCTATCAATTAATTTTACTAAAACCCTACCCTGCGTTACCGACATTTTTTTAATAACGTCGGTAAATTCCTCTTTCAATTCTTTTTCTCTTTGTTTTAATAAAAGTCTTCGCTTACGTTTCGATTTTATTTTCATCAACTCCTCATTGTATTTATTCAATTTAGCAGAAGCTAACTTTGCATAAGGATAAACTTTAAGAACATGGTAGCGTAATCGTCTAAACTCTTTATCCTTATCGGCATCGCCATAAGGTCTAACTCCTACAATACGCACTGGAGAAAAAGTATAGGCATATGTTGTATCTCCATCCACAACAAAAGCTTGAACAACAGTTCCATCTGGACGTTTTTTCTCCACAACTTGAAAATTAGTGGTGTCGGTATTTTTTAAGCTATCTGCTTTAGTTAAGTTTTGAGCAAAAGCAAAACCACTTAAAAGTAATAAGGTAAATAATATGTATTGTTTCTGTTTCAGGGTATTAATTTTAAATTAAAATTAGAACTTTACATTCAATTATTTATAAATGGCTTTAACTAAGGACGAAATACATCTATTATTAGAAGAAAAATACGACCAATTTAATCGGGTTTCTTTTATCGAGTCTGACCCAATTTCTATACCACATCTGTTTTCTAAAAAAGAAGACATTGAAATTGCTGGTTTTATAAGTGCTACTATAGCTTGGGGGCAACGCAAAACAATTATAAAAAATGCCAACCAGTTTGTTGAGTTCATGGATATGGAACCTTTTGATTTTGTAATGAACCATAGTCAAAAAGAATTAAATCGTTTTGCAGATTTTAAACATCGTACGTTTAATAGCATTGATGCGCAATATTTTATTACTGCCTTAAAACATATTTACACCATTCATGGAGGTTTAGAGCAAGTTTTTGCTAAACACCCTAAAAATATGCAGCTTAGTATTTCTAATTTTAAACGTGTATTTTTTGAAGAGAACCATCCTCAACGAACTCAAAAACATATTTCCGATCCATTAAAAAATTCGGCTGCAAAGCGAATTAACATGTATTTGCGCTGGATGGTAAGAAAAGATAAAAGAGGAGTAGATTTTGGTTTGTGGAATAAAATTGATGCAAAAGATATTATGTGTCCATTAGATGTCCATTCTGGTAATGTTGCTCGAAAACTAGGTTTATTAACCCGAACACAAGACGATTGGAAAGCAACAATTGAATTAACTGATAGTTTAAAACAATTTGATATTAACGACCCTATTAAATATGACTTTAGTTTATTTGGCTTGGGAGTTTTTGAAAAATTTTAAATGAAACAAAATCAAGGAATAGCACATTTAGCTAGTATTTTTGTTTTACCTGTTTTGGTGATATCAATTTTTTATGCGCCAATTTGGTTGAAAATTATTTTAGTCTTTATATTAATAGCAGCTGCTATTTATTTATGGAAAAACATTATAAAAAAATGACACTAGATTACTTACAAATTGTAAATCAATTAGAAATGCTTCCCCATCCAGAAGGTGGTTATTATAAAGAAGAATACAGAAGTAAAGACATTATTCCAAATGCAGCTTTACCTCAATTTTCTGGTGATCGAAATTTTTGTACAAGCATCTATTTTTTATTGACTTCTGAAAATTTTTCGGGCTTTCATCGAATTAAGCAAGACGAAATATGGCATTTTTATAGCGGTTCTCCCCTAGCTGTTCATGTTATTGATGAAGAAGGAATTTATACCAAACACATTATTGGCATGGACATCTTAGATGGTAAATACCCACAATTAACAGTGCCTGCAAATTGTTGGTTTGCCTCTAGCGTTGTTAACGAAAACGATTATTCGTTTGTAGGTTGTACCGTTGCTCCTGGTTTCGATTTTGATGATTTTGAATTAGCTAAAAAAGAAGAACTTTCAGCTATTTACCCTCAACATAAAAGTATTATAGAAAAATTAACGAGAATTTAAGCAAATTCAGATAAGGTTAACCATCTATCAGTTTTTTCATCTAATTGAGCCGTAATTTCCCCCAGTTCTTGCGTTAATCTTAATAATTCTTCATGATCAGAAACACTATTTACTAGTTGCTCATTTAATTTCTCTTTTTGTTCTTCTAGTTTTGGTATTTCCTTTTCAAGGTTTTCAAACTCTAGCTTTTCTTTGTAAGCCAGTTTAGTTTTAGGTTGTTCTTTTACTACTTGTTTCGGCGCCTCAACTTTTACAGGTTTTATCTTAGCTTGTTCTTCTAATTCTTTTCTATCGTTTCTGTAGTCAGTATATTTTCCTAAATAATCTTTTATTTTTCCATCTCCCTCAAACACGAATAAATGATCAACCAACTTATCCATAAAATACCTGTCGTGAGTAACTACAATTAAACATCCTTGAAAATCATTTAAAAAATCTTCTAACACATTCAATGTCATCACATCCAAATCGTTGGTTGGCTCATCTAAAATTAAAAAATTTGGGTTTTTCATTAAGATGGTCAACAAATACAATCTTCTTCGCTCTCCCCCACTCAGCTTTGCAACCATGTTGTAATGCATATCTTTTGTAAACAAAAACTTTTCTAGCATTTGAGCAGCAGTCATTACTTTGCCTTTTGCCAATGGAATAATTTCGGCAATATCTTTTATGGTATCTATTACTCGTTTATCATCTTTTAAATTGATACCATTTTGAGTATAATAACCATAAACAACTGTTTCACCAGTATCAATTCCCCCTGAATCTGGTTGTTGAAGACCAGTTAGCATATCCAAGAATGTAGATTTACCCACTCCATTTTTACCAACTATTCCAACTTTTTCAAATCGCTTAAATACATAACTAAAATCTTCTAAAATCGTTAAATCGCCAAAGGCCTTTTTAACATGATTTAGTTCTAATATTTTACTTCCTAATCGGGTAACATTTACTTCAATATCAACTTTACTTTTATCTAATTTTTGATGTGCTGTTGCTTCTGTTTTATAAAAAGATTCTTCTCTAGATTTTGCTTTTGTGCCCCTTGCTTTTGGCATCCTACGCATCCACTCTAATTCCTTCTTATAAAGATTTTTAGCTTTATCTACATGTGCTTCAAAATTCTCTATCCGTTCTTCTTTCTTTTCTAAGTAATAAGAGTAGTTACCATTGTATTTATACAATGATTTATTATCAAACTCAATAATTTCGTTACACACACGCTCTAAAAAATACCTATCGTGGGTAACCATTAAAATAGTCACATTTTCTTTCGTTAAATACCCTTCCAACCATTCAATCATATCCAAATCAAGATGATTGGTTGGCTCATCAAGAATAATAAAATCAGGCTCTTCTATTAAAACTTGTGCTAAAGCAATTCGCTTTAGCTGCCCACCTGATAATTCTCCAATTTTACGTTCTAAATCATGGATATTTAATTGACCTAAAATCTGCTTTATTCTAACTTCATAATCCCATGCTTTAAGAGTATCCATCTGCTCAAATGCTTTTTGCATTCTGTCATTATCATCCGGATTAAGAACCGCTTTTTCGTACTCTTTAATGGCTTCAATTTCACCAGAAGTAGATTTAAAAATGGTTTCACTAATGGTGTGCTGGTCTTCAAACTCTGGAGTTTGATGTAAATAACCAATTTTTATATCATTACGAAAAACTACATTTCCAGAATCATAACCTTCTTTACCAGCTAATATCTTTAAAAAGGTAGACTTACCCGTTCCATTTTTAGCTATAAAAGCTACTTTTTGACCTTTGCTTATTCCAAAGGTTATGTTTTCAAACAACACTCTATCGCCATACGATTTAGTTAATGCTTCAACTGAAAGATAATTCATCTTTAATACTAGTTTTAATGAGTGTTGGATTTGGGTAAGCTTATTTCTTTTTCAAAACTCTATCTAATGATAAAGCAGCAAAATCATAATTTGAATTTATTTCTAACGCTTTTCTATAGTCTAATTCAGCTTGATCAAAATTGCCTAATTGCTCATGACATAAACCTCTATTATAATAAGCTTCAAAATAATTTTTATCAGAGCCTATTGCTTCTGTATAAAAACCTATTGCTAAATCATAAACTTTCAAATACTCTTGATGAATATACCCTAAATTAAATAACGCTTCTCTGAATGGCTTTATAGCAATAATTTTATGGTAGGTTTCTATTGCTTCATTATATTCTCCATGTTCTTGACACCATAAGCCATAATGATACAAGGCTTCTGGACTTTCTGGTTTAATTCTAAGGGCATTTTTAATGTAGCCTTTTGCCAAGTCATTATCTTGATTGAAGTGTAAAACACCTAATTGAATATATGCATCATAATAATTACTTTCTTGCTCTACTGCTGTAATAAAACTTGAAATAGCTTTCGTTGTATCTTGCTGTTCATAAAAAACCATACCTTTTAAATAGTAAGCTTCAGCAGAATACATGTTTCTTTTTAAAGCAGCGTCAGCATATTCTATTGCTTGCTCATAATTTTGAATAATAAAAGCTAGCCATCCTAATTCTATTCTAGCCTGAACATTATTATTATCAATAAATAAACATCTATCCAAAGTTCTTTTTGCATTCTGAAAATCATCAACTTTCTTTTGCATTTCAGCTTTTAATAAATAAAATTCAGGTAACAATGAATCAATTTTTATTGCTCTATCAATATCTTCTATCGCGTAAAGAACTTCATCATATTGCTCATACATCTGAGCTCTTTTCATGTATAAATTAGGATTGTTTGGGTCTGCTTTTAATTGTTCATTAATAACCTCAAATGCTGCATTTTTATAAGCTGTTAATGAATCAACTTCAACCTTTTCATTCTCTCCATTTTTTGGTTTAACAGTTTCATTACACGAATAAAATAAAATGGATGATACTAAAACAATAAAACTAAAAATTCTCATAATTAATTAAATAAAAAAGTCCCGCAAATGCGGGACTCAAAGTTAAGTATAAAAACGAAACTTATTCTGGATTTATTTCTGCAACAATTTTTTGTTCGATTTCTTCCATTAACTCAGGATTATCTAATAGTAATTGTTTTACTGCATCTCTTCCCTGACCTAATTTTGTGTCGCCATAGCTAAACCAACTTCCTGCTTTTTTAACAATATTTTTTTCTACTCCTATATCTATAATCTCTCCCACTTTAGATATTCCAGCACCATACATAATATCAAATTCAGCTTTACGGAAAGGTGGAGCTACTTTGTTTTTCACAATTTTAACTCTAGTTCTGTTCCCTACAACTTCGTCACCATCTTTAATTTGCGAAGCTCTTCTAACATCAATACGAATAGAAGCATAAAATTTAAGTGCATTACCACCAGTTGTAGTTTCTGGATTTCCAAACATTACTCCAATTTTATCTCTTAACTGGTTAATGAATATAGCAGTACAATTTGCTTTGTTAATTGAACCTGTTAATTTTCTTAGGGCCTTTGACATTAAACGAGCTTGTAAGCCCATTTGAGAATCTCCCATTTCACCTTCAATTTCAGCTTTTGGAGTTAAAGCAGCTACAGAATCGACTACAATAATATCGACTGCCCCAGAACGAATTAGATTATCAGCAATTTCCAAAGCTTGCTCTCCATTATCAGGCTGAGATATTAATAAGTTTTCGACATCTACACCTAATGCAGCAGCATAAAATTGGTCAAAAGCATGTTCAGCATCAATAAATGCAGCAATACCACCTTTTTTCTGACATTCGGCAATAGCATGGATAGCTAAAGTTGTTTTACCAGATGATTCTGGCCCATATATTTCTACTATTCTTCCTTTTGGATAACCTTTAATACCTAAAGCTAAATCTAAAGTTAACGATCCCGAAGGAATTACATCTACATCTAAAACTGGAGCATCCCCAAGTTTCATTACAGTTCCTTTTCCATAGGTTTTTTCTAACCTATCCATCGTTAATTGTAGTGCTTTTAATTTTTCTGTGTTTACTTCAGCCATGTGTATATTTTTTTAAAACTTACCTTTAATTATTTTTAACTCTACAAATATAAGTCAAAAAACCTACAATATGTAGTTTTTTGAAATTATTTTAAAAAACCTAATAAAATCAATAAGTTCAGTACTATTAAAATACAATAAAATTGAGATTTAAAACAAAATCAAGAACTTTTAAATCTAATTCAACTCTTCTAATATTTGCTCAGTATGGTTTTTTGTTTTTACTTTTTCAATAACTTTTTCAATAATTCCTTCTTCATTAATAACAAAAGTAGTTCGGTGAATTCCATCGTAAGTTTTTCCCATAAATTTTTTAGGTCCCCAAACTCCATAAGCATTAATTACTTTTTTATCGACATCTGCCAATAAAGTAAATGGCAAATCATATTTCTCAATAAAACGATTGTGTTTTTTCTCATCATCAGCACTTACACCAACCACTTCAAATCCTTTTTTTATAAGATCACTATAATTATCTCTTAAATTACAAGATTCTACTGTACAACCAGGAGTTAAATCTTTAGGATAAAAATAAAGTATTACTTTTTTTCCTTTAAATTCTGATAAATGACGTACAATTCCATTTTGGTCAGCAACTCCAAAATCTGGAGCTTTATCTCCTTCTTTCAACATATTCATAGTTTAATTTTTATTTAGGTTAAAATTAGAAATTATAGCTGAAATAAAACATTAATTTACTGTGTTCGTTTACTTAATAAAACACTGTTTATGAAAAAACAATTTTTAAGTCTTGTCATAATTTTTAGTCTTTCGAATTTTGTAATAAGTCAAAATACATTTTTCACACAATTATCAGATGCTGGAATTGAACTTACTCAACAAAATATAACTTATGATCCAAGTTACTTTTCTATAGATTATCCAAATGGAGATGTTCCTGAAGGAAAAGGCGTATGCACAGATGTAATTATTAGAGCATATAGAAAATTAAATATCGACTTGCAAAAAGAAGTACATGAAGATATGATAGCTAATTTTAATAAATACCCTAAAAATTGGGGGCTATCAAAAACTGATGAAAATATCGATCACAGAAGAGTTCCAAACTTAATGGTGTTTTTTTCAAAGTTTGGAAAAGTTAAAAGTACTTCTAGAAATGCTAAAGATTATTTGCCTGGAGATATTGTTTGTTGGAACTTAGGTGGTGGAACTACACACATTGGTTTAGTGGTTAACAAAAAATCTGATGATGGAAAAAGATACTTAATTGTTCATAATATAGGGAACGGCCAAGAGCTATCAGATTGTTTGTTTGATTACAAAATAATTGGACATTACAGCTATATGAAGTAAACTATAAAATCGATGTCGATTTCTTAGTAAAATAGATAGCGCCTAGAACTCCAAAAGTCATAAACAAAATAGCTATTATTTGAGCTTGAGAAAGGGTTAATCCTAAAACATCATATAATGGATTTATTCTAATAAACTCGATAAAGAATCTTTCTAAACCATTAAAAGCTAAATAAATTGAAAACATTACTCCTGGTGCTGATATTTTTTTTCGAATAGACCATAATATACCAAAAATTATAAAAGCCATTATGGTTTCATAAAACGGTGTCGGCCATGCTTTTCCTGTAATACTTTCCAATCCCATTTGCATAAAATCTTGTTGAAGATTTATTCCTAAAACATTATTATGATAATCGAAAGCCCACATCCACTCAGGTAAAAAGCTAATAGCATTGGGCATTGGTAAATCATTTGGCATTCCCCAATCTCCATCTCCTGAAAGTTGACAACCAATTCGTCCAATACCATAAGCTAACATTAAAGCTGGAGCACTAGAATCAACTACATGTAAAATTGAAAGTCCTTTTTTCTTGGCAAAATAAATTACCGCTCCACCACCAACAATCAATCCGCCATAAATACTCAAACCACTTCCAGCAAAAATTACATCAATCGGGTTATCAATTAACCGAGGGATATCTTCTATCATATCAAACAACTTAGCACCTATTATACCGCCAATAGCGGCAATAAATGTCATTGTTCCAACTAATTGATATGGATGTACTGTTTCTTTAACAATTATTGGCTCTGGCAATCGTTGCTTTTCTCCTTCCCTATATCTTAAATAAGCTAAAATTGCCGCAAACACAACCCCTCCTAATAAATTACCCTGAGAAGACAACATAAATCCTTGTGGATCAGCCGCCATTTTATCATAATGTAATATCCCTTCAAGTAGTTTAAATCCAATTAAAAAACCAAACAAAGCATTACTAAGTAATTCTGTGACACTAGCTTTCTCTCCTTTTACAACATCTCTTTCAAAAGAAAAAACAAGTTTGTTTTCTTCTTTTCGTTTCATTTCTAAAACAAAAAATTGATGAGCTATAATAAATGCAATAGCCACCATAAAGCCAAACATAGGAAATGGAAGGACGATGTTAGTTCCCAAAAAATAGTTGATTAAATCTGATAAAAATGGAAACATAATTTAGTTTAAAATTTGATTTTGAACATTTAATAAATTAACTTCAACAACACCTTCAAAATCTACTTTTTCCAATTTTACTTCTTGTATTGTATTTTCTAAATCAACATTATAAGGCACTTTAACTTTTACATAGTTTTCTGTAAAACCATTTAAGAATCCTTCATGTTCTTCGCTTTCAAATAAAACAGTTGCAGTTGAACCAATATTTTCAGCATAAAACTGTCTTTTCTTTTTTTCAGATAAAATATGAAGCATTTTACTTCGATCACTTCGAACCGATTTTGGTACTACTTCACTCATTTTGTTAGCTGTCGTATTTTGTCTTTCAGAATAAGTAAATACATGTAAATAAGAAACTGGCAATTCATTTAAAAAATTATAAGTCTCTAAAAAGTCTTCCTCAGTTTCTCCTGGAAATCCAACAATAACATCTACTCCAATACAACAGTGTGGCATTAGTTTTTTTATTGTACCAACCCTATCAGCATATAATTCTCTTTTATACTTCCTTCGCATTGCTTCTAATATTTTATTAGAACCTGATTGTAATGGAATATGAACATGTGGCATGAATTTGTTCGAATTACTTACAAATTCAATGATTTCATTAGCTAATAAATTAGGTTCGATAGATGATATTCTAAATCGTTCTATTCCCTCTACCTTATCCAATTCTTTTACTAAATCAAAAAAGTTTTCTCCTTCCCCTTGTCCAAAATCGCCAATATTAACTCCTGTTAATACAACTTCATTAATATTTGAATTAGCAACTTCTCTTGCTACCTTTATTGTTTCTTCTACTGAGTTATTTCTACTTTTTCCTCTAGCTAAAGGAATTGTGCAAAACGTACAGAAATAATCACATCCATCTTGAATTTTCAAAAAAGATCGAGTTCTATCTCCCTTTGAATAAGAAGGGATAAAATCTTTTACTTCTTTTATTTTAGAAGCATGAACTTCGGCAGTATCTTTTTTAGTAATGGATGAAAAATGCTCTACAATTTTAAATTTTTCAGAAGCTCCAAGCACCATATCCACACCTTGAATTTGAGCTATCTCTTCTGGCTTTAGTTGAGCATAACAACCAATAATAGCAATAAAAGCTTCTGGATTAACCTTTAAAGCTTTTTTAACCAATTGTTTACATTTTTTATCAGCATTTTCGGTAACCGAACAAGTATTGATAACATAAACATCAGGCGTTTCATTAAACTCAACACGAGCAAATCCTTCTTCTTCAAACATTCTAGCGATAGAAGATGTTTCAGAAAAATTTAGCTTGCATCCTAAAGTATATAATGAAACTTTTTTATTGGAAATCATAACTGCAAAATTAAAGCATTATGTTCAATTAGAAGCTTTGGTGAATGAATATTTACCTAACCAATACTAATTCAAATTTATTCACCTTTAAATTGGGATGATTGTTTTTAATTAATGTAGGTCGAATTGAAAAAACTCCATCTGAAGGAGGAATAAAATTACCTTCTAATTTGCCATAAAACTTCCAATGTGTAACTCCATCTAATTCGGTTTTTACCTCATCCAATTTTGGAGATGCCAATAATGGGTCTAGCCCTCCTTTTATAAGTTGTTCTTCTCCTCTATAAAACTCAAAATCCATAACCATTAATGGCAATTCAGTATATTCTATATCACAATCAATATATAAATCGATTTCTTGTTGCTTTTCACAATCAACTTGAATACTAACATTCTTATTTTTAAACACATCAACCCTTGCTATTTCTGATGTGCAAGAAAAAAAGATTATTATAAAAAAAATGAAAACTATGTACCCTTTATTTGAATTCATTGATAAATTGAATTATTTCATTTGCCAATTGGGGTACATTTTTTAAAGTAGGGTTAGAATAGGTCGCAATATTCTCTTCTTGATTTAATGGTGCTAATTTAAATACATGATTCATCCCTTCTATTAAAATTAGCTTACTCTTAGAATTAGCTTTATGCAACAAATCAGCATCTTCTTTTGACACTTGAATATCAGTTGTTCCTTGTATTATTAATGAAGGAACTGAAAGTTTCGCAATTTCATGTGTTGGATTATATTTTATCCAAGAAATCATATAGGGTTGAACCGAAGGTCGAAATATTGAAAACAGCATTGGATTTATATCCCCAACGGTATCTCCCTCTTTTAATTTATCAAAAACACGATTTACTTCTTCTTTAATTAAATCTGGTTGAGTTTCTAGTTGCTTTTTTATAATTTCATCTGCAGGTATTCCTGTTCCTGCAATTGAAATAAAACCAGCTGTATTAGTTTTTTGAGCTACTATCATTCCAATTAAAGAACCCTCGCTATGCCCTATAATAATTACTTTTTTAAATCTATATTCTTGCGTTAATAATTCTACCCAATTAATAACATCATCAATATAAATTTCAAACCGAAGATCTTCCTCTTTAACAATTGCATCCGCACTTTCTCCAATACCTCTTTTGTCAATTCTTAATGAAGGAATTTCTTTTGCAATTAAATCTTCAGCTAAATATTTTAAGGAGTTGTTTTTCCCTTTAATCATTAATGAATTCCCATCTCTATCTGTTGGTCCAGATCCAGGAATAATTAAAACAACTAAATAGTCATTAGCTGGAGAAGTAAGAAGTGTTCCGTAAAGATTTACATTATTATAATTTAGCTCTATTTCTTGTTCTTTAAAATTTTGAGAAAAAGAGAATTGTGAACTAAAAATTGCTATAAAAAAAAGGATTTTTTTCATCTTACTATTTTCCACTTCCTTTTACAACTATCATTACAGTATAGATTAATATTTTAAAATCAACTAGTAAAGACATGTTTTCAATGTAAATGATATCAAATTTTAATCGTTCAATCATTTCATCAACATTCTCTGCATAACCGTACTTAACTTGCCCCCATGAAGTTATTCCTGGAGTAACTTTCAGTAAATGATTATAATGAGGTGCTTCTTTTACAATTTGATCAATAAAAAATTGTCTTTCAGGTCGAGGTCCAACCAAACTCATATCGCCAATTAGTACATTATAAAATTGAGGAATTTCATCAAGTCTGACTTTACGCATAAAACGTCCAAACTTAGTAATTCTCATATCCTTTTGGCTAGATAATGCTGGCCCATCTTTCTCAGCATCTTCACACATCGATCTAAATTTATGAATCATAAAAGGTTTTCCATGTATTCCTATGCGTTCTTGAGAGAAAAAAGCAGGTCCTTTAGAAGTTGAAATAACAATTATAGCCGTAAAAAGATATAATGGAGAAAATACTATTAAGACAATTAAAGAAACTACCACATCGATAATTCTCTTCATTATTTTTTGCCATTGAGGCATTATTTCTTTTGTAATTACAATTAAGGGGGTTCCAAAAATTGAAGACATTTTAACTGATCCCGAAAGTATATCATACATATCAGGAATAATCTTAATAATAACTGGCAAACCTTCTAAAACAGTAATAATATTACCTAAACTTTTATGTTCAGAAGATTCTACTGCAATGATCACTTCCTCTATTTGATTTGTTTCGATAGTTGTTCTAAGATTTACACAATTACCTAGATGAGGCAAAAAATCACTAAGCATAAACTTTTCACTTTCATCATTTACATGAGTAAAGCCTACTAAACGATTTCCTGAAGAATGTTTTTGATTTGTTATTTCTTTATATAAATCAACAGCATTTTGATTTGCACCAATAATTAAAGTATTGAATCCAATTTTTCTGTTTTTAATCCTAATCCCAGTATAGGTAGTTAGAATTAACCTGAATATTACTGTAATTGAAAAATGATATGTAAATAAAGTAAAATATGATTTATAATATTGCTTATAAGAAGCTATCTCATCATCTAAAATAACTACAAAAAACAAAATTAAAGTTCCAATAATTGAGATTAAAAATGTTTGTCCAAATTCTTTTAATCTTGATTTTCGATATATATTTTTATAAGTTCCTGTAATAAAATAAAGTACTAACCAAAACAAAGGAATAACCGCTAAAGCATAATAAAAGTTTTGATCAAATGAAATTGAGATTTCATATCCGAACTTTGCAGGTTCTACATAAGATTTTCGATAAATAAAAAACAAAGCCCAAGTGATAGCAGCTGCAATAACATCTAATGCTACATATTTTAATGCATGCAGTTTTTTATTCATTATAAGTGAATCAGTTTTAAATTATCAATTTTAAAATCAGGTTCTTGAAGATTATTCTGAAATCCAAAGAAAATTTTATAATCGTTAGAAGCTGGTCTAGTTTGTATTGCTTCCGTAAAATTTAAATAAATTTTATTCCAGCTACTTGAAGTGTTTAAATAAAATAATCCCAATTGTTCTGAATCAGCATACAAACCAACCAAAACAGGTTTATTTGTTTTAAAATTTAATTCTAAGAAAACTGGACTACCGAATCTTGGTAATGTGGAGAATCCTGGGGTGTTACATTCAAAAAAATCCATTAGCGGAGTTAATACAACTTCTCCAGCATAACTACCTTCAAATACATCTGAGGTAGTTTTATTCATTACTGTGTCTGAAATTACATTGTATAAAAAAGGTAAACTAGCAGACTCAAAATCTTCCATCCAATAAAAAGTTGTACCGGAAGTATAAGTTGTTGTAGGATTAATTTCTATAGTTTTCTCTTTTTCTAATTGAATTTGCTTTGAGTAGCCATTATAAAATAAATAACGTTCTCTACGTTCAGCAATACCATTCTCTTTAATTCCAGGGTAAACTTCTAATTTAAAGCTACCTTCTTTGACCACTGGAAATCTTACTGGTAATTCAAAAACTCCAAGTAACTCTTGATCAAGATAAACCCATGCATCAGTAATTTTGTGTGAAGAAGTCCCTTGTTCTGGAGTTGTTGTTAGGGTGAAATTATTGATATATATATACGCAGGAATATCAGCCTCTAATTCTTGTTTGTTACAAGAAACTAAAGTCCAACCAATAAAAAGCAATAAAATATAATTTTTTACGTTGTGCAAAACTTAAAAATATCAACCTAAACGCAGGCTCTCCATTAATATTGTGCAAATGTATTAATCTTCTATTAATGACAAGGATATTTTTAACTTTTCTACTATTTTATGAGCTACATCAAGTGCATTATAGCCATCATGTATACTAACTGGAGGGGTAGTATTTTGGTTAATTGAATTTGCAAATTGTTGTAATTCTTCCTGAATCGCATTTACTTCTTTCACCTTTGGCTTTTCAAAATTTATTTGCTTTTGACCTTTACCTTCTCCTAACTCAAGAATAACTGCTAAAGGATCTGGATCTCCTTCAACATTTTGAAGTTTTACAATTTCACTTTGTTTTTCAAGAAAATCAATTGCTACATAAGCATCGCGTTGAAACAATCTTGTTTTACGCATATTTTTTAATGAAATTCTACTGGCAGTTAAGTTCGCTACACATCCATTATCAAACTCTATTCTTGCATTTGCTATATCTGGAGTATCAGAAACAACAGCTACACCGCTCGCACTAATTTTTTTAATGTTAGATTTTACAACACTCAAAATAATATCTAAATCATGTATCATTAAATCCAATACTACAGGTACATCTGTTCCTCTTGGATTAAATTGTGCTAAACGATGTGTTTCAATAAACATTGGATTATTTATGAAAGGTAAAGCCGCAGTAAAAGCTGGATTAAATCGTTCAACATGTCCAACTTGAACTTTCACATTTGCTTCTTCAGATAATTCTATCAGTTGTTTTGCTTCTTCTACAGTATTTGTAATCGGTTTTTCAATAAAAACATGTTTTGAAAGTTTTAATGCTTTTGAAGCACATTCAAAATGAGACAAGGTTGGCGTAACAATATCAACTGCATCGACAGCATTGATAAGTTCATCCATATTGTCAAAAGCTTTCACTCCAAATTCTTGCTCAACTTTTAATCTATTTTCTGTATCTAAATCGAAAAAACCAACTAATTCAAAATCAGCAATTTCTTTTAGCAATCTAACATGAATTTTACCTAAATGACCTGCTCCTATTACTCCTATTTTTAACATCCGCTTTTATTTTGAAACAAAAATAGTTCTAATGCATTCCTTAGAATAAAAGCAGTGTAAATATTATTAACAACTAAAGTTTAATAATAAGCACAAAGAATAAATTAAAAAGCAATAGTTTCTTATTTACTTTGCCGCACTTAAAAAATAAAATTGAGCGATACATACAGACATAAAGGCCAACGAAAATTATTAGCTAAATTATTAGCCGAAAAAGGCATAAATTGTCCTGATGTTTTATTAGCAATAGAAACTGTACCTCGCCATTTATTTATACCAGATACCGCACTTCATAAATATGCTTATGAAGATAATGCTTTCCCTATAGGTTCTGGACAAACCATTTCTCAACCTTATACTATTGCTTTTCAAACTCAAATGCTTGAAATAAAAAAGCGTGAAAAAGTATTGGAAATTGGTACAGGCTCAGGATATCAAACTGCTGTTTTATTAGAAGTTGGCGCTAAAGTTTTTTCTATTGAAAGACAAAAAGCTTTATTTGACAGAACTAAAAACTTCTTACCTTCTATTGGCTATAACGCAAAACTTTTTTATGGCGATGGCTATGCTGGGTTGCCTTCTTTTGCACCTTTCGATAAAATTATTGTTACTGCTGGTGCGCCATATATTCCAGAAGATTTATTAAGCCAACTTAAAATAGGTGGAATAATGATGATACCTGTAGGAGATGATGATGATAAAATCATGAAAAAGGTAATTAAAAAAGGCGAAAAATCTTTTGAAGTTGAAGAACTTGGAATCTTTAGATTTGTTCCTTTATTAAAAGAAAAAGGAAACGATTAATTCAATTTTTACACTAGTAATTTCCTTACTTTTGTGGCTCAAATGAGCAGATTTTTTATCCAAATAAAATATAAAGGAACAAATTATCATGGGTGGCAGGTGCAACCCAATGCGAACTCAGTGCAGGCTGAAGTTAACAAAGCTTTAAGCACATTATTTCAAGAAGAAATTTTAGTTGTAGGCGCAGGCAGAACTGATACTGGCGTTCATGCTACTGATTTTTTTGCTCATTTTGAAACAGAAAAAGAATTTGAAAATGAACATGTTTGCTATAAGTTAAACTGTATTTTACCTAAAGATATTTCTTGTTCTAAAGTATTTAAAGTGAATGATGATGTTCATGCTCGTTTTTCTGCAACAGAGCGCACTTATGAATATTGGATTACTCCAACTAAAAATCCATTTTTAATAGATGGTGCTTATTTTTTTAGCCATGATTTAGAAATTGAAAAAATGAATGAAGCGGCTAAATTATTGATTCGAAAAGCTGATTTCTCTTGTTTTAGCAAAAGTAATACTGACACTTTTACAAACGATTGTACAATTAATAAGGCAATTTGGGAGGAGAAAAATGATGTTTTAGTTTTTACCATTTCTGCCGACCGTTTCCTTAGAAATATGGTTAGAGCTATAGTAGGAACTTTACTTGATGTTGGTTTAGGTAAAATTAAACCACAAGAAATAGAAAATATAATTGCTTCAAAAAATAGAAATGATGCTGGAACTAGTGTTCCTGCTCATGGCTTGTATTTAACTAAAATAAACTACCCAACTAATGGCTAAAAGTGTTTCAGGAAGTGCTTTCGACGTGCCATTATTTAAACGAATAATGGCTTATGTAAAACCTTACAATAAGGTATTTTACATCACTTCTGCAATAAGCATCGTTTTAGCTTTTATGGCATGGATTCGTCCGGTATTAATTCAAGTAACGATTGACGAAAACATAAAAAAACTTGACAAAGAAGGTTTATTGATGATGACCTTAATTTTAATTGGGGTTTTAATTATCGAATCTATTTTAGAATACTTTTTTAATTACTTAAGTAACCTTTTAGGACAAAATGTAATTAGAGATTTAAGAAATCAAGTTTTTAAACATGTAATTAGCTTTAAATTAAAACACTTCGACAACACACCAATTGGTCAGTTGGTTACACGAACAGTATCGGACATTGAAACTATTGCAGAAATGTTTTCTGGTGGAATACTAGTAATTATTAGTGATTTACTAAAAATATTTACCATCATCACCTACATGTTTATTAAACAGTGGGATCTAGCTCTAATTACCTTAATTCCTATTCCTATTTTGTTTTTTGCTACATCTATATTTAAGCGAGTAATTAAAAAAGCTTTTCAAGAAGTTAGAGAGCAAGTATCTGTATTAAATACATTTGTTCAAGAGCACATTACAGGAATGTCAATTGTCCAAATTTTCAATCGTGAGGAGGTTGAAATGGATAAGTTTTCTGACATTAATAAAAAACATAGAGCAGCGCATATTAAAACCGTTTGGGCTTATTCTATTTTCTTTCCAATAGTTGAAATGCTTTCTGCTGCTTCTATTGCTTTACTGGTTTGGTATGGATTTAAAGAAGTTGCTGAACAACATGCTACTCCTGGAATTATTTTCTCTTTTATTCTATTTATATACATGTTGTATCGCCCAATCAGGCAGTTAGCTGATCGTTTTAATACACTGCAAATGGGTATGGTAAGTTCTGAGCGTGTTTTTAAAGTGCTTGACACCAATTCAACAATCGAAAATAACGGCACACTTTCTCCTATAAATCTTACTGGAAATATTAAGTTTAAAGATGTTTGGTTTGCATACAATGATGAAGATTGGGTATTGAAAAATATTTCTATCGACATGAAAAAAGGAGAATCTTTAGCTTTAGTTGGTGCAACAGGAGCTGGAAAATCTTCCATCATAAATTTATTGGGCAGATATTACGAAATCAATAAAGGAGAAATTACTATTGACGACATTAACATTAATGATTTTGATTTAAATCATTTAAGAAAAACAATGTCTATTGTTTTACAAGATGTCTTCTTATTTTCTGATTCAATATTAAATAACATTACGCTTTACAGCGAAGAAATAACAAAAGAACAAGTAATTGAGGCCGCAAAAAAAATAGGTGCACATGAATTTATTGCTGCCTTACCAAACGGCTATGAATATAATGTAAAAGAGCGAGGTGCTTTATTATCTGTTGGACAACGTCAACTTATTTCATTTATCCGAGCTTATGTTCACCAGCCAGAAATTTTAATTCTTGATGAGGCAACATCTTCTATCGACAGTGAGTCAGAAGCCTTAATTCAACATGCAACTGATGTAATTACCGAAAACCGAACTTCTATTATCGTTGCTCACCGTTTATCAACCATTAAAAATGCTGATAAAATATTAGTAATTGATAAAGGAGAAATAATGGAAGAGGGCAATCATTTTGAATTGATTAAAAAAGATGGTTATTACAAAAAGCTGTATGACTATCAATTTAAAAATCAAATTGAAGATGAACAATAAACCGCTTCATTATCAGTTAAACTCTAATCATTTTAGCTTTTGTTATATTTGCATTTAAATGAAAAAGGTACCATTCATATTAATTGGCTTATTAATCATTGTTTCATTTTCTTGTAGAAAAGATGATGTAATTACTGATACCAATGCGCAATTAAGTTTTTCTACCGACACATTACTTATCGACACTGTTTTTACCACACTTGGTTCTACGACCAAACGTTTAATGGTTTACAATAGAAACGATAGTAAAATTAGAATTTCAAGTATTTCGTTAGATGGGGGAGAAAGCTCTCAATTTAGAATAAATGTTGATGGAGCATCCGGAAATATACACACCGACATAGAAATTGAAGCCAACGATAGTTTATTTATTTTTATTGAGGTTACCATTGACCCAAATGCCACAAACGATTTATTTATTGTTAAAGAAAATATTCGATTTATTACTAATGGGAATAACCAAAGTGTTGCCCTAGTAGCATGGGGACAAGATGCTCATTATTTTGTTGCTAATCAATTTAGTTCTAGCCTTCCTCCTCTTGTATATTTAGATAAAGATACTTCTGCCGGAGCATTAAACGTAACTTGGCCAAACGACAAGCCTTATGTAATTTATGGTGGTTATTTAACCCTAGATGGAAATGATAAATTAACGATAGATAAAGGAGTAAGAATTCATTTACACAACAATGCAGGACTTTGGGTTTATAAAGGTGGGAACATCATTATTAATGGAACTAAAGATGAACCTGTAACTTTTCAGGGAACGAGATTAGAATCTAGCTACAAAGATGTTGCTGGGCAATGGGACAGAATATGGATTAATGAAGGTAGTGTTGACAACGTATTCAACTATGTTAAAATTAAAAACGCTTACATTGGTATTCAGGCAGAAACCCTACCTTTTGAACCAAACACAGCTTTAAGTAGCAATAAATTAATCTTAAATAATTGTGAAATTCATAACTCTTCTGCTGTAGGGATTTTAGCTACCAACTACCAGATAGAAAGCGAAAATTCGTTAATTACCAATTGTGGACAATACAACTTATTAGTTACTGGAGGCGGTAAATACAACTTTAACCATACCACAATTGCTAACTATTGGCCCGACGGATTCAGAGAAACTCCAGCGATTTATATGCAAAACTACTACACCGATATTAATGGAGCTACACAAGTTAGAAATATAGATTCTGCATTATTTAAAAACTGTATTATTGCTGGTAGTGAAGATAATGAATTTGTAACAGAAGTACTTTCGCCTGGTGCTATTAATTATAAAGTGAGTTATTCTTTGCTTAAAACAAATGCTGCTACTCCAGCTCCTAACTTCGAAAATTTAGCTCCTTATTTTAGTAGCTCTGTTTTTGTTGATACCCAACTCGATTTCCATTTAATTGGTGGTTCACCTGCAATAAATAAAGGTATTATCTCTTCGGTTACAACCGACCATGATGGTGTAACTAGAAATAACCCACCAGACCTTGGGGCGTACGAAGAATAATATACTTGACTTTCTCCTAAAAAACCGCTACCTTCGTTTATCAACCGATTAAATCGCATTGAAACGCGACTTAGACAGGCGATAAACGAAAATCAAAAATTGCCAAATATAATTTCTATAAAAAAAGAACTTTATCTGCATTGCTTAAGCATTGCAGAGGATAGAATTGTTTCGCTCCAACATATTTTAAAAGAAACTCAACAAGCTGCAAACAACGAAACCAAAAGCAGTGCTGGCGACAAACACGAAACAGGACGTGCTATGGCTCAATTAGAAACCGAAAAACTAACTACACAACTGAGTGAGGCTTTAAAAATAAAACAAAGTTTAACTCAAATTAATCCCGAATTGGTGGCTAAAAATGGTTCATTAGGCAGTGTAATTTACACTAACAAAGGGAACTTTTACATAGCTGCAAGTATTGGTAAAGTAGAAATAGCAAACGAGTTATTTTTTGCAATCTCTCCAGCGTCGCCTATTGGGAAATTATTGCTCACAAAAAAAGAGAAGGAAACCTTCTCTTTTAATGGTAATAAATATATAATTTCTAATATAATTTAATCTTCTAATTGAGCATCCATAGTATGGTAAACGTTTTGAACGTCGTCATCTTCCTCAATTTTTTCTAATAATTTATTTACATCTGCTTCCTGCTCTGGTGTTAGTTGCTTTGTAACTTGTGCTATACGCTCAAATCCAGATGATAAAATTTCTTTGTTATTTTCTTCTAAGTATTTTTGAATAGACCCAAAACTTTCGAATGGAGCATAAATAATAATACCATCATCATCCACAAAAACTTCTTCTGCTCCATAATCAATCAATTCTAATTCTAATTCTTCTGGGTCTGTACCATCATTTTCAATTCTAAAGTTACACGTGTGGTCAAACATAAAAACAACTGAACCAGAAGTACCTAATGCACCATCACACTTACTAAAATAGCTACGTAAATTAGCAACAGTTCTATTGTTATTATCAGAAGCAGTTTCTACTAAAATAGCAATTCCGTGAGGAGCATATCCTTCAAAAACGATTTCTTTGTAGTTACTCGTATCTTTATCTGTAGCTCTTTTTATTGCTCTCTCTACATTGTCTTTAGGCATGTTTGCTGCCTTAGCATTTTGCATTACAGCTCTTAATCTAGAGTTTGATTCAGGATCTGGACCACCCTCTTTAATTGCCATTACAATATCTTTACCTATTCTGGTAAAAGTTCTCGACATCTGCCCCCATCTTTTAAATTTTCGGGCTTTTCTAAATTCAAATGCTCTTCCCATTTTATTTATTCATTTTTAAAGAGTGACCCATTTTATCTCTCTTAGTCTCTAAATAATTTTTATTATGTTTATTCGATTCAATTTCTATAGATACATTTTCTGTAATCTCTAAACCGTAACCTATTAAACCTGTTCTCTTTTTAGGATTATTACTCATTAATTTAATTTTAGAAACGCCTAAGTCTCTTAAAATTTGAGCTCCTACACCATAATCTCTTTGGTCTGCCTGAAAGCCTAATTCTATATTTGCTTCAACCGTATCTCTCCCTTCTTCTTGCAATTTATAAGCTTTCAATTTATTTAACAATCCTATCCCTCTCCCCTCTTGATTCATGTAAACAATTACCCCCTTACCAGCTTCTTCAATCATTTCCATTGCTTTCTGTAATTGAGGCCCGCAATCGCATCTGCACGAACCAAATATATCACCAGTCATACAAGATGAGTGAACTCGCACTAAAATAGGTTCATCTTTTTCCCAAGTTCCTTTTACCAGAGCCAAATGATCCATTTCATTCGTGGTTTGCTTATAAGCTACCAAATCAAAATCACCAACTTCAGTAGGCATTTTTACTGAAACTTCTCTTTTAATAAGTGTTTCATGCTTTAAACGATAAGCAATTAAGTCTTTTATTGAAACTATTTTTAAATCAAACTTTTTAGCAATAGGAAGTAAATCAGGCAAACGAGCCATCGTTCCATCTTCGTTCATTATTTCAACAATAACTCCTGCTGGTTCAAAACCTGCCAAACGAGCTAAATCAATAGCCGCTTCAGTATGTCCTGCTCTTCTTAATACTCCACCTTTTTTTGCTTTAAGCGGAAAAATATGACCAGGCTTTCCTAGTTCTTCGTTTCTTGTTTCAGGGTTTATTAATGCCTGTATTGTTTTTGCTCTATCGCTAGCAGAAATACCTGTAGTACAACCATGTCCTATTAAATCAACAGATACTGTAAATGGTGTTTCATAAGCAGCATTATTAGAAGTAACCATTAAATCCAACCCTAACTCAACACATCTGTCTTCAACCAAAGGAGCACAAATTAAACCTCGACCGTGAGTAGCCATAAAATTTATCATTTCAGGCGTAACAGTTCTTGCTGCAGCTACAAAGTCACCTTCATTTTCTCTATCTTCATCATCTACAACAATAATAACTTTTCCAGCCTTAATGTCTTCGATTGCTTCCTCTATTTTATTTAACTTTGTATCCATCAACTATAATTTTAAGCAAAGTTAATGATAAGTTATAAGTGAGAATAGAAAAACACTATTAAGTTACAGGTAAAAATGGCAAAAATTTTAGCAATTGATTATGGACAAAAAAGAGTTGGTTTTGCAGCTACCGATGATTTACAAATTATTGCAAGTGGATTAACAACTGTTCATGTTAAAGATTGTATTGCTTTTATTGAAGAATACTTAACAAAAAATGATGTAGAATGTATTGTTATTGGTGAAGCAAAAGACTTACAAAACAATCCTTCTGAATCTGCTCGTTTTATAGAACCCTTTGTTAAACACTTAAGCAGGAAGTTTCCAACTATTAAACTAGAGCGAGTTGATGAAAGATTTACATCTAAAATGGCTTTTCAAACCATGATAGATAGTGGATTAAAAAAGAAGGCTAGACAAAACAAAGCCTTAATAGATGAAATTAGTGCCACCATAATTTTACAATCTTACCTGGAGCAGAAAAATAGCTTTTAAGCTAATTATTTTATGAATAGACACTTATTAAAATTTGGATTAAATCTTTGGCCTCCATTTATTGGTACTGGAATTTGGATTAAAGAAATTACATCTGATTACAGTTACATAAAAATTGAGATGAAGCTTAAACCATGGAACAAAAATATTGTAGGAAGTCATTTTGGTGGTTCGCTTTATGCCATGACAGACCCTTTTTATATGCTAATGCTCTTACACTTATTAGGAAAGGATTACATTGTATGGGATAAATCGGCCAAAATAAACTTTATTAAGCCCGGAAAAGAAACCGTTTTTGCTGAGTTTAGTTTATCAAAACAGCAAATTGAAGAAATTAAACACATTACTGATAATCAGTACAAATACGAACCAACTTTTAATGTTGCTATAAAAAATATAAAAGGTGAAGTAATTGCCGAAGTTGAGAAAGTGCTTTACATTAGGAAAAAGAATAAAGCTTAAATTTAGAGTTATGATTTATTTAAAAAATTACCTCACCTTTTTAGTAATTATTACTTTAACTCTATACTCTTGTAAAAAAGATGTTGAAATTATTGAAGAGAAAGATGAAGGATTAAAAACTGAAAATGTAATAATTATAATAATAGATGGCCCTCGTTACGCTGAAACTTGGGGAGATAATTCTCATGAAAATATTCCATATTTAGCAAAAACTATTAAACTTAAAGGAATTGTTAATACAAACTTTTTCAATAATGGATTTACCTATACCTTACCTGGTCATTTAGCATTATCAACTGGACGCTACTACCCTATTGACAATTTTGGAGGCGAACTTCCACCTTTCCCTTCAATTTATCAATACTATAAACAAACTTACCCAGATAAAAATTGTTGGATAATATCTAGTAAGGATAAAATTGAATTACTTTCAAACACTTCAGAATCTGATTACAACAACAAATATTTAGCAAATACTGATTGTGGTATAAATGGACTAGGAAGTGGTTATAGAGAAGATAGTATAACAACTTATAATACAATTAATATTTTAACAAATGAACACCCTAGTTTAGTTTTGATAAACCTAAAAGACCCCGACACATGGGGTCATGCAAATAACTGGGAAAAATATAT
The DNA here is from genome assembly GCF_007993035.1 of Vicingus serpentipes. Taxonomy (NCBI): domain Bacteria; kingdom Pseudomonadati; phylum Bacteroidota; class Flavobacteriia; order Flavobacteriales; family Vicingaceae; genus Vicingus; species Vicingus serpentipes. Next base: position 287,543 of record NZ_VOOS01000001.1, read on the forward strand.
AGAATCAATTAAAAAAAGTGATGAATATATAAATGAAATTGTTAGTTTAATTGATACAAATCCTTACTACAAAGATAAAACAACCTTATTTATTACGAATGATCATGGACGCCACGAGGATGCTTATGGAGGGTTTCAAAACCATGGAGATAATTGCGAAGGATGCAGACACATTATGTTTTTCGGATATGGCCCAGATTTTAAAAAGAATTCAACAATTGACACTCGATATGAGTTAGTAGATATCGCTAATACTACAGCGAAACTTTTAAACTTTAACTTACCTAATTCTAATGGAATTGTAATGGAAGAATTATTCGAAAAGAATAATTAAAGACTGGCGTTTAAAAGACCTTTTTCAGTTAGTAGGTTAAAGTATTTTGAGTTCGAAAAGTCTTTTAGAATTTTTAAATGTTCTATTCGATGACAATCAGTTCCAACAAAGTCAACAAGATTAGCATCGATTAATTTTTCACCCATTTTTTTAACCTCTGGTCCATAATGTCCTGTAAGAGACAACAAATTTAATTGCAGTAAAACACTTTTAGCGTTTACTTCTTCAAACTTTTCAAAGTTTTTATGCCAATAGTTATATCGTTCTGGGTGAGCTAATATTGGCTTATATCCACTTGTTTGGAACTTAAATACAACTTCCTGAAAATTTTGTGGTTCTTGCATAAATGGCAATTCAAACAATACATAATTATCTCCAAAAGTTAAAATTTGTTTAGTGTCAATTAATTTTTCTAAACCATCATCTAAATTGTATTCTGCGGCAGCAAACAATTCAATATCAATTGCTTGTTTTTTTAATTCCTCTCGTACATTTTCTAAACCTCCTAAAATAATCTCTGGCGTATTTTTATAATAATCACACATAATATGTGGTGTGGTTATTATTTTAGAGTAACCCATAGCTTTAAACTCTTTAATTAAACTAATAGTCGTTTCCATGTCTGGAGAACCATCATCTATTCCTGGAATTAAATGCGAATGCATATCTGCATTAAAAACAGAAAAGTCTATGGGTAAATAGACTTCTTTTTTTTTGAATATGTTTTTAAAAAAACTCATTAATCTTTATCAATATAATTTTCTTTAAACCAATCTATAGTTACTGCTAAACCATCATCTATACTAAATTCAGGGTTAAAACCTGTTAATTCTTTTGCTAACGATATATTAGCAAGCGAATCTTTTACATCTCCAGGTCTATCTTCTCTATATATTGGTTCAACAGTGTTTCCTACTGTATTTCTTATTTTAAAAAACAAATCATTAATCGTTGTTCTACCTCCAAAGGCAATGTTTAAAATTTTTCCTTTTACATCTTTATCAGTAAACAATGATTTTATATTTGCCTGAACTGCATTTTCAACAAAGGTAAAATCTCTACTTTGCTCGCCATCACCATTAATATAAGGTGATTTATTTTTTAGAACAGCCTCCATAAATAAAGGAATTGCCGCTGCATAAGGTCCATTAGGACTTTGGTTTGGGCCAAAAACATTAAAATATCTTAAACCAACTACATCCAAATCGTAAGTTCTTGCAAAAACCTCAGCATATAATTCTTTTGTTCTCTTACTTACGGCATAAGGAGACAAAGGGTTTCCTATTCTACTTTCAACCTTAGGTAACTCTTGACTATCACCATAAACTGAAGATGAACTTGCAAAAACTACTCGCTTAACATTTGCATCTTTTGCACAAGTTAATATTGTAAGTAAACCTGTTGTATTAGCATGATGAGTAGCTAAAGGATTTTCGATAGAACGTGGAACAGAACCTAAAGCAGCTTGGTGAGAAACATAATCAACCTCTGCCATAATTCTTGACACTAAATCAAAATCAGTTATATCTCCTTCAATAAATTGAAAATTAGGCTGACCAAAAAATTGAGCAATATTTTCCTTGTAACCATTAGATAAATTATCAAGTACTATTACATTTCCAGCATTATACTTCATTAAATATGTTACAATGTTAGAACCTATAAATCCTGCCCCTCCTGTAACTAAAAAAGTTAACTTTGAAATATCTTGTTGATGAAAATCTTTATCGTACATTATCTTTCTGCGTATTGTTTCTCGTAGTATTTTTGGTAATCTCCAGAGGTTACATTATTTAACCATTCTTCATTACCCAAATACCAATCAATTGTATTTTCTAACCCTTCTTCAAACTGTAAAGAAGGAACCCAACCTAAATCATTTTTAAGTTTAGTTGCGTCTATTGCATAACGCATATCGTGTCCTGCTCTATCTGTAACATAAGTAATTAGTTGCTCAGAAGTTCCTTCTGTTCGTCCTAACTTCTTATCCATTACTTTACAAACCACTTTTATTAAATCAATGTTAGTCCATTCATTATGTCCTCCTATATTATAAGTTTCACCAAGAGCAGATTTATGGAAAATTACATCAATTGCTCTAGCATGATCTTCTACCCATAACCAATCTCTAATATTTTCTCCTTTACCATAAACAGGAAGAGGCTTATTATTTTTTATATTATGAATAAAAAGTGGCACTAGTTTTTCAGGAAATTGATGCGAACCATAATTATTTGAACAATTAGAAATAACAACTGGCAAGCCATAAGTATGATAGTAAGCTCTTACTAAATGGTCTGAACTTGCTTTTGAAGATGAATATGGGCTTCTTGGATCATAAGGTGTTGTTTCTAAAAACATCCCTGTTTCGCCTAACGAACCATAAACCTCATCTGTAGAAACGTGGTAAAAAAGTTTGTCTTTATAATTGTCTTTCCAATTAAATTTTGCTGCATTTAACAAGTTTGCCGTACCCACAACATTCGTCATTATAAAATCCATCGGACTTTCAATTGAACGGTCAACGTGAGATTCTGCTGCTAAATGAATAACAGCATCAAACTGGTAATCAGCAAACAATTTATTTATAAAATCAGTATCAACAATGTCCCCTTTTACAAACTCATAATTAGAAGCATTCTCAACCTCTTTAAGGTTTTCAAGATTACCAGCATAAGTTAACTTATCTAAGTTAACAATCATGTAATCAGGATATTTGTTCACTAATAATTTAACCAAATGAGAACCGATAAATCCAGCTCCACCTGTAACACATATTTTCTTACTAAAACTCATACTATAAACTCCAATAGGTTAATTCTTTAATTTTTCCTTTATATATTCCTTTTAAATCTACCAAAACTGCTTTTGAAGTAGTAATAGATTTAAAATATTGTTCATCTAAATTTGTATAATCTTTATGATTTACAGCAACAACAACGGCATCATAATTATTAGCTATGTTGTTAGTTAATCCATAACCATATTCTTTCTTTAAATGCTGAGAATCAGCATGAGGGTCAATCACATCAACCGAAGCGCCAAAAGAGATAAACTCGTTCACAACATCAGCAACTTTAGAATTACGTATATCGCTAACATCCTCTTTAAATGTAGCTCCCATTATTAAGACTCTAGCTTCGGCAATATTTTTACCTGAAGCAATAATTTTTTTAACTGTTTGTTTTGCTACATAACCTCCCATACTATCATTAACGAAACGACCAGCATTAATAATTTGTGCATGATAACCTAATTCTTTTGCCTTAAACGTTAAGTAATAAGGATCTACACCAATACAATGTCCTCCAACTAAGCCAGGGAAAAATTTCAAGAAATTCCATTTTGTTCCTGCCGCTTCTAAAACATCATAAGTATTAATTCCCATTTTATTAAAAATAATAGAAAGCTCATTAACTAATGCTATATTTAAATCTCGCTGAGTGTTTTCTATAATTTTTGCAGCTTCCGCGACTCTAATTGTAGTTGCTCTGTGAACCCCAGCTTTTACTACTGTTTCATAAACTTTAGCAATTTCTTCTAATGATTCTTCACAACAACCAGAAACAACTTTTACCACATTTGTTAATGTGTGTTTTGTATCTCCTGGATTTATACGTTCTGGAGAATACCCAACTTTAAAATCATTTTTAAATTTTAAACCCGAAACTTCTTCTAAAACAGGAATACAATCTTCTTCAGTACAACCTGGATAAACAGTTGATTCAAAAACAACATAATCTCCTTTCTTTAATACTTTACCTACTGTTTTTGAGGCTCCAATTAAAGGTGTTAAATCAGGTAAATTGTGATTATCAATTGGTGTTGGTACAGCTACTACAAAAAATGTAACAGCTTTTAAGTCTTCCAAATCTGCTGTAAAATGAATGTTACAACCTTCAAAAGCTGAAGCATCTAATTCTTCACTTGGATCTTGATTATTACGCATCATTTCAACACGTTCTTGATTAATATCAAACCCAACAACTTGCATAGTTTTTGCAAATTCAAGCGCTATTGGCAATCCAACATAACCTAATCCTATTACACCTATTTTTGTTTCTTTATCTTTTAATTGATTATAAATACTCATCTTATTTCTTTAAAACAGAGCTATCTCTTAATTTATAAATTCTTTCTATAATTTCAACAACCTTCAAACCTTCTAATGCGTTTGTGGTTGCGGTTGTTCTTCCGTTTAATGTGTCAATAACATTTTCAATAACGTAATGATGATTTGCTGCAGATCCTTTATAAGGACCATAATCATTCGGAGGATTAGCCGCAGGTAATTTTGGCATTTCATAACCATCAATATTACATACTTCTACTTCATTCATGTATTGTCCACCAATTTTAACACTTCCATTTTTTCCAATAATAGTAATGCTACTTTCTAAATTTTGTGTTGCAACTGCGGTTGAGTAATTTAAACTACCCATTCCTCCATCTACAAAATCAAAAGAAACAAAACCAGAATCTTCAAAATCAGTAGACTCTTGATGTGTAAAATCTTTAAATTTCCCTTGAATATTAGTTATATCTCCAAACAACCAATACATAATATCAATAAAATGAGAAAACTGAGTAAATAATGTACCGCCATCTAGGTCTGTTGTTCCTTTCCATCCTCCACTTTTGTAGTATCGTGAATCTCTATTCCAATAGCAATTAAGTTGAACCATGAAAATTTCACCCAAAACTTTGGTTTCAATCAACTCTTTAATCCAAACTGATGGAGGAGAATAACGATTCTGCATTACTGCAAAAACCTGTTTGTTATTTCTTAACGCTTTAAAAATAACCTCCTCACATTTTGCTTTAGATAGTCCTATTGGCTTTTCCACAACCACATGACAACCTTTATCTAGTGCAAGAGTTGCTTGAGAAGAATGCAATCCATTAGGTGTGCAAATATTAACAACATCAATATTCAAACCGTCACTCAACAACTCTTCAATACTATTATAAAAAGGAACATTATATTTTTCGATTCCTAAAGTTTCTTTCGCTGCAACATCAGATAATGCGACCAATTCAGCTTCAGAATTACCAATAATCATTTCGGCATGTCGTTTTCCAATATGACCACAGCCTACAACTGCAAATTTTATTTTTTTTGGTTCAGCCATTATTTACTGATTTTAAATACTCTATTATTTTCTAATTTATATTTCTCTTTGCTTTCAAAACATTCTGCTTCTCCGTCTGAATTAAATTCTAAACGATGTCCATACTCACTAATCCATCCTATTTGCTTTGCAGGATTACCAACTAACAATGCATAAGGAAGTACTTCTTTAGTCACAACTGCTCCTGCTCCTATAAAAGCAAACTCTCCAATATTATTCCCGCAAACTATAGTTGCGTTTGCACCTATAGACACCCCTTTTCTAACAATAGTTTTAGCATATTCGTTTTTTCTATTAATTGCGCTTCTTGGATTTATTACATTAGTAAAAACCATTGAAGGGCCTAAAAAAACATCATCTTCGCAAATAACTCCGGTATAAATTGAAACATTGTTTTGAACTTTTACATTATTTCCCAAAATAACCTCAGGAGACACGACTACATTTTGACCTATGTTACAATTATTTCCAATCTTGCAATTGGGCATAATATGAGAGAAGTGCCATATTTTAGTACCATCTCCTATTTGACAGCCTTCATCAATAACTGCCGTTTCGTGGCTAAAATAACTCATTACTTAACGTATTCGTCAAAATTTTTATGTTCAACTTTATTTAATTGTTCTGGAGATAAACTTTTAAAATATTCATAAGTTATCTTTAACCCTTCTGCTCTATTTACTTTAGGTTCCCAACCTAAAATACTACGTGCTTTATCAATATTTGGTTGACGCTGCATTGGATCATTAACTGGTAAATCTTTGTAAATAATCTTTTGGTCAGTTCCAGTCAATTTAATAATCTCTTTGCAAAAATCTAAAATTGTAATTTCATCAGGGTTACCAATATTAACAGGTAAAGCATAATCGCTTAATAGCAAACGATAAATCCCTTCAATTAAATCGTCAACATAACAAAAAGATCTAGTTTGATTTCCTTCACCAAAAACAGTTAAATCTTCACCTCTTAGTGCTTGACCTATAAAAGCTGGTAGAACTCTACCATCGTTTAATCGCATTCTTGGACCATATGTATTAAAAATTCTTACTATTCGAGTTTCAACACCATGGTAAGTATGGTAAGCCATTGTTATTGCTTCTTGAAAACGTTTTGCTTCATCATAAACTCCTCTTGGCCCTATTGGATTTACGTTTCCATAATATTCTTCTGTCTGAGGATGAACTAAAGGATCTCCATAAACTTCAGAAGTAGAAGCGATCAACATTCTTGCATTTTTAGCTTTAGCTAAACCTAACAAATTATGCGTTCCTAATGATCCTACTTTTAATGTTTGTATTGGAATTTTCAAGTAATCTATTGGACTAGCTGGTGATGCAAAATGTAAGATATAATCTAAATCACCTTCTAAATCAATATGCTCTGATACATCATGATTGATAAACTCAAAATTTTCATCTCCTTTTAAATGCTCAATATTTTTTAAATCTCCTGTTATTAAGTTGTCCATTGCGATAACATAATAACCTTCTTTTAAAAATCTATCACATAAATGTGAGCCTAAAAATCCTGCAGCTCCTGTAATTAATACTCTTTTCATAAATTATCCTCTTACCAAAATTCGACCTATACTATTATAATAAAACCCAAGTTCTTTCATTTCTTGAGTATCATATAAATTACGCCCATCAAAAATTACTTTTTGATTCATCTTTTCTGCCATTAAGTCAAAATCAGGGTTCCTAAACACTTGCCATTCTGTAGCTATCACTAGGGCATCAGCATTAACAATAGCCGAATCTCTATCTTCAACAAATGTAACTTTATCACCATACTTTGATTTAACGTTTTCCATTGCTTCAGGGTCAAATGCTACAATAGTTGCTCCTTCTTCAAGTAATTCATTAATAATATATAAAGCAGGTGCTTCACGAATATCATCTGTATCTGGCTTAAAAGCCAATCCCCATAATGCTATAGTTTTTCCTTTTAAGTCACCTTTAAAAAAGTCCTTTATTTTAGGAACAATTATCGTTTTTTGCTTTTCGTTTACATCCATTACTGAATCTAAAATCTGAAAATCATACCCAAACTCTTTTCCTGATTTTGCTAAAGCTTGAACATCTTTAGGAAAACAACTTCCTCCATAACCAATCCCTGGAAACAAGAAACGTTTACCAATTCTTGAATCAGAACCGATACCGATTCTTACCATATCAACATCAGCACCAACTTTTTCACAAAAGTTAGCTATCTCATTCATAAAGGTAATTTTAGTTGCTAAAAATGAATTCGCTGCATACTTAGTTAATTCAGCTGATTTTTCATCCATAAAGATAATTGGATTACCTTGACGAACATAAGGTTTATACAAATCTCCCATTACTTTTTTTGCCTTCTCAGAACTTGTTCCAATGACAACTCTATCAGGTTTCAAAAAATCATCTACTGCATAACCTTCCCTTAAAAACTCAGGATTAGAAACTACATCGAATAAATCAGTAGAAAGATTTGCAGCTAATGCCGCAGTAACTTTATCTGCAGTTCCAACTGGAACGGTACTTTTATCTACAATTACTTTATAATCAGTTATAATTTTACCTAAGTCATCTGCAACACCTAAAATATAAGATAAATCTGCAGAACCATCTTCATCCGGAGGAGTTGGTAATGCCAAAAAGATAATCTTTGCATCTTTGATTGCATCATTAAGACTAGTTGTAAATTCTAATCTTCCTTGCTTAATATTTCGTTCAAATAAAACATCTAAATGCGGTTCGTAAATTGGCACCACACCATTTTTCATTTTATTTACTTTGTTTTCATCTATATCAACACAAACTACATGGTTTCCTGTTTCTGCGAAACATGTTCCGGTTACTAACCCTACATAGCCTGTTCCTACAACTGCAATTTTCATAAAATTATAATTATTTTTTATTTACAAATTCTTTAACTGAATCAGTTATATATTTTAATTGTTCTTCCGTTAATTCTGTATGCATTGGTAATGAAAAAACAGAACCACACAATGCATTAGTTACTTCAAAATCTTCGTGTTTCATACTCGGAGTTTTATAAGCATCTTGAGTGTGTAAAGGAACTGGATAATAAATCATACATGGCACCCCTTTTTCTCCTAAATATTTTTGAAGCTCAAAATGATCAATTCCACACCCTACAAGTGTATACTGATGAAAAGCGTGGCTAGATTTAGGATCTCTAAATGGTGTTTTTATATGTTCATTACCAGCAAAAGCGTCATCGTAATAAGCTGCCGCTTTATTTCTTGCTTGGTTATAACTATCTAATTCTCTTAGTTTGATTCTTAGAATTGCTGCTTGAATAGAGTCTAAACGAGAATTAACACCTAATCGAGGATAATAATAACGTTCTCCCATTCCATGATTTACGATAGAACGACACAGTTCTGCTAAATTATCGTCATTAGTAAATAAAGCTCCACCATCTCCATAGCATCCTAAATTTTTAGATGGAAAAAAAGATGTTGTCCCTATATTCCCAATTGTTCCAGCTTTTTTTGTTACTCCATTTTCAAAAGTATATTCAGCGCCAATTGCTTGAGCATTATCTTCAACTACATAAATATTATGCTTGTTGGCAACTTCCATTATAGCCTCCATATTAGCACATTGTCCGAATAAATGTACAGGAACAATTGCTTTAGTTTTTGGTGTTATTACTTTTTTAAGTTTTTCAATGTCAACACAAAAAGTATTAGGATCTACATCAATTAAAACGGGTGTTAATTGCAACAAACCTATAACCTCAACCGTTGCTGCAAATGTAAAATCTGAAGTTATAACCTCATCACCAGGTTCTAGACCTAATGCCATTAGAGCAATTTGTAAAGCATCAGTTCCATTTGCACAAGGTATAACATGTTTTACACCTAAATAAGCTTCCAATTCTTCTTGAAAAGCTTTTACTTCTGGACCATTTATAAACGCTGATGTTTCAACTACATTTATTATTGCTTTATCAACTTCACTTTTAATTTTTTGATATTGACCTTTTAGGTCAACCATTTGAATATCTTTCATATAATTGGTTATATACTTAGCAAAGGATGCTAAATTAACTAAAAAGATAGTTAAAAATGTTAATTTTTAAGCATAAATAACCCAAACTCAATAAGAGCAATTATTATTTCGTTATTTTGTGTTTTACGGTTTATTAAATGAAGCATTATTTTCTAATTTTAGGATTACTTTTTAGCATCGTTGCATTTGGACAGGTGAATACATTTTCTACACCTAAAGACTCTGCTTTTACAATTCCAATGATTACTGCTTCTTATGCTCACCAATGGTCAGCAGGAGATTTATCTAATCGCTTTGGACATAACAATAATGTTGGTGGAAGCTTTGCTATTAAAAATAAAAATCATTGGTACTATGGAATTAAAGGGAATTTTATTTGGGGAAATAAAGTAAATGAAAATACAATTTTAAGCGATTTACTTACAGAAGATAGTTATATCATTGATAATGAAGGTAGACTTACTTCAGTATTTTTAGAAGAAAGAGGTTCCTCATTCTTTTTAGTAGGTGGTAAATTGTTTAATGTTTTAACAAAAAACAATAATTCAGGTATCTTAGTTTATGGAGGTTTTGGAACACTTCACCATAAAATTAGAATTGCATTTAAAGATGAAGTGAATACCTTATCAGAAGAAAATAAAAAAGGATACGATCGCTTGTCATTTGGCTATGCAATAAATGGTTTTATAGGCTATATGCATTTAAGTAAAAATAGATTTCTAAACTTTTTTGGAGGATTTGACTACACACAAGGTTGGACTAAAAGTTTAAGAAAATACAATTATGACACACAACAAGCTGACACTAAAGTTTCAAACGATATTCTTTACGGCATTAGGCTAGGTTGGATTATTAGATTAAACAAAAGAACTCAACAAGAATATTATTATGATTAATAGCTAAATGAAGCTTATTTATCAAATATCAGTACTTAGCTACTCATCCCTAATTCATATTGCTAGTTTTTTTAATCCTAAAGCAAAACAATGGGTCGAAGGAAGAAAAAACATCTTTAACCTTATTGCCTCTACTATAAAGCCTTCAGATAAAATTGCTTGGTTTCACTGTGCAAGTTTAGGCGAATTTGAACAAGGCAAACCCGTGATAGAAGGTTTTAAAAAAAAGTATCCCGACCATAAAATATTAATTACATTTTTCTCTCCTTCTGGTTATGAATTGAGAAAAAACTATGGAAATGCCGATTACGTATTTTACCTGCCTATTGACACAAAAAAAAATGCTAAAAAATTTATAAAAACAATACAGCCTAATGTTGCTTTTTTTGTCAAATACGAATTTTGGAATTTTTACCTTGAAGAACTTTTTAATAAAAAAATACCAACATATTTAATTTCAGGAGTATTTAGAAAAAATCAATTGTTTTTTAAGTGGTACGGGGCGTGGTACAAGAAAATGCTTGCTTACTTTAATCATTTCTTTTTGCAAAATAAAGCTTCTGAAAATCTTTTAAAAGAAATAGGTTATTCAAATGCTACTATAAGTGGTGACACTAGATTTGATAGGGTTTACGAAAACAGCTTATCACCAGAAGAATTACCGATAATTAAAGCTTTCAAAAGTGATCAAAAAATTATTATTGGCGGAAGTAGTTGGCCTGAAGAAGAAAATATTTTAGCAAAATATTATCAATCAAATCAATCCAATTTTAAATTGATAATTGCCCCACATAACATTTCTGAAAACCATATCCAACAAATAGAAAAACTATTTAATAATAATTGTATTCGACACTCTGAAGCAACCCTTAAAAATATAGGTACCCAAAATGTTTTAATTATTGATAATATTGGAATCCTCTCTAACATTTATCAATACACAGACATAGCACTTATTGGAGGTGGTTTTACAGGTGCATTGCATAATATTTTAGAACCAACCAGTTTTGGAAATACTATATTTTTTGGACCTAAACACCAAAAATTTCACGAAGCACAAAACTTAATAAACGCTGGAGGAGCTATAACTATTTCAACTGAATTTGATTTTGCTAAATCAATTAATGAAATTATTCCAAAACTTGACATTATAAAAAAACAAAATATTGCCTTTATTGCCAATAACAAAGGAGCTACAAATATCATTTTAAGTAAAGTTTAAATGGATATTCTTGATTTAAAAAAAAATCTACGAAAAGAAATGCTAATTAAAAGAGCTGAAATTGAGACTTCTTTTAAGCAATCATACGATTTATGGATTTGTAATCAATTAGCTGTATTGATTGAAGAAAAAAACTATAGGATTATACATGCTTATTTACCAATGGGTAAAGAAATTGACATCACCCCTTTATTAAAAACTTTATTAAATAAAAACAAAATTGTTGTCACACCAAAAACACTTCCAAATAGAAAATTAGAAAATAGAATTCTTAATTCTCTTGAAAAAATAGAAAAAGGAATTTTTGGCACTACTCATCCTTCAACCCCTGAAGAGTATGATGGTAAATTTGACTTGATAATTGTTCCTGGACTGGCATTTGACAATCAAAATCACCGATTAGGATATGGAGGTGGATATTACGACAACTTCCTGACTAATCATCCTGAAGCCTACAAAATAGGTATATTCTATCCAGAACAGAAAGTAGATAATGTTCCAACTGAGATACATGACATTTGTTTAAATGAAATTTTGGTTAGCAACAATCCTCTTTAGCCCTATTTTTCTTAATACCTTTGCATTATAAACTGATTTTTAATTATGTCTTTCAAAAAGTTATTACCCTGTATTAAAGAAAATTTAGAAAAATTTGAATTTGAAAATCCTAAACCTATACAAAAACAACTTATCCCTAAAATTAAAGGTGGTGCAAATTTTATTGGTATTGCACCAGAAGGAGCAGGTAAAACGACTAATTTAATTATCAGTACAATCCAAAAATTAAATGGTGAGGCCTTTGAAGATGTTCCTCGAGCATTAGTTTTCGCAAAAGATAAACAGGCAGTTTTAAAACTCGAAGAAGAGTTTAATAAATGGATTAAGAATACCGATTTACGAATTGCCATTGCTTATGAGGAAGGTAAAATTGATGATCAGAAAGATGCTATTTATGTAGGCTCAGACATCGTAATTGGAACCCCAAAGCGTTTGAATAAAATATATTTTCAAAATGGATTAAACTTGGCTAACCTTCAACTTTTAATAATAGAAGATGCTGAATTTTTAATAGGAACAAGTTTTCATACTGAAATTCATAGAATTGTAGAAAGTTTAGCAAAATGCCAATATTTAGTTTTTGCAAATAAGTTTGATCATAAGATTGAAAAGTTACAAGAACTTTATATGGAAGATGCCCAAGTTATTGACATTGAATAACTAAATTATTCTTCGGAAAACACCTTTATAATATCCATAGAACTTAGCATTCCAACTACATTCCCATCATCCATAATTACTAGATGATGAACCCCATGTTTAACCATCATTTTAGCAGCATCTTTTACTCTATTGTTTTTTAAACCAATATGTACATTTCTTGACATTACATCTCGAACAAATAAAGATTCATTATGAACGGCAACTAAGTCACTCGAAGATATAACTCCTGAAATTGTTCCATCTTCTTCCAATACAGGCACTGCATTTATATTCTTTCGAATAAACATATCTTTTAAATTAGCAATTTTTACTCCTGGCTGAGTTACTACAATCGGACTAGTCATTATTTCTTCAACTCTCATTGTTTTGTTTTTAGTTCGTTATAAAGATAAATTATAATGATTAAATAGATAATGATAAAAATCACCTCTCAATATAATTGCAATTTACCTATCTATTTTATTTGTTCATCATAAATTATAAATATGATAATCTAAAGAAAGTGAAACATTTCAAGCTCTCTATAGAAGCTTGAAGCTATTCTAATAATACCTTTAAACAAAAATACCCAACTGAAGTTGAAGCTTTAAAATAGGAAATAACTGTATTGTCGAACCAGATTGAACCTAAACTCTAACACCTATAACACAGACATCATCAATCTGTTCTAAATCTCCTTTCCAAGTTTCAAATGCTTCATCAATGATTTGCTTTTGGTCTTCCATTAATTTATCTTGAATGCTTAAGAGTAATTCTCTGAATGCTTTGACTTTAAATTTCTTGCCTTTTTCTCCACCAAATTGGTCCACATAACCATCAGAAAAAATATAAATTGAATCTCCTTTTTGTAAATCAAAACTATGTGTTGTATAGGGTTCTGGATTATCAAACTTTCCGATAGGTTGCTTATTCGCTTTTGTTTCTATTATTTCTCCTTTACGGATTATCCACAATGGATTATGTGCTCCAGCATATTGTAGTTTGTTGTCTGCTATACTACATAATGCTATGTCCATCCCATCTTTTACTTCATCTTCACTCTTTTCAAATTCTTGTATTACTATTTCTCTTGTCTTGTCTAATATCTGTCCGGGGTCGGTTAAGCCATGCTCTCTAACTGCTCGATTTAATCCGTTGTTACACACCACACTTACCATGGCTCCTGGCACTCCATGTCCGGTGCAATCTGCTGCTGCCAATAAAATGGCATTCTTAGTAGGCTCAAGCCAATAGAAATCACCAGCAACTATATCTTTAGGTTTATATAGGATAAAACTGTTTTGTAAATGTTTTGAAATTAATTTATTTGGAGGTAAAATAGCCGTTTGTATTCTTTTAGCATAGGCAATAGAATCTATGGTTTCTTTATTTTTTCTGTCTAATTCATTATATGAATTGTTAAGGGTGATTTTTTGATTCTCTATTATAATGTTTTGCTTTCTTGAAATATGTAATTTTTGAAATATTATTACTAAAAGAATCAATAATATTAGTGTAGAAATAATTATAATATTTCTAATAAATTTTTGGTGGCTGATTTCTTCTGTAGCTTTAAACTCTATTAATTCTTGTTTTGCGACCATTTCAATTTGCTTCTTTTCAGCTTGATAATTAAGTAAGCTTGCAACTGACTTTTGTTGTTGAGAAGTATTGTATAGACTTGAATATGCTTTATGATATTTTTCTAAATAAAATAAGGCTTTATTTTTTTTATTTTGAGCTTTATAAAGCTGATATAATTGTTGCGTCCCTTTAAGTAATGGTTCAATTAATTTAATACTATCAGCTATTAAAACTCCTCCTTTAAGGCTACTTTCTGCTTTTATTATTTTGTTTTGTTCAAAGTATGTTTGCCCTGCGCTTACTAAATAATATGCTTTCTCTCTGATTAAATTAAGAGAGTCTGTTTTATAATAATTATGTAATATTTTATAGTGAAAATCTGAAGAATCGATTTGACCTAAAAAGCTATAGCATCTAGCTATTGAAGAATGAAATAATATTTGATTTCCATAATCAAGATGAGAATTAAGTTCAATCCCTTTTTTTAGATAGACAATTGCTGTGTCATACATTCCTTGAGGCATGAAGTAATCTAAACCAATATTACCATAATACCCGACTAAATAATCATCCCCCATATTGTTTTGTCTTATTAGATCTATATATTTTGAGAAGAATATTTTTGATTTTTCAAAATCATTAATTATTGCATACATATCACTTAAATTATAGTAACAGTTACTTATACCTATCTGATCTTTGTTTTTTTCATATAAATAAAGAGCAAGGAAAGAATAAGAAATACATTTAGGAGCATTTCCTTTTGAAAAATAATGAGAAGATAATTTGTCGTAGTATTTAGCCCTTAATGAATCACTTTTTATTTTAAATCCAATGTCATAATCCTGTTCTATTTCAATCGAAACATAAGAATCAAGAGCTTTCGAGTTGTCATTATGTTTTTCAATTTCAATTAATAAAGAATCAATATTGACTTCAGAAAAAACTTGTTGTAGTAATATTAATGAGATTAGAGTTAGAATGAATCTAGCCATTATTTATTTTTTGAAATGAGTTTATTAAAAAGGGTAGAATTTTTTCATGATAAAAATAAATAAATAGCTGAAAACACCAAAATGTTGTACCTATGTTGTACAAATTGCAATTTTAGGCATAAAAAAAGGGTTTCAATTTTCATTGAAACCCTTTTGTACAGGAAATGATTGTATTGTCGAACCAGATTGAGTGATAAACATCATTTTTTGGGACTTATTCAAAGATTATTTTTGCTTTATGAACTTTAAACTAATCTTGGCTATAGTTTTATGTTTGGAGCTATCCTATTCTTTTGCACAGTCGAACACTCCAATCTTTCTCGGAATACAACCTGCTGTGACTATAGAACCATCTTATGTAGAAGGTGAGCTAGATGTAAACATACTTCCAATTGTTGTAGAGCTATCAATTAGCAATAGAGTTAACTTTAGGATATTGCCTACTTTGAATTATCATTTCGGAGGTACAAAACAAGGAATTTCCGACATTGGATTTTATACGGTTTTTCCAGTTTTTATGAAAAATCAAGAAGAGCGAAACTATCCTTATGGTATTTATGTAGGGCCTTTGCTAGGTCTAGGAAGGAATCTTATTAATGATCATTATACAACGACATTAGCAATTGAGCCTGGCTACTTCTTTAAAACGAAAAAGAGATTCACAATTTGTACGGGGTTGCAACTTGGTGGTTCTTATTTTTTGTATGACTCTCAGCCCAACAAATGGGTGTTCCATTGGGGGCCAAAAGTAAGTTTAGGGTTCTGGATAGGGAACTCAAAAAAATAATTTGTCCTTAATTCTGCCCCTACTACTTCTCCCTTAAACACAAACTTTCAACAAACAAAAAAGCCTCCCAGAATAATCTAGAAGGCTTTTGTACTCGAGATGGGAATACCAAGGGTTAAATTCGATACTTTTAACAAACTCAATAAAATCATTAAAAAATCTTATAAATTCAACAATACAAAGGTTTTTATATTATTTTAACTAATATATTTAAGTTGAAGTAAATCTAAATAAATTTAACAACGGTTTGTAATAGGTTTGTAATAGGTTTGTATTTTTAGTATTTTTGATATGTTCAAACAAAATCTTAAAAATGGCAACTGTAAATTATCGACTGGTAAAAATCAAGACCTCATCAAAAAGTCAAATTCACGTTTATATCTCTTTGGGGCGTGGTAATGTTATCTTAAAAAAAACAGGGTTCACAATTAGCCCGAATGACTGGAGTACGACAACTAAAAGACCAAAGCAAAACGATGCACACTTAAAAAATCTATTCAATAAACTAAACAAACTATCAAATTACATTTACGAACAAATTAATGAAGCCGAAATAAAGGGCGAAATAATTAACTCATTTTGGTTAGAAAATGTTATTGATACACACTTTAATCGATTAGGCAAAATCAACCTCAACAATAATTTACTTACTACACAAATAGAATACATAATTGACAATGCAAACACTCGTAAAATAAAAGGGACCTCAAAAGTGGGGTTATCACAAAACAGGATTAAAGGCTATGTTACTTTTTTCAACCTCATCTTGCGATATGAGAAACACCTAAAATGTAAAATAAGATTAACCGATATTAATAACTCATTTGTTGATAAATTCACAAACTGGTTAATGAATAAAGAAAACTATTCTATTAACTATTCAGGTAAAATGTTAGACAATCTAAAAACGATTTGTTTAGATGCAAAAAAAAGAGGTATCAAAATAAATGACTTTGCACCTAATATAGAAAGTTTTAAAGAGATTAAAAAAGACAAAGATATTATTACACTTTCATTTGATGAACTTGAAATAATAAGAAACAAAGAACTAACAAAAGACCATTTAATTAATGTTAGAAAATGGTTGTTAATCGGTTGTGAAATAGGACAAAGAGGGGGCGACCTTTTAAACCTAACAAAAGACAATCTTAGATACATTGAGAATAATTTAGTAATTGATATTACTCAACAAAAGACTGGCAAAAATGTAACTATACCTATTTACAAAGATTATATTGAGTATATTCTTACAAAAGAATTTCCTTACAAAATATCAAACCAAAAATTTAACCAGTATCTTAAAGACCTATGTAAAGAATGTAATATTAATGAGGTTGTATCTGGCAAAAAGTACGACAACAAAAAGAAACGTAAAGTTTCGGGTAATTTCCCTAAATATGAGTTAATTACATCACACTCTTTAAGACGTTCTTTTGCAACGAATTACTATAAACACATACCTACTCCAATACTAATAGAAATAACAGGACACTCAAAAGAAAGTATGTTTTTAGAATACATCGGAAAACCAAAAGACAAAGACGAAAACGCAAAACTGTTTTTGAAACTGGTTAAAGAAATGAATAATAAAACAGAAAACAATTTAAAAGCAGTATAATGGAAAATTGTAAAGAAATAGAAATACTTTTATCAAATTCAGAATTAAAAGAAGAGATAGAAATTATTGATTTTTTGGGAGTTGAAGAGAAAAGCTATAAACTTACAAATGAAATATTTTTTTATGAAAATCTACAAATGTTATACTACAAAAGCAATGAAGAAAACTATTTTTGGCAATATTGCAATCTTTCAACATACAAAAAAACATTCGATGAAAGATTTGAAATCTACAAAAAAACATACACTGATGCAGAATTAAACGATTTCATATCTAAAGAATTAACATTACTCAATAGTTATTTAAAACATGATTTCGACGGTAATGTTATTTGCTTATATTATACTTCAACAATTAACCCAGATATAAAATTCCCTATATATAATGATTGTTTAGATGAATTTAGAGATGTATTAATTTTATCTAACCAAAAAAAAATAAGTTTCTTGGAAAAAGAAATAACTAAACAGATTAAAGTAATAAACTCTTCAAATATTAAATTTACTGGAACTCAAACCGATTTTATTGAATTAGTTAAAGCACTAATTGAGAATGAAAGTCTAAAAGGAAACAGTCAAAAAGAAATAATTGAAACACTTTCAAATTTCCTAAACATTAAGATTAATAATCCTGATAAATTGATACAAGATTTAAAGAAAAGAAATAACGGTAGTGAAACCTTATTTTTAGATTCCCTCAAAGAAACCCTATACGATTATATTAATTCTACTTAAATAAAAAACAAACGTTAGTTACCCCGTTAGTTACCCTCACCCCCCTTTAAACAGTTGTTATTTAGCCTAAAATAATATTAACAAATATTTTAGGTTATGAAACAAATTCAATTATTAAATGTAACTCCAGACGAGTTAAAAAAAGAAATTACAACTGATTTAAAAAATCAATTAGATGAGTTCTTAAAGAACTTTAAACCAAAACAACCAAATGAATATTACACACGCAAAGAGGTTGCAGACCTTTTTAAAGTGGATATTTCTACAATTCATAATTGGTGCAAGTCTGGACGATTGAAGCCTCTCGGCATAGGTAATAGAGTGTATTTTTTAAGGTCTGATATAGACAAGTGTTTAACCCCCTTAAATTCTTAGTCTTATGAATACAGGCAATAATAACTTCGTTCGACATATTTACAAGATAAGTAAAGAACTAAAATCTTATACAGTTTATGATTTAGTAAAGGTTGAGAACTCTAAACAACTACTAACAGAAATAGCAAGAATAGAACCTTTTTTAAACTATTCTAATGCAAAGAACTTTAACGACTACTTTAGGATTAAAAATAAATCGAGTTGGCAAAAATCCAGTTGTATTACTGGAGTAAAACCAACAACAATAGAGGGTTTATTCTTCGGCGATTGTACAAGGGCTAACCTTATCGGTAATACTTCAAAAAGTCTTTTATTTTTCTACTTCGATAAAGACAAAAAGAGGTTAATTGTAGACGTTTTATGGACTATTACCCACACAACGACAATTTACTTAATAAGCTAATAACAGGCTATAAAATCAATTAGAGAGGATAAAAAAAGAGGGATTGTTCAAGCCCCTCAATTTATTCAAAGTTGTTATACAGGCAACTGTAATAACATTATCAAAGTTACTTATTTTGATTGACTATCTTAAAATAAAATTGGTTAACTATTCGGCAAATAATTTACTTGAAAGTAACTTATTAAACTTTGGTAGAAATATAAATGAGGCAACAGGCGAAATAATTAACACAAATAAAAAAGGCGAAACAATAACGCCTCATCAAACTGCATACTACAAAGGGTTAACTTTTGTTATTTATGATACTGGGAGTATTTTTATAAGTGGTTCAATTCATAAATACTATTACAACGGTTTACACAACTTCAAAGATTTTGGCATTCATGAAATTAATCATGTTCTAAATGATTTTAAAGACAATTTTAAGATAACACCCGAACAATGTATTTTAAAAAATATTGAGCTCGGGGCAAACTTAATACCACCAATAAAAACAGAAACCATTTTAAACGGTTGTTTACTCCATAAAACAAAACCATTTGAATTTAAATATAATTCGGATGAGGGCAAATACCTACAATGCTCACATTCTCAGTATTGGGTTAAGATATATGATAAAAGAAAACACTATCAAAAACACTTTAATATTGAAAATGATATACTTCGTTTTGAGTTAAAATTTAATCGAATGGAGTACTTCAACAAGAAAGACATATACACACTTAAAGACCTTATAAAATCCAATTTAAGGCGGTTTAAAGACCGCTTACTTACTGAATGGAATAATGTTTTATTTTACGATAAAACAAGTATTAATAAAAGCCAAAAACAACTCCAATATAGCAACCCATATTATTGGTTAGAACTTAAATCACAAAACTTTAAATACCACAGAAACGAATTAAATAAACTAATTAATCAAAACCCTAAAAACATCAAAGGACAAATTACCAAACTACTATCTAAAAAGATTGATATAGTAAATTCAAAAACTAACCAAAATGACACTTTATATATATTGTCAAATCGGATAGTAAATAAACCAAGTAGAATTTAATTGATTGGTTTAAAAAATCTACTTAGCATAACGGTTTAACCATTTAATGACAACATAAACCAATCGAATTGACCAAGCAGAAAAGAAAAAAGGAAAAGGATTTCTAAAAAACCAAATAACATCATTATGAAGTCTATTTCTTAATGGCTCCCAATAAACAAGTATATATAATAAAAAATCTAAAGCAAATATCATTATAATAATAATTGCTTCCCTTTTAAAATTTATAGCAAATTTTCTTTTGAAATCAGAATAATCTTTTTCTTTTTTAGAAACCTCAACTTCTACTTTTTTAGAAAATTCTACCTCAACTTTCTCTGATTTTGACACAGAAGGAATTGGGGGTGGTACTGATATTAACAGTGACATTAAATCATCTACTTCTTTTGCTTTTTTCCAATCTGGAAATCCTTTAGACCATACTAAAGTTTCATCAGTAATTCTGATGCTTTTAGCTATCAGTTCTTCCTTTGTAAAAGGACCTTCTTGTTTATTATCTATAACAATAAAATATTTTTTGTTATTTATCATAATAATCAGTGTTTGCTATATAATAATCAATATTATTTTTCTTAACTCCATATTTATTAAACAAATAAATTATTTCATCCTTAAAAATTAATCGATCACCTACATATATTCGTCGATTTTTATTGATTATCTCTTCAATTTCCAGTTTACTAAATATCATCTCAATTTTTTGAAGGCGGTATTCATGAAAAAACTTTTTACTATTAACAATTCCAACTGTTGTTTCTTTTCTTATTACTGAAAAATACCCAGGTTTTGAAACTAATAAGCCATATGAAGTTTCAGGAAACATTAAATCTCTACCAATCAAAAAACTACCATTTACATCACTTTCAACAACAATGGAACTACCATCAGTACCTACCATTTTAACTTTAACATTTGAAAGTGGAATAGAGTCTAAATCTAATACTGTGCCTGAAATATTATAAAATTGAATAACACTAATAGGATGATCGGTTGAGTCAACATCATTAACAACATCATTAACTATGTAATAACCTTGTACCAAGGCATAATTATCAAACCTACCAACATAAACATTCCCAACATGATTAATCACTTTACCTTTAACTATAAGACCATCAATAAAATCACCTTTTTGATAAGTATGACTTGTTAAAATTGTAAATTGACCTGTAACATTACCTTTTTTATCTATATAATCATCACAATCACCAGACAAACAACCTCCTCTTATTCTTGGTATTTGTTCACCTTTTATCCAAAAACCACTACTATTTCCATTTTCTACACTAAAAGTCCTTGCAAAACCATCTTTTAAATCATTTTCCCATGTACCAGAATAAAAAGATGAATTATTATAAACCATTTTACCAAAGCCATCTTTTTTCCCTCTATCCCAATTACCCTTATATTTACTTCCATCAATATAAGTTCTCTCCCCTAAACCCTTTTGAAAATTATTCTCCCACATTCCTTTATATATATCACCATTATTCCAATAATAAATACCATGACCGTTTCTTTTCCCATTTAAAAATTCACCTTCATATGTGCCATTTTTATATTTTTTAATTCCCTGACCAGCTAAACAATCTCCTTTGAGACAAATATTTACAGCTCCTGACTTTGCTTTGTCGTAACCATTTTTAATGGCTTGCAACCTTTTATCAAGCTTTGGATGAGTACTATTTAAATCATTATCATTATTAGACACTATTGTTAATGCACTTTGACATTGCTCTAATGTCGCTCCAAGCTTCCCTAAGACAAACCCTGAAAACTCATCTGCCTCTAACTCTTGTTTTCTTCTTTCACTTAAAACTTTAGGCTCAATTGTTCCTGCAGAATATAATAAAGCCTCTACAGTATGTCCATTAATATGATGACCTATTTCATGGGCTAATATTGACATCTTGCTCCAAGAATCAGAATTATTTGCAATACCATCTAAAAAACCCTTATCATACACAATGTATCTAACACCATTAAATGTTGTAGCAAAACAATTCTGCATATCGTCACATGGCAACAAAACAAAACTTTTAGAAGCACCAATTACATCAAGTATCTTACTAACCGAAACCTCAGAGTATTTGTCTTTAGTTTGTGATTCAAAATCACAATAAAAATCCTCAAAACTGATTGTTTTATTGTAACCACAAATTTGTGCTACAGTAGAATTTAGAAGAAATAATGAAACTATTAATATTGATAATATATTTTTCATAATCAAACTTATAAAATATGTATTTAAAATACAAAAGCAAATAAATACTACACTTAACAGTCAACAGGGGTATTTCTATTTTATCCAATTGATAAGGGGGCTTACAAATGACAATTATCTACCCCCCTTTTCTATCTTAAATTTTCAATACAAAACTTACTTAAAACTTAAATAATAAAACAATACTATATACCTATATAATATAAAGAGATTCAACTAATAAAAGAATAACTGCTAAATTAGTTTTAGAGATTGAAAAAGAGCTGGTTAAACCTACTCCAATCTCTCATCCTTTAATAAAAATAAATCATACCAAAATGGAAAGAATATCTATTAATTAAGGATTTTTATTTTTTGGGTAAACACCAAACTTTTTCCTTCTATAACTTTTATAAAAAACACTCCATCTTTAGCAAAACTATTAGTGTTTATAAAGTCATTTCCGTTAATCATTTCTGAAAAAACCATCTCACCTAATAAATTATAAACTTCAACTTTAAGATTATCATAATCTTTAGCATCAATATAGATTATATCTTTTGTTGGGTTTGGATAAACTGAAATATTTAAATTTTTGTGATAATCTTCAATATTAGTTACAAATGAAATGCAAGATGATGTATCAATACATCCATTTTGATTGATTTCTACAGCATAATTACCAATAGAATTTGGAATGAAAAATTGATTTGATTCACCCAATATGGGTTCAAAATTATTATCACAATTTAACCATTTATATAATGCCCCAGTCGCGTTTGAAAACAAAATATTTTGATTAACTGATACAGTAGTATCGACTAAATTTATAGTTAAATCAATAGTAATAACGCTATCGCAACCTATATGGTTTAGTAAAGTATCATTATATATACCTGATGAATCCCAAACATAGTTACCGCTTGGTGAAGTATATGAAAAACATTCATTTAAAATTACGTTTGAAGTTGAAGGTAAACATCCTTCAAAATACTTTACATAAAAAGTTTGGGTTCCAGAAAGATTTAATTGACTTGGTGTAGGATCAAAATCAACACCTAATGTTGAGTTAATTTTTCCTGTTATATATATATTGCTTTGACTATCAATCAATATTTGTTGGGGAACATCACTATTTTGACCACCTATAACATTACTAAAAACATAATTTCTATTAGCATCATACTTAACAACAAAAATATCAAGTGAACCTTGACTTTGAGAAGGTGAAATATCATAATCAGTATTTAATAATATTTCATTTGTATACTCCCCATAAACATACAATTCATTAGAAGAATTTGTTACACATGAATTTGTTGTACTGTGTCCATTACCATTAAATACTTTTACCGAATTATAGTTTAAACTTGAATCTAAACTGAGTATAAACCCTGAATTTGTGAATTCAGAAGTTTTATAATCTACCCCTAAACCTGGGTTAAAATCAACTGTCTCTCTGAATCTACCCAACAGTATTAATTCGTTTGTTTCTGAGATATGAAAGTTTGTAGACTCATCATGATCTATGCCACCAATAGTAACTGCATTTAAAAAATTACCATTTAAATCTAATTTTAATAAAAATAAATCACTTTGACCATTTGTTGTTCTATTAATTAAATTAGATGGATTTGGATCAAGATCTATCGTTCCATTATACATCCCATAGATATATAAATTTTCATTTCCATCAATTTTAACTGATCTACTAAAAACATATGAAGAAGAAATCTGCTTCACCCATAATAAGTTACCTGTAGTTTTGTCCAATTTTTGTATAAATAACCCAGAAGAATTTTCAGGGTACAAATAATAAGTTCCAATATTTGGATCAAAATCTGCTGAGTCTGAAAATTGACCAATTACATAAACACCAGTAGAAGTAGAAACTATAGAAGATGATAAATCAGACGCCCCTTTTGAGTTAATATGTCCAGCCCACAATAAATTACCCTCACTATCAATTTTAATTGTAAATGGACAAATACCATAATCAGAAGTTAGTTCATTAATTCCTGTATTAGGATCAAAGTCTACTGAACCTGAGAAATAACCAACAATATAATAGTTGTTTTCAGAATCTCTATTAATAGCAATGCCTTGTTCATCTCCGAAGGAACCAATAGATTTTGACCATAAATAGTTTCCATTTGAATCAATTTTTGTAATAAATATATCAAGACCACCATTTGAAATCAGAGTATCTTGTCCAAATTCAACTATACCATCAAAATAGCCAATTGAATATAAAGAATTATTTTCCCCAACAACACTTGATGAAGTATAAAATTGAAGAGCTCCTTCGTGAATTTGAGCCCATGAAGGAATTATTGTTTGAGAAAATGAATAAATAACAAAAAGAAAAAAACAAACTAAAAATGATAATGCTTTCATAAAATATTTTATTGGATAATAATTAATAACCCTAAAAATTCAGTATTTGACATTGACTTCTTCATTCAAGATACTTTTTATTAGAAAACAAATAAACTAAAGTATTATTTATGATTAAATGACAAAAGTCAATTTAAAGATTTACAAAATATTTGTAACTGGTTTGTAATAAAAACCTTAAAAAAACAAAAAAGCCTTGATAATCATAAGATTAACAAGGCTTTTTGTACTCGAGATGGGACTTGAACCCATACGTCCTAATGGACACAAGATTTTAAGTCTTGCGTGTCTACCAATTCCACCACTCGAGCATCAATATCACTATTGATAATTGGTATATTTTTATCTGAGCGGGAGACGGGGTTCGAACCCGCGACCTCGACCTTGGCAAGGTCGCGCTCTACCAGCTGAGCTACTCTCGCTTAATATTTTTTCAATGTTGTTAAGAACAATCCCTTTGTAAGGGGACGACAAAAGTAGCTATTTTTTTATTTCTACAAAACATTTTTGATTTTTTTCGGGTATAAAATCAAAGATTTTTTTCTCCGATTTTTAACTCTTTAAAAATCAATCATTAACAAATCTTTTTTTTGGAAAAATAATTCAAAAAAAAAAGCTCAACCAAATAGGTTGAGCTTTTGTGAGCGCGGAAGGATTCGAACCTTCGACCGCCTCCTTAGAAGGGAGGTGCTCTATCCAGCTGAGCTACGCGCCCATTTCTAATTAAAAAAACCAACTTTCGTTGGTTTTTGTCGGGGTGGCAGGATTCGAACCTACGACCTCCTCGTCCCAAACGAGGCGCGATACCGGGCTACGCTACACCCCGATAGGTGTTTTTAAGCGGCTGCAAATATATATATACTTTTTACATTACGAAATAATTTTTAAACTTTTTTTTAATTTATTTTAATCTCCATTTAGTTATATTTGTTGCAATGAGCAATAACATTCAACCATCAAGAACTATGGGTACCCTTCCGGTATTCATGACAGCCATCTCTACTATTTTAGGTGCAATTTTATTTCTAAGATTTGGATATGCTGTTGGCCATGTCGGTTTAATGGGAGCTCTTGCAATAATATTTATTGGCCATTTAGTAACAATACCGACAGCAATGGCTGTTGCCGAAATTGCTACTAATCAAAAAGTAGAAGGTGGTGGAGCATACTATATGATTTCTCGTTCATTTGGTTTAAATATTGGCGCAGCAATTGGAATTGCTTTGTTTTTAAGTCAAGCCATAAGTATTGCTTTTTATGTTATAGCTTTTGTAGAGGCTATAGAACCACTTAGATGGTGGGCATATACCGTTCAAGGTATATACATTGACAAACGAATTGTGGGCTGCTCTATCATGGGATTGCTTACATTATTGATGCTATCGAAAGGTGCTAACATTGGCGTTAAAGCCCTATATGGTGTAGTCTTTATTTTAGCAATATCATTAGCTATGTTTTTTATGGGAGAATCTACATCTCCAAACGGAATGAATATATACAAAACAGTAAAAGATCCAGATAATTTTTTCAAAGTATTTACCATTATCTTCCCTGCTTTCACTGGAATTGCAGCTGGATTAGGTTTGTCGGGAGATTTAAAAGACCCTAAAAAATCAATACCTACTGGTACCATATGGGCAACAATTGTAGGTATAATAATATATATTGCTGTGGCTATAAAATTATTTATGTCTGCAGATATTGATGCCTTAGGAAACGACCAAATGGTAATGAGTAGCATTGCTATTTGGGGTCCAATTATTCCTATAGGCTTAGGTTGTGCAGCTCTATCTTCAGCATTAGGCTCTATAATGATTGCTCCTAGAACCCTACAAGCTTTGGGTGTAGATTCTATTTTTCCAGGAAAACTAAATGGTTGGTTTTCTAAAGGTAGATCTAAAGATGGCGAACCTTTCAATGCTTTAGTAGTTACTTGTATTATTGGTTTTGTTTTTATTGCTCTTGGAGATATTAATACCGTTGCAGGTATTATATCTATGTTCTTCATGGTTACCTATGGTATTATTTGTCTTATTTCATTTTTAGAACAATTTGCTGCAGACCCATCTTATAGGCCTACATTTAAATCGAAATGGTACTTATCTTTATTAGGTGCTGTTTTTAGCTTTTGGCTAATGTTTAAAATGGATTTCACATACGCCTTAGCCTCTACAATTATTATGGTGTTAATCTATATTTGGGTTAGCAGTATTAATAAGGATAAAAAAGGAATTCAAAAATTATTCAAAGGAGTATTGTTTCAGTTAAGTCGTCAGTTTCAAATTTTTATTCAGAAAAAAGATACGGGTGCAGACTCTCCAGAATGGAGACCTTTTATTATTTGTGTTTCTAAAGATTCTTTTAAAAGACAATCTGCATATGATTTATTAAGATGGCTATCTCACAAATATGGTTTTGGAACTTATATCCATTTTATTGATGGTTTCCTTTCAAAAGAAACTTACCAAGAATCTAAAAAAGTAATGAAAAGACTTCTTACATTTAATGAAGGAGTAAAAAGTAAGGTTTATCTTGATACTATAATTAGCCCTTCCTATACTTCTGCAATTGCTCAAGTAATACAATTATCTGGAGTTAGCGGAAAAGGAAACAATATGATTTTGTTTGAATTTACAAATGATAATAAAGAAAGTTTAAACGACGCCATTCAGAACTACCAATTATTAAGAGCAACAGAATTTGATGTTTGTATATTGCGGTCAACAATAAAAGGATTTGGATATAAAAAGAATATTCACATATGGATTCGTCCACGTGATTTTCAAAATGCTAATTTGATGATTCTTTTAAGCTACATTATGCTTGGCCATCCTGAATGGAAAAAAGGTATAATTAATATTTTTTCAACTTATCCTCCAAACGAAAAAGCTGAAACAGAATCTAAATTATTAGAGTTAATTAGTAGCGGTAGGTTACCAATATCTCCAACTAATATTCAATTAATACCTCAATTAAAAGAAGAAAAAATTGATATGGTTATTAATAAAAAATCTGCTGATGCAGATTTAACTATTGTAGGTTACGATTCTGATAATATCGAGACAGAAAGTGATAGTACATTTAATAAATACTCTGATTTAGGAAATGTTTTATTTGTAAGTGCATTCCGTGAAAAAACGATCAAATAGCAATCTGTTTTAGGATTTCAATACTAAAAGTAAATAGTTAATAACTCTACTTATAATCTTTTAAAGTTTCTATTTTCAAACATTAGATTTGTTATCAATTAAAAATTGATGTGAAAATGAACAAACAACTAATTGAATGTGTACCTAACATTAGTGAAGGTAGAGATCAAGCTAAAATAAAACAAATAACTGATGTTGTTGAAACTGTTGAAGGTGTTAAATTATTAGATGTTGACCCTGGAAAAGCTACAAACAGAACTGTAATTACATTTGTTGGAGAACCCGAAAATGTTATTGAAGCAGCTTTTAGATTAATTAAAAAAGCTTCAGAACTTATTGATATGAGCAAGCATTCTGGAGAGCATCCTCGCTTTGGAGCTACAGATGTATGCCCTTTAGTTCCAATATCAGGCATTACAATGGAAGAAACTGTTACTTATGCTCACAAGCTGGCTAAACGTATTGGTGAAGAATTATCAATTCCTACTTATTGTTATGAAAACGCAGCTCAAGAACCTAAACGTAAAAATTTAGCAAATTGCCGCTCAGGAGAATACGAAGGATTAAAAGAAAAATTAACAAATCCAGAATGGAAACCAGATTTCGGACCAGCTGAATTTAATTCAAAAGTAAAAACTACAGGAGCTACAGCAGTTAGTGCTCGTGATTTTTTAATAGCATATAACATTAACTTAAATTCAACCTCAACTAGACGTGCAAATGCAATTGCATTTGATATTAGAGAAGCAGGAAGAAATAAAATGGAAAATGGGAAACCCGTTTTAGATCAAAATGGAGAACCTATTCGAATTCCAGGTAAACTTAAAGCAGTTAAAGGAATTGGCTGGTTTATTGATGAATATGGAATTGCTCAAATCTCATACAATTTAACAAACATTAGCATTACCTCTATGCATGTTGCTTTTGACGAAACTTGCAAAGCAGCTACTAAAAGAGGATTAAGAGTTACTGGTTCTGAATTAATTGGATTAATTCCACTAAAAGCAATGCTAGATGCTGCTGATTACTTCTTAATTAAACAGCAACGCTCTCTTGGTTGTTCTGAATCTGAAAAAATTAAAATTGCAATAAAATCTCTAGGTCTTGATGAATTAAAACCTTTTAATCCTGAAGAAAAAATTATTGAATACATCTTAGAGGATAAGTCTACAAAAAAATTAGTGGATTTATCATTAACTGACTTTGCAAATGAAACAGCTGGGGAATCAATGGCACCAGGTGGAGGTTCAATTTCTGCTTATGTTGGTTCATTAGGAGTTGCTCTAGGAACAATGGTTGCTAACTTATCAAGTCATAAAGCTGGTTGGGACGATAGATGGGAAGAATTTTCTAATTGGGCAGTAAAAGGAAAATCTTACAAAAACAAATTAATGTTTTTAGTTGATGAAGATACTAATGCCTTCAATAAAATTATAGATGGCTTTAGAATGCCAAAAGGAACTGAAGAAGAACAAAAATTAAGAGCAGAAGCAATAGAAAATGCTACAAAATATGCTACTGAAGTACCTTTTAAAGTGATGGAAACAGCATTCCAATCTATGGAAGTAATGCAAGCGATGCTAAAAGATGGCATGCAAACTTCTTTATCTGATGCAGGTGTAGGAATTCTTTGCGCCAAAGCAGCAGTTACTGGAGCTTATTTCAATGTTAAAATAAATGCTAAAGACATTAAAGACAGAACTTTTGCTGATGATTTATTAAAAAGAGGTGAAGAAATTTACCTTAGAACAGTCGAAATAGAACAAGAAACAATAAACTATATCAACTCTAAAATGTAATTAATGAAAAATATAATAACAATATTCATTCTTTTCATTGCTAGTTTAGCATTTGGACAGTCTGATGAAAAAACAAACCTTAATGATATTGCTCCAGAAAAAGAATATGACAATATTTTGGTAAAGAACTTATATTCAGATGCTAAAGCTTCATATTTTGTAATTTGGGTAAAAAAAGGTGTAAAATCTCACAAACATCTAAAACACACTGAATCAATTATTGTTTTAGACGGTGAAGGAGAAATGACTGTTGGAAAGAAAAAATTTGATATTAAACAAGGTGATCACTTTACAATCCCTGAGAACACTTTTCATTCTGTCATTGTTACATCAAAAAATCCATTAAAAATTGTTTCCCTACAAACTCCTGAGTTTTTTGGAAAAGATAGAATATATGAAGATAATACCACTGGGGACTATTAATCTCTAAAAACTAAAAGACTGATAACGTGCTTATCAACAAAAAACCTTGATTTATTAACAAATCAAGGTTTTTTTATAATCAAAAGTTGCATAAAAATAGAATTCGTCTATATTTGTTATAGATTAATAGATAAAAAATCATTGTTTAACCTAATTTTTACAAAATGAATAAAGCAGAATTAATTGACGCAATTGCAAAAGATGCAAAATTATCGAAAGCTGATGCAAAAACAGCATTAGAAACTATTACTGGATCAGCTACTTCAGCACTTAAAAAAGGTGATAAAGTAACTTTAATCGGATTCGGAACTTGGTCTGTATCTAAAAGAGCAGCAAGAACAGGAAGAAATCCTCAAACTGGTAAAGAAATTAAAATAGCTGCTAAAAAAGTAGTTAAGTTTAAGGCTGGATCAGCATTAGCTGATAAAGTAAAATAATTTGTGATAAAATTATTTAAAAAGGCTTTCCCTATGGAAAGCCTTTTTTGTTGCATAGATTTTTTTGTTTTTAATCTTTATTAGAAATATTATCTTTATCGCAAATGAAAAAACAATTATTAGAACAACTTTTAACCTTAGTTACAGATAACAAAAAGGAGTTATTTGATAAAGTTTTAGCAGAAAGAACAAAACATGTAACTGTTGTTCTTGAAAATATATTTCAACCACAAAATGCAAGTGCTGTTCTTCGTTCATGCGATGTTTTTGGTATACAAGATTTACACGTTATTGAAAACGAAAATTCTTACAACATAAACCCAAAGGTTGTTATGGGCGCATCCAAATGGGTTAACCTACACAAACACAATAAAAAAGAAAATAACACCTTAGATTGTATTAATGAATTAAAGAGCAAAGGTTATAAAATATACGCAACAACTCCACACACTAATGATTGCTTAATTGAAGATATTGATTTAACAGAAAAATGTGCTTTAATGTTTGGAACTGAATTGGAGGGCTTATCTCAGGTTGCTATGGATAATGCTGATGGATTCGTAAAAATACCGATGTATGGATTTACTGAAAGCTTAAACATTTCTGTTTGTGCAGCAATTAGTCTTTATGAAATTAGTCGAAAACTAAAATCATCTGATATAGATTGGCAATTAAGTGAAGAAGACAAAATTGACCAACTACTTATTTGGTCTAAAAAAGTAATTAAGCGTAGCGATATAATTGAAAAAGAATTTATCGAAAAGCTATCAAAATAAACTATAAAAAAAAGCCTCTCAAATTGAGAGGCTTTTTTATTATATAAGGTAATTTTTATCTTCTACTTCTTGAACGATCATTTCTTCCTCCTCCTCTATTAGAGAATTCTTTTCTTTCTCCACCTTCACGTCTTCTTCCACTTCTTTCTCCTCCACCTTCTCTTCTTCTACCTTCTCCACCATTTCCTCTACCACCTCTTTCTCCTCTTGGCTTGTCTTTAGAAAATTCTACTCTAATATCTCTCGACTCAATGTTTTTACCATTCATATTGCTGATAATTCTTTCTCCAATACCATCTTCCACTCCTATGAATGCAAAACTATCGAACAAATCAATTTTACCAACAGAATTACCATCTATGCCAGATTGATTACAAATAAAACCTAAAATTTGACCTTTATTTTCAAATCCATCCATTTTACCAACGTTGATAAACAAACGGTTAGTATTAGAAACACTGTTATCTCTCCTATCTCCTCTTCTTCCTTCATCTCTATCTGAGCTTCTTCTTTGTCTGCTAGGATCAATATTTATGTCTTTAGCATTATCATAAGTTTGTAAGAATCTATTAAATTCTACAGATACAAAACGCTCTATAATTTCTTCTTTACTAAAATCAGCTAAGCTTTCATGAATTTGAGCAACAAAAGGAGCAATTCCTTTTTCGTTTACCTCTACATCATGAACATTTTGAGTTAATTGAATAATTTGTTGAGCACAAATATCAGTACCCGTTGGTGCTTTAACTAGATCTAATTTTTTACCTATTTGTTTTTCAACTAATCTTATTCTACCTGATTTACTAGGGCTAATTAAGGCAACAGAAATTCCTGACTTCCCCGCTCTTGCAGTTCTACCACTTCTATGTGTATAGCTTTCAATTTCATCTGGTAAATCAACATGAAATACGTGAGTTACATCATCAACATCAATACCTCTTGCAGCAACATCAGTTGCAATTAAAATTTGTAAAGCTCTGCTTCTAAATTTATTCATCACCGCATCACGTTGAGCTTGTGATAAATCACCATGAAGTGCATCAGCATTATAACCATCAGTCATTAACTTTTCAGCAAATTCTTTGGCTTCTCTTCTTGTTCTTGTAAATACAATACCAAACATTCCTGGAGAGTAATCAATAAATCTTCTTAAAGCATGATATTGATCCCTTCCACTAACTAAACAATATTGGTGCTCAATATTTGCAGCACTACTATTTTTAGTTCCAACAGTAACTTTAAAAGGATCCGTCATATAGTTACTTGCAATACGCTCTACCTCTCTAGGCATGGTTGCAGAAAATAACCAAGTGCGTTTAAAAGCAGGTGTTCCTTCTAAAATTTCATTGATATCTTCTTTGAAACCCATGTTTAACATTTCATCGGCTTCATCTAACACAACTGTAGAAACAGTATCAAATTTTAATACTTTTCGTTGCATTAAATCTATTGTTCTACCTGGTGTACCAACAATAATATTAGCACCTTTTTTAATATCTCTAATTTGATCAGAAATACTAGCTCCACCGTAAACGGCAGTAACTCTAACACCATCACTATGCTTTGAATAAGCAGTTAATTCTTTTGTAATTTGTAAACACAACTCACGAGTAGGACACAAAATTAACCCTTGAATTGCTCGGTAAGTTGGATCAATTTTTTGAATCATTGGCAAGCCAAAAGCTGCCGTTTTCCCTGTTCCGGTTTGTGCTAAACCTACTAAATCTGTATCAGATGTTAATAATTGTGGAATTGCTTTTTCTTGGATTTCTGAGGGTGTCTCAAATCCTAATTCCGTTACTGATCTAACGATATTATCGTCTAGACCTAAATCTTTAAATGTCATTTAATTTATTTTATACCGAACCGGTATGATAGAAAGTGGCGGGACTATTTTCGCCAGTATAACTATACCAATTTGGCTGTTATTAATAAGCTTACCTTGTGGTAAGATTTTGCAAATGTCGGATTTATAATTGGATTAACCTAATAAACATCGTATTTAACATAAAAAGCACCTTGAAAATCAAGATGCTTTATTATAAAATACAAATCTATAAGCCAGTTTCTGTTCCCGATAAATCGGAATTCTATCATTTATCTGGGAGTAAAGTTGCCTCTACCCTCATTCGATCTACCCTCCAAGATTGGGCGAGCAACCCTCAAGCCTTGGTTTATTTGATCTTTCAGCTCTAAAGGTTTACCAAGCTTACAATATTACTATTATAACTGGTGAGCTCTTACCTCACCTTTTCACCCTTACCACACAATGTGTGGCGGTATATTTTCTGCTGCACTAGCTGTTACATTTCTGCACCCCGCGTTTCCCCGGGTTAGATGCTCTTTGCTGTCCGGACTTTCCTCATTACACAAAAAGTGTAACGCGATAGAACGATTTGTACTGCAAATTTATATAAATAAATTTTTGATTTCTTTATTGTTTAATAAATACTTCTGTAGCTCCAGAACCATACTCTCTGTAATCAGCATCTTTGAATGAAAGATTTTCAAATTCAGCCAAATAATTTCTTAGTTCTGTTTTTAAAACGCCAGTGCCAACGCCATGAATAAAAACAAGTTTTCTTATTTTCTGATTAAAAGCCGCGTTTAAACATTTTTTAGCATGGCCCATTTGAGTATGTAATCGTTGCCAATCATCTAATCTCATTGGAAATTCAACCAGTTCTTCTAGATGCAAATCTATTTCAATAATTTTTTCAAACTGATATTTTGTAGTGGTTGTATATTTTCCCAAAAAACCTTCACTTACATTTTTTTCAGGTTTAAATAGTTTGATTCTATCCTTTACCTGCTTCTCGTCTAGTAAATAAGAATGAGTATTGTCTTGATTTATAACTATTAATTCATTAACCGATAATTCATAATCAAAACCATTGTTAGCCTCCACAGTAACCTTACCATTTTGAAGGACAGATTTCACTATCCCTTCAAGGTTTTCATTTAAAAATTTGACTTTATTACCTACCACTAGACTCATAAATAACAAAAGTAAACAACTAATTTAAAATCCTAACAATCATAAAACTATTGGTTGGATTTGCTCTTTTATAATTAACAATATTTCGTATATTTAACACCAACACAATATTTAAAAACACAATAAATCCATTCTTCAACAATTAATTCTGAATTAACTATGAAAAAAATTTACTCCTTAGCAACCGCATTATTAATTTTCTCTGGGTATCAAGCTATTGCTCAATGCGACGGCAGATATCAAGCTGACATTTTTACCAATGTTGATGTTACTACTGTTCAATACGGTAGTAATCAAAACTTAAATGGTACAACTATAAACCTTGACATGGATATTTATCAACCTCAAGGAGATACTGCCTCAAATAGGCCTGTTATCATTTTTGCACACGGAGGATCATTTTCTGCTGGAACAAAAAATGATGCTGATCAAGTATTTTTTGCAACAGAAATGGCAAAAAAAGGATATGTATGTGCTTCTATTAACTATAGACTTGCAACAAGTGCATTCTCTTTAATTGCAGAAGAAACAACTGCAAAAGTTGTATTAATGGCGATTCAAGATGGTAGAGCTGCTATTCGTTTTTTTAAACAAGACGCTGCAACTACAAATACATACAAAGTTAATCCAGAACAAATTTTTATAGGAGGAACTTCTGCTGGTGGAATATTAGGAATCAATTTAACTTATAATGATGATATTTCCGAATTAAGCCCTCAATGGCAAACTTGGGCAACCGAAGTTGGTGGTATTGAAGGTAATAGTGGAAATCCCGGATATTGCTCAAGAAGTAATGGTACTTTTGGCTTTGCTGGAGGCGTAGCGGATACTAGCTGGATTGAAGAAAATGATGTTCCATGGTACGGATCTCATGCATACACCGACAATACTGTTCAATACGGTTATGGTCAACCTCTAAATGGTTTTACTCCTGTATTTTTATATGGAAGTGGCCTAATGAAAGATAGATTAAATAATTTAGGAATATACAATCATTTAGATGAATATACTGGAGGAAACCACCCTCCTTTTGCTGGTGATGCTAATATAATGGCTAATAATAAAGATAGTTTAGCAATGTTCTTGTATAATATTTTAGATTGTAATCCAAGCAACTTACAACTTCCAAATCAAAAAAGCTGTAATACTACCGTTAGTATTGCAGAAGTTAATGGAAATACATTAGATGCAAGTATCTATCCAAACCCTTTTAACGATGAAATTAATGTTTCTATTAAAGAGGTAAATGGTACAACTATATCTGTAATTAACTCACTTGGAAAAGTAGTTTTAACTGAACAAGCAAATTCATACATAACTAATATTAACCTTTCTCATTTAGCAAAAGGAGTTTATATCGTTAAAGTAAATTCAGTTGATGGAAGTAACCACACTCAGCTAGTTGTTAAGCAGTAATAAACACAAAACAACTAAAAAAGCCGCTCAAATGAGCGGCTTTTTTTTTGCTTAATCATTTCTAATAACTTAAAATAATTTAATAATAAATCACAATTACTTTTGAAATTTAACAAACATTTTATTTTTAAACTAAACTAGTTACTTTTAAAAAAACTAAAAAAAAATAATTATGAAAAAAACTTTACTATCTTTATTTGTGATTGGAACAACATTTTCTGCTTTCGCACAAACAAACAATCAATTACAATCTATCGACAAAACTTTCAAATTTGATAAATATGAAAGTAAAATATCAACAACAGCTAAAGGAACTGTAACTTGTGATAATGACACAATAGATTATTCTTATGCAAAAGCAACTGGTTTAGCTGCATTAAACTTAAATAATGCGACTTCAGCTAGAGCTGTATCTCAATATTACAATGCTCCTCAATCAATAACTGTATATGGAGCAACTTTTTATGCTTACAAAGTTGATGCTACAGGAGGTATTTCTACAAATGTTAATGTAGAGATTTATTTAGCTGGAGCTGATTCAATGCCTACCGGAGCTCCTTTAGCAGCTGTTTCTGTTCCTGTTGATACTTCATTTGGTGGTGGAGCCTTAGCTGTCTTAGAAAAAACTGTTAACTTCACTTCTCCTGTTGTTGTAAATCAACCGTATGTAATTGTTGTAGACAATAATTCTGCTAATGGAGTTGGTATTGTTAGTAATAGCTACCAGGCTGCGGATGGAGCTCAAGAATGGTTATCTTCTGCTAATCTTTTTGGAACATGGACAAGATCTTATGCTTTATCACTTGGAGGTACACTTTATGATGCAGACATTTATATTCAACCATACGTTTCTTATGATGTAACTGTTGATTTTACAGTTGATGGTTGTTTGCCAACTACTGGTGGAGGAAACATTTCTGTTACAAATACTTCTTCTCCTATTTTAAATGACAGAATGTATAGCTTAGCTGCATTTTTAGGAAATACTGATACTTCATACGTTTACAATTTTGGTGAAGATGCTACTTTAATTTACCAAGAAAATCCAAATCACACTTATGCAACAAGCGGTACTTATACGGTTACTTTACTAGCTGGATTACAAGGCTGGAGATCTGTTGCTCTTTGTTCTGAATCACAAACTGGAACTGCTGACATTTGTACTGGAATAAATGAAAATAGCAATACTACAGTTCAATTATATCCTAATCCTGTAAATAATTTATTAAACATTAATGGTTTAGAAGTGAATTCTTCTATCAACATTTTCGATTTAACTGGAAAATTAGTTATTAGTAAAAATAACTTATCTAATACTAACTTCTCTATTTCTACAGAAAGCTTAAAAGCTGGTGTATATTTCGTTTCAATTAACAATGAAAATACTCCAACAAAAACTGTTAAAATTATTAAACAATAACACAACACGAATTCAAATAAAAAAGCCGCTCAAATGAGCGGCTTTTTTTTATGATACTTAAGATTTATTTTAATGAATATTTAACCATTCCAATGCTTTATCTACATCAGTAAACATTTTGGTTGGTGTTTTAGGCCGATTAAATTTGATAAAGAAATTCATCATCAATTTTGTAGGAAGAGAATCTGAAACTAATGCCATGGCTATACTTAAATCTGCATGTCTGTCTTCAGCAGCATAATCTCTAGCTTCTTTTGTTATATTAAACAACCCTCTTGAATCAACTAAAATTTTCATTTTTTGATTATTCTGTAATAATAACCGCGCTTTTTTACTCTCCTTCATACAGTCAATACAAACATCTGCACCTTCTTTAAAAACAATATAAAGAACATCATCTTGAATAAAATGATTCCCAATCGACGTTTCTATTATATCTTTATTTACCATGAACTTCAATTAATATTCAAAATTATCTAACCATTCTTTAGCTTTTTCTCTATCACTAAAAAGCTTAGTAGGCGTAAGAGGTTTATTTATTTTCATAAAAAAATTAGCAACCATTTTTATAGGCAAAGAATAACCCACTACTACAGCCATTGCAATCGTTATACTTTTAAATCTTTCACTACTTACAATTTTTCTTGCTTCATCCGAATAATGCCATACTTTAGTTACATCTACTAAGGTTTTCATTTTTTTGCCTTCTTGTATGTTTGTTTTAACACTAATATTCTCTTCAATTTCAGAAATACCAACATCTGCTTGCTCCTTATAAATAAGGTAAACGATATTATCTTTAATGTAAATATTAGCCGTTTTTGTTTCTACCATACTGAATAACTACACACAAAAAAGACTAATTTATAAAAAATATCGACAAAACAAACATTTCATACGTCTAAAATCAATTGATTTATTATTTTTCAACATAGAATTTCTTGAGCATTTTTATTATAAAAACAGCTCAAAAATCGTAAATTCGCAACGCTTTAGAACAAGAATAGATATGGAACAAATCGAAAAATACATCCCTAAAAATAAAGTAAGAATTGTAACTGCTGCCAGTCTTTTTGATGGCCACGATGCTGCAATTAACATTATGCGAAGAATTATTCAAGCAACTGGTTGCGAGGTAATTCATTTAGGGCATGATAGAAGTGTAGAAGAAGTTGTAAACTGTGCTATTGAAGAAGATGCAAATGCAATTGCAATGACTTCATACCAAGGTGGACATGTTGAGTATTTGAAATACATGTTCGATTTGTTAAAAGAGAGAGGATGCGAGCACATAAAAATATTTGCTGGTGGTGGTGGAACTATCTTACCTGAAGAAATTAAAGAATTACAAGAATACGGTATTACAAGAATTTATCATCCGGATGATGGGCGTGAAATGGGCTTACAAGGAATGATAAATGATATGATTCAGTTGTGCGATTTTCCAACTGGAGCTAATTTAAATGGAGAAGTAAATCATTTAAAAGAAAAAGATGTTAAATCGATTGCTAAGTTAATTTCTGCTGCTGAAAACTTCCCAGAAGAAAGTAAAGCTGACATGGACAAAGTTCATGACATGGCTACAACGGTTAAAACTCCTGTACTTGGAATTACAGGTACTGGTGGAGCGGGTAAATCATCTTTAGTAGATGAATTGGTTCGTCGTTTTTTAATCGATTTTCAAGATAAAACCATTGCTATTGTTTCTGTAGATCCTTCTAAACGTAAAACTGGAGGAGCTTTATTGGGAGATAGAATTAGAATGAATGCCATTAAAAACGATAGAGTTTACATGCGTTCGTTGGCTACTCGTCAAAGTAATTTAGCTTTATCTAAACATGTTGCTGAAGCCTTACAAATTTTAAAAGCTGCGGAATACGATTTAATTATTTTAGAAACTTCTGGTATTGGTCAGTCTGATACAGAAATTATGGACCACTCTGATGTTTCTCTGTATGTAATGACACCAGAATTTGGTGCCGCAACTCAGCTAGAAAAAATCGATATGCTTGATTTTGCTGATGTTATTGCCATCAACAAATTTGACAAACGTGGTGCTTTAGATGCGGTTAGAGATGTGAAAAAACAATACAGACGTAATCACAATCAATTTGAAATACCTGACGAACAAGTTCCAGTTTACGGAACAATTGCTTCTCAGTTTAACGACCCTGGAATGAATTCATTATACAAAGTGATAATGGATAAATTGGTTGAGAAAACAAACACTGAATTAAAATCGAGTTTTGAAATTACCCAAGAAATGTCTGAAAAGATATTTGTAATACCTCCAAGCAGAACACGTTATTTATCTGAAATATCGGAAAACAATAGAGGTTATGATAAATGGGTAAACGAACAAGTTGCACTTGCCGATAAGTTAGATGCAATTACAAGAACTATAGCTACTTTAAGCGATAGCGAAGAAGATGTAAAAAAAGTATTGCAAGCTACTTTTGATAAAATAAAACTAGATTTCGACCCTAAGAATATGCTTATTATTGAGCAATGGGAAGAAAAAGTACAAAAATATAAAGACCCTGTTTACAAGTTTAAAGTAAGAGACAAAGAACTTTCTATCGAAACACATTCGGAAAGTTTATCGCACTTACAAATACCTAAAGTTGCCTTACCAAAATACAAAGGTTGGGGCGATGTATTGCGTTGGAGCTTACAAGAAAATGTACCTGGCGAATTTCCTTACACAGCAGGTTTATTCCCATTTAAACGTGAAGGTGAAGACCCAACACGTATGTTTGCTGGTGAAGGTGGACCAGAACGTACTAACAGACGTTTCCACTACGTAAGTTTAGGAATGCCTGCTAAGCGATTAAGTACTGCTTTCGATTCGGTAACCCTTTACGGAAACGACCCAGATTTAAGACCAGATATTTACGGTAAAATTGGTAACTCAGGTGTTTCTATCTGTTGTTTAGATGATGCTAAAAAATTGTATTCTGGTTTCGATTTATCTCATGCTTTAACTTCGGTTAGTATGACCATAAACGGTCCAGCACCAATGTTGCTTGGCTTTTTTATGAATGCTGCCATCGACCAAAACTGTGAGAAATACATCAAAGAAAATGGTTTAGAAAAAGAAGTAGAAGTAAAAATTGCTGCTATTTACAAAGCAAAAGGAACTACTCGCCCAGCCTACCAAGGCGAATTACCTCAAGGTAACGATGGCTTAGGTTTAATGTTATTGGGTGTAACTGGCGACCAGGTTTTACCAGCCGATGTTTACGAAAAAATTAAAACAGAAACCCTAACCAAAGTTAGAGGAACTGTACAAGCCGATATTTTAAAAGAAGATCAAGCACAAAACACGTGTATTTTCTCAACCGAGTTTGCATTGCGTTTAATGGGAGATGTACAAGAATATTTTATTGAAAATGGTGTACGTAATTTCTACTCGGTATCGATTAGTGGTTACCACATTGCCGAAGCTGGTGCCAACCCAATTACACAATTGGCGTTAACATTAAGTAACGGATTTACTTATGTAGAATATTACCTAAGTAGAGGAATGGACATTAATGCTTTTGGTCCTAACCTATCTTTTTTCTTTAGTAATGGTATTGACCCTGAATATGCTGTAATTGGACGAGTTGCTCGAAGAATTTGGGCAAAAGCCTTAGCGAAAAAATACGGAGCCAACCCAAGAGCACAAATGCTAAAATACCACATACAAACTAGTGGACGAAGCTTACACGCTCAAGAGATTGACTTTAACGATATAAGAACAACGCTACAAGCCTTGTATGCGATTTACGACAACTGTAACTCGTTACACACCAATGCTTATGACGAAGCCATTACAACACCTACCGAAGAAAGTGTACGTAGAGCAATGGCAATACAGTTAATTATTAACCGTGAGTTAGGATTAGCGAAAAACGAAAACCCTATACAAGGAGCGTTTATTATTGAAGAATTAACCGACTTGGTTGAAGAAGCAGTATTAACTGAATTTGATAGAATTACCGAGCGTGGCGGTGTATTAGGTGCTATGGAAACGATGTACCAACGTAGTAAAATACAAGAAGAAAGCTTGTATTACGAAACACTAAAACATAATGGTGAGTTCCCAATTATTGGTGTAAATACTTTCTTAAGCAGTAAAGGCTCGCCAACGGTTACCCCTAAAGAGGTAATACGTGCTACTGAAGAAGAAAAGCAATACCAAATAAACATGTTGGAGCAATTGCACAAAGGCAACGAAAATGTTGTAGCCGAGCAATTAAGCAAACTGCAAAAAGCAGCTGTACAAAACGAAAACGTGTTTGAACTATTAATGGAAGCCAGTAAATATTGCTCTTTAGGACAAATTACAGATGCATTGTTTATGGTAGGTGGGCAATATAGAAGGAATATGTAAATTTATTCCAACTAAATTTTATATGAAGCCAAAAACATTACTTTTAACTTTATGAAAAATATAGTATTACTTATTTCTGTTGTATTATTAAGCTTAACAACTCAAGCTCAAAAAAAAGAAAATACCTATAAAGTTATAGCAGCCTGCGGCACTTGTAATTTCAATATGAGTTCGCCAACTGGTTGTGCGCTGGCTATACAAGTTGCTGGCAAATATTATTGGGTAGATGGTAGTACATTACAAGACCATGGCAATGAACACAACGCTAATGGGATGTGTAAAGTAACCCGAAAAGCAGAGGTTCAAGGCACTTTTAAAGGCAACCGTTTTAACGCTAAGTCTTTTGCTTTGCTACCTGATAAGAAGAAAAAATAGGCTTTATTTTACTTCCGTTTCATCTCTATCTAAAAAAAATATTTTTTTATTGTCTCATTTAATTATCTTAGAAAGATGAAAAAAATTGCTTTTATAATCGTTCTAATTTTGCTTTTTTCAATCAAGGCAAAATCGTCAAATATTGATAGTTTAATTAGTGTTCTTCCTAGTTTAAATGATAGTGGTAAAATTTCAATACTATTTAATTTATCACGAGAATTAACTTACCAAGAGCCTTTAAAATCTAAAAAATATGTTGATGAAGCTTTAGCAATCCTAAAAAAAACTAATGATACTTTATCTACATTTTATGCACGATTTCATACCCAACTTGGTGTTTTAGAAAAAAACAAAGGAAATTTTAACGAAGCTGCTATTTACCAGCATATTGCACTGAAAATTCATGAGCAAATAGGTGAACCTAACAACCGCTATAAAGCCAGTGTTTATAATGATTTAGGAATTATCTATAAAACACTACAAAATTGGTCGTCAGCTTTAAACTATTACAAAAAATCAAATCAACTATGTAAGGAATTAGATTTACTCCAAGGTGTTTTAATGACCTATAACAACATTGGTACTGTGCTAATTCAATTAAATGAAACAGATAGTGCTCAGTTATACTACAATAAAGCATATGATTTAAGTTTAGAAATGGAAGATTTATATGGTCAAGCCTTAACCTTAAATAATTTAGGTGAGTTATTGGTAACAATTGGAGACTCTAAAGGAGCGCTTAAAAAGTTTGAAGAGGCACTTAAAATGGATAGATTATCGGGTGATCGATTCGGAATTGTTTCAACCTTAATTAACCTTGGAACTTTAGAACAAGAAATGGGTAAAATTTCGGATGCTGAAAAACATTTAAAAGAAGGTGTTGAAATTGCAAAGCAACAAGAAGCTAAACTCCTTATTGCTCAAACGCAAAAATCATTATCACTTATTTACGAATCTCAAAACAATTTTAAAAATGCTTATTTCTCTCTAAAAGAATCAGAGATCTTAAATGATTCAATATTTAACGAAGAAAAAAACAAACAAATTACTGAGCTCGAGGCAAAATATCAGAATGAAAAAAAACAACAAGAAATAGAATTGCAACAAGCAAAATTAAATGAACAAGATGCTGCTCTTGAAAAGAAAAAAGTAGAAAAGAAACTATACATCTACGTGATCATATTTGGTATCTTAATTATTCTAATCTTAATCTATGGCTGGAATTTAAAAAGAAAAGACAATGATGCCCTAAGTATTAAAAATATTGAAATTGAACAGCAACGTCTTACCCTTGAAGAAAAAAATATAGAAATAACAGATAGTATTCACTATGCGAAAAGAATTCAATCTGCCATTTTACCACCTCAAAAAATTGTGAAAGAATACCTTCAAAAAAGTTTTATTCTTTACAAACCTAAAGACATTGTTGCTGGAGACTTTTATTGGTTAGAACATAAAGAAAACAAAGTACTTTTTGCTGCCTGCGATTGCACAGGACATGGTGTTCCAGGTGCAATGGTTAGTGTGGTTTGTAATAATGGGTTAAATAGATCGGTTAGAGAAAATGGATTAACTGACCCTGCTGAAATATTGAATAAAACCCGTGAAATTGTAATAGAAGAGTTTGAGAAAAGCGAAGATGATGTAAAGGATGGAATGGACATCGCTTTATGCTCGTTGGAAGGAAATACTTTAAAATATGCGGGTGCTAATAACCCTTTATGGATTATTAGAAAAGATGCCACTGAAGTAGAAGAAATAAAAGCCGACAAACAACCTATTGGTAAATATTCTGAACCTCAACCCTACACTACTCATACCATAGAACTTAATGAAGGTGATACTATTTATATCTTCTCTGATGGCTACGCCGACCAGTTTGGCGGAGAAAAAGGTAAAAAATTAAAAACGGTAAACTTTAAAAAACTACTATTATCCATTCAAAAGGAGGATATAGAAAAGCAACGAGAACTGATTGATAAATCTTTTGAAGAATGGAAAGGTAATTTAGATCAACTAGATGATATTTGTGTTATTGGAGTTAGAATCTAGAATACTTCCTTCACACTCTCTAAACGCTGTTTTATCATTGCTAAGATTCGCTTATTGTAATCGTTTTTGGTAGTAATATAAACTTTAAATTCATCAACAGTAAATTGCCCAATAACCAATCCTTTAAGTTCTGCTTTAAAAGAATTGTCTTTGCTAAATGCTGAAGTAATAAACTCGAACTTTTTTAGTTCTGATAACGCACTAAAATTGCATTTTTTAGCAATAAGGTAATTTTTAAAATAAACAACCAATAAATCATGTTGCATCTTTATTATTGGCCTTAAAGTACTGTTCTGAAACTGCTCTTCAGCACTCATATTTTCATTTAGCTTTAACCCTTTTATTATTGGTCTTATTTTTTTTCTATCAAGATTCATCTATTACCTTTTTCCAAGTTTTATCATTATTCAACACATAAGAACCAATATGCTCCATTTTCCAACTCGATGGAGGAATCAATGAAAGAAAATTCTTGCCTTTTTTATCAGAAAAATAGAGATGATATACTTTTCCAACAATGGGTTCAAAACTCATATCTGCTTTATAAAGCATATCATTTATTTCATATTCATTAATCAAAGCTTGATAATCACTTTTTATTAATTCAATTTTGTTTTTAAAGGTATGGTTGAAACTAGTTACACTGGTATTAATCCATGTAGAAACTCCTGATGCCTGAATACTAGGTGCGCCTATATTTG
Organism: Vicingus serpentipes; assembly: GCF_007993035.1. Lineage (NCBI taxonomy): Bacteria > Pseudomonadati > Bacteroidota > Flavobacteriia > Flavobacteriales > Vicingaceae > Vicingus > Vicingus serpentipes. Next base: position 332,426 of record NZ_VOOS01000001.1, read on the forward strand.
TTCCATAGGGCAATAAGTTTGCATTATATGTTTGAGTTTCATCATCAAAAACAACGTTATCTGGGCGTTCTTTTTGTTTAAAATTAGGAGCCTCCTCTACTCTTGCATAAGGTATGTTTTTAAACTTATTTACACTCGAATATTGATTTAATCCCGTTACACAAACATCGTTCGACAATGCTAAATCAATTTGACCATCTTCTTCTATATAATTTTCATCAATAAATACTTCTTGAACTTCTCCAATAATTAATCGAGTTCCATTTACTTGAATTTCCTTATCATCAATAAGTTTTAACCCTAATTTTATTGTGCTTTCACCTACAAAAGGGGCTGAAAAGGAATTCGAATATTCAGGGGTTAAGTTACATGCCTCAAATTCTGAAACATCAGTAGGAAATTTCGCCGATGTATAATGTGCCTTTTTTAAAAATGATTTATGAACATGATTAATCGTGTAATATCTTGTTTCCTTTATATTGTTATAGGTATTCCGCTCAACTGTTAGTGGTCGCATTATAAAGCCTATTAATGGTGGCGAAGAGCCAATATGAACTATGGAATTAAAAATAGCTAAGTTGGTTTCTTTATTCTTGTTTTGAGTACCAATTAAGTGCACACCTTTATAGCCTGATAGAGAATTAACAAACTTTAAACGATAACGTTCATCCCACTCCATTAAATCCGACAATTCAATTTTCATGTTATTTTTTTTTAAATAAAACTTTCTAAACCGGTTTTATATGTTCGCAGTGCTCTTTCTCTTGCCATTTTATGATCAACCATTGGAGTATAAGTTAGTTCATTTAATTCTGGCACCCACTTTTTAATGTATTTCATATCAGGGTCAAACCTTTGTGTTTGTGAAGTTGGATTAAACACTCTAAAATAAGGTGCTGCATCGCAACCTGTTCCCGAAGACCACTGCCAATTTCCATTATTGGAAGCCAACTCATAATCTAGTAATTTTTCAGCAAAATAGGCTTCTCCCCATCGCCAATCAATTAATAAATGTTTACACAAAAAACTGGCTGTTACCATCCTCACTCTATTGTGCATATATCCTGTCTCATTTAATTGTCTCATCCCCGCATCAACTATTGGGTAACCTGTTTTACCTTCGCACCAACGAGAAAATTCATCTTCGTTGTTTCTCCATACTATGCCATTGTATTTACTCTTAAAATTTTCATTTACAACCCTCGGAAAATGAACTAATATTTGAATAAAAAATTCTCTCCATATCAATTCACTTAAAAAAACATGGTCGGAAGGTTTTAGCTGACTAATTATTGAACGAACACTCACTGTCCCAAAACGCAAATGAGGACCTAAATAGCTTGTTCCGTTTAAATGGGGGACATCTCTAGTTTGTTCATAATTACCTAACTGTTTAAGGTTAAAATCTTCTACTTGTATTGTTGATGGTTTAAAACCTATATCAGATAAACTCGGAAAATTAAAATTACTTGAATATAAGTTTTCTAAATTAGGAGTCGGTAATACTTGAGGCTTGTTTAACTCAAAATGTTTTAACCATTTGTTTTTATAAGGTGTATAAACCGTATAAGGTAAACCATCATCTTTTAAAATTTGTTTTGGCTTAAATACTACTTGATCTGTAAAAGATTTAAGTTGAATATTTTTAGATGCTAAAAATTGTTCAACCCTTTCATCTCTTTGCATTGCATAAGGCTCGTAATCTTCATTAATGTAAACCTCTTTTACATTAAATTCTTTTATTAATTCTTCCCAAGCTTCATCAACCGAAGAGTTATATATCTTTAATGAACCTTTATATTTACCAAGCTCCTTATTAATTTGAGTTAATTGCTGATGAATAAAATTAACTCGAGCATCATTTCGAGGCAATTCCTCAAGAATATCTTTATCAAAGATAAAAATGGGAAGTACAGCATAATCAGAATTCAAAGCATTATAAAGTGCAGTATTATCTTCTAACCTTAAATCTCTTCTAAACCAACAAACTGAAATCTCCATTATTTTTTTTGTTTAATCTTTTAAAGTCAAAGATAAACAAAATTTAACTGTAACGTATAAAGCAAATTATTAATTAATAACAGTTTTTATTTATTTGCTCCTCAATAAATTTGACAGAACTTTCAGAACTAACTCCTAAGGCTAAATATAAATCATCGCAAGCACCATCTTTATCTCCTCTCATTTTTTTTACAAACGCTCTATTACTGTAACCAGCTTCTAATCTTGTATAATTAATATTCCCATCAACTCTATTTGTTTCCGTTTCTATAATTTGAGTAAAATCCTTTAAAGCACTTTTGTAGTTTTTAAACTGTTTAGCTCTTATTATCCCCCTATTATTTAAGGCATTCCACATTTCAGAGCTGTACTTTTTAGCTAAACTTATCGTTTTGGTATAATCCTCATCAGCCCCATTATAATCCTTTAATTTTTCTTTTTCAAGAGCTCGTTTATAATAAAAATCAGCTTTTTGCTTTTCTTCAATTACTTCTTCTCCCTTATCTTCTATCTCCGTTTGTTCAGATGGTAATTCATTAATTATATCAGCTAATTTATTTTCATCCTCTATCCAATCCTCTGTTAATTCACTTTCATAATTAGCTTGATCTTGATATGTAATAACTGTATACATACTATAAAAAGCAATAAAAAAGAAAGCTGCCATAATTAACAATATCCTTCTTACTTTATCTTTTGGAGTATCTCCTCTTGATATTATCGGTCCGTTATTTTCCATATAATAAATATACATTTAAATGCAATAAATAAAAAAGCCTCTCTTAAAAAAGAAAGGCTTTTTATACTAACTAAACTAATATTACTACATTTTTTTAAAGGTAAAGTTGTAATAGTAAACCTTATTAGGGTCATGTTTTTCTTCAATTTTAAGCTCATTTAATTTAAGCATCAATTGTTCTTTAACTAATTCATCAGAGTAATTGGTATCGATAATTTCAATCTTACCTTGCGCATCAATTTTAAAACTCACTTTAACAAATGCTGTTTTATTTTTTTCAATTGGTAATTTGTTGTTTTCAAATTTTACTACTTTTTGCAACTTATCTTTAATATTAAAGTTACCGCCTCCAGCATAAGTGTTATTTATTAATCCTGAAGTTAAAATTGCTATTGTAATTGCTAATGTTTTCATGTTTTATATTTTTAATTTATAGTTCAAAAGTATTTCCTAAATCCTTCCTCCGAAATCATTTTTAGGTGAACGGATGCTATTTTTCGGTAATTGGTAGATTTAGACATTTTAATTTATTTGTTTGTAAGTATGACGCCTCTAGACCAATTATTGTTACAGATCAGGTAAAAAAAATACCTTAATAATATGTGAATGGTTTATTATAATTACTAATGGTAAAAAATAAACGTTAAACAAATCAAACAACACCTTTTTATAAAATATTCGACCTTTAACTAAAAGAATAGTTGTATAACTAAACATTTAGTTATACATTTGAACCATGCAAGAATTAACAAAAGCAGAAGAACAAATAATGCTAATTATATGGCAAAAGAAAAAGTGTTTCGTTAAAGAAATACTGCCAGAATTACCTGACCCTAAACCTGCATACAATACAGTTTCTACTATCGTGAGAATACTTGAAAAGAAAGAGTTTGTTGGCTACGAAGCATTTGGGAAAACTCATCAATACTTCCCTATAATTTCAAAAGAAGAATATAAAAATTTAAAAACTGATAACTTAATAACTAGTTTTTTTGGGGGCTCTACTTCTTCAATGCTTTCATTTTTCATGAAAGAAAAGAAAATGGATATTAAACAAATTGATGAGTTACTAAAAGAACTAAAAAAATAAAATATGGAAAGTTTATTCTATTTATTAAAAACAGGTATTATTTATAGTTTATTCTATTTGTTTTACTTTTTGTTTTTCAGAAACAACACTAATTTTCAAGTAAACCGATTTTATCTTTTACTCTCTTTGCCCCTATCTTTTATTATTCCTATTATAAAAACAAGCGTTACAGTTTCTAGTAATTTTCAAGCAATTTTACCAACCATAGAATTATCAAACATCTCAAAACAAAGCACTTCATTTAATTGGAGTTACATATTAATAATAGCTTACATTTCTATAGCCTCTTTGCTATTTTTTCGCCTAATTTTCTCAATATATAAAACACTCAAAACTATTAAACAAATTAATAAAGGAGAAATAACTGAAGTTTTACCCTTTTCCTTTTTTGGATACATTCATATCCCTACAAACCTTCCTAAAGAAGATAGAGCTGCTGTTTTTCACCATGAACAAATTCACTCAAACCAATTACACTCTTTAGACATATTGATATACGAATTAAGTAAAATTCTACTGTGGTGGAATCCCTTTATATGGATGGGGCTAAACTCGGTAAAATGTAACCATGAATTTATTGCCGATAAATTTGCCTCACAAAAATCAAATAAATATTCATCAATTCTTGTTGCTCAACTGCTTGGTGTGAATTGCAGTGCGTTAGCAAACAATTTTAATTATAAACCATTAATAAAAAGGAGAATTATTATGATGAAGTCCAAAAAATCAAACCGTTTAAGCGTTTTAAAATACGCTTTAGTTGTGCCTGTAATTGCATTAACTACACTTGCCTTTAACAATAAGGAGGTAAAAGTTATGTCTGAAAAAACAACTAAACTACAACATACCGATAAGGTATATGAAAAAGTTGATAAAATGCCCGAATTTGAAGGGGGGCAACAAGGGCTAATGAATTATTTAATGAAAGAAATTAAATATCCTGAACAATCTAAAAAAGATAATATAGAAGGCAAAGTTTTTATTGAATTTATTGTTGGAGATGAAGGAGCAATAAAAAACGTGAAAGTTTTAAAGTCGGTTAATTCTGAATTAGATAAAGAAGCAACTAGAGTTATTTCTAAAATGCCAAATTGGACACCTGGTGAACATGAAGGCAAAAAGGTTAATGTAAAATTAGTGTTGCCTATTATGTTTCAACTATAAAGATAATTCACACCAAGCACAATTAGTCCTTGGATTAAGAAGGGAGTTCTATTTATAGAACTCCTTATTTTATCAAAAAAAAGCCTCAATTTTCATTGAAGCCTTTCTTAAACTAAACTATATAATTAACTAAACAACTAATTACTTTTCCCTATCAGCACTTAATTGTCTATAAACTAAACCTTTATCTGTTCTAAATATGGCCATTTGACTATCTATATCTAACGGCATATAACTAACAGTATCTATTATTAATAATTCATCATCACTTTTATAGCTTAAAACTATTGTTTCACCATAGGATGAAAGCTTAAAGTTAGTATGAATTTGATTTCTTACTCTATTTTCATCATCACACCATATTATAATTGATTTTTTTGGTCCAATTATTTGGTTCGGCAATCTATATTTCTTTGGCCGTTTTGGATTATCAGTTATAAACCATTTACATTGACCCAAATCAACAGCAATATCTCCATCATTATATACTTCTATCCAATCAGCCTGATTTCCAAACTCATTTTCGCAAATCGAACCTTTAGGAATAATCGTTTTAATTATAAGTTGAGGTTCATATTTTTCTAATGTTTGAGAGATACAACTATTAAAAATGAAAAAAAACAGGTATATAAACAGGTATAATGGTTTCATATTTTTTGTTAATTAATTTAGATTCCTAAAAAATCGGTTTGATATAGTTTCAATAAATTTTCCTCTTTCTGATAAGCCTTTTTTGATAAAATTGACTTCTTTCTTATCAAATGATATTTCCTTTTTGTCTTTTTCGATTTGCTTAACTTCTTTACACAAATTGCTATGATTGCCATACTTATAATCATACATTATTTTTTTATGGTAGTTTAACTTCATGCCCTTTATTTACTCCAAAAGTACGAGGTGTTTGTCAGTTATATTTAAAGCCTACCTTAGGGTTTTGTTAACCTTTTCTTTATAAGATTAAAGTACTGTTAACTCAATTTAAATTTATCCTAATAAAACAGAAAACCGTATTTTAGTTTAATAATCTAATAAAATGGTATTAAAAAAAATAAAAGAATTATCTAATAGTGGCTTTGGTTCAAATATAAATAACGAAGGAGAAAGACTTATTACAAAAGAAGGCAAGTTCAATGTTAAAAAAGAGGGATTGAGTTTTTTTGAAAGATTTAATCTTTTTCATGCCTTAATCAACATGTCTTCATTTAGTTTTTTTGCTTGTCTTTTAGTTGGTTTTATTATCATTAATTTAATTTTCACCTCCTTCTATTTACTTGTAGGATTAGATGGCTTAAAAGGAACTACAATTAACAATAATTTTTTTGACGCATTTTACTTTAGTGCTCAAACCCTAACAACTGTTGGCTATGGAGGTTTGCATCCCACTGGAAAAACAATTAGCCTTATTGCAAGTTTTGAAGCTTTTATAGGTCTATTAAGCTTTTCCGTTTCTACTGGATTATTATATGGTCGTTTTTCAAAACCTAAGCCACAAATAATGTTTTCTAAAAATGCTTTAATATCTCCTTATAAAGATATAACTGGTTTAATGGCTAGAGTTGCAAATCCAAAAAACAACCAACTTATCAATGCTTCAGCAAAAATTATTTATTCTCAAGTAGAAGGTGTTTCAAGAAAGTTTTATACCCTTGATTTAGAGATGGAAAAAATTAGTCTATTTGTTACTAGCTGGACAATCGTTCATCCAATTACAACAGAAAGTCCATTGCATAGTTTAACTCATCAAGATATAATAGAAAGGAATGCCGAAATTGTTATTCTGCTTAGTGCTTATGACGAATCTTATAGTCAAGATTTACATGTAAGAACTTCATACAAAGCTGAAGAAATTGTGTCAAATGCAAAATTCATCTCTGTAATTGGTTTTAGCGAAGGTAAACAGTCAGTAATTCAACTAGATAAATTAAGTGATTTTGAAAAGCTCTAAATTAGAGTTCTTCTTTTCTTATAATATTTCTTAACCAAACTAAAAACAAAATTGAGAGGAGTAAAAGTCCTCCCATTATATACCAAGTAGTTTCATAACCAAAATTAGCTATTAACTGCATTCCTGAATTATGGGAAAATATATGGGCTATAGAAAAACTCATCGTAAACAAAGCCATAACTGTTGACATGGAGATAAAAGAAGGTTTTTGGGATCATTGTAGTGATAATCTATCTTATCCTCAAAGTAGAACTGGAACTTATGTTGTGATTAATAAAATCATCAAAAAGTAAATTAATAGACAATAGTAACCAAAATTATTACCTATTTTTTATATTTTAGCCACGTGTCAAAATTAGCTTCATACCTTTTCTTATTAATTTCTTTATTAAATATTGGAAATATTCAATGTGAAACTAAAGTTGATAGCTTAAAAAATATAATAAATACTTCTTCAGGTAAAGAAAAAGTTGATGCACTCTTAATAATGAGTGAACAATTTTTTGCATCTGATTTTAATTTATCGCTTTCTTATTCTAGAGAAGCTTTCTTAATTAGTGATAAAATAAATTACAAAAAAGGAATAGCTGTTGCTCATAACAATATTGGATATTCTCTAACCGATCTAGGAGATTACAAGAACGCTTTAGAGCATTATTTAATTAGTATAGATTTATTTAAAGAATTAGGAGAAGAAAATAAAGAAGCTATTGCATATAATGACATTGGTTATATATTTCAATCACAAGGCTTAATTGAGAAAGCAATAGAAAACTACATAAAAAGTTTAAAACTACTTGAAAAACTTAATGATAAGGGAAGTGTTGGTGCATGTTTAAACAACATTGGCTTGCTTTACCATGAACAAAATAATTTTGAAAAAGCTTTAGAATATTATGAAAAAGGCCTAAAAGTAAAAGAAGAAATTGGCGATGAAAAGAGTATAGCTGTATCATTAAACAATTTAGGATCATTATACTTTTCTCAACAAAAATATTATGAAGCAAAAGAATATTTCTTTAAAAGTTTAGCTAAACGTAAAAAAACAAATGATAAACCTGGAATTGGTCAATGCTTGATAAATATTGCTGGCATATATCGTGAACAAAAAGAATATGATACAGCTTTAGAGTATCTTCTAATGTCTGAAAAAATTCAAAATGAGATAAATAATACTGCCGGATTAGTAAATACACTTAATAGTATTGGTGTTATATACAGGTTAAAGCAAGATAAGCAAAGTGCTCAGCCTTATTTAGATAAAGCTTACAATTTAGCAAAAACAATAGGCTCTCCTGAACTAATTAAAAACACTTCGCTTTCGCTAAGTAACCAATACCGTGATTTAAAAGAATTCGAAAAATCATACCGCCTTTTAATTGAGCATTATCAAATGGTTGACTCACTTCAAAATACAGAAAATACACATAAAACAATTCAAGCTGGAATGCAGTATGAGTTTGAAAAAAAATTACATGAAAACGAACTTGCTCAAGTAAAAAAAGATCATGAACATGAAATAGAAATTAAAGAACAAAAGTTAATCTCTTACTCTTTTGGCATAGGACTAGTAGCATTAGTTGTTCTATCTATTGTTATACTAAAATCACTAAATGATAAGAAGAAAGCTAATAAAAGAATTACTATTCAGAAAAAAGAAATTGAAGATAAAAGTTTAAAGCTTGAGGAAGCTTTAATTAATATTACTGATAGTGTAAAATATGCTAAACGCATTCAACAAGCACTACTGCAATCAGAAGAACATATTTCAAGTAATGTTCCTCCTCATTTTATTCTTTTTAAACCAAAGGATATTGTAAGTGGTGATTTTTATTGGTCTTATGAAAAAGATAACTTCATGTATATAGCAGCAGCTGATTGTACTGGTCATGGGGTACCTGGAGCATTAATGAGTATGCTAGGAATAAGTTTCTTAAATAGTATTAATACTGTAAATAATATTTTGTCTCCTGCTGAAATATTAGACAATCTTAGAGCTAAGGTAATAGAAGACTTAAGTCAAAACACAAAAAGTGGAGCTTCGAGAGATGGAATGGATATATCTTTAGCAAAAATTAATCTTGTTAATCATGAAATTGAGTGGGCTGGAGCAAATAATAACCTATGGGTGATTTCACAAAATGAAGTTAGAGAATACAAAGCCGATAGGCAAGCAATTAATTTTACTGAAAATTTAATTCCTTATACAAATCATAAAATAGAAGCAAAAAAAGATGATTTGATATACTTATTTACTGATGGATTTGCAGACCAATTTGGAGGTCCAAATGGTAAAAAAATAAAATATAAACCTTTTAAATCTTTCTTGGCATCAATAGCAAACAAAGAACTTAATGAACAAAAAAACTTATTAAATTCTTTCTTTGAAGATTGGAAAGGTAATCTTGAGCAAATTGATGATGTATGTGTAATTGGTATTAAAGTTTAGTTAGTTTTAGTATAGTAATCTAACAACGTATTTATGCTATAACTAAATCTATCTTCACAGTTTTTTATATCACCTTTAAACCTTAACTCATTAGGAATCGCCAAACGATAAATGCCTTTCCCTTTTGCCATCTTCTGGAGTTTTTTTATAGCTTTTTCCGATAATTGATTATAGTTGTTTTTTAAAATCTCACACTGCTCTATTCTACCATATTCATAATCCCAACTCTTTGCTTTCTCATTTTTTATTGGATTATCTGAATAATATACATCTTTTAATTTAAGCCAAGCAAATTTAAAAACATCCTGAGAACCTTGTTTTGCAAAATTTAATAACTCCTTATTATTTATAACAAATGCTTTAACAAATGGGTTATCTAATTTTGATAAATTACCAGCTGCTATATCTGCTATACCTACCCACTTTATTTCATGTTTTTTTCTTTTCTAACCTCATCAAACCAAATATAGAAATCATGAATTTGATGAATATTTTTATATTTTAAATAAGATTTTTCAAGACCTATATTATAGGCATTAGCTTCTTTCCAAACAATAGTATTCTTTTTTCTATCTTTTTTTAGCCAATTTCCTGCAGCTAATATTTCATTTCCTGTCTCAATTGTATATGATTTTAAATTCTTCCATTCTTGTGAATAGCAAAGAAATATACTTGAGAAGCTAAAAAAAAAGCTTAATAAAAAGTGTTTGTAATTCATTAAAAGATGTTTTGAATTAAGTAATTCAAAACTATTAAATTAACATACCTACTACTACAGCAGTAAATAATGAGGCTAAAGTACCGCCTATTAATGCTTTAAATCCATATTGAGAAAGCAATCCTTTTTTAGATGGGGCTAATGCACCTATACCTCCTATTTGAATTCCAATAGATGCAAAATTGGCAAACCCACAAAGAATATAAGTTGCCATTATTATAGATTTTTCTTCTGCAAATTTTCCAGCCATTTTCATTTCTCCTAAAGAAACATAAGCAACAAATTCATTCAGAATAGTTTTTTCTCCAAGAAGTTGTCCAACCAACACCATATCTTCTGAACAGACACCCATAAGCCATGCAATTGGTGCAAATATATAGCCTAATATAAATTGAAAAGACAATCCATCAAAAGCAGTATTAGAACTAATCATATCGTTTATTGTTGTCCAATCTCCTAGTTTAAATAATATGTAATTACCCATTGCCATTAATGCAATAAAAACTAATAACATACCACCTACATTTACTGCTAACCTTATTCCTTGAGATGTTCCATTTGCAATTGCTTCTAATGCATTTGAACCTATTTTTTCCTTTGAAATTATCAAGTTACTATCAAATTTTTCTGTTTCTGGAACTAATATTTTTGCCGCAACTACTGCAGCTGGTGCTGACATTACGGATGCTGCCAACAAGTGTTTTGCAAAATAGATTTGCTGTACAGGGTCATCACCACCTAAAAACCCAATGTAAGCAGCTAAAACTCCTCCTGCTATAGTTGCCATACCTCCACTCATCAAACACATTAACTCAGAATTAGTCATTTTATCTAAATAAGGTTTAACTAACAAAGGTGCTTCAGTCTGACCTAAAAATATATTACCTGCCGCTGCTAAACTTTCAGCACCAGATAAATTCATCGCTTTTTTCATTACCCAGGCAAAACCATAAACTATTTTTTGTAGTATTCCCCAATAATAAAATAAACTTGTAAGTGCAGAAAAGAAAATCACCGTAGGCAAAACCATAATCACAAAATTAATTAGCGAAGAACCTAATTCACCACTAACATAAGACCTGAATAAAAACATAGTCCCCTCTTGGGTAAACCCAATAACTTTTGTAAAAATCTTACTTACAAATTCAAAGCCCTCTTCTACAAAAGGGACTTTTAAAACTAAAATAGCAAAAACAAATTGTATGGCTAGACCTTTAGCAACTAATGGCCAATTAATTTTACGTTTATTATCACTAAATAAAAATGCTATTCCTATTAAGACAGCCATACCTAAAATACCTTTTAGAATAGCAGTAAAACTTATGGCTAATAATGGAGTCAAAATCTTATTTAATTTGAGTTACGCTTATCTATTTCTTCTTTAATTTTAGATGCTTCTTCATAATCTTCATTATCAATAGCTGATTGTAATCTAGCATTTAATTCTTCATTTGTTAAATCAGAATAATTTAATGGTTTAGGAGAAGTAACAGACTCTGTAAGTTCATCTTCTATTTCATTAATTTGATTTTCTATATCAGAAGAATCATCAGAAGCAGATTCATCTAAAATAATTCCAGCACTCGATAATATAAATTCATAAGTTGAAATAGGACATTTAAAACGAACAGCTAAAGCAATAGCATCTGATGTTCTGGTATCAATTTCAACTTCTTTACCATCCTTTTCTGTAATTAATTTAGCATAAAAAATTCCTTCAACAAGATTGTAAATAATAATCTCTTTTACATGAATTTCGTAAGCATCTGAAAAAGTTTTAAATAAATCATGAGTTAATGGACGACTTGGCGTCATAGACTCTAACTCTATAGCTATTGCTTGTGCTTCAAACCCTCCAATAATAATTGGAAGTCTTCTTTTTGCCCCTACTTTCTCCCCTAGTACTAAAGCATAAGCTCCAGTTTGAGTTTGACTGTATGACAATCCTATTATTTCTAATTCTATCTTTTCCATCAACGTAAAAAGGGGGATTTTACATCCCCCTTATTTGGTTAGTTAATTTCTAATTTTGAGCCTTTAATTTCTTAATTGCTTCTATTAATTTAGGTACAACTTCAAAAGCATCTCCAACTATTCCATAGTCTGCAGCTTTAAAGAATGGTGCTTCAGCGTCAGTGTTAATCGCTACAATTACCTTACTACCATTAACTCCTGCTAAATGTTGTATAGCTCCAGAAATACCTATTGCAAAATATAAATTTGGACGAATCGCAAAACCAGTTTGACCAACATGCTCATGGTGAGGTCTCCATCCAATATCTGCTACTGGACGAGAACAAGCTGTTGCTGCTCCTAATTCTTTAGCTAATTCCTCAATCATTCCCCAGTTTTCTGGTCCTTTTAATCCTCTACCAGCAGAAACTACAATATCAGCTTCTGTTAATGATAATTCTGTAGATTCTTTTCTTACTTCTTTTACTTTTAAGTTTGTAGATGGAATTTCAACTGAAAAAGCTTCAACAGTAGCACTTCCTTCTCCTATTTTCTTTTCAATAGAATTTGGTAAAACTGACACAATTTTAGTTGCTGAATTTACTTCTACAAAGGCGAAAGCTTTCCCTGAGAAAACAGCTTTTTTAACAATAAACCCACCATCAGTATTCGGTAAAGATATCGCTCCTGTTACTAAACCAGCATCTAATTTTGCTGCTAATCTTGGTGCAACAGATTTACCTGAATAATCATGAGAAAAAATAATAGTATCTGCTCCAACTGATTTTGCAGCTTCTGCTATCACATGAGTTATTTTTTGAGGGTCAAAATTATCTAAAGATGCATCAGAAGCATGTAATACTTTTGAAACACCATATTTCCCTAAATCTTCAATACCAGAAACAGTTCCTGTAACAATAGCTACAGCTGAACTTCCCGTTTGTTGAGCCAATTGAGCTCCATAACTTACTGCTTCAAAAGCATTTTTGGTTAAAGCACCATTGTTTGAATCAGCATATATTAAAATTGACATAATTTTCTTTTTTAAAGTTCTTAATTTTAGATAGCTTTTGCTTCGTTATGTAATAAACTAACTAATTCTTCAACATTATCAGCAGAAACTAATTTACAAGCTGATTTTGCAGGAAGCAATTCAAAGTTTTTAATAGAAGTCACAGCATTAACATCAACTCCAGCCTCAACAGCTAAAGGTTTAGTTCTTGCAGCCATAATCCCTCTCATGTTAGGTATTCTTGCTTCTGCCATTCCTTTTGCAGCACTTAAAACTAATGCTCCAGTTACTTCAACAACCTCAACTCCACCTTCAATATCTCTCTCAATTGTTGCAACTCCTCCATTTACATCAAATTTAGTTGCTAATGAAACATAAGGTAAGTTTAACAATTCGGCAACCATTCCACCAACTTGAGAACCATTATAATCAATAGTCTCTTTTCCTAAAAATATTAAATCAAATCCTTTGTCTTTAGCATAATTAGAAATTTGTTTTGAAACAGAAAGAGCATCTGTAGCAACAGTATCAATTCTAACTGCATCATCAGCACCAATTGCTAAAGCTTTTCTAATAATAGGATCGTTTTCAACTCCTCCTACATTTAAAACAGTAACAGAACCTCCATTTGCTTCTTTCAACTCTAATCCTCTAACTAATGCATACCATTCATCGTAAGGGTTTACAATAAATTGGACTCCATTTTCATCAAACTTCGTATTACCATCCGTAAAGGCAATTTTAGCAGTTGTATCAGGAGCTTTACTTATACAAACTAATATTTTCATAATTATATATTATATATGTTTTATAATTGTTTTGACTGCAACGAAATTAATAATAATAGCCCATATAAAAAAAATGATACTCATCAATAACTAACATGTTTTTAACATAAAATAGAATTTAAAAAATTGATAAGAATTTGTTTAAAATTTTGATTTTAAATTGACAAAATAATTGTAGAAAATAGAACTCATTAACTATTATAAAAATATCAAATAGGGCTTTTTAATTTTTTAAAATAATTTTTGACGAAATAAAATTATTTTGAAAGTATTTTTTATATAGTTTTGCCTCATCAACTAAACAAATAATGAAAACAAATTTTAATAATAACTTTTATTTTAATCCTAAAAACTAGGACGAAAGGTTATTTTATATAAAATATTTACGAAAGCCTTTCAATTTTGAAAGGCTTTTTTTTTGAAACAAAACATGATGAACTTTTACTTTAATAACAATTTTAATTATGCAACCCCACCTGGAGGAGACTGAAATTTTATATCAATTTTTTTAAAGCCTTTCTCCAAACAGAGAAAGGCTTTTTTATTTTAAAATCAAATCATAACCAATTATAAAAACTAAAAAAATGAGCGAATTAATTTTACCAAAAGATTACAAACCTGCACTTGATGTTGAGACAACAGAAAAGGCAATTAAAAAAATTAAAGACTACTTTCAAGTAGCCATTGCAGATGAATTATTATTAAGAAGAGTTACTGCTCCTATAATCGTTTTAAGAGGAACAGGAATTAACGATGATTTAAATGGTATTGAAAGACCAGTATCTTTTCCTATTAAAGGAATGGACGAACAAAAAGCAGAAGTAGTTCACTCGCTAGCAAAATGGAAACGTTTAAAGTTAGCCGATTTAAAATTAGAAACTGGTCGTGGAATTTATACTGACATGAATGCTCTAAGACCAGATGAAGAACTAGGAAGCTTACACTCTATATATGTTGACCAATGGGATTGGGAAAAAACAATTGACCAAAAAGATAGAACTATAGATTATCTAAAAGAAACTGTAGAGAAAATCTTTAATGTATATAAAAGAACTGAAGAACATTTAACAAAAGAGTACCCAGAAATAAAACAAACTTTACCAAGTAAAATCACTTTTGTTTATGCTGAAGATTTATTAAGAGAATACCCTGAATTAACTGTAAAACAGAGAGAAACAGAAGCTGCTAAAAAGTATGGTGCTGTTTTCATAATTGGAATAGGTGGAAAACTTTCAAACGGAGAACCTCACGATGGTAGAGCTCCAGATTATGATGATTGGACAACTGAAACTAAAGAAGGTTATTACGGTTTAAACGGAGATATTGTTTTCTGGAACCCTACAATTGAAAGAGCTTTCGAAGTATCATCAATGGGAATTAGAGTTGACAAAAAAGCGTTATTAAAACAATTGGAAATTTCTGGTGAAGAAAGTAGAAAAGAATTTTTGTTTCATAAGTTATTATTAAATGATCAGCTTCCTTACACAATTGGTGGCGGAATTGGCCAATCGAGAACTTGCATGTACTTGTTACAAAAGGCTCATGTTGGTGAAGTTCAAGCTAGTATTTGGCCAAAATCAATGAAAGAAATCTGTTCTTACTCTGGAATTAAATTATTATAAAATGAACAAAAGCATCACATACTTTTTTTATTATTTCTTCAACTTCAAAAATTGAGGGTTACCTAATCATGTTTAAAACTGAAGGGAGCCTAATAAGCTCCCTTTTTTATTTTAATAAAATTTAAACTTATGAAAATAGCAATACAAGGAATAGAAGGATGCTTTCATCAAATAGCAGCCAATAAATTTTTCAATAGAGAAGTGGAAGTGCTTTGTTGCGTAAACTTCCATGAGTTAGTAAATAAAGTTACAACTCAACAAGAATGTGATTTAGGTATTATGGCAATAGAAAATTCTATTGCAGGAAGCATTTTACAAAATTACAAGTTATTACAGCAGTCTAATTTAAAAATAATTGGAGAAGTATACTTACCAATTGTTCAAAATTTGATTGTGATACCGGGAACTAAAATTGAAGATATAGAAGAGATTCATTCTCACCCTATGGCAATTTACCAATGTAGTGAATTTCTTTCTAAGCTAAAAAATATAAAAGTTATAGAAACTGAAGATACTGCGGCGAGTGTTAAAAGAATTAAAGACAATAACTGGGGAAAAAAAGCAGCTATTTCAAGTGAGTTATCAGCTTCTATTTACGGAATGGAAATTTTAACTAGTTCAATTGAAACAAACAAAGCTAATTACACACGCTTTTTAATACTAAGTAAAAATGAAATTGAAGAAGTTAAAGACACTAATAAAGCATCCCTTTATTTTTCAGTAGAAAATACCAAAGGAAGCTTGGCTAAAGTGTTAGAATTAATAACAAAAAATGACATTAATCTAACTAAACTACAGTCGTTTCCAATTGTTGGATCTAGTTGGCAATATTATTTCCATAGCGATTTAGAATATAGTGCCTACAGCAATTTCAACAACTTAATTCTACAATTAAATAATCACACAACTAAAGTTAAAATATTAGGAAACTACAAAAAAGGAATAAAATGAACATTCAAACAGCAAATAGAATAAACACCGTAAATGAATACTATTTCTCAAAAAAAATGAAAGAGATAGATGAGTTAAATAAGGTTGGGAAAAAGGTAATAAACTTAGGAATTGGAAGCCCAGATTTAGCCCCTGAATTAGGAGTTGTAAAAGCATTAACTGACTCAGCTAATGCCTTTAACAACCATGCTTACCAAAGCTATAAAGGCATTCCTGAATTAAGATATGCAATGGCAAATTGGTACAATTCTATTTACGAAATAGCTATCGATAGCAATCATGAAGTTCTACCATTAATTGGTTCTAAAGAAGGAATTATGCACATCAGCATGACCTACCTTAATGAAGGTGATGAAGTTTTGGTGCCAAATCCGGGTTACCCAACCTACACTTCTGCTACTAATTTAGCTGGAGGAAAGGTTGTACACTACAATTTGGATGAGAGTAACGATTGGGACATTAACCTAAAAGAGATTGAACAACTTATATCAGCCAAAACTAAATTAATGTGGGTAAACTACCCTAATATGCCAACTGGTGCAAATGGAAATTGGAACACTTTAAAACAATTGATTGCTTTAGCCAAAAGCAATAACATTTTAATTTGTAATGATAATCCTTACAGCTTAACCTTAAATGATACTCCAAAAAGTCTGTTGGAATTAGACCCAAACAAAAAAGTTGTAATGGAACTTAATTCGTTAAGTAAATCGCATAATATGGCAGGTTGGAGATTAGGAATGTTAGTAGCAAATCAATCACGAATTGATGAAATATTAAAATTTAAAAGCAACATGGATTCGGGAATGTTTTTACCAGTACAACATGCTGCCATTAAAGCACTCGAATTAGGTAAAGATTGGTACAAAAGCAATAATTTAATTTATGAAGAACGCAGAAAAAAGGTTTGGGAATTGTTAGATGTAATAAAATGTAAATACAGCAAAAATCAAGTTGGGATGTTTGTTTGGGCTAAAATTCCTGAAAGCATTTCAAATTCAACTTCTTTTTCAGATTTGCTATTGTACAATACTAAAGTTTTCATTACTCCTGGAAGCATCTTTGGCAGTAAAGGAGGTAAATTCATTAGAGTTTCATTATGTAATAATATTGAAACATTAGATGAAGCAATAACTAGAATTAAAAAATTTATAGCACAATGAGAAATATAGGAATTATAGGATTGGGATTGATTGGTGGTTCACTAGGTCTTTCTTTACAAAAAGAAGGATTTATTGTTTTTGGTTTAGATGTTCAAACAGCTCATCAAAGTCAAGCATTAAAGTTAGGATTGATAAATAAAATAGCTAATGAACAAACGCTTCTAGATGAGTGTAATATTATCATTGTAGCAACACCAACAACAGTGAGCACGTCAATAATTACGAGCTTATTAGATAATATTCAACCTCAACAAGTAATAATAGATATGGGCTCTACAAAAAGTAAAATTTGTGATGCATTAAAACAACATCCTAGCAGAAAAAACTTTGTAGCTGCCCACCCTATTGCTGGAACAGAAAATTCAGGGCCACAAGCTGCCATTCAAAATTTGTTTGATGGTAAAAAAATTGTGATTTGTGATAAAGAGGATAGTAATGAGAATCTACTATCACAAATAGTTGAGTTATTTAAAAAGCTAAAAAGCGATATCGTTTTTATGAACTCGAAAGAGCATGACAAACATTTAGCTTACATCTCTCACTTATCTCATATCTGCTCTTTCGCTTTAAGCTTAACAGTTTTAGCTATTGAAAAAGATGAACAAAATATCTTCAACTTAGCTGGAAGTGGATTTTCATCAACTGCACGATTGGCAAAAAGTTCTCCTCAAATGTGGGAGTCTATTGCGATGCAAAACAAAGAGAATTTATTGCCAGCAATTGAAAGTTATATCGAGAAATTAAAAACGTTGAAACAAAACATTGAGGAAGGTAATTCTACGGAATTAATAAGTAGCATGAAAAAAGCAAATGAAATAAGAAAAATTATAAAAAACTAAAAAAGATGAAATCAATAAATAATGAATTAAGTGTACACAGTGGTCCAATTTTAATTAGTGGTCCATGTAGTGCAGAAACTGAAGAACAATTAATAACAACTTCTATTCAGCTAGCAGAAACTAAAAAGGCAGATGTATTACGTGCAGGAATATGGAAACCGAGAACCAAGCCAGGAAGTTTTGAAGGTGTGGGTGCTGAGGGTTTAAAATGGTTAGCTGAAGCTAAAAAAGAAACTGGCTTAAAAACTGCTGTTGAAGTTGCGAATGTTAAACATGTTTACTCTGCATTAAAACATAATGTAGATATTTTGTGGTTAGGAGCTCGTACAACAGTTAATCCATTTGCAGTGCAAGAAATTGCTGATGCTTTAGAAGGTGTTGATATTACCGTTTTATTAAAAAATCCTGTAAATCCAGATATTGATTTATGGGAAGGTGGTATTGAACGAATCTTAAAAGCTGGTGTTAAAAATGTAGGAGCAATTCATAGAGGATTTTCTAAATATGGAGAATCAAATTTTAGAAACCCTCCTCAATGGCAAATTCCTATTGAATTAAAACAACGTTTTCCTGAATTAACATTGATTTGCGATCCAAGTCATATTTGTGGAAAAAGAGATACTTTATTAGAAATATCACAAGAAGCTATTGACTTAAATTTTGATGGACTTATGATTGAATCTCATATTACCCCTGATAAAGCTTGGAGTGATGCCAAGCAACAAATCACTCCTTTTGAATTAAAAAAATTAATTGAGCAAATTGTCATAAGAGAAAGTAAACTCCCTAAAAAAGGGAAAGATACTGAGTTAGATAATTTACGTCAAAAAATAAATATTTTAGATAGTGAACTGATTGAAATTTTATCTCAGCGAATGAAAACAACAGATTTAATTGGTGAATACAAAAAACAAAATAGAATTAAAATATTACAGTCGAACCGTTGGGAAGAAATTGTTGAAAAAAGTGTAATAGAAGGTCAATCTAAAGGTTTAACAAAAGATTTTATTGTAAAATTTTTATCTGATATTCATCTAGAATCAATAACTCGGCAAAATAATATTATGAATTCAAACAAATGGTTAGACAAAATTTTAGTTAAGAGATAGATGAATAACATTTAATTTTAGATAGACGCTATTTTTTTATCGCTAAAATTCATTAAACAATATATTTAGTCTAATTTTGCAAAAAACTAAACTTTTTTTAAATATTTAACATACTGGTTAAAAAATGGAACTCAAAAAAATCAACAAACTTTTAGTAGCAAACCGTGGTGAAATTGCGATAAGAATTTTTAGAGCTGCAACTGAACTACATATTAGAACAGTTGCTATTTACACTTACGAAGATAGGTATTCTTTACACAGATATAAAGCTGATGAGTCTTACCAAATTGGCAAAAATGACGACCCGTTAAAACCTTATTTAGATATAGAAGAGATTATTAACGTAGCTAAAAATATTGGTGCAAATGCGATTCATCCTGGTTATGGTTTTTTGTCAGAGAATGTTCATTTTGCTAAAAGATGTAGAGAAGAAGGGATAATTTTTGTTGGTCCTGCTCCAGAAGTAATGGAACAGTTAGGAGATAAAATTGCTGCAAAATTAATTGCTGTAAAAGCTCAAGTTCCAGTAATTGAAGGCTCCGAAATTAAAACATCTGATAATGCTACCGTTTTAAGTGAAGCTCATAAAATTGGTTATCCGATAATGATAAAAGCTGCCGCTGGTGGAGGTGGTAGAGGAATGCGTGTAGTTAGAAATGATGAGCAATTATTAAAGTCGTACTACGAAGCAAAAGGAGAAGCAGGAACAGCTTTTGGTGATGACACCATTTTTATTGAAAAATTTATTGATTCGCCAAAACACATTGAAGTTCAAATAATGGCTGACGAGCATGGCAACATGGTTCATTTGTTTGAACGTGATTGCTCTGTTCAACGTCGTTTTCAAAAAGTGGTTGAGGTTGCTCCATGTCAAAATTTGTCACAAGAAGCAAAAAACAAAATTTACAATTATGCCACAAGCATTTGTAAATCGGTTAACTACAATAATGTTGGTACGGTTGAGTTTTTGGTTGATCCAGATGAAAACATTTACTTTATTGAAGTAAACCCTAGAATACAAGTTGAGCATACCATTACTGAAGAAATTACAGGAATTGATATTGTTCGCTCTCAAATACAAATTGCGCGAGGATATAAATTAGCCGATCCACAAATTTTCTTAAAAAGTCAAGAAGACGTAAAATGTAACGGTTATGCTATACAATGTAGAATTACAACTGAAGACCCTCAAAATAATTTCACACCTGATTACGGAACAATTGTAGCTCAACGAACTGCAGCTGGCTATGGTATTCGTTTAGATGCTGGTAGTTTATATACTGGCTCAACTATTTCTCCATTTTTTGATTCAATGTTGGTAAAAATTTCTGCTTCGGGAAGAACCTTAAAAGGAACTTGCCAAAGATTAGAAAGAGCCTTAAAAGAATTTAGAATTAGAGGTGTAAAAACCAATATTGGTTTCTTAGAAAATGTAATAACTCATCCCGATTTTCAGAATGGAGATGTAACAGTTAAATTTATTGAAAACCACCCTGAACTTTTTGAGTTTAAAAGAAAATTTGATAGAGGAACTAAAACATTAAAATATTTAGGAGAAGTAATTGTTAATGGAAATCCAGATGTAAAGTTTGTTGATCCAAACAAAACTTTTGTTACTCCTATTGTTCCAGATTTTGACCGTTTTAGTACTCATCCAAAAGGGACAAAAGACTTGTTAACCGAATTGGGTAGAGATAAATTTATTGATTGGGTAAAAGAAAATCCAAGCATAAAATATACCGATACTACTTTTAGAGATGCTCACCAATCACTATTAGCAACTCGTGTTCGTACAACCGATATGCTAAAAGTTGCTGAAGGTTTTTCTAAACATTTCCCACAATTATTTTCTATGGAAATGTGGGGAGGAGCTACTTTCGATGTGTCGATGCGTTTTTTACATGAAGACCCATGGGCTCGTTTACAATTACTAAGAAAAGCTATGCCCAACGTGTTAACACAAATGTTAATTCGTAGCTCTAATGCTGTTGGATATACCGCTTACCCAGATAATTTAGTAGAGAAATTTATTGAAGAATCAGGAAAAAATGGATTGGATGTATTTAGAATTTTTGATTCATTAAATTGGTTCGATTCGATGAAAACGAGTATTACTGCTGTTAATGAAAGAACTGATGGAATTGCTGAAGCTTGTATTTGCTACACTGGTGACATTTTAGATCCAACCCAACATAAATATACTTTGCAGTACTATTTAGATTTTGCAAAGCAACTGGAAGATGCCGGAGCTCATATTTTAGGTATAAAAGATATGGCTGGGCTGTTAAAACCATATTCTGCTCACAAACTAATTACTGAGTTAAAGAAAACTATTGACATTCCTATTCATTTACATACACATGATACTTCGGGATTACAAGTAGCTACTTATTTACAAGCCGTTGAAGCTGGCGTTGATATTATGGATGTAGCGTTGAGTTCAGTTTCTGGACTAACCTCACAACCTAATTTTAATTCGCTGGTTGCAATGTTTCAAGGACACCCTAGAGCAGAAGAATTTGACTTAAAAAAATTAAACGAATATTCTAACTATTGGGAAGCTGTACGTGAACAATATTATCCTTTTGAGTCTGGATTAAAAGCAGGTACTGCTCAAGTATTCGACCACGAAATACCTGGCGGACAATACTCTAACTTACGACCTCAAGCAAGAGGTTTAGGATTAGAAGAAAAATTTGAAACCATTAAAAAGAATTATGAAACGGTAAACGATATGTTTGGCGACATTGTTAAAGTTACTCCTTCTTCTAAAGTGGTAGGTGATATGGCAATGTTTATGACTTCAAACAATTTAACCGAACAAGATGTTTACGATAAAGCGGAAACACTTTCGTTTCCTGAATCGGTAATCAATTTCTTTAAAGGTGATTTAGGGCAACCTTACCAAGGCTTTCCGGAGAAATTACAAAAAGTTATCTTAAAAAATGTAAAACCATATACCGATAGACCAAATGCTCACCTTGCTCCTATCGATTTTGAAAAAGAATTTGCTGAATTTCAAGTAAAGTTTAACAAGCACTGTAATTTCTTAGATTTCTTATCATACAAATTTTACCCAAAAGTGTTTGAAGATTATTTTAATCACCATCAACAATATGGTGATGTTTCTTACATCCCAACAACTGCATTCTTTTATGGGTTGAAACACAATGAAGAAATTACCATAGAATTTGAATCGGGTAAAATGATTATTGTGGAGTATTTATATACCACTAATGCCGATGATGATGGTTATAGAAATGTATTCTTTAACCTTAACGGACAAACAAGAGGTGTAAAAGTTAAAGACAACACAGCAGTTTCTACAAAAGTAAAACACGTAAAAGCTGAGGCTGATAATGAAATAGGAGCTCCATTACAAGGCAAGCTAGTACAACTTAAAGTTAAGGCTGGTGATGTAGTTAAAAAAGAACAGTCGTTGTTTGTACTGGAAGCCATGAAAATGGAATCTACCGTTACGGCCCCTACTGATGGAAAAGTAAAGAAAGTACATTTAACCGAAGGTACTATGGTAGAACAAAGCGACTTAGTAGTAGAATTTGAGTAAGTTTATTGTTTAAATAAAAAAGCAAAAACGATGGATAGCACTACAAATGCATTAAACTGGTTTGAAATACCTGCTTTAGATATAGAACGAAGCAAAAAGTTTTACGAAACCATTTTTGACATAGAAATGACGCTAATGGACATGGGTGATGAAAAATTAGCCCTATTTCCATTTGAACCAGGAACTGGAAAAGCATCAGGAGCAATTGCTACTGGAGAGTATCATAAACCAAGCGACAAAGGAACTTTTGTATATTTAAATGCTAACCCAACAATGGATAATGTATTGGCAAAAGTTGAAGCTGCTGGTGGTAAAATTTTACAACCTAAGTTTAGTATTGGAGAAAATGGTTTTGTTGCTTACATACAAGATACTGAAGGTAGCGTTGTTGGTATTCATTCGATGAGGTAAATATTCGTCATTCCGGGCAATGTCATCCTTAGTTTGCCGAAATGTTGATCCGCAATCTCAATAGCAATATTCCGAGACAAGCTCGGAAAGACGAAAAAAGAAATAAACTATTTAACAGCTTCCTCTTTTAAAAGTGCTAACAGATTTTCTGCTGTAGTTTTATCACCGCATACGATATCTCCCATAAAAGCATCATTACTCATTAATGCCATAAAATCAGAATAGATATCTTTCTTTACAGATGATTGAAAATCTTTTGTCATAAAACTTATTTCAAAGCTCCCTTTATCTTCCTCGATTTTTGCTGCCGCTAAATCTATATCAGCAATAGGAACAGATAATACCTCAGCTGACATAACTACTCCAGTTCCTTTATTGGTTGTACTCACTTTATAAACTATCAAAATTTTATTTTCAATAAAATATACAGTTTCAACAAGTGAAGCATTATCTCCTTCACCTAAAAAACCTGTTTTAATTAAATCGCCTTTAAAATTGTGCTCTGCTTTATTTAAGTTAAATGTGTAAGATTTGGTTTGAGTAAAACCAAAAGTAGTTAGCGTTAATATTAAACTTAGAATCAATAATTTTTTCATGTCTTTTTTTTTACCAAAATAGGTAAAATATCACTTCAACACACTAACAATGTGATAAATACGGCATTTGACGTACTATAATCCCAAATACTGATTGGCTTTTAAACCCTATCCTTTCTATTTCTAAGGTAAGCAACAACACCAACCAACAATACAACTGCTAAGGTAACCGGCACAAATGTAGGTATTGGCACAGGATCGCCTTTAGCATAAGAATGTAACCCAGCTAGGTAATAGTTTACACCAAAATAAGTCATAATTACTGTGCTAAACCCAAGTACAGCAACCAAGTTAAATAGGTATTTTCCATTTGCTTTTGGTATAAAACGTAAGTGTAAAATCATGGCATAAATCAACACTATTACCAACGCCCATGTTTCTTTAGGATCCCAACCCCAGTAACGTCCCCAGCTTTCGTTAGCCCAAACACCACCTAAAAATGTACCTACTGCTGCCATAAACAAACCAACTGTTAAGGTCATTTCTACAATAATGGTTAACTCTTTTATGGTTGAGTTAATTCTTAATCTGTTTTTAGCTGTTTTCACTATCATCAATATAAGGTTCATAAAACCTAACAAACAACCTAAACCTAAGAAACCATAACTACCTGTAATAATAGCAACATGTATCATTAACCAATACGATTTAAGAACGGGTACTAAAGGTGTAATTTCTGGATCTAACCAATTAAGGTGAGCTACCATCAAAATTAAAGCTGTTAAAATTGAAGTTGCAGCCAAAGTCATTTTTGATGTTCTTGAAAACAAAAAACCTGCAAAAACTGTTGCCCAACCAATATAAATCATCGATTCGTATCCATTACTCCATGGTGCATGCCCTGAAATATACCAACGAGCAGCCAAGCCTATAGTATGTAAGCCAAACAAAATAAACAAACCTCCTGTTAAAAACTTAACAACTGTTTTTTTCCATTTTTTAGCACTAAAAATATCCATAAACAAAAACACCAAAATCAGTAAACCAACAAAGGTGTAATACATAAACAAACGCTTAAATATGTTTACTCGATTGTAGGTAATTTCTAGATCAATTTTAGATTGTTCTGGAATTACCTCAGCACCAAATTTGTATTGGTAATCGGCAACAAGTGTTAAAATACTATCGGCAGTTGCCCAATTCTTTGTTTTAAACGATTCTGAAACCACAGAGAAATAATAAGGCAACATCGACTTTACAAATACCGAATCGTGCGAAGTAAATTGCTTGTAATCTCTACTGGTAAACCAAGTATTGTTTTCATCGCCAACTTTAGGGAATATTTTAAATAATGAACCATCAAAAATCATAAAACAAACATTTGCTCGTTCATCAACAGCTATTACTTCTTTATCATATTTTGTTCGTTCTGATGGTTTTTTACGGTTTGCAATTTCTGCATCTTCTTGAATAATGTATTGGAAGTTTTTATCAAAAAAGTTTAAAAATGGTGCATAATGATCTTTGGCTCCCAATTTTTCTTCCAACTCAGGATGATTTACCTTAATCATTGGTAATTGTTGCCAATAAGGTGGGTTATACATCATACTCAATAACACCTGAGATGGTGTCATGTTGTTAAACATTTCTTTACGTGTTACTTTACGCAACATTTCAGAAGCCATTGTTTGCACAGGCTTAATTCTACCATCAGCATCTTGCACCAATAATCGCCCAAACTTGTCTGCATGCTCTTTATTTACCTCAACAAAATCTTTTGTTTCATTTTTATGATTGTGGCCATCTTGCCCATGTAAACCAACAAAAGAGAATAACGCTAAAACAACTGTCATAGCTTCTCTTTTTAAACGAATTTCTTTCACCTTACGACGTAAGATATTAAACCTTGAGTTTTTAGTAATTAATGTAATTACCATTCCAAGAGCTAATAAAAAGTAACCAATATAAGTTACAGTTGTTCCCCAAAAATCATGATTAACAGAAAGTACAGTTCCTAACTCATCTTGATCGTATGATGATTGAAAAAATCTATAGCCATCGTAATCTAACACATTATTCATAAATATTTTTTGAGAGAATTTAACTCCACCATTTCTGTTATCATTTAAAGTTACTTCACTTTCGTATGAAGATGGACTCATTGACCCTGGATATTTATCTAAAATAAAATCATCTAAAGTTATTTCAAATGGAACTGTAGTTTGTTTTGCTCCATAGGTTAACGAAAAATTTAGTCCTTCTAATTGAAATATAGTTGGGTTAGATAAATAACCTTTTCCTCCAAATAAAATAACCTCTTTACTTTTTCCATTGCAAGTTACATCAACTATTAATGCATCCTCTCCATTTGGATTTTTCTTATCGGCACTTACTTGTTTTATTACACTTTTTTCATGCACTTGCTTATACACCATTTGTACTTGCCCAATACTATATAGCCTTCTGTTTTTAAATACGTGAATCGTATCTTTTTTTAATAAGCCTGTGCTCTGGTCATCCATACTTAAATAGTTCACATCGTATGGAGAAACCATAATTAAACCGGTGTCAGTAGTCATAATTTTTACAGCTTCAGCAACAGTATTGTTATCAAAAGCTACCGGAAAGTTGCCAAAAAACTTAGTTTGACCTTGCTCTATAAAACGAGAAACTCTCCCTTTTTGACCTACAGTTACAATCTCAATAATATTTTTACCATTATCATCTGGAATTACGGTGTCAATAGAATTTTGAATAAAATCTTTGAAGGTTACTTCTACATCAGAACCTACAAAATCAAAATCAATATTAAAAGGCGCGTTATATAAAGGATTTAAAAATAATTTCTTCTCGTAAGAAGTTTGTATTTCTTGATTGTCAACCTTAAACTGTAAAAAAGTATCGTCAGAAACTATTGTATTACTTGTTTCACCCTCTCTAATATGCATCAATCCTTCATAACTAATGTATCTTGTAATACCTGCACCAATTAAGATAATGATTAATGCCACATGAAAAGTTAAAGTTGCCAACTTAGAAAGTTGGATCATTTTATACTTAAATATATTACCAATTAAATTTATGGTTAATAAAAGCATTACTAATTCTAACCACCGTGTATTAAAAATTACTGCCTTAGAGGCTGGTGTTCCAAAATCGTTTTCGATAAATGTAGCCACTCCAATAGCTGCTCCAAAAACAAACAATAAAACAGCAGTTAAACGAGTAGAAAATAGAATATCTTTAATGGTTTTAAGCATGATTTATTGATTTGAAAATTGACCGCAAAAATAACTAATTTTACACAGACCTTAGGTTTAAATCTGATTATTTGAAAGACATCAAATCCATAACATTTATTGGTGCTGGTAATGTTGCCACCCATTTAGCTAAAGCTTTTTTTAACGAAGGCTTTGATATTGAGCAAGTTTACAGTCGAAATATAGATAATGCTTTGCTACTTGCAGATGAAGTTCAATCTATAGCAATTGATAATTTAGTAACCCTTAACTCAAATGCAGATTTATACATTATTTCAATTAAAGATGATGCTATCGAGTCAGTCCTTCAGCAAGTTTTAGATAAAAACATATTTATTACTCATACTTCAGGAAGTATTCCTATTACAATTTTTGAAGAAACTGGATTTAAAAATTACGGCATTTTCTATCCTTTACAAACTTTTAGCAAATCGAAAACTATTAATTTACTAGAAGTACCTTTTTGCATAGAAGCAAATGAGAATGAAGATTTACTTTATGATTTAGCAAACAAGCTATCTAACTCTGTTCACTTAGTAAGTTCTGAACAACGAAAAAAATTACACTTAGCTGCTGTTTTTGCTTGTAACTTCACAAACCACATGTATGCTATTGCAGAAGATTTGTGTTCAAAGAATAATGTGAATTTTAATATTCTAAAACCACTAATTAGAGAAACCGCAGAAAAAATCACCCTGAATCATGCTAAAGATGTTCAAACTGGACCAGCAATAAGAAATGATGAAAAAATTATTGCAAATCATTTAAGCCAATTAGATGATTTAATTAATTATCAAGAAATTTACCGATTAATCACTCAAAATATTCAAAAAGATAAATGAGCAATTTCAAAGAATTACTTCCAAAAATAAACACTTTTATATTTGATATTGATGGTGTTTTAACTAATGGTATGGTTATGATTATGCCAGATGGCGACCAACTAAGACAAATGAATATTAAAGATGGTTATGCTTTGCAATATGCTGTAAAAAAAGGCTATAACATTGCGATAATTTCAGGAGGAAGTTCAGAAACTGTTCGTAAACGTTTAAATGGACTAGGTATTACTGATGTGTTTTTAAAAGCAAGTAATAAGATTGAAATTTTTGACAACTATGTAAATGGTAAAAATATTTCAAAAGAGAATATTTTATATATGGGTGATGATATTCCAGATTACCCTGTAATGCAAAAAAGTGGTGTTGCTACTTGCCCTAAAAATGCAGCAATTGAAATTAAAAACATTAGCCATTACATTTCTGATAAAAATGGTGGCGAAGGTTGTGTTAGAGATATTATAGAACAAGTATTACGTTGTCAGGGTAACTGGTTTGATAAAGATGCTCATACTTGGTAAATGACAGAAACTCAAAAAAACAATCCGTTACATGGAATAACCTTAAAAGTTGTACTTACCACTTTAGTAGATTATTATGGGTGGGAAAAACTAGGAAAGCATGTTAAAATAAATTGTTTCATTAGTAATCCTAGTATGAATTCAAGTTTAAAATTTTTACGCCAAACAGATTGGGCACGTAAAAAGGTAGAAGACTTGTACCTTGAAATTATGGAGCGCAAGATGTAAATGTCAAAATTAGCACCTGAGAATAAATTTATTGATCTATCTGATTATGGACGTTTTTTAGCAAGAATATTTGCCAAATCATTAGTTAAAACATCATTTACACCAGTTCATGTTACACTGTTGTTTTTTCTTGTAGGATTGGCCGCAATTTACTGTATTCTTAATCAATTTTACATCACTGCTCTATTCCTTTTAATATTAAAATCAATAATAGACGCTGCTGATGGCGAATTGGCTCGATTAAGACAAAAACCTTCTTATATTGGTCGGTTTTTAGATTCTAACTTGGATTTTGCATTAAATTTCGGCTTCCTTTATGCCATTCATATTGTTACCGAAAACTCCTTTGGATTAATGTTAATGGCCTTTTTTTCAATTCAATTACAAGGTACCGTTTTCAATTATTATTATACTATTCTTCGAAACAATTCTGATGGAGGTGATACAACTAGCCGCATCAAAGAATCTTCTTTTCCAAAAGCATTGCATGGCGAAAATCAACAAATAGTTAATTTTCTTTTTATTATCTATACCATCTTTTATGGTGGTTATGATAAAATCATTTTTGCAATGGATTCAAGGGCTAAAAATAAAAGTTCATTCCCTAATTGGTTTATGACATTTGTATCAATTTACGGACTTGGCTTTCAATTATTAATAATTGGAGTAATGTTAACTTTAGGCTTAATAAATTTCATTTCTGAGTTCCTTATAATTTACAATGTATTTATATTATTGATAATCG
This sequence comes from Vicingus serpentipes, assembly GCF_007993035.1. Taxonomy (NCBI): domain Bacteria; kingdom Pseudomonadati; phylum Bacteroidota; class Flavobacteriia; order Flavobacteriales; family Vicingaceae; genus Vicingus; species Vicingus serpentipes. The sequence continues at coordinate 362,077 of NZ_VOOS01000001.1, forward strand.
GGGTAAGAAAAATAGTTCTTCCTCAGAAAAAATCTAGTCAATAAACTTATATTTGTTTTTATGATTTACCTAACCAGAAGAGAACGATTTAATGCAGCCCATCGTTTGTTTAAAAAAGAATGGAGCGATGAAAAAAACTTTGAAGTTTTTGGCAAATGTTCAAACCCAAATTGGCACGGACACAACTATGAGCTTTTTGTAACCATAAAAGGAGATATAAACCCTGAAACTGGCTTTGTAGTAAACTTAAAGGTTTTAAGTAAAATAGTTCGAGAAAAAGTAATTTATAAAATAGATCATAAAAACTTAAATCTGGATGTAGATTTTATGAAAGGTAAAATTACTTCAGCTGAAAATATTGCAATTGCAATATGGGAAGAAATTGAAAAAGATGTAAATCAATTAGATTGCCAATTACATTGTGTAAAAGTGGTTGAAACAGAAAATAACTCAATAGAATATTACGGATAACATGAATGATATGATGAAAGAAAACAATATGGATGGGTACGAAAAAGTTGAACAATACAACGAAAAAAAAATTGAGTCGCTATCTAAACATTATGAAAATATTATAACTGAATTAGGTGAAGATATAAACAGAGAAGGATTACAAAAAACACCAGAAAGAGTTGCTAAAGCAATGCAATACTTAACACATGGTTATGATTTAGATCCAGCAGAAATATTAAAGGGAGCAATGTTTGCTGAAAACCATGACCACATGGTAATTGTAAAAGACATTGAACTTTATTCTATGTGTGAGCACCACATGTTACCATTTTTTGGAAAAGCTCACATTGCTTATATTCCAAACGGTCATATTGTTGGATTAAGTAAAATTCCTAGAGTTGTTGATGCATTTGCCAGAAGATTGCAAGTCCAAGAAAGATTAACCGATCAAATTATGAATTGTATTCAAGAAACTTTAAACCCAAAAGGTGTTGCCGTAGTAATTGAAGCTAAGCATATGTGTATGCAAATGCGTGGTATTCAAAAACAAAATTCAACAACAACAACATCTTCATTTACTGGTGCCTTTGAAAAAGATAGCACTAGAAAAGAGTTTATTGCTTTAATCTCTCACAAAATGTCATAAAACACTGTCAAACTGACTTTGTTTTATAAAAGGAATGAGATTTGAGTATTAGAATAAAAAATAAAATTATAAAAAATGGAAAATAACAATTTATTTAACGACCCTATTCAACGAACAGAAAGTAGTTTTACGGGTGAAAATGCGATTGCTAAATCATTCTTATCAAATGTGTTTGCATACATGGCATCTGCTCTAACAATAACCGGAGCTATTGCTTATTGGTTTGGTACTGATATGGATTTAATTTCTATGCTCTTTAATGCTGAAGGAGGAATGAATGCTTTAGGATATATCGTTACGTTTGCTCCTTTTGGATTTGTTTTATTAATTTCTGCAGGGTTTCAAAAGTTTTCTTCAACAGTTCTATTAGGTTTATTTCTAATTTACTCGCTATTAATGGGATTGAGCTTAAGTACCATCTTTTTAGTTTATACTGGTAGTTCAATTTTTACTACATTTTTTATTACCGCTGCAACTTTTGCTGTTATGGCAGTTTTAGGGTATACTACTAAAACCGACTTAACCAAATTTGGTTCAATTCTAATGATGGCTTTAATTGGTATCATCATCGCAAGTGTTGTAAACATTTTTATGGGTAATGCTATGATGGATTTAATTATTAGTGTCTTAGGTGTTTTAATTTTTACAGGATTAATTGCCTACGATGTGCAAAAATTAAAAAGAATTGGAAGTGGCCAGGAATATGGGCATGAAATGACAAATAAACTTGCAATTATGGGTGCTTTAAGTTTATATCTAGACTTTGTAAACCTATTTTTATTCATGCTTCGTTTTTTAGGAGATAGAAAATAATCCTTGAATAGAATTAATCTAAAATCACGTTGTGTTTTTCGGTTTAAAATTATACTTTTGGGAAACCTTATAAATAAATAAAATACTAAGATATAATGAGTGTATTAGTAAACAAAAATTCAAAAGTTATCGTTCAAGGTTTTACTGGTGGGGAAGGAACTTTCCATGCTAGTCAAATGATTGAATATGGTACAAACGTTGTTGGTGGTGTAACTCCTGGTAAAGGTGGTCAAAAACACTTAGACAGACCTGTGTTTAATACTGTAGAAGATGCTGTAAAAGAAACTGGTGCTGATGTTTCAATTTTATTTGTACCTCCTGCTTTTGCTTCAGATGCAATATTAGAAGCTGCTGATGCAGGTATTAAAGTAATTATCTGTATTACTGAAGGTATTCCCGTAAAAGATATGATTCCTGTTAAGGAATATTTAAAAGATAAAGATTGTAGATTAATTGGACCTAACTGTCCTGGAGTTATGACTCCTGATGGAGCAAAAGTTGGTATTATGCCAGGTTTTATTTTTAAAGCTGGAAATATTGGTATTGTTTCTAAATCAGGTACTTTAACTTACGAAGCTGCTGACCAAGTTGTAAAAGCTGGTTTAGGAATTTCTACTGCAATTGGTATTGGTGGTGATCCAATTATTGGAACAACTACTCAAGAAGCAATTGAATTATTCATGAACGATCCAGAAACTGAAGGGATAGTAATGATTGGTGAAATAGGTGGTAACTTAGAAGCTAACGCAGCTGAATGGATTAAAGCTAATGGCACTAAACCAGTTGTTGGTTTTATTGCTGGAGAAACTGCTCCTGCTGGTAGAACAATGGGGCATGCAGGTGCTATTGTCGGTGGTGAAAATGATACTGCTCAAGCTAAGAAAAGAATAATGAGAGAATGTGGTATTACAGTTGTTGATTCTCCTGCTGACATAGGTGCTGCTATGGCTGAATTAATGAAAGTAAACGCGTAATTTTTTATAAAAAACTGAAAACCTACCTTTTTATGGTAGGTTTTTTTTATATCATACAACTATGAAATTATTAGAAGGAAAAGTTGCTGTTATTACTGGTGCTACAAGAGGTATTGGTAAAGGTGTAGCTGAAGTTTTCGCTAAAAATGGTGCCAATATTGCTTTTACTTATGTTTCTTCAGATGAAAAAGCAAGAGTGTTTGAACAAGAGTTAAACGCATATGGAATTAAAGCAAAAGGTTACAAATCAAATGCTGCTGATTATAATGCTGCTGAAAAATTCATCAATGATGTAGTTGAAGAATTTGGTAGAATTGATGCGATTGTAAATAACGCTGGTATTACTCGCGATGGTTTATTGATGCGTATGAGTGAAGAAAATTGGGACGAGGTTATGAATGTTAACTTAAAGTCTGTTTTTAACATTACAAAAGCTGCTTTAAAAACATTATTAAAACAACGTTCTGGTTCTATTATAAACATGAGTTCAGTTGTTGGTATTGAAGGAAATGCTGGTCAATCTAATTATGCTGCTTCTAAAGCTGGTGCAATTGGGTTTACTAAATCTATAGCTCAAGAAATTGGGTCAAGAAATATTCGCTGTAATGCTATTTGCCCTGGTTTTATTGAAACTGAAATGACTGCCGAATTAGACGAAACAGTTAAGGCTGGTTGGATTAATGATATACCAATGAAAAGAGGTGGAACACCAGAAGATGTTGCTAACGCTGCATTATTCTTGGCTTCTGATTTATCGCAATACATTACCGGACAAACATTAAATGTTTGTGGTGGAATGCAAACTTGATAAACAAAAATATTTATTCTAAAAACTGCCTTAATTTATTAAGGCAGTTTTTGTTTATACAAGTCAGTTTTTCTTAATACCTTAGCTATAAATGAGCAAAAAACTAAACATACTATTTCTTGCATCTTGGTACCCAAATAACCTGTTACCATTTAATGGCAACTTCATCCAGAAGCATGCTCAAGCAGTATCAAAGTTTTGTAATGTTTCTGTTTTGCATATTATTGCTCATAATCAAGACGAAAAATTTAAAATCGATACAGCAGAAAACAATAATGTTTATGAAGTGATTGTTTATTATAGAAAGATTAATAGCAACTCTCCTATTCATCAGTTTCAAAAATTAAAAAGAAGACAAGAGGCACATTTATTAGGGTATAAAACCATCTTAGAAAAAGTAAGACATATAGATATCACCCATTTAAATGTTGTTTTCCCTGCTGGTAGTTTTGCATTATATCTTAAAAAGAAGTTCAATATTCCTTTCATAATTAGTGAAAACTGGACAGCGTTATTAGAAAACACACCAACACAATTAGGAACCATCACAAAAAAGATTGTTCAAAAAACATTAGACAATGCCGATGTTTTATGTCCCGTTTCTGAAGATTTGAAACAGGCTTTACAAAAATTAACAGCAAACCTTAATTATCAAATTGTTCCAAATGTGGTAAACACAAATACCTTTACTTTCAAAGAACATTCTGCAGAAAATAAGATATTACACATCTCTAATTTAAAAGACGAGCATAAAAATATAACGGGAATTTTAGATACCATAAAAGAACTAAGCAAAACTAGAAACGACTTTTTTATTACCATTGCTGGAAATGGCGATTATCATTTTTTTAATCAATACGCATTAAAAATTGGTATCCAAGAGAACTTATTTAAAATTGAGGGAGCAAAAAGTACTGAAGAAGTTGCCCAATTAATGCAATCACACAATTTGTTTTTATTGTATAGCAATTACGAAAACTTACCCTGTGTAATTTCTGAAGCTTTGGTAACTGGAATGCCTGTTTTAACATCTAAAGCTGGAGGAACTGCAGAAATGATTACCGATGAAAACGGAATTGTTGTACCTCCTAAAAACAATAAAATACTATTAGAGAAGTTAAACTACATGCTCGATAATTTAGCAAACTATAATTGTAAAGAAATTTCAAAAAATGGTATCAATATATACAGCTATGAAGCTGTTGGTAAACAGTTTTTAGCTATTTACACTAAATTGTTGAGCAAATAGTTTTGTACGGTTTTACTATCATATACAATAGCACATCGAAATTTTCAATTGAAAATTCAAAATCGATTTCATATAAAAACCATTCTTTTTTTTACGAGCAGAGCAGCAAGTTTTTAAACGATAAAATCTTTACTGAAACGCCTGATTTTATAATTGGTATTGATGGTGTTATTTTAAACTTATCTCAGCTTAAAAAGCAACATAATATAATTGATTATACAGCTCTTATCATTCATTTGTTTGATTTAGACAAACAGTTTTTTAAGCAGTTTAAAGGTGATTTTTCAGGTTTTATATTTAATAAGAATACTGAAGAGTTAATTTGTTTTACTAACCATATAGGTTCGCAAAAACTATTTTATAGCCAACTTGATAGCAGTACTATTGTAAGTCATCGATTAGAAACAGTAACTCAATTTAGAAAAGAGAACCGTTTAAATGTTGTTGCTGCTTATGAGTTAATGACTTTTGGTGGTATGATTGAAAACAAAACATTAGCAACAGATGTTTATCGTTTATTGGGTGGAGAGCAACTTACTGTCACTCCTACATCATTTAAAGTATCGAAATATTTAGATTTTAATTTCGTTAAAGCCACTGATACTGACAGCAAAAAAGCCATTCAAAAACTTGACGAGTTGTTTACTTCATTAATAACTCTTGAATACGAAAAAGATAAAGAATACGGTTACGAACACTTTGCAACATTAAGCGGCGGTTTAGACTCTCGAATGAATGTAATGGCTGCAAACAGAATGGGTTACCAAACACATAACTTTTGTTTTTCACAATCGAATTATGACGACCATAAAATAGCTGAACAAATTAGCAACGACCTCAATAATAAGTTTTCGTTTATCTCCTTAGATAATGCTGAATACTTAACGCAATTGGATGAAAATATAGAAATTTATGATGGTTTAATTTTTTACTTAGCATCTGCTCATTATAACTATACACTTAACAATTTAGATAGAGAAAAATCTGGATTAATACATACCGGACAAATTGGCGATGCAATTTTAGGTGGCTTTGTTTCTTTAAGCAAACCCAACTATTTTTCATCAATGATGTCAAAAAAATTGGAACATAAGTTAGCTCCAATTGACACTTCAAAATACGCTTCAGAAGAAACATTTAAACTTTATAACAGATTATTTAATGTAACTACGGCTGGATGCTATGTTTCATCTCATCATCAATCGTATATAGTTGCTCCGTTTTTAGATCCTGAATTTATTGCGTTGTGTTTATCCTTACATCCTAACTTAAAGAAAGAAGGAAAAATCTATTTAGAATGGATAAATAAATTAAGACCAGAAGTGGCTAAATACAAATGGGAAAAAACAGGTTTTAGACCTGATGCACAATGGAAAAACAAATTGAGTCAGTACTCTAAAAAGGTAAAGATAACTTATTATACTGTTACTAACCAACAACATAAAACCAGTATGAATCCTTATGACTACTGGTACAACAACAATAAAGAGGTTGCTTTATTTTTTGAGAATACTTTTAAAAATCAAATCGATTGTATAAGCAACAGCGAACTAAAAAAAGATGTGTGCTTCTTATTTGAGACTGGAAATACCATTGAAAAGTCGATGGTTTTAACCTTACTTAGCACAATTAAAAAACTGAAAATTAAAGCTTGAGTACCGTAAATTTCATACAATCATTTTTGCAACGAAAAGGCGGTTATGTGGTTTTCTCATCTTACTTTGCTAAGTTGATTACTTTTATTATTGCTGTTTATATTATTAGATTTATTCCAAAAGCTGAGTATGGCTTTATAGTTTATGCTAGCACCATCATTTCGTTTATTGCTCCTTTTAAAGGCTTAGGTATTCATCAAGGTTTATTAAGATTTGGTTCTATTTCTAAATCGCAACAACTTAAAAAATACTACCTCAACCAAACCTTAAAAAAAGGACTTTTATATACGCTATTGATTATTGGTGCTTTATGTGCAATCACACCTTTGTTAAGCAGCAATATGGAAGATGCTTTTTTGTACATCATCTTATTGAGTTTTCAATTAGTGAGTTTGTTGTTACTAGAAATTATAAAAATTTATTCGAGACTAATTCACCTCAATAAACTATATTCAAACATAACCATTTACAACAATATCTTTTTGCTAATAGGAGTAATTGGTGCTACTTATTTATGGGGAGCGTTAGGCTATATTGTTAGTTTAATTTCTATCCCAACAATATATAGTTTGTTTTTGATTTTCAAACTAAGATTGCTGAATTACAATAAAAATCTAACTGCGCCAGAATCGAATAAAAGCTTTTTAAGCTATGGTTTTTACATGAGTTTAGGCGGAATGTTATCTCAACTTTTATACGCTGTAGATGTTATTTTAATTGGTAATTTAATTAAAGATGCAGAAATAATTGCTCAATATAAAACTTCAAACATTATTCCTTTTAGTTTATTAATTTTACCTGTTGCTATTTTAACTAACGACTTTGTTAAAATAACAAACGAAGCAGATAAAGACAAACGTTCCATTTGGCATTATTACCTTAATTATCTTAAAATAATGAGTGTAATATGTTTAGGAATTCTTGGTACATTTTACTTTTTCTCACAAGAAATTTTACTCATTTTTGGTAAAGAATACAGCAACGATAACAACCTCATGTTTATCTTTTCTGTGGGTGTTGTTGGGGCATTATTATTTAGAATCCCATTAGGAAATATATTATCGGCAATTGGTTGGCCAAAAATTAACGCACTTTTTTCGGTAATCGTTTTATTAATAAACATCGTTGCAGGCTATTATTGTGTAATTAATTATGGTGTAATGGGTGCTGCTTACACAACAGTTTTCTTAATGTGGTTTTCAGGAATATTATCGTTATTTGCATTATTAAAATTTTTAAAAACCGAATAGAACGCTTTATCTTCAATGTCGAAACTTAACAAACTAATCCAAGCCGTTAAAATTTTAGCTCAGAAACCTTATATGATTAATAAGGTTATTGATAACGAAGATGTACACCAAGATGAAGTTTTAAAAATAGGAACACAATACAAAGAAGGTATTCCTACTATAGATTTAACTGAAGTGCTGCCCAACTTTAATGAAACCATTAACCCCTATTCTTTTTTAGATGGTGGCTCACTACTTACCGATTTAGCTTTACTAAAAGGATTAGCAAAAAAATATACCGATTGCACTTATTTTGAAATTGGTACTTGGAGAGGTGAAAGCGTTGCTAATGTTGCTGAAATGGCAAAACAATGTTTTACCCTAAACTTGCCAGATGAGAGATTACGTGAAATTGGATTAAGAGAAGAATACATTAGCCAACAAAGTTTTTACTCTAAAAACTTAACCAATGTAACGCACTTAAAAGGCGATTCTAACATCTTCGATTTTTCTCCTTATTATGGTAAATGCGATGTTATTTTTATTGATGGCGACCACCATTACGATGCGGTAAAAAGAGATACTGCTTTGGCTTACCAATTAATAAAAGATGAAACCAGTGTAATTGTATGGCACGATTACGCACATACCCCAGAAACGGTTCGTTGGGATGTTTTTAGAGGTATATTAGAAGGTACTCCAAAAGACAAAAGAAAAAACTTATACCACGTTTCGAATACCATGTGTGCTATTTACAGTACAACACAATATAATGAATTGGACAAAAGTAAATTGATAATTCCTACCAAGAAATTTGAAGTGAATTTGAAAACTCATTCTATTTTATAATATGATTTTTAGACTAATAGTAAATAAAATTGGGGGTTACTATAAGTTGAGGCTAAAGTACCAAAAATCTAAGTTTCTTAAAAAATTCTACTTTTTTATAAATAAAGGATTTGAACATGAAACAAATTCATATTTACCTTTTAACAATACCATAGAAGGACCCATAAATTTTATTCATGGTACTTATGGTGTTTTTATTAGTGGCGATGCTAAAATAGGAAGTAATTGTACAATTTATCATCAAGTAACAATAGGCTCAAACATGCTAATAGACTCAACAAGGCTAGGTAGCCCAACTATTGGTAATAATTGTCTTATTGGTGCTGGCGCTAAAATTATTGGCAAAGTAACTATAGGAAATAATTGTAGAATAGGTGCTAATGCAACAGTTACAATTGACTTACCTGATAATAGTATTTGCTTTGCTGGTAAACCAATTGTTATTCAAAAAGAAAATCTTATAAATAATATTTATCAAAAAAAAGGTGATAATTGGGGCTACAGAAAAGATGATAAGTTTATTATTGAAAAAGATGAAACTAAGCTTAAGTTACTTAAAAAGTAACGTTACTTCAACCCCATAACATCTTCTACACCAATATAACGCTCCGCAGTAAAACCTTCGGCATAATCTACGCCTATTTCTCGTCCAAACTGCATCATGCGTCCTTTTATAAAATCAAAAAACTGTTCACCACTAATTGGTGTTTGTGGTTCTGTAGAGTTTGGATCAAAAAACTGTGAACTAAAACACTTTATTGCTTCTATTTTTTGGTCAACAAATGGAGTTACATTAACCACAAAATCAGGTTTTAAAAATCGGTCTTGTATGTAGTGATAAACAGCTTTTGGTCGCCATTTTTCTTGTTTTACTCCATCTAGTTCAGTTTCAATTTTAATTAACCCACTATAAAAACAAGCGTCACTTATTAGTTTCGATGCTCTACCGTGGTCTGGGTGTCTGTCACTTTCGGCATTAGCCAACACCACTTCAGGTTGATACTTTCGAATAATTTTTATTATCTCTAATTGACTTGCTTTATTGTTTTCAAAAAAACCATCAGCCAAACCAATATTTTCTCTAAACTTTACTCCTAACACTTTCCCTGCGTTTTCTGCTTCAACTAATCTCAAAGCTCCACTTCCACGCGATCCAAGCTCTCCTATTGTTAAATCTAAAATCCCAACTGTTTTACCTTGTGCAATATGCTTTAAAATTGTTCCTGCACAACTCAATTCAACATCATCTGGGTGTACTCCTATTGCTAAAATATCAATCTTCATAATACCTGATTTAATTCATAAAATTATTAATATTTATCGGGTTAATCTTGCTTATATTTGAGTAAAGTAAATATCGTAGTATGAGAATAGAATTTAAGGGGGCAGCAAGAACTGTAACAGGAAGTAAACATTTAATTACCTTATTCAATGGTAAAAAGATTTTGTTAGACTGCGGGTTGTTTCAAGGTAGAGCTGCTGTTGAAATGAATGACAATAAAAATTTAGGTTTTGATGCAAGTGCTGTTGATTACTGTATTTTATCTCATGCTCATATCGACCATTCAGGAGCAATCCCTTATTTGGTAAAAAAAGGATTTAAAGGTAAAATTTATTGTACTGATGCTACACGAGATTTGTGTGAAATTATGTTGGTAGACAGTGCTCACATTCAAGAGTCTGATGTAAGGTACACGAATAGAAGAAGAGAACAAAAAGGACTTGAACCAATTGACCCTTTATACACAATAAAGGATGCTAAAACAGCATTATTACAATTTGAAAGTGTAAAATTTGAAGAATGGTTTAAAATTGACGAAGAGGTTGACTTATGCTTTACAGTGGTAGGACATATTCTTGGTGCTGGAGCAATTAATTTAAAGATTAAAGAAAATGGCAAAACACATAAGCTTTGTTATACAGGTGATATAGGTCGTCAAAACCATAAAATAATTAAAAACCCAAAGCCTTTCCCTCAAGCAGATTACATCATTACCGAATGTACTTATGGTGATCGATTACATGCCGATCTTTCTCATTCTGAAGGAAGATTAATGGAAGTAGTACACGAAACTTGCGTAGTTAAAAAAGGTAAATTAATTATACCTGCCTTTAGCTTAGGTAGAACTCAAGAAATAGTTCATGCGCTAGATAGATTGGAAACCAACGGACGTTTACCAAATATTAAAGTTTTTGTTGATAGTCCATTATCTACAAATGCAACCGAAATAATGCGAAATCATCCTGAGTGCTACAACAAAAAAGTATTGGATTATATGAAAGTAGATTCTGATCCTTTTGGTTTTAACCGATTGAAGTACATTAGAGATGTAGAAGAATCGAAAATGTTGAATGAATTAAAAGAACCTTGTATAATTATCTCAGCATCGGGTATGATGGAGGCTGGAAGAATTTTACATCATTTAAAAAATAATATTAATGATAAAAAGAATACCATTTTAGTTGTAGGATATTGTGCTCCTTCTACATTAGGAAATAAAATTGCCCGTGGCGATAAAGAAGTAAAAATTTATGGGATAGATTATGAAGTAAAAGCTGATGTAATGACTATGGATGAATATAGTGCTCATGGTGATTATGAAGAAATGATTACATATTTAAGTTGTCAAGACCCTATGAAAATAAAAGAAATGTATCTGGTTCACGGTGAATATGACGTTCAATTAAATTATCGCGAAAAATTAGAAGCTGCTGGCTTTAGAAACATTCGTATTCCTGATTTAAACTCTGAATATTTAATTGATTAATTGAGCAGAAACGATACGGTTTTTACCATTAATATCTTTTATCAATCTTGCATCAGAAAAACCTTTACTTTCTATTAAATCTAGAGTTTCATTTCCATAATTTTCATGGATTTCGAAATACAATTTTCCGTTATTTTTCAAATTTATTTTTGCAAAATCAGCAATAGCATCATAAAACAATAAAGGTTCATGATTAGCCACAAACAATGCTAAATGAGGTTCAAAATCTAAAACATTATTAGCCATTTCTGTTTTATCACTCCCTGGAATGTAGGGTGGATTACTCACAATTACATCAAACTGTTGTTGAAATATTGAGTTTCTATTTTTTAAGATATCATATTCCAAAAAAGTAACTTCAACTTCGTTTAGTTGTGCATTTTGAGTCGCAACTTTTAAAGCTTCTTTACTTACATCTACTGCAAAAACTTGGTAATTATTGTTTTGTTTTTTTAAAGTAATCGGAATGCATCCCGAACCAGTTCCAATATCTAAAATATCAACTACTTGATTGCTTTCTTTTAAAATGATATCAACCAACTCTTCAGTTTCAGGTCTTGGAATTAAAGTGCTTTCGTTAACTTTAATTGGCAGTCCAAAAAACTCCCATTCTCCAAAAATGTAAGCAAGTGGTTTACCATTTTTTAGGTCTTTAACACAATAAATTATTTTTAAAAGTTCCGATTCAGAAAAACGCTTATCAGGTGTTAGAATAAAATCTTTCTTTTCAAAATTAAAATAGTGCGCTACAGTTATGTAAAACATGCTTTCTAACTCACTTTGCTCATAAAAAGAATTCAACTCATTTATAAAATAAGTTTTAATTGCTCTAATTGAATTTTCAGGCATTTTCATGGAGTAAAATTATAGATAAAAGCTGTTATTAACTTGTAGAAAACTTAATTCGGCTTATTTTTTGTAATTCAACATTATTACTATCTTAGTTGATGAAAAATAAATCTTATGAAAAAAATAAAAATTTCATTTTTTGTAACGCTTTTTTGCCTTACAATATTTACTCAAGCCCAGGATGTGTCTGTTGGCGATGAAAATGCATTAAACATTGCAAAAGCTGAAGAGCTATACAATAATGGTATTACAAAATTTAATGCTAAAGACTTAAATGGAGCAATTGCTGACTTTGATTCAGCTCTGGTTTTAGTTCCTTCTTTCGAAAAAGCATTATTTAATAGAGGTTCTGTTAAATATCAATTAAAAGATTATGCAAGTGCAATTGTTGATTTTAATACGGTAGTTCAACTGAATCCAGATTCAAACAACGCGCATTTTTTATTGGCTCGTTCACATTACGAGAGAAATGAAAAAGACTTGGCAATGGACAATTTCACAAAGGCAATAACAATAGATCCTGCTCATGCTGACGCTTATTATTACAGAGGTGGTATGCTTTTTATGGATGAAAAATATGAAGAAGCATTAAAAGATTATGACAATGCAGTTAAAAACAAACCAAACTATGCTTACGCCTTAAATGATAGAGGCAGTGTAAAAAGAATGTTAAATGATATTCCTGGTGCAATTGCTGATTACAAAAAAGCAGTAGCTGCCGATTCAAAACTTTATTTTTCTTACAACAATTTAGGTAGCGCTTTACGAATTAATAAAAATTATGATGAAGCAATTGCTAATTACTCTAAAGCAATTGAGTTAAAAAACGATTATTACATCGCATACAATAATAGAGGTTATGCTAAACACGAGAAAGGTGATTTTAAAGGTGCAATTGCTGATTTTTCTGACGCTATTCGTTTAAAAGCAAGTTACCCACAAGCATTTAATAATAGAGCTGCTTCAAAATTGAAATTAGAAGATTATGAAGGCGCAGTAGATGATTGTAATAAAGCATTAATACTTCAAGAAGATTTTGCTCCCGCATACCTAAACAGAGGTATTGCTGAAGAAATGTTAAGAAAAGAAGATCAAGCTTGTGAAGATTGGCAAAAAGCTGCTTCTTTAGGTTTAAAAAATGGCAAGTTATTTTCTCAACAAAGCTGTAATTAATTCTCAATATCGACTAAAAATTTTCTCATGAAACGAGCAAGCATAAAGTTTCTAACAAAAAAAAGAATGACTAAAAGCGAGTTCCATGTTTCCTCAAAAAAATATAATAACCACATGAAAAAATATATAATATTTACCCTAGCACTATTTATTTACTCTTTAACTTTTGCTCAAGATGTTCCTTTTGACAAAGGTTTGTTCAAAGAAAAAAAGGATGAGTTTAAAATAGCGAAACAACAATTAGAATTGGGTTATGAATCATATGAATTAATGCCTGAATCTTACATTCATTTTAATCATGATGATTTTAGAATGAGAAAGATGTATCATGCAGAAGCTCTTTCTCCAATGTATGATGCTTACAAATTCAACCCAAATAATGCCCAATTAAATTATCGTATTGGTAGAGCTTATTTGGCTTCTTCTGTTTTTAAAGAAGAATGTATTCCTCACTTTCAAAAAGCAATTAAATTAAATCCAAACGTAGCGGCTGATGTTCATTTTTATTTAGGTCAAGGATATCAATTAACTATGGAGTTTGACAAAGCCATTGCAGAATACAAAATACACCGTTCAATACTATCTGGTAAGGATCCTTTAGAAGTTGAAGAAACTGAAAAAAGAATAAAAGAGTGTGAAGTTGGAAAAAAATTAGTCGCTAAACCTGAAAGAGTATTCATTGATAATTTTGGAAAAGTTATTAACTCTAAATATCCAGAATATGGGGCTATTATCTCTGCTGATGAGTCTGTAATGATGTTTACATCAAGAAGAAATACCTCAACAGGTGCTGATAAACAACCTGATGGCACCCCATATTATGAAGATATATACATTACAAGTAAAGTGGATGGTAAATGGGTTTCTCCAGCTAATATGGGAACCAATGTAAATACAGATGAGCATGATGCAACTTCAGCTGTTTCTCCTGATGCTCAAAGTATGATTATTTATAAAGGTAACAAAGGAAATGGAGATTTATTTGAATGTAAATTAGTTGGCTCTACTTGGTCAAAACCACAAGCATTAAATAAAAATATCAATACTAAATATCACGAATCATCTTGTAGTTATTCAAATGATGGCAAAACATTATACTTTGTTTCAAATAAACCTGGAGGTTTTGGAGAGCATGATATGTATGTTACAACTTGGGATGAAGAAGCTCAAGATTGGGGTGAAGCAAAAAATTTGGGACCAACTGTAAATACAAAATACAATGAAGAAAGTGTTTTTATCCATCCTGATGGTAAAACGCTATACTTCAGCTCTCAAGCTTTTGAAACAATGGGAGGTTATGATATTTTTAAATCGACTTTACAAGACGATGGTTCTTGGAGCACTCCAGAAAATTTAGGTTACCCTATTAATAGTGTTGATGATGATGTTTTCTTCGTAATTAATGGTTCTGGAAGAAGAGGATATTATTCATCATTTAAAGCTGACGGTCATGGAGAGAAAGATATCTATCAAATTACATTCTTAGGACCAGAAAAACCTGCTCAATTAAGTGGTGAAGATAACCTATTAGCAAACATTGCCGAACCAGTAAGAGAAAAAGTAATTGAGAAGCAAGTTGATGCCGCAACAAAAAGAATTACCATTTTAAAAGGTGTTGTTCGTGATGCAAAAAGCTTAAAACCATTATTATCTAGCTTAGAGTTGATTGATGTTGAAGAGAACAAAACTTTGGCAAAATTTGAATCGAATGAAACAACTGGTAAATACTTAGTTTCACTTCCTTCTGGTAAAAACTATGGTTTAATTGTAAGAGCTGATGGTTATTTATTCCACTCTGAAAATTTTAATATTCCAGAAACTGCTGCTTACCAAGAAGTTGAGAAAAACATTGACTTACAAAAAGTAGAAGTTGGAAGCACAATTGTATTAAAAAATATCTTTTACGATTACAACAAAGCAACTTTACGTGATGCCTCTAAAAATGAATTGGATCGTTTAACAAAATTGTTAAAAGAAAATCCAACTATTAAAATTGAGCTTTCTGCACATACTGATTCAAGAGGTGGTGATAAATACAATCAAGACTTATCGCAACGACGAGCACAATCTTGTGTTGATTATTTAATTAAAAATGGAATTGGAACGGATAGATTAGTTTCTAAAGGATATGGTGAAGAAAAACTGTTAATTAGTGATGCTGAAATAGCTAAATTAAAATTTGATGATGAGAAAGAAGATGCTCACCAACAAAATAGAAGAACAGAATTTAAAATATTAAGTAAATAATTGTTGAAGTAACGAGAAAACTTAGTAAAATTAAAAAAAGCCCTCAATAGAGGGTTTTTTATTGAACTAAAAATCAACATGATTAAAAAAGATTATATCCAACGATACCTTGATGAACTCTCAAAAGTTTTAGCTGTTGTTTTAAAACTTAAACAAAATAATGAACCCAAAAAAGCGGATTTACAGATAGATGAGTTTGGTGAAAATTTTTTAAGCTTAAACTTAAATCAGCTTATTGAGAAATACAACGATTCAAGTATCGAAGAATTAATTAAAAATCACAATTTCGAAATCACTCACTTTAAGTTATTAGAAGAATTGCTTTATCATAAATATTTATTGAATTTAAATAATCAAAACTTGAAAAGAATTACCTTAGAGCTAATGAACTATCTAACTATAATAGATAAAGATTTTTCATTTAATAGAATTACTAGAATTAATCAATTGACATGAAAAAAATAGGCGTATTTACATCTGGTGGCGATGCACCAGGAATGAATGCAGCGATTAGAGCTGTGGTTAGAACATGTTTCTATAACAATATTGAACCTTATGGTATTTATGAAGGCTATAAAGGTTTAATAGCTGGTGAAATTTATCTGCTAACTTCCAAAGATGTAGGTAACGTTATTCAGAGAGGAGGGACTTTTCTAAAAAGTGCAAGATGTAAAGAATTTCATACCAAAAAAGGAAGACAACAAGCCTATGATAATATAAAAAAACATGAATTAGATGGAATTGTTGCCATAGGTGGAGATGGAACTTTTACTGGCGCAAATATTTTTAACAGAGAATTTAATATTCCTTTTGTTGGTTTGCCTGGTACTATTGATAACGATTTGTTTGGAACAGATTATACCATTGGTTACGATACAGCTTTAAATACTGTTATTGAGGCTGTAGATAAAATTAGAGACACAGCAAATTCCCACAACCGCTTATTTTTAGTTGAAGTTATGGGAAGAGATGCAGGTTTTATTGCTTTAAGAAGTGGTATTGCAGTAGGTGCCGAAGCAATTTTAATTCCTGAAACCCAAACTTACATTAACGAGCTAGTAGCTAAACTCGAAAGTGGTACTAAAAACCACAAAAATAGTATGATAGTTATTGTTGCTGAAGGTGACGATGCTGGAGGTGCTTACGAGATAGCTGAACAAGTAAAGCAAAAATGTCCAAACTATGATGCTAGAGTAACTGTACTGGGGCATATACAACGAGGTGGAAGCCCATCTGCTTTAGATAGAGTTTTAGCAAGCCGTTTAGGAAATGCTGCCGTTGATGCTTTATTAGCTAACAAAACCAATTTAATGATTGGAGTTGTAAACAATCAAATTTCATACACACCTTTTAGTAAAGCAATAAAACACCATCAAAAGTTAAATACCGATTTATTAGATTTGGCTGAAATACTATCTTATTAAGATGATTATTGCCTTAAATTTTTAGCTTATTTTTACAAAAATGAGTACCGAAACTAAATTTGTAGATGTTATTATTCCTCTATCTATACCCTATTTGTATACCTATAGGGTTCCTAGAGAGTTAACCAATGAAGTTATTGTTGGACAACGAGTTGTTGTACAATTTGGTAGAGGAAGAAAACTCTATTCGGCACTTATAAAAAAAATACACAACCAACCACCCAAAGCTTATGAAGCAAAATACATCGACTCTATTTTAGATGATCAACCATTAGTAAACCAAAAACAATTAAAACATTGGGATTGGATAGCCGATTATTACCTAAGCAACTTAGGCGAAGTTTACAGTGCTGCTTTACCTGGAGCTCTAAAATTAGCTAGTGAAACTAAAATTGTTTTAAATGCTGATTTTGCAGGTGATTATCTTGAAGATTTAACCGATAAGGAATATCAAGTATACGAAGCTTTGAGTATTAGAAATGTATTAAGCTTAAGCGAAATAGCCGAATTACTTTTTATAAAATATACCCATAAAGTTGTAAAAGGACTTATTGATAAAAAAGTAGTCATTGTTGAGGAGGAATTAAAGCGAAAATTTAAACCAAAAGTTGTACAATATGTTCGGTTAACCGAAAACGCCAACAATGAAAAAAATCTTGAAAAACTATTTGAAGAATTAAGCAAAGCACCTAAGCAATTAGAGTTGTTAATGAAGTTTATACAACTTAGCGAACGCTATCAAGAACAACCTAAAGAGGTTAACAAAATAGTGCTACAAAAGGCTGTTAATGCAACTTCATCTGTTATTACTCAATTGGTTAAAAAGAATATTTTTGAAGTTTACGATGTTGTTGCAAATCGATTAGATGATTACGGAAATGAAATAATTGGTTTTAATCAACTAAACGAAGATCAAGAAAAAGCGACTGTCGAAATCAAAAATCACTTTAAAGAAAAAGATGTTGTTCTTTTACATGGAGTTACTGGCTCAGGTAAAACAGAAATCTATATCAAATTAATTCAAGAAGCTTTAGCCGAAGGAAACCAAGTTTTATATCTATTACCAGAAATCGCATTAACTACACAGTTAATTATTAGATTGCAAAAAGTATTTGGAGACGTAATTGGAGTTTACCATTCAAAATTTAACGAAAACGAACGTGTTGAAGTTTGGAATCAGGTATTAAATTTCGAGCAAACAAAATCAAGTAAATACCAAGTTGTAATGGGAGCTCGTTCGGCTATGTTTTTACCATTTAGCAATTTAGGGTTGGTAATTGTTGATGAAGAACATGAGAACACTTTTAAACAATACGACCCTGCTCCAAGATACAATGCAAGAGATTCATCTATAGTTTTAGCAAACATTCATAAAGCAAAAATATTAATGGGCTCTGCTACCCCATCAATAGAAAACTATTGGAATGCGCAACAAGGTAAATTTGGATTGGTAGAATTGAAAAAACGACATGGTGGAGTTCAAATGCCCGAAATTTTATGTGCAGATATAAAAGAAGCTACTCGAAAAAAGAAAATGAAATCTCACTTTTCTCCACTACTTATGGAGCAAATGGAAGAAGCCTTTAAGAATAAAGAACAAGTTATTTTATTTCAAAATAGAAGAGGCTATGCTCCTTTTATGATTTGTGAAGAATGTGGTCATGTACCTGAATGTAATAATTGTGATGTTTCTTTAACCTATCATAAGTTTTCTAATCAATTACGTTGTCATTATTGCGGACAACATAAAAAAATGCCAAATGCTTGTGGAGCATGCGGAAGCACGAGAGTGACGTTAAAAGGATTTGGAACTGAACAAATTGAGGAAGAGTTAGCCATTTATTTTCCTAAAATAAAAGTAGCTCGAATGGATGCCGATTCTACTAGAAGTAAGAATGCTTATCACCAATTAATAACTGATTTTGAAGAAGGTAATATTGATGTATTAGTTGGAACACAAATGGTAACTAAAGGTTTAGATTTTAACAACGTAACCTTGGTTGGGATATTAAATGCTGATACCATGCTAAACTTCCCTGATTTTAGAGCATTTGAACGTGCATACCAAATGATGAGTCAAGTTAGTGGACGTGCAGGTAGAAAAGTAAAAAGAGGAAAAGTAATTATACAGACTTACGACCCTTATCACAGAATTATTCGACAAGTAATTGAACATGATTACTTGGGGATGTATAACAATGAATTGATAGAACGTAAACAATTTAACTACCCTCCTTTTCATCGCTTAATTCACTTTAGTTTAAAGCATAGAGATAAAGATATGTTGAATGCTGGAGCATCTGAATTTACATATCAACTGCAACAAAAATTTGGTAGTCGTGTTTTAGGTCCTGAGTTCCCTGTTATTAGTCGTATTAAAAATTACTACCACAAAAACGTGTTACTGAAAATAGAACGTGAAGGTTCTATTTCTTCTACACGAAAAATAATTACAGAAATCAAAAACAACTTCGAATCTTTTAGCGAATATAAATCGGTAAAAATTACTATTGATGTTGATCCGATGTAATGAAACTAAAATTGTTAAAGTTTAAGTATTTTAGCTTTCCATTCGAATTGATTGCATTTATTAAAATGAAAAAGCTATTTCTTATTTTTTTATTATTTCTAACGTTTAACGTTATTACTCAATTCGGAGATAAATCGTTTTATCTTATCGATTCTATCAACCTAAAGGAAATCAATAAATATAATTTACTATTGACTTTATCCTTAAAAAACGCTAACTTCGTCTAAATCAATGTGAAAAACATTAAAACGTTTCCTAAATAGGCATTATAGTTTATAATGAGTAGGTCAAAAAACATAAGGAATGAGCTTGTAATAGAAGGCACTAGAATTGGTATATGGGATTGGAATGTACAAACTGGTGAGACTTATTTTAATGAGCGTTGGGCTAACATCATCGGCTATACTATTAGTGAATTGAAACCTTTGAGCATTGAAACTTGGTTGAAATTTGCACATCCTGAAGATCTAGAAAAATCAAACCTGCTTATTCAAGAGCACTTTGAAGGTAAAACTGAATATTACGACTTTCAATCAAGAATGCGTCACAAAGATGGGCATTGGGTTTGGGTCCATGATCGCGGTAAGGTTTTCGAGTGGGACGAAGATGGCAACCCTATAAGAATGTGTGGCTCCCACATTGACATAACAGTGGAAAAGCTACAAGAAGTAAATCTGAAAAGAGCTCTAGACGAGAGAGATATTCTTTTAAAAGAAGTTCATCATCGAGTAAAAAACAACCTGCAACTTTTGTTAAGTTTATCAAGACTAAAAGATCAAGATGGAAAAATAAGCACTTCCGAAATTGAAGATTCTATAAGTTCAATAGCTACAGCTTATGAAGCGATATATAAATCAGATAGATTAGACAAAATCTCCATAAAAAAATATTTCCACCAAATATTTCTAACCATTTTAAATGTTGGTGATATTGACTATAAGATAATTTGTGATGAATTAGAAAACAAAATTGACTTTCTAATACCTCTTGGCTTAATTGTAACTGAATTGATTAACAATTCCTTGAAGCATGCTTTTGGTAATGTTAAATTCAAAAATATTCAAATGGAAATTCAAGAAGAAAGCAATGAGTTAGTTATTGAATACTCAGACAATGGACTTGGTTATTCTGAAGAATCTCTGAAGTCAATAAAACAATCTAGTTCATTTGGATTATCTATAATAGAAGGTTTGGTAGATCAATTAAACGGAAACATTCAGTTCTTTAATAATAATGGAGCTCGGGCCAAAATAAAAATAACTAACCCTAACAAAACCTAAACTGCATTAAAACGCAGTTTGACCAAAACGTTAAACGAAACACTAAAATCTATCCTTCTCCTCCTCCATCATCAAAATTAAAGTTCTTATCATCGCCTCGTTTCTTTTTCTGGTTAATACGGTACGTAAAACTTAATCTTACAAAACGAGATCGCCATTGCATTTCACTCTCTGAAGTAAAGTTTTCTCCATATGCAATTGAACGCCTCATTCTGGTATTAAAAATATCCTTAGCATTTAAACTTATGGTTCCATTTCCTTTTAATACATCCATCGATGCACCAATATCTAACGAATAACGAGCTAGTGTTTTTCCTTGAGGCGAATTTTGTGGTGCATTATAATTAAATGATGCTTGTATGTTTAACTTCTTTTTTATTGCCCATTTTGAGTTTAATCGAGTAGACCAAACTAAAGCATCACTATTATATTCTACTCCATCATACTCTCCGTCAGTAATTTCTCTATAAAAATTAAAACTACCTCTTAAATCCCACCATTTTGCCATTTTATACGAACCAGAAAACTCAGTTCCATAGGAATTAGTAATACCTATATTTAAAGGTAATCTTCTGGTAATTCCTTCTTCATCAGAAAATGTAATTCGCTCAATTACATTAGTAGTATATCGGTAATAAACACTCGATAAGATAGAACCTTTTTCCCAATATTTTAGATGCCCAATCTCATAAGAGTCAGTAAATTCAGGATTCAAATTTGGATTACCTGTAAACACACTTCTTGAATCATTAAAACTAAAAAATGGCAATAACCACCAATGTCTAGGGCGTTGAATTCTTCTACTATAACCAACTTGCAACGAATTGTCTTTATTTAATTCATACGAAAAATGTGTACTTGGAAATAAGTTTAAATAGTTTCTATTGTTTACTTCGTTTGTTGTTACAAAATTTGATTTAACTTCTGAATACTCTGCTCGAACTCCCAACTGATAGGAAAACTTATTCATTTTGTTTCCAAACATTAAATAACCTGCAGAAATATTTTCATTATAAATAACTCTGTTTTTAAACCCTTCTATAAATTCCCAATTACTGATGGTATCATTAAATTGTTCTACTCCGTAATCATCAATTACTTCTCTTAGCATTGCTTTTAAACCAAATTCAATTTTACCTTTAAAAATAGGATGAATATAGTCTGTTTGGAATAACCAATTTACCGCCCCTTCATCATTATATGCTCGTTGTTCTAAATTTTGAAAAGCATCAAATTGATTTTTTTGACTAATTGTAGAGCTCTCATTATCAATATTTTCTGATTGCTGGATATCAAAAGTTAATAACCTGTCTTTTTGCTTAAATGTTTTTCTGTAGTTAAAAGAAATATCATAAGAAGACCTATCCTTACCTTCAATTTCAAGTCTAGTTAATTTTTGAGTATTGATTCCTAAATTATTGAAATCGGCATATTCTAAGTCGTTTTCATTATCACCATCACCAAAGGTATATTGCCCTGAAACCACAAAAGAATTATAAGGGTTTAGAAAAACTTCTGTACCTAACCTAAAATTATGGTTAAGGCTTAATCGCTCCATAGTTGTATTGCTAGTATAACTAAAACTAGTATCTGGGTAGGTAAAATCTTGAATAGATTTACTTGATCCTGGTGAATTTCTATAATTTATTCCATAACCAGTAAAAACATTAAAATTTTTACTTTTTAAAGTTAAATTAAATCCTCCACCATAATTACTTGGGTAACCAACATCAACATTTACCACACCATTAATTCCCTCTCTCCTATCTCTTTTTAAAATAATATTTATAATTCCAACTTCTCCTTCAGCATCATATCTTGATGATGGGTTAGTAATTACTTCTACTTTTTCAATTTGATTTCCTTGTAATTGCTTTAAGGCATCAGCTGTACTTATTCCTGTTAAACCCGATGGCTTACCATTAATTAAAATACGTACATTTTCACTTCCTCTTAAACTTACATTTCCTTCAACATCAACAGCAACCGATGGTACATTATCTAAAATTTCGGATGCATTTGCACCTTGATTAGTAATGTCTTTATCCACATTAAAAACACGCTTATCCAAATCCAATTCCATCAACTTCTTTTCTTCAACAAACTCAAATTCATCTATATTTAACATTGATGGTTTTAATTGAATTTTTTTCAAATCTAGATCTTGGTTTTTTACTTGGATATTGTTTACAATTTTATCTTCAAAACTCAAAAAAGAAATTTTAGCATAATAGTTTCCTGAAGGTATATCCATAGAAAATTTACCATTCATTTCAGTTGCCGTTCCTTTTGCATAACTCGAATCTTTTACATGAAATAAAGCGACCGCAACGTATGGTAAGGGTTCTCCTTTATCATCTATAATTTGGCCAAGTAATTTATATGTAGTAGATGGTTTTCCTTGGCCGTTTGGTTTATTTGGTTTTTGTGAAAAGGCACAAAAGAAAAATAAAAAAGAAAAAAATAATGTGATAAAATATTTCATTAAATAATTGATGTAAAATTATATTCAGTTAAGACTAATCAATAGCCTAAAGGGTTAAAATCGATTTATAAATTTGTTAAAAAAGCCATTGTATCCACTCCATCTGCATAATCCCATAATTTAGGTTGTTGAGCTTCTCCAAATTTTAACGATTCTATTGGTGCTTCATTAGAAACTATACATTGTATATTTTCTTTTTGAGATTGTAAATGATTTTTCAACTCTTCAATATCTTCATAATACTCATAATGTAAAACTGCTACTGGAGATGAAAAACTTTCATCTTCTTTTAATAATACAAAGTTATTATCTAATAATTGATTATTTCCTAATAAATAAACTGCTTTATTGTAATCGTAATTATTAGCGTATTTATTATTATTAACAATGTCTTGAAAATCTTCAAATATAGCTTCAAAAAATTGATTGAAATTATAGCCCTTAGGCACATAAAGTTTTGATACATTCCTACATCCTAATCCATAATATTGAAAAATATCATTACCTAATTTATTTAAATTTTCCTTTTCATCATTATGACTAATAACTGCAACCGAATTTCTATTTTTTCGGATAATATTAGGGTATTTTCCAAAATACGATTCAAAATATCGAGCTGTATTATTACTACCGGTTGCAATTACTGCCTCAAAATTTTCTAATCGTTCAACAAATTTTATTTTGGTTGCCAATTCAGCATCAATTTCAATCAAAATTTCAGCAATCTTTTTCAATAAAGTGTTGTCTTCAGATGAAGTTTTAGCAATAACATTATTACCAGAAATTAAAACACTTAAAAAATCGTGAAATCCAACTAAAGGAATATTTCCTGCCATTATTACTCCTACATTTTTAGGGGTAAAATCATTAATTTCATAGTTAGAAACCCATTCTTGTAAATTTTCTTTGGTTAGCATTTCAGCAATTGCGTCAATAGATTCAAGCACAAAAACTTCAGTAAACCAGCCATTAAAAGCTTTCTGTCTTTTGATTAAATAGTCAAAATCATCATAAAACTTTTCGTTTAAATTTTGAACCGAATCATTAATAACTTTATTTTTAAATTGCTTTAAAAAAGTTCCTAATTCTATAAAGGCATTTATTCTTTTTTCTAAACTCATTTCGTACATTTGTGTGCAAATTTACAAACATTAAAACAGAAAACGATGGCAATTATAATAACAGATGAATGTATTAATTGTGGGGCATGTGAACCAGAATGTCCAAACAACGCAATTTACGAAGGAGGAGATGAATGGCGAGTAAGTGATGGAACTTCTGTAAGTGGAGATTATAAGTTAATGAATGGCTCTTCAATCGATGCTGACACTACTCAAGAGCCTGTTAGCATGGACTTTTACTATATCGTAGCAGATAAGTGTACAGAGTGTAAAGGATTTCACGATGAGCCTCAATGTGCTGCTGTTTGTCCAGTTGATTGTTGTGTAGATGATGAAGATGTAAGAGAAACTGAAGATGAATTATTAGCTAAAAAAGATAAATTACACTTATAATATAAAAGTGGTACAATATTAGATTCAAAAAACCGTGTAATATTTTGCACGGTTTTTTATTTTTATACCCTATGCTTAAAAAAAGTCTTTTTGCTTTATTAATAATTTCAAATCTTTTTGTTTTTGGTCAAACTATATCGTTAGCCGATTATGAAAAAGAATTGAACACACTTAGTTTAGATATTATTAATAATGATAGCGATGAAAGTAAATTAATGGCAAATGAAGAATTTAAAGCTTTACTTTTAAAAACCATCAGAACTGAAGGTTCTTTTGATTATGATTTTAAAGGAATACAGGCTATTAGCATTTTAAAATCTAACGAAACAATAAAGATTTACAATTGGACTTTACCAAAAAAAGATTTAACCTATGAATACTTCGCTTATATTCAAATAAAACTAGGTAAAGATAAATTTAAGATTATCGAATTAATAGATAAATCTAGTGAACTCATAAAACCAGAATACAAATCCTTAAGCAACAACAGCTGGTATGGTGCTTTGTATCATAAAATTATTTATGATAAAAAACTAGGTAAAAACACTTATACCTTATTAGGCTGGAATGGTGGAACAAATCTTACTAATCAAAAAGTTATTGAGGTTATGACTGTTTCTAATAGTGGATCAGTTCGGTTTGGATCATCTATTCTTAAAGTAGGAAAAAAAGCTCAAAAAAGAGTTGTCTTTCACTATTCTGAAAGTGCTGTAATGTCTTTAAAATATAACTCATCGGAAAAAATAATTGTGTTTGATTATTTAGCTCCACCTAGTTCTAATCTAAATGGTGTGTTTGAATATTATGGACCTTCTTTAGACCGATTTGATTCTTTTAAAGTTGAAAATGGAAAATGGTTATTTTCTCCTAATTACGATGCAAAACTTAACCGTAACTTGAAAGATGACATTTGGAACGATCCTAAAAAATAGGAATTAACGTGTTTTTAGTGCTGGTAGTTTAAAAAGCTTTCTAAATTTCTCGATTAAGAAAACATTCAAAAATATCATACTAAACGCATAACCGATATCTTCAATAGGAACAGTAAACAATCTTATTCCTAAATTTTCGGCATTGTTATACCAAACCACTTCATTTTCAATAAAGCTTCCCGTTAAAATTCCATTTATAACAAAAAATGGTATTAGTATAATTAAAAATGAAAGGTAAAACCGTTGCAATAATTGCTTTCCATATAGCAACCCTACCATTAAAGTAAAAGCCAAAAAACTATAATTTACAAATGTGTAAGCTTTATCATTATTTAATATTGCAACTATTAAAGTAAATAAAATTAAAAGTAATGTAATCCATTTTGTTGATTTCTTTGGCAACTGTGTTTTTGGGAAAAAGAAGAGAAGTGAATAGTGGATAAAAAAACTAGCATAAGGAATTAATAGAAAAAACATCCATTCTTCAATTGGTAAATGCAAAATGTTTATTCCAAGTAAATAGTCTGAATTAAAACCCCATACGCCATTAATTGTGAAAATTACGTCCCAAATAATAAATATGGTCGACACTGAAATTAACGCTAACGCAATCGCTTTCCATTGTGAAATAAAACTCATCCGCTTTTCAAAACTATAAGCAAACGGAATGATGAAAGAAAAAAGATTGAGTATAAGATAAAGGTAATTCAAAACTATTGTTTGAAGTATTTAAATGGCACAAACAACATACCAAAACATTCTCCATGCTCTTTGCCTAAATGCTTATGGTGTACCTTGTGTGCACGTCTAATTGCTTTTAAATACTTAAGGTTAGAGTTTCTTAAAATTTTGAAACGTTGATGAATAAAAATTTCATGCACCCAGAAATAAGCAAAACCATATAACGTAATACCCAAACCTATTGGCAAAGTATATGGAATCAAAAATACAGTCCCTAAAAGAATACAAGTCATACCTGGAACAGCAAATATGACAAAAAAGTAATCATTTTTTTCAAAAAAAGAATTTGGATTTTTAGTGTGATGATCCTCATGCAAGTTCCATAAGAACCCATGCATTACATATTTGTGAACCGACCAAGCTACAAACTCCATAAAGAAAAAAGTAGCTGCTAAAATTATTATAAATTCCATGTTAATTTTTTACAAATTCTTGATTGATAGACGCAAATATATTCACCTTATTGTAAATAAGCTTGAACCACTCAGAATAATTCTCAGGGAAGAGTTTAACATCTCTTTCTAAATCTACAAAACTGACTGCTTCCCAATCTGCAACTTCCTCAGGATTAGGTTTAGGCAATTGAGAAGTATAACCTACAAAAACATGGTCTAATTCATGCTCAATTAAATTATGATCTAATTCTGCTCTGTATATAAAAGAAAAAGCCTTATCAAGTTTACAATCTATTCCCATCTCTTCTATCAATCTTCTATTTGCCGAATCAATTGTTTTCTCTCCAGGTAGTGGATGGCTACATGCTGTATTCGACCATAAATTTGCTGAATGATACTTGTGAGCTGCTCTTTTTTGCATAATCCAGTTTCCATCTAAATCAAATATAAAAACAGAAATAGCTCTATGTAATTGGCCTTGAATATGCGCCTTAAGTTTTGGCATTACTCCAATTTCATTATCATGCTTATCAACTAATATTACATTTGGTTCTATCATAATAATCTTATTTAAAGTAAATTAAATTTAAAAGCGACAAAAGATCTAGCTAACAACCCTATTTTAGCTGGATTAGAAACTCTTATTCGTGTTTCTATAATTTTACTTGAAGGTGTTCTTTTTAATTTAAGTAATAATCTTTTATAATAAATAAAAGCCGTGTAAACGCCAAATTTTGCTTCCGATGGTAATTTTAACACTCCCTCATAGGCTACACGAAAATCTTCCTCAATTTCTTCAATAATTTTTTGTTTATTTTCTGGTGTTAGCGATTTTAAATCAATGTCTGGAAAATAAGTTCTTGACAAATCTTCAACATCATTTTTAAGGTCTCTTAAAAAATTAACTTTTTGAAAAGCAGAACCTAATCGCATTGCTGATTCTTTCAATTCATTGTATTTCTCCTGATCTCCATTCACAAATATTTGCAAACACATTAACCCAACAACATCTGCAGAGCCATATATGTATTGTTCATATTCTTCTTTCGTTTTATATTCAGATTTAGTTAAATCCATTTTCATACTAGCTAAAAATGCTTGAACTAATTCGTCTGATATTTTATATTCTTTAACTGTTTTTTGAAAAGAGTTAAGAATTGGATTTAAGCTAATACCGTTCGTCATAGCTTTATAATATTCAATCTCAAAATCTCGTAATAATTCTTCTTTATCATAATCATGAAAAGAATCTACAATTTCATCAGCAAAACGAACAAACCCATAAACACTATAAATAGCATTCCTTATGGAAGGAGCTAACATATTTACAGCAATAGAAAATGATGTACTATATTCTTTTGTAACCATACGGCTACTTTTAAAAGAAATATCGTCAAATAGTTGTTTCATGGTCTATGTTTAATTTTAGTTGTTTTAAGATTAAGTTCGATACAATTTTTCCTGAAATTAATGAAGGAGGAACACCTGGCCCAGGAACCGTTAATTGTCCAGTGAAAAAAAGATTTTTTACTTTTTTACTTTTTATTTTAGGTCTTAAAAATGCTGTTTGCATAAGCGTATTTGCCATGCCGTAAGCATTTCCTTTGTATGAGTTATAATCGTTTATAAAGTCTTTAACACAATACGACTCATAGAATAAGATACTATCTTTTATATTTTGCTTTGTTAATTTTTCTAATCGATTAATAATTAAGTTAAAATACTTTTCTCTAATTTCTGGAGTATCTTCAATACCTGGTGAAATAGGTATTAAAAATGTAGCTGCTTCATTTCCATTTGGAGCAAAACTATCGTCAGTAATACTAGGGAAACTTGCATAAAAAAGAGGATTATCTGGCCATCTTTTATTATCGTAAATATCTTTAGCATGTAAATCAAAATCTGAATCGAAAAACAAGGTGTGATGGGATACATTTTCTAGCTTTTTGTTTAATCCAACATAAAACAATAATGATGATGGTGCAAAGGTCTTTTTCTCCCAATAAGATTGAGAGTAAACCCTATAATTTTCATCTAACAAACTTTCTGTATGTTGATAATCAGCACCACTTAATACAATATCAGCCTCTAAAAACTCTCCATTAACAATAAGACCGTTTATTGTGTTATTATTGACAACTATTTTTTCTACATTTTGATTGGTAAGAAATTTAACACCTAGCTCCTTAGCCAAACTTTCCATAGCTTTGACAACTTCATACATCCCTCCTTTTGGATGCCATGTGCCTAAACCAAAATCGGCATAGTTCATAAAATTGTAAAACGATGGTGTATCAGATGGTTTTGCACCTAAAAATAAAACTGGAAATTCTAGTATTTGAATAAGTTTAGGACTTTTAATATGTCCACGAACCTGGTAACTAACTGTTGTAAAAAACTGATTAAGTTTAGTAATAGTTTGAGGGGTAATTAACTCAAAAATTGACAAGCCTGGTTTGTAAACCAAGTCTTTTATTGCAATTTCATAATTATTTTTTGCTTCATTAATGAATTTTCTTAGGAAAACGGAACTTCCTTTTTCTTCTTTCTCAAAAACTTCGCAAATCTGATCTAAGTTATCTCCAATTAATATCGATTCTAAAACATCAAAATAAACTTGATAACCTGGATTTAGCTTTTCTAATTGGTAGTAATCAGAAGTGGTTTTATTAAAATCATTAAAGAAACTATCAAACACATCTGGCATCCAATACCATGTTGGTCCAATATCAAAAGTAAATCCGTCTTTAATAAATTGACGTGCTCTACCTCCTATTGTTGAGTTTTTTTCTAAAACAGTTACATTATAGCCAGCTTTAGCTAAATAACAAGAAGCTGATAAAGAGGAGAATCCTGCACCGATTATATATATATTCTTTTTCATATTGTCAAACAAATATAACTATTTTGTTTAACTTTTTAAACAAATAATTAAACATTTTAATAATTAATCACACAGATTCTAACAACGAATCGATAGAAGGATAAAACTTAATATTATCATAATCGACAGAATCAATTTCATTAATTTTTTTACCCAGCACTAAAAACAAATCTTTCTCAGACCTCAACACCTCTTCATTGACTTTCCTTAAATAGATTGGCAAATCTTCATTTGCTGGCATTACCGTAAAGTAAGAAATAAAAGTAATGTTATCAAACAATGGATGAAAATCTTTTAATGCGTCCAATGGAATACTCTGCCCTAAATAAATTGAATTGTACCCATTAAGGAGTAAATTTAAATGGACAAACATTAATCCTAGTTCATGTATTTCATTTTCTGGTAAAAAAAGAACAAACAATTTATCTTTATCAACAATATCAAGAGCTTGAACCTTTTCAATTTGTAATTGAAGTTTTTGCTGAATTAAGTTTGACAAAAAATGTTCGTGAGCTGGAGATATAGTATTTGAGAGCCAAAGCAATCCTATATCATTTAGCAACTGAACAAATATTTTTAAAAAAATCTCTCTAAAGGAACTCTTTACTAATAATTGATTGTATGTTTTATTGAATAATCGATGATCAAAGTTCATCATCGAAAGTTTAAAATCATTAATTGCATGATCATACTTATCGTTTTGAATGATAAGATCACGAACCGCAGATAACAATGCATCATCAGTTAAATCAGCAATTTTTGAAATTTTAACCCCATTATTATTTAATAAAGAAACATTTAAAATTCGCTGTAAATCCTCACCATCATAATATCTTATGTTAGTATCGGTACGTTTTGGTGCTAATATTTTATATCTCTTTTCCCAAATACGAATTGTATGTGCTTTAACTCCTGAAAGATTTTCTAAATCTTTAATGTTAAATTTTGTGTTTATTGGATTGTTCAACTTATTTTTATTTTGTTTAAACAAAATTAGTTATATTATTTGAATAATAATCTTAAAAATAAAAAAATCCCGTTTCCGGGATTTTTATTGCTCTCTAGTTAAAAAGTATGTATTCAATAAAACTAGGACACCTTTTCTTTTATATCTAACAAAATAAACTACTAACTAATGTTACAAAACCTTTTTGTACAATTTTTCTAAAAAGAGAGCTTAAATTACCCTTACTTTTTAATGGCTAATAGCAAGCTTGTATATTGTCGTTGAACTTCAATATTTAAAAATGTTAAATCATTTACAACTATTTCTAATGGAAAGTCATTGTATTGACTATTACTATAAATATCGAAATTAGATTTATTCATATTAACTTTATATTCTGAACCAAAAACTTGTTGAAGTAAGCCTTCAAAGTTTGTTACATCCAACATTAAATCTTCTATTGTTGCACTTCCAGATCTTATCGCATTTAAATCTCCTTTTCCATTCATAATTGATGGATAATTATTGTCTAGTGCTTGTTTAATCTCATTTTCAGCTAGTTTTTCATTACCAGCTAACGAAAATTGAAGATTCATTACCTGTATAGTTTCATTAATTTTTGCTGCTTTTGTTTTTACCTCATTAATTAGGTTTACATCAACAGTACTATCATTTTTTAATTCATTAAATAAAACCTCATTAAATGCAATTGTATGATCTATCTCATTATTCATATTGTAATGAATATTTGCCATTGCTTCTGTAACAACTCCACTATTGTGTAGTTTTACTAAAGCAAACAACATACTCATTGCTCCAACCACTAATACTGCAGTAGTAATTGTTGTAGTTCGCATTTCTTTGTTTCTAATATAAGCGTATATATAAAGAGGAAGAAAAACAAATAATGCTATAATCATTCCCGCTGTTGTTAACATATTAGCGTATGGCCAATGCATAACTTTAAAGAAAATTCCATTTACCATTATAAAACCACTAAGTGTTCCTGCTACATTTAACCAAATTCTTGGTTTACTAATTTTCTCTTTTATTTTAATGGTAAGCATTAAGGGCAAGAATATAAAACTCAATAAAAACCCTCCTAATACGTACATCATGCCAGCTCCTGGCCAATGATAAATTTTAAAAAGTGTGGCTAACAATAATAAAATTGCCGATGTAATTCCGATGATGTGTGTTGTCTTTTTCATAGCTAATATGTTTTTGGTTAATAAAAATGTTGTTTCATCCTGTATGTTACGGATACCATTATTCCCAAAAACAGCCATTGTTTCTTGAAGAACCTTATGGAAATCGCTTTCCAAACTCATTCGGTCTTCAATCATACAACAAATGTGGTCGAGCAAATCGTTTGTTAGCTCTTCCATTTCTGCTCCTCTAGCTTCTATAAGCTGTCTTATTTCGTCTACCTGATTTTCGTTTAAACAGACCATGACAAATTTTGTGGAGCTACATTCATTATAGCTTTAAGTGTTTCAATAAACTGCTTTAATTCATCAACCATTTCAGTTGCTTTGCTATTTCCTGTTTTAGTCAACTTGTAATACTTTCGCATACGGTTGCCTACTACTTCCTTTTCAGTCATTAGTAACCCGTCGGCTTCTAATTTGTGTAAGGCAGGATACAAAGCTCCTTCGGTTAGGTTAATTTTTCCCTCAGTTATTTCTTTCACCTTTTGGGTTATTTGATAACCATACATTCTATCATTTTCTGAGAGCAATTTCAAAATGATAGTTTTTAAGGTGCCTTTTAATAGTTCTTTTGAATACATAAGACAAACATATACATAATTTTCTTATGTATGTAATTTTTAGATGTATTTTTTTTTATGTTTTTTAAATGCACTATCTTTACACCCTTATAAATACTGAATTGATGCCCGAAAAAAATATTTTTAAAATTGGTTGGATTTTTACTGCTGTAGTTTTTTCTGCTGTGTTGATTCCAATTTTAGTACAAGAGGGTATGTTTTTAGATGGTATTACCTATGCTGCCATATCTAAAAACTTGGCAAATGGTTATGGTAGTTTCTGGTTTCCTCAGTACACCCTAACACATTTTAGCAAATTTCATGAGCACCCTCCATTAGTGTTTGGTTTACAAGCTTTGTTTTTTAAATTGCTAGGTAACGGCTTTTTAACCGAACGAATATTTACTTTGTTTACTGCTTTTTTAACTGCGATGGGTATTGTTCTCAATTGGAATTTGCTTAATGCAACCAACAAAAATTATTCATGGGTTTCGATATTATTATGGATAGCTACCCCTCTTATATTTTGGTCTTACCAAAGTAATATGCTCGAAAATACCTTAGCATTTTGTTGTTTATTCTCGGTTTATTTTATTGCAAAAGGAAGTTTAAAAAACAATTTCTTCTATTTATTTATAGGGAGTTTATTTATTTTTTTAGCATTAATTACTAAAGGCCCTGTTGGATTATTTCCACTAGCTATAGTGGGTATTTTATGGCTAACACTACAACCTTTTTCTATTGTAAAAGCAATCATACATTCTTTAATTGTGATTCTTTTTTCAGGATTAATATTTTACATCACTTCTATCCTCCAACCAGGATTAATCGAAAATTTAACCCAATATTATAATGCTCAAGTTTTACCATCATTAAATAATACCAGAGAAACAACCACAGGAAATCACTTTGCAATTTTAGGGCGCTTAATGCTTGAACTAATTATTCCAACCAGTATTTTACTTATTCTATTTATAATTAAAAAAGTAAAAAAGCAAACCACTGAAATTACACCAAAAGCCACCGCATTATTTTTTATTTTAATAGGATTGTCTGCTTCGCTTCCTCTTATGATTACCCTTAAACAACGTGGATATTATTTAGTAACTGCATTGCCTTATTTCATTTTAGGCATCAGTGTTTTTATTGTTCCCTACCTTAAATTTTTTATTGAAAAATTAACGCAAAAACAAACAAAAAGATTAAAACATATTGGTTCTATTTTATTGGTGGCTACACTAGTTTTTTCTTTTTCACAGTATGGTAAATTTTCTCGCGATAGCGATAAACTTTCTGACATTTATAAGATAAGTAGCATTGTTAATGAAGGTAGCATTATAAGTTGCTCGCCAGAACTCTATACCGAATGGGGAACAATGGCTTATTTAAGTAGAATTGGAGGAATAAGCATAACTCCTAACCTAGAGAACGAATACTTAATTGTACTAAAAAGTACAAAGCTACCTGCAAATATAAATGAGTTTTACAGACCTTTAGATTTAAGCCTTACCACTTATCAGTTGTATAAAAAACAATAAAAGGTTTTGCTTATATTTATAAGCAATTATTTAACCGACTACAAATGGATATAAAGTGCATATGCACTTTATTCGGTTGTTGTAAGCAATTTGAAAAACTAAAACTGATTTAGAATGAAACTTAACGAATATTTGTCCAATCGTCTAAAAGAGATCTTAACAGAAGGAAAATGGGTTTTAGGAACAAATTTCAAAGAGCAGATAGTTAATCTTAACTGGAAACAAGCAACACAAAAAGTTGAAGATTACAACACTATTGCTGATTTGACTTTCCACATTGATTATTACTTGGATGGTATGATAAAAGTCTTTAAAGGAGGAACTCTTGACATACGAGATAAATTTAGTTTTGATTCTCCTCCCATAACATCAGAACAAGATTGGAAGAATCTAGTAAATAAATTTTGTTTTGATTCTGAAGAATTTATTGAGCTTGTATATAAGATGTCAGACAAAGAAATAATGTCGGATTTTGTAGATAAACAATATGGAACATATTACAGAAATATAGATGTGATGATTGAACATACATACTATCATCTTGGACAAATATTGCTCCTTAAAAAACGAATTAAATAAAATCTGCTTACAACAACGTATAAGCAGCATAAAAACGACTGCTTATACAAGACCGTTAAATCTTCTCCAATTCGTCCTTAATAAAATCAACCAACTCTTTTACATAAGCTTGGGTAAAATTAAACTCAATACCTGCAGCTTGGTATATTTCGCCTATCGATTTGGTATAACCTAGTTTTAAGGCTTCAATGTATTGGTCAATAGCTTTGGTTGGGTTTTGTTTATAATTACGCCAAACTGCAATTGCTCCTAATTGTGCCATTCCATATTCGATGTAATAAAAAGGTACTTCGTATAAGTGCAATTGTTTTTGCCATAAGGCTGCCAATGCATTTTCGTTACCTGTCCAATCAATCACATTGCTACCAAATTCTTTCATAATGTTTGTCCAAGTAGCATAACGCTCCTCAACAGTATGTGTTGGGTTTTCGTACACCCAATGCTGAAATTTATCGATAGAAGCCACCCAAGGCAAGGTTTCTAATGCTTTTTCTAATTGCTCTTTTTTCGCTCTTTTTAATTCCTCTGGGTTGGTATAGAACTCATCCCAATAATCCATGGTTAGCAATTCCATACTCATTGATGCTAATTCAGCAACTTCAGATGGAGCATCTTTAAAACCAGTTAATTCTAAATCTCTTGATAAGAACGAATGAACTGCATGTCCACCTTCATGAACCATAGTTACCAAATCTCGTTGTGAACCAACCGAATTCATGTAAATAAATGGTACTCCAATTTCATGCAAAGGGTAATTAAAACCACCTGGTGCTTTTCCTTTTTTAGAGTCTAAATCCACATATTTCATTTGCTTCATTATCTCCAAACAATCGCCAAAAAACGGACGAATTTTATAAAAACATTGAATTGATTTATCTATTAGTTCTTCACCACCTTCAAAAGGCTTTAATGGTGCTTTTCCTGTTGGATCAACTGCTGTATCCCATGGTTTAAGCGTATCAACTCCCAACAATTGTTTTTTCTCTTGGTCAAACATGTTAGTAACTGGAACCACCTCTTTTGCTATTGCATTATGAAAATCGAAACAATCTTGTGGTTTGTAATCAAACCTACCCATTGCAGCAAACATATAATCTCTGTAATTAGCAAATCCTGCGTTTTGAGCTACTTTATTTCTCAACTGGATTAATTCAGTGTATAAGGTATTTAATTGCTCCTCATCTTCTAATCTTCTATTGTTCGATAAATGAAAAACCTCTTCACGAATAGCTCTATCAATATTTTTAAGGTAATTGGCTGCTTGTTGCAAGGTTAATTCTTTGCCATCATAATTAATGGTCATTTTAGCCGAAATTGCTCCGTATTTTTGAGCATCAGCTTGTAATTTGGTATTTAACGGAATATTTTCTTCTCTAAATATTTCTATTTGTTTTTTTATTCCTCTTATATAAATGTGGTATTTCTCTTTGTTTAACTCATCCACATAAGGTGAGTTCACCAATTTTAAATTAAAGTCATTATCATATGGAGCAACTTTAGGTTCTACCTCAGTAATAAAAAAGTTAAAGCTTTCGGCTAATTGTTCATCAGTTGTGTCAATATTCATTTTGATGTAACGCCAAGCCATATCCTCTTCTAAAACAGCTTCTAACTCACTTCTATCTTTCAACCATTTTTCTAATTCAGTTACATTATTAATGGTTCTCGTTTTTAAGTCTTCAAAGTAAGGTGCTATTTTCTCCCATGAATCAATAACTAAATTATCTGGTAAAAAATTTCTCTTGCCTATTGTAGGAATTGTAATTTGTGATGCTTGCATATCTTATTTTTAATCAAAAAAAATCCGAAACAAATGTTTCGGATTTTTTTATATCAATTTGTTTTTATCCTTTTTTAACTCCACCTGCTTTTTTAGGTGCAGCTTTTGCCGATGCTGTTTTAGTAGCAGGCTTCTTGGCTGTAGTTGTTTTTTTAGCTGCTGCTTTTTTAGCTGGAGCTTTTTTGTCATCCTTTTTTTCAGCTTTCTTCTCTTCTTTTTCATCTGGTTTTAACAATCCTGCCTTTACTAGCAAGTTAAACCATTGAAACAATTTTTTTAAATCAGAATTATAAACTCTTTCTTGATCAAAATCAACTATTCCAGCTAAATAAGTTCTTAACTCTTCTGGCTTTGCCTTATGATCAACTGCTTCTTTACCCTTTGTAAATTCAAACACTTTATTGTAAACTTCTGCTAAAGGCATGTCTTCAGTTGTAGTGTAAATACTTATATCTTCTAAAGCACTAACTTTATCAGAAGCATATACTGGCAATCTTTTACCTTCACCAACCGATTCTACAATTAAACCATTTTTTGTTTGAGAAACCACACTATATAGTCCTGGTTTACCTGTAATTGAAATAATAGATTTTAAATTCATGTTTTATTTTTAGGAAAACAAATGTAATAAAAATAGGTTTGATATAATCGCTTTTTATATCGCTTAATTTATCCAACCATACGCTTTAGGAATAGCATCAATAATATCTGAAGCGATCATAGCATATTCTGTTAGGTTTTCTTTTGCAACATCACCAGCCAAACCATGCAAATAAACACCTAAAATTGCTGATTCTTTAGGCGAATATCCTTGCGCAAGAAAGCTAGTTATAATACCGGTAAGCACATCACCACTTCCTGCTGTAGCCATACCTGAATTGCCTGTAGCATTAAAATAAACATAACCATTAGGCAAAGCAATAGATGTATTTGCTCCTTTTAATACAACAATAACTTGTTGTTTAATTGCAAATTGTTTCTGCAACTCTAATCTTTCTTCATCACAATCCCACTTACCAACTAAGCGCTCAAATTCTTTTGGATGCGGTGTTAAAATACTTTCTGATGGTAAAAATGCCAACCAAGTTTTATTTTCAGCTAAAATATTTAATGCATCGGCATCAATTACCAAAGGGTAATTTGAGTTTTGAATTAATAACTTAAGCGTATTTTGAGTTTGTTTCTCCAGTCCTAACCCTGGTCCAACACCAATTGCACTATACATTGACAAGTCAGGCACATCGGCTATAAAATCATTTTCACCACTAACACTACACATTGCTTCTGGAAGAGCAGTTTGCATTATTTCTAATCCTTGAGCTGGCAAATGTACTGTAAGTAAACCCACTCCAGCTCTTAAACATGCTTTTGCAGAAAGAATAGCTGCGCCCATTTTCCCTTTACTACCTCCAACCAATAAAGCATGACCAAAAATACCTTTGTGTGAAAATTTGGCTCTTGGCTTAAGCATAGATTTTGCATCAGAAGTTGAAACAATATGATTAGTAACATTTAAGCCAAAAATAAAACCTTGATGCAAACCTATTGGCAAAACAATCCATTCTCCAACAAAAAAATAATTTTGAGGAAAAAGCATCGCTAATTTAGGTTGCTGAAAAGTTAAAGTAATTTTTGCTTTAACAATGTTATCAAAATTGTTTTCACGATTATCTTCAGCAAATAACCCTGAAGGCAAATCAATTGCTATTATTTCATTTTTATTGATTTGATGAACTATTTCTGCAATAAAACCATCAATTGGTCGGGTTAATCCTGAGCCAAAAATAGCATCAATTACAACTATATTTGGTCGTAAAACAATTCTAGAGTTATCCTGATTTAAATAGTTAACCTCAACTTTTTCCAATCGCCCTAAATTGGTTTTAAAATCGGAAGAATAGTTATCAGAAAACTCAACAACAAAAACAGTTACTTTATAATTAGCTTGTTTTAATAATCGTGCAATTACTAATCCATCACCACCATTATTACCTACTCCACAAAAAATAGAAAATTCAGTTTCTGAACTGTAGTTTTTAATAATCCAATCAAAGCATTTTGTTGCCGCCCTTTCCATTAAATCAATTGATTCAATTGGTTCATTTGCTATTGTATAAGCATCGGCTTCTCTAGTTTGTTGTGCAGTTAAAATTTTCATAAGAATAATTTAATTACATAACTAACAACAACTGTAGCCATGTTAAAGATAAAAATATACATTAGCCATTTGGCTCCGTTTTTAAATTTAAAAGCGATATGAAGAATTAAATAAAGAAACATAAAAAGCATTGGCAGCAATGCTGGATAATAATAAAAACTATCTGCAAAATTTCCTTTTAGCAAAGCAACAAATGAACGTTGCATCCCACACCCCATACAATCCACATTAAAATACTTTTTGTATGGACAATCTAATAAGTTATTTTCTAACCAACTAATTAGCCCCATTAGTTTGCTTCAAATTCTAAATCTTCTTTTTCGGTAGTTGTTTTATCCATTTCTCGATATCGCTTTCTTGCATCTACTCCATAAATACTGTCTTGAAAATCAAACAACAATCGCTTATATAAGTTTTTTGCTCTTTCTTTCTGATTTAAAATATTGTCGAACATCAAGGCCAAATTATAAATCGCATCATCTGCTAAAATATCATAACTATAATCATCAACAATTGCTTCTAAATTTTTAACAGCTGCTTCATAATTTTTTTGTTCGTAGTTAATTTGAAATTTTTTAAATAAAATATCGTCATTTATAGTGTGTATAGGAAATGTTTCCTGCAATGAATCCAACACTCTAATTGCTTCTTGATACTTATTTTGATAAGCTAACAAATCGGCTTTCGCATAGATTAACAATGGTGCTTCAGTAGTATCTATACCTATGTTATCT
Organism: Vicingus serpentipes; assembly: GCF_007993035.1. Classification (NCBI taxonomy): domain Bacteria; kingdom Pseudomonadati; phylum Bacteroidota; class Flavobacteriia; order Flavobacteriales; family Vicingaceae; genus Vicingus; species Vicingus serpentipes. Next base: position 401,481 of record NZ_VOOS01000001.1, read on the forward strand.
GTAATTAAAATTGATAACTGCATTGCATCGTTTGAAATTAATTTTGATGTTGAAGCTTTTAACACATTTAGTTGTGCTTTTGCCCAAGCAAAATCTCCTGTATAAAAAGATATTCGGGCATTTTTAAATTTTGCTCTTTCTCCTAACTCATCATACTTATAAGCTTTTTCTACTTGCGAATATAACAATGAAGCTTCCCAAATTTCACCAGTAAATAAATAAACATCAGCTAATTCTATCTTAGCTTCGGCAGCATCATGCGCTTTTAAACCTGGTATTTTTAAAGATTCTTGCAATAGATTTATTGCTTTGTCGGTTTGATGCAAATAAAAAGCTTGTAAATGAGCTAAACCTGTCAATAATTTTGATGTTGCTGCTGTTTTTCCTAACTCACTAATGGTAGATAAATAATTACGCTCCAATCCTAACAAATCTTCTTGAGTGTAATTTTGAGTTTTAATTATTTTATGATTGTAAACATTTACCAATTCCATTTTTGCAGAAATATAATTGTAACTATCAGATCCTTTATCTATAACATATTGATATGAGTTAATAGCAGTTTCATAATCACCATTAGAGCTACTCAATTGAGCGAGTGCCATTAATCTATCTCCTTGTTCTTTAAAACGTTTATCCAACGCTTTAGCTTGAATCATTGCTCCTTTATAATTTTCTTCTTGAATGTAAACCCAAATCAACATTTCTGAGAATACACGTTTGTCTGGATAACGCTGAATACTTTTTAGCAATGTTGTTTTTAGCATGCTTTTCTTCGAGCCATCATCATCTGGATATAATGCAGTTTGTAAGGCATTTTGTACGCTTTGTAAATACGATTCTTGATAAGCTAAAACTTCAATATATTCTTCAAGCATAGCCTTAGTATCTCCTTTAAGATTATATAATTGGGCTAATTCAAAATTAAACGGGTAACTTCCTTTTAACAATTTTCTCCCATGCAAGTATGTTGCTAAAGCAGCATCTAATTCCTGATAACGCATAAAAGCCATTGCCAATTCATTAATAACTTGTTGATTTGGAATAAGTTCTTTTATTGATTTATCTATAGTTTGTTTAGCTTCATTTCCTTTACCTGAAACCTTATAAAGATTAGCTAAATCGGCATTATAAGATGGATCAAATGGATTGTTTTTAAGTTGTCTTTTAACCAACTTTTCACCGTTTTTAAACTCTTCTAACTCAATAAAACAATTGAGAAGTTTAGTATAGAAAACTTGATTAGGTGTTTTATTGTAAAGCTTTTGATAATAAACTACAGCTTTACTATATTCTTTGTTTGAAAAATATTCATTAGCAATTTCTTGATCACTCGAATTTTGAGCATAAACAAACATAGGTGAAACACCAAACAAAATAATGAAACTAAATATGATTAGTCTTTTAACCATTAATCAATTTTGCTTTTTTCATCAATAAATGTTTTTACTGAATCTATTTTATAAGATTGTTCTTGAATAAATACATTAGCACTATCTGCCTCAGCAAAAGCTAATCTAATTTTTTGGTTTAAATTAACGAATATCCTCGCTTCTTCTTTATAAAAAGTGTTAAAATTCTCCTTAGTTAATAATCCGTTCTCTAAATCTATTTTTAATTTTTCTAGTTGTTGTTGAGAAATTGATAACTCATTTAAAAAATCATGATAATGCTCTTCAACAAAAAATACTTTTCCTCTTTCTTTATAAACCTCTGCTATTATTGAAGCAGTGTTCACATCAATAGTATCTATATTATTATGTAAAAATTTTAAATTTTGTTTTATTGTTCTTGATGATTCAAAAATAGATGTGGTATCTATTGCTGAAATCGAATCTTTAAATTGTTGTACTTCCATTAATAAATCATTTAACTGTACTTTTTGTTCTGTAGTATTTTGTCTACATGAACTCACAATCAAAATCAGTATTAATGGAATTACATATTTCATAAAACGTTTAGTTAATCATATCAAAACCTGTATAAGGTATCAAAGCTTTTGGTATTTTAATTCCTTCTGGTGTTTGGTTGTTTTCTAACAAAGAAGCTAAAATACGAGGCAATGCTAAAGCACTTCCATTTAATGTATGTACTAATTGCGTCTTACCCTCTGCATCTTTAAATCTACATTTTAATCGGTTTGCCTGAAAGGTTTCAAAATTTGAAATTGAACTCACTTCCAACCATTTTTCTTGAGCTGCAGAATAAACTTCCATATCAAAAGTTAATGCAGATGTAAACCCTAAATCACCTCCACAAAGTTTAGCAACTCTATAAGGCAATTCTAATTTGTTTAATAAGTTCTTTACATGATTTACCATTACATCTAATGTCTCATAAGATTTATCTGGATGTTGAATTTGAACAATCTCTACTTTATCAAACTGATGTAGACGATTTAACCCTCTCACATCTTTTCCATAAGAACCAGCCTCTCTTCTAAAACAAGGAGTATAACCTACATTTTTAATTGGCAAATCACTTTCCTTCAACATTACATCTCTGTACAAGTTTGTAATTGGAACTTCAGCGGTTGGTATCATATACAAATCATCTGCTTGCATATAATACATTTGCCCTTCTTTATCTGGTAGCTGTCCTGTACCATACCCAGATGCTTCATTTATCATTAATGGAGGTATAATTTCTTCGTATCCATTCTCAACAGCTTGATCAATAAAAAAGCTGATTAAAGCTCGTTGTAATCTTGCTCCTTTACCTTTATAAACTGGGAAACCAGCACCAGTAATTTTCACACCTAATTCAAAATCAATTAAATCATATTGCTTAGCTAATTCCCAATGAGGAACAGCTTTATCATGCAAAACAGGAACTTCTCCTTCATTAAATACAATTTCATTATCAGCATCAGACTTGCCAGCTGGCACAATATCATTAGGCACATTAGGCACTTGATAAAGTAATTGCAATAACTCGTCGTTAATTAAATTTTGATCTTCTTTTAACTTATTTGATTGCTCCTTTAATTCGGTAGTTTTTGTTTTCAATTCATTTGCTTCAGCTGCTTTACCCGACTTAAATAAATCACCAATTTGTTTAGCTAATTGATTACTTTCAGCTAATAATGCATCAAGCTCATGTTGTGTTTTTTTTCTATTATCATCTAATTCAATAATCTGTGAAATTATTGTTTCCGCTTCAAAATTTCTCTTTTTAAGTCGCTCAATAATAAGCGCTTTATTATCTCTAATATAACTGGTTTGTAACATTGTATTATGCTATTAAATATATAAACAAATTTAGTAAAACTAAGGCTGATATAAACAAAAAAACTCCTGTATCTATAGTTTATAGATACAGGAGTTTCAACAATTTTGTATATAAACTAAGCTTCAGTAAAAGGTTCTACCGAAACAAAGGATTTATTGTCTTTCTTTTTTCTAAAAGATACAACTCCATCAACTAATGCATATAAAGTATGGTCTTTACCAACTCCTACATTTACACCAGGATTGTGCTTAGTACCTCTTTGACGAACAATAATATTACCTGCTATTGCAGCTTGACCACCAAATATTTTAACGCCTAAACGTTTACTATGTGATTCTCTACCATTTTTCGAACTACCTGCTCCTTTCTTATGTGCCATGATTCTATTTTTTTATGTTATAACCCTAAAGTTAAAACTTAATTAATCTTCTTTTTTAGTTTCTTTTTTTGGTGCAGCTTTTTTAGCAGCTGGCTTTTTTGCTGGAGCTTTTTTCTCAGCTGCCTCTGCTTTTGGTGCATCTTTTACTTCTGCTTTAGGTTCAGCTTTTTTAGCAGCTCCTTTTTCAGAAATACCTTCAATTTGGATTTTAGTAAAAGCTTGACGGTGTCCGTTTTTTACTTTATATCCTTTTCTTCTTTTCTTTTTAAAGATGGTTACTTTGTCACCTTTAAGGTGTTCTAGGATCTTTGCAGATACACTAGCACCTGCTACAGCTGGGGCGCCAACATTAACTTTTCCTGCATTATCAATTAAAAGAACGTTATCAAAAGATACTTTCGCACCTTCTTTTCCTTCTAATCGATGTACAAAAAGTTGTTGATCTTTTTCTACTTTAAACTGCTGCCCTGCTATTTCAACGATTGCGTACATGTTTATTAATTTAAATTTTTAACGGCTGCAAACTTACACTTTTTTTTTATAAGATTACAATCTTGTTCTATTATTTGTTTTTAAAAAGTAAAGGTCATACCAAAACTTGGTAAAATTGGTAATTGATATACTTTTTGATCTGTTACCCTATCTAGGTAAAATATATTTTCTCTATTGTAAACATTAGTAACACTTCCTGATAATTCAAGCTCTGTATTTTTACCCAAAACAAACTTTCTTTTAAGAGTTAAGTCTAGCCTATGGTAATATGGCAATCTTCCTTTGTTAATTTCTGCATAAGCTATTTCTAAATTTCCATTAGCAGATGTAGGATCTTGGCTAATAGAGCTAAAATCAAGTCCTTCATAAAATGCCTGAGTTTGTGTAAAAGGGAAACCTGAGCCAAAGTTCCAACGCGCATCAAATTCCCAATTGAAATCTTTACCAAACACATAACCAACTACTACATTAACATTATGTCTTCTGTCAAATACAGGAGAATATTCTTGAATACCATCCCAACGCGTTACTTTTGATAATGAATAAATTGTCCATATATTTAAACGAGTTGAAGAATATTTCAGACTAAAATCAAGTCCATACGCATCACCTGTTTCAATAATAAAATCTTTCTTCAATTCATCACTAATATTTTCAAAATCATCAGTATCAGGATAAATTTTATTTCTATTTGTATTAGTTAATTGTGTAAATTTCTTATAATAACCTTCAGTATTTAATGTAATTGATTTTGTTAAATCAAACTCAAAACCAGCTATAGCATGTCTTGCTTTTTGAAGTTTAGAAGTAACTTCTTGCACATCGCCGTCTTTAGTTGTAAATTCTGATTGCAAATTATCTGGCCCTGATAAAAACCCATAAAATAAATTAACAATATCACGATCTGAATTTGCACTTATTAAGTTTTGAGAATAAAATCCTCCAGCTGCTTTAACTCTCCACCAATCGGTAAGATTAAATTTCATTCCTAGTCTAGGTTCAGGAGAAAATTCCGATAAAGAAGCATAATATTGAGTTCTGATGCTTGGTTCTAACACTAATTTCCCAATATTCCATTTAAACAATAAAAATCCACTTATTTCTGTAGTGTTTTGTTTTTGCTGAATAATTAAATCTACATCATTTTGAAAAGTATAATCTGTACTCATTCCTAATACCTCAAAACCATATTTAAACTCGTTATCTCCAGAAAAACTAGTAAAGTTCATACCTGCATTAAAACCACCTACTTCACTTGTTCTTGGCTTACCATCAGCTTCAAGCATTTCAACTGCATATTTCGAGTAAGCAAATACACCTTCAATTAAGGTTTTTGAAGAACCAGGTATCAATACAAAGTTTGAACCACCACCATATGAATCCCATTGTATTTTAGATGCGTCAGAAAAATTAACTCTATCTCTAAAATTAAATCCGAAAAAATTCACTTTACTTCCATTCTCTCCATTTAAAGATATTTTACCATAAATATCAGTAAATCCATAAGGTAAACCAGTAGAATCAATTCCTCTTGCATTTTCAGAATCTAACCCTTCAAAGTATGATTTATACATTTTTGATGACTGCTCTAGGTAAGAATGTTTTGCTGAAATCACAAAAGAACTACTACCTCCACCAACTTCTTTTGCTTTTTTTAGTGGCCCTTCTAATAATATTTTACCACCAAATGTACTTGCAGACAATTTACCACTTAATCTTTTCTTATTACCATCTCTAGTTGTTATATCCATAATTGAGGATACTCTCCCTCCATATTCAGCATTAAAACCTCCAGTATAAACATCCGCATTACGCATTAAGTCTGTATCAAAAACTGAGAACAAACCAATAGAGTGAAAAGGATTATAAATAATCATTCCATCTAATAAAACTTTATTTTGAATTGGAGAACCTCCTCTAATATATAATTGACCACCTTGATCTCCAGTAAAAGTAACGCCAGGCAATACCTGTATATATTGTGCTAAATCAGGATCCCCACCAATAGAAGGCATAGACTGAATTTCTTTAGGGGTAACTTTATTTACAGACATTTTCACATCTGTTTTATCTTCAGCTTTTTCTGCAGAAAGATTAAATGTTTCCATTTGAATCATTCCTTCTTTTATGAATAGCTTTTGATTAATTAACTCATTACCTGTAATTTTAATCGAAACTTGAGCTGTATCATATCCTAATGAAGTTACCATAAGAGTATAACTTCCTGCTGGGATTTTACTAATAGAATAAAATCCATTCACATCAGTAGCTGCACCAATTGTTGTTCCTTTTAAAAATACATTGGTAAATATTACAGGTTCACCCGATTTTTCATCATAAACAAAACCTCTTACTGTCCCTTGAGCAAATACATTTATTGTTAAAAATAACCCAACAATAATGATTAATAATTTATTCAAATTCATCATCAATTTTTAATTAAGGCTTCAAATTTATCAAAACCAAATACAATAAGTTTCCAAAAGTAGCTAAATGAAACGTTTTTTTATTACCGTTTATCAAATTATAAAACCGACTGTATATTATATTTTGTTAGTCACAATTCCATTCCTTGTAAAACTGACACAAAAACATCTCCATAAATTGATGACGTTTCTCAGCAATTTCTTTAGCTGAAGAAGTATTTAACCTATCTTTTAGTAATAATAATTTTTCATAAAAATGATTTATAGTCGGTGCTTTACTGCTTTTATACTTAACAAAATCAGTATGCATTTCTGGGTTAGACTCTGGATCATAAATCATTCTATTTTTATTACCTCCATAGGCAAATGTACGTGCAATACCTATTGCTCCAATCGCATCTATTCTATCAGCATCTTGCACAATCATTCCTTCTAGAGACAATTCTTTTTGTTCTACTCCTGCCCCTTTAAAAGATATATTTTCGATATCAGAAAGGATATCTATTATTAAATTTCCTTCAATATTTATTGACAATAAAAAATCTTCTACATTTTTTAATCCAATTTTCTCGTCTCCATCGTTCAATTTATGATCTGCAACATCATGTAACAATGCAATCAATTCAACTTTAAAAAGATCGCCCCCTTCTTTATTACTTATTTTTTTAGCTAAATTATTAACCCGATTAATATGAAACCAATCATGTCCTGTTGCTTCATTTTGATGAAAAGATTTAACATATTGAGTAGTTAGTTCTATCTGATGCTTTTTATTTTCCATCGTTTTATTTCAAGCCTTTTTTGAATAAGTCACTAAAATTATCAAACTCCTTACGGTAAAACAAACCAACTCCTTGAGTATAATTACTACTTGTTCTCTCAATATAAGACTGGTTAGATGCATTAAATGCTTTAACCCTTAATTTACCATCTTCAGTAATTTTATACTCCATAGAGAAATCTCCAATAATATTATTCGCATTTTGTGAATCTGAAGAAACCTCTTTATTATCTGAAACCCCAAAATTGCCATCCAAAATCAATCTGTCATTAAATATTTGAGTTGAAAGTGCTAATTCAATCTCTTGTCCCGACAACTCATCTCCTGGCCTGTAATTAAAACCAACATCAAAGTCATTGCTAATTTTTGACAACCAATTACTTACCTGATTTGACATTAACTCAAATGAAGTGGTACCTGCAACATTACCCGTATAACTCACCCCTTCTCTACCTGTAGGAGTCAAAAATTGATTCAACACTAACAACGAAAAAACCTGCCGATTTAACTCTTGAATATTTTCTTGTTCGTCGCTAACATAAAGTACACTTCTAACTTTACTTTTAGTTGTTTCATCTGCGGTAGGTAAATCAATATCAAATGCTATATCTGGATTTAACATTGATTTTGTCATTATCAATTTTAAATTAACTGGTGTCCTTTTTTTATAAACTAAATTAGCTGTACTATCTTCTGTACCTGCAAGTAATTCATATAAACGAGCTCTTAAACGATAAACTGCAGTTAGGTTTAGTTGAGCATCATAAGGATCACCATTCCATTTAATAACCCCACCTTCCTCTAAATCAAATCGTTTATTAATAATGTTTTGAAGTGTGAAAAGATAATCTCCATCTTTCACCTTATAATCTCCATAAATGTTAAAATCTCCTTGCTGATTAATTCTAAACTCTAAATTACCTTCTCCTTTAGCTTTCATAACATCTCCAATCTGCTCATCAAATACTAATCTTACCTCTGCATCAGGAGTTGCTTCTAAATCAAAATTCATAATGAAGTTTGATAAATCGATTTCTTCTTCTACTTTTTTTACAGTGTCATTTGTTACGAATTCTATAAAATCATTTTCAGAAATCTCATCACTGTTTGATAGAGGAATACTAATAACTGTTCCCTTTTCAGTTTTAACATCTAAATCAATACTTAATTTATTTCCATAACCTCCTATATTAACTAACCCAGAAATAAAGGCTTTACCGTAATACAAATTATTATCATTTACAGATGTATTCATCGCTAAAAAATCATTCGCATCTAACCCAACATCAAAGTTGAAATTTTTAAACCATTCATGAAATATTGTTCCATTGGTAATTGCGGTATTTTTTCCTGTACCATCAAAAAACTGAACGTTATCAAAACTTATCATATCAGGAGTAACATTAATTTTACAAAAAGGAGTTGAAAATCCTGTTTTTAAATAATTTACTTCAAAACTTGTTTTTTGTAATTGAATATAACCGTTCAACTCAGGTTTATTTGTTGTTCCTGTTATTGCTATATCCGCAGTAATTAATCCCCTTAAATTATCAATGTAATCTTTAGTATAATTATTAACTATACTTAAATCTGTACGCTGTAGCTGAAGAACTAAATCTAAACTTTCTGTTTCTCTAAAGGGATAATAATTCCCATTAAATATAATAGAAGGCAAATGTCCCTTATAAAATTGACCATCTAGGTATAATTTTTTTTCAATTGTACTCCAAACCGATTTAACTTCCCCTGAACCTAAATTACTTTGGTTAATAGCTAAATCATTAAAAGTTATATCTGAAGTAAAAATCAATTCTTCTTTCTCTTTCTTTATTGAAAAAACACCATCTACCATTCCTTTAACAGTAGCTATATTAGAAGGAATAAATTTTTGAATTATAGCTAAATTAAATTTTTGCAAAGCCACATCTACTTGATCATTCTCATCTCCAGAGAGTTTACCATCAATTAAAATACTCTGATTTCCTGCTTTAAACCCTAAGTTTTTTACACTCAGTTCAAGGGTATCTTCTTTAAAGTAATCTATTTGGTTATTTTCATTTACATTCCACAATGTATCATCCACCAGAAAATAGGAATCATAAAATTGCGTTGTAAAATCATTTAACCCTCTAAAATAAGTATTGAAATTAATATCCGCTTTTGTTGGTGAAATTGTATCACTATTTACCCATTTAATATTTGTTAAGATAGAATCATTATGAACAACTGAGGAAGTTTTAAAGTTCTCTAAGTAAATACTATCCGTTTGATAAATCTTTTCAGCAAAAACATCTAAATAAAGTGTTTCAAAAGAAGTCTTACCATCAACCTTTAAATTATTAACTTTAACTAAACCAGAATTTACCGAAGGGAAATAAGCATTTAACGAGAGCGATTGTAAAGTTGAATTATATGCTCCAAGAAGTCTTGAATTTTCACCTAATTCTACTCCTGATAAAATTAACTTTGAGATTAAGTCGGTATTTAAAACCTTAATATCAAAATTAAAATCGTTTGATAATTTTACTTGCTTTAAATCTTCTTGATGTAGAGAAGGGATAAATTTTACGAGGTTGTTTGTGCTTGCTCCGAGCAATTCTTTAAAATAATATCTACCTTCTATTTCAGCTTCCAAAATCGCAGAAGTAACACTTAATTTTTTTAATTCACCTATTTTTTGAGATTTAACATTAATATCAGTAACATAAATCGAATCCTTAACATCAACATAATTCAAATCTTTAAAAATTATATCTCCCTCAATATTATCAATATGATTACCAACCAAATTAACCTGAAGTTGAGTTGACAAACGTGTCTTCAAATCTTTTTCAAGGTGGATTAAATTTAAGTTTTGAAGTTTAGCATAATTAACATTTGAAATAAAATTAAAAATGGGAAGTTGATCTCTAAAATCAACAAATCCATTAAAATCAAAATCAATATTTTCATCCTCAACAGCTAAATAACCTTTAAAGATTTTATTTGCTAAATTTCCTTTAACCTTAACATTATTGTATTCATAATCTTTTACTACAATTTGTTCTACATTTCCATTTAGTTTTATTTTCAATTTTTGTAAATCCGTTCCGCTTCCATCAACATCAACATTCATTGTTATCTCTCCAAGTTCATTAGGTATTTCAAAAAATTTACCCAAATGAAAATGATTACTTTCAATTTTTCCTTTATATTTTATTTCATTATTAATTGTTTTTAAAGAAACATCTGTAGAAACAGAACCTATAGCTGTGTTAAATTTTCCATACGCTACAAAATCATAATAAAACCCCGTTAAACTCCCTTTAAAATATACTTTGCCTAAATGATTAAAATTATTGGTTAGCTGTAACCTTTTATCATCACAAAAAGGAAAAAGAGGAAGCTGTTCTAATTGACGTTTAGATGTTATTAATTGGTCAACATTAATATGCATAAACATATTTTCTACATCTGGCAAACCAGATATTTTAACATTACCTTTAAATATTGTCCCATCTTCTGTCCTTAAATCAAGTTTTCTACCTTTCAAATTACTTATCCTACCTTTAACTTCTCCTGTTAGGGTTACCTTTTTATTTAAACAGTCTAATCCTCGAGCAAAAAAGCAGATATCTTTAAAGTTTACTTCTGATTTTTCAAAATATGACTTGATTTTCACATCATCAATAAAATTTGCTAAATCAATATATTCATTTGTAATAAAAGTTACATCACCGTCAACTTTTGAATTTGGAGTTTTTATTTTTAAGTGTTGTGCTATTATTCCTTTTGGAGAAATATTAAATTCCGTTTTGAGGTCATTTAACACAAAACCACTTTTTTCGACTAAACTTAATTCCTCTATATTACAATTTACTCCTGCAGTGATAAATTCGATCTTACTCGTTTTTAAATTTAAATCTTGAATACCAACATGACTATAATCTACCCCTGTTAAAAAAGGTGCCACATCCTCATTGTTATAATCAAATCGACCATTAGAAATAGTAACTTTATCTAAACCAAATTGCCAACTACTAGGATTTGATGTTGTGTCTGTAGATTTAAAATGATCAATGATAAAAGTTAAATTTACCGTCGTATCTTCTTTATACTTTTTAAGATTAAAGTAGGTATCTTCTAATATTACTTCATCCAAAAATATTCGCTTGTCTTTTAATGAAAATTGACTTATATCAACATTTAAATAATTAATATATGCCAAAGTATCTTGATGTAAATCTTCAACATACAACTTATGAAGCGAAACTCCTTTAAAAAAAGAGACATCAACAGACTCTACAGTAATTGTGGTTTTTAACTTTTTAGCAAGACTTGATAAATATTTTTGAATTAAAAAAGATTGAAAATTTGAACTTTTGGTTGTAGCAACACCAAAAGCGACAAGCAGTAATAGAAATACTGCTAAAAGGCCCCATATTATTCTTCTTTTTTTGATAATTTTGAACGACTAAGAGAACTAACAAAAATACATTTAATGCAGCAATCACCAACTATAATTTTAGGAATTGAATCTTCTTGTGATGATACTGCTGCTGCTATTATAAAAGACGGCAAAATTCTTGCCAACATAATTGCAAATCAAGATGTTCATAAAGCTTATGGTGGGGTTGTTCCTGAGTTAGCTTCTAGAGCCCATCAACAGAATATTGTTCCGGTAGTAGATGCAGCTTTAAAAAAAGCTAATATCGATAAAAAAGATATTTCTGCTATTGCTTATACTAATGGACCTGGATTACTTGGTTCCTTATTAGTTGGCAGTTCTTTTGCAAAGGCATTTGCTATGGGATTAAACATTCCTACTATTGAAGTTAACCACATGCATGGCCATATATTAGCTCACTTTATTGAGGAAAGTGAAGGTGGAGGCAATAAACCTTCGTTTCCCTTTCTATGCTTAACAGTTAGTGGTGGACATACCCAAATTGTAAAAGTTAGCGATTATTTTAAAATGGAAATAATTGGAGAAACAATTGACGATGCTGCTGGGGAAGCATTTGATAAAGTTGCTAAAATGTTGAGTTTACCCTATCCCGGAGGACCTTTATTAGATAAATACGCTCAACTAGGAAACCCAGCAAGATTTGAATTTCCTCATCCAAGAGTTAAAGATTTAAATTATAGCTTCAGTGGTTTCAAAACTTCAGTTCTTTACTTTTTGAAAAAAGGATTAGCTGAAAACGAAAACTTTATTACTGAAAACCTAAACGATATTTGTGCTTCAGTTCAAAAAACGATAGTGGACATTTTAATGATAAATCTTAAAAAAGCTGCTAAACAAACTGGCATAAATGCAATTGCAATTGCTGGAGGTGTTTCTGCTAATTCCGAATTGAGAAAACGTTTCCAAGATTTAACGGCTGAAAATTTTAAAGTTTATATTCCAAAATTTGAATATTGCACCGATAATGCAGGAATGATTGCAATAACAGGATATCACCATTATTTGCAACAAAATTTTGGCACACAACAATCAGTACCAAATGCTCGAATGAAAGTTTAATCATGACAATTACAAAAGAGCAATTTAAACTTGCCTTAGCAAAAGTTTGCGATCCATTACCTGGAAGTATTCCTGCACCAACACCATATAAGCTAGCTGTAAAACAAAAATACAATGGCTTTAATATTATTGATTTTTTTGCTGTAACCGTTCCTATGGTTGCTAAAGAAAAATGGATAGAAAAAATCGAAAACAACAATCTATTTATTGATAATAAACCGGCAAAAATTTCTTCTAAGGTTTATGGGGGAAATATCACTACTCATTTTTCCGAACCAAAAACAGAACCATTTATTAATACAGAATTTGAATTTATTTTTTGTGATGAAAATATTTTAGTACTCAATAAGCCTGCACCAATTCCAATGCACCCAAGTGGTCGGTTTAATAAAAACTCATTAACTGAAATCCTAAAACTAGCCTTCCCTTCAGAAGATTTTAAAATAATACACCGTTTAGATGCTAATACTACAGGCGTAATTATATTAGGTAGAACAAATGAATCTGCAAATTCTATTAGTAAACAATTACAAGAAAAAACAGCTAAAAAACAATATCTAGCTTTAGTGGAAGGATTACCGAATAAAAAATATTTTTCATCAAATACTCAAATCAGTTTAGAGAAAACACCTGCAGGCGGAAGAGAAATTAGTAATAATGGTATTGATGCTTATACTGAATTTGAAGTAATTAAAACATATTCTGAAAAAAAACGAGCACTTTTATCAGTTACGCCACATAGTGGAAGAACAAATCAAATACGCTTACATTTAGCCGATCTGAATTTTCCAATTGTCGGAGATATTGGCTACAAAGACCCTAATTATTTCAAAAACAATCCACTTACTTATTCTGATGATTGTTTATTTTTACACGCAAAGGCTATCAGTTTTAAGTACAAGAACAAAGAGGTTACATTTTCTGCTGATTTACCCACCAAATTTTTAATTAACCAAAAATGACAAATACCGAACGAAAAGCACATTGGGAAAACATTTATTCTACAAAAAGTTTAAATGAAGTAAGTTGGTATCAACCGACTCCTGAAACTTCTCTTGATTTTATTAAAAAATTAAACTTACCTAAAGATGCTAGTATTATTGATATTGGAGGAGGAGATAGTTTTTTAGTTGATAATTTATTAGCTTTAGGTTATACCAATATTTCGGTATTAGATATTTCTGAAAAGGCAATTGAACGTGCTAAAGAAAGGCTAGGAAACAATTCAACTAAAGTAAAATGGATTGCTTCTGACATTGCAACATTTAACCCAACAGAAAAATATGACTTATGGCATGATAGAGCTGCTTTTCATTTTTTAACTAACCTAAAAGAGATTAATCATTACACTAAAATAATTACTCAAAGTTTAAGCTTAAATGGCTATGTTATTTTAGGAACTTTTTCTAAAAATGGCCCATTAAAATGTAGCGGCATAGAAATAACCCAATACAATACAGAAGATTTAATTACAACATTTAGAGAATTACGCTTAATTGAATCGAAAGCAATAGAACACTCAACACCTTTTGACACCACTCAAAATTTCACTTTTGCTTGTTTTGAGATAAAAACTAAGGTTTAAACTTTACCTCCAACCATTTTCTTAATCTCATTTAACTTCATTAAAGCCTCAACTGGAGTAAGTGTATTTATATCAATACTGATTAGTTCATCTTTAATGTTTTCCAAAACCGGGTCATCTAACTGAAAAAAGCTTAGTTGAAAATCTTCTGTTTTTTCTGATTTTATAGCTTTATTGTTTGATTGTCCTGCATGAGAGCTTTCCAATTGAGCCAAAACTTCATGAGCTCTGTTCAACATCTTTTTAGGCATACCAGCCATTTTAGCTACATGAATACCAAAACTATGGTTACTTCCTCCTGCAACTAATTTTCTTAAAAAGATAATCTTGTTATTAATTTCTTTAACCGAAACATTATAATTTTTAATTCGCTTAAAAGCATTTGTCATTTCATTTAACTCATGATAATGCGTTGCAAACAATGTTTTTGCTCTTAATTTAGGTTGTTCATGTAAATATTCAGCAATACTCCAAGCTATTGAAATTCCATCATAAGTGCTCGTTCCTCTTCCTATCTCATCCAACAAAATTAAACTTCTATCTGATAAGTTATTTAAAATACTTGCCGTTTCGTTCATCTCTACCATAAATGTAGATTCTCCTTGCGAAATATTATCAGAAGCTCCAACTCTTGTAAATATTTTATCTACTAAGCCAATTTTAGCATGCTTTGCAGGTACAAAGCTTCCTATTTGAGCCATTAAAGTAATCAAAGCTGTTTGTCGTAATAATGCAGATTTACCACTCATATTTGGGCCTGTAATCATCATTATTTGTTGTGTAGAATCGTCTAAATAAATATCGTTAGCTACATATTCATCCCCAACAGCTAATTGCTGTTCAATAACTGGGTGGCGACCATCTTTAAACTCAATAATTTTTGTGTCGTTTACTTCTGGTTTAGTGTAATTGTACTGTTTTGCTATAGTTGCAAACGACAACAAACAATCCAATTGAGCTATTAGTTGAGCATTTAATTGAATTGGTGAAATATAATCGGAAAGTTCCAACACTAAATCGTTAAATAATTGTGTTTCAAGTGTTAAAATTTTATCATCTGCACCTAAAATTTTACTTTCATATTCTTTTAGCTCTTCCGTAATGTATCGTTCTGCTTGTGTTAAAGTTTGTTTACGAATCCAGTTTTCTGGTACTTTATCTTTATGCGTGTTTCTAACTTCAATGTAGTAGCCAAACACATTATTAAACGAAATTTTTAAGCTTGGAATCCCTGTGTTTTCAATTTCTCGCTCTTGTATTTCAACTAGGGCATCTTTACCAGAGTTTAATATTTTACGAAGTCCGTCCAAATCATCATTAACCCCCTCTGCAATTACTCCTCCTTTATTGATGTGTACTGGTGGTTCATCTTGTATTTGTTGTGCAATTTTATCTCTAATAATTACACAAGGATTTAAACGATCTCCAATTTTTTGAAGGGATTCATTTTTTGGGTTTAAACAAACTTCTTTTATGGGTTCGATAACCGACAAAGCTCGTTTTAATTGAACCACTTCTCTTGGGTTAATTCTTGAAGTTGCAACTTTAGAAATTAAGCGTTCTAAATCTCCTATTTCATTTATGTTTCGTTTTAATCCATCAGACAATTCCACATCATCTACCAATTGACTAACAACTGTTAATCGGTCGTTAATTGGTTGAATATCTTTTAAAGGCAAAGCTACCCAACGTTTTAGCATACGCGAACCCATTGGTGAAATGGTTTGATCCAAAACATCAATTAAAGTTTTAGCGTTTTCGTTAGGCGAGTAAATTAATTCGAGATTTCGAATTGTAAACTTATCCAGCCAAACGTATTTATCTTCTTCAATTCTTGAAAGTGAAGTGATGTGTTGAACTTTATCGTGTTGGGTATCCGAAAGATAATGTAATGCTGCTCCTGCAGCCGAAATAGCATAAGGTAAATCTTCTATTCCAAAACCTTTAAGCGATGCCGTTTGAAAATGTTTATTTAAAATTTCTTGACCAAAATCCTGTGTAAAAGCCCAATCGTCTAAACAAAAAGTATAAAACTGCTCTCCAAAATTTTCTACAAATTGTTTTTTATAGTTTCGTTGAAACAAAACCTCTGTTGGTTTAAAACCATGCAGGAGTTTATCGATGTATTGAACATCTCCTTGAGCAACTAAAAACTCTCCTGTTGAAACATCTAAAAAAGAAACCCCAGCTCCTTTTTTATCAAAATGAACTGCTGCTAAAAAATTGTTCGATTTATGGTCAAGTATTTGGTCGTTTAACGTAACTCCAGGTGTTACTAATTCAGTAACTCCTCGTTTAACAATCTTTTTATCCTTACTTGGGGCTTCTAGTTGATCGCATATAGCAACTCGCATTCCTGCTCTTACCAACTTAGGCAAATAGGTATTTAAAGAATGATGAGGAAAACCTGCTAATTCTAATTTAGAACCTCCATTGTTACGAGCTGTAAGTGTAATCCCTAAAACATTAGCCGCTCTAATAGCATCTGCACCAAAAGTTTCATAAAAATCACCCACTCTAAACAACAACATCGCATCAGGGTATTTCGCCTTAATAGTGTTGTATTGTTTCATTAGTGGAGTCTCTTTATCTTTGGTTTTTGACACTTTTCGAGTTTAATTAAGTATTCACACAAACTTAACTGAAAGGCTAAAAACTGCCCATTTTTTAATCCATTAGTTATAAACAGAAATTAGACAATTGTTGATAGAGAACTTATGATTTACTAATTTCGAAATCAATTAAAAAACTATGCACAAAAAACTACAAAACGAAGAATTAAACAGAATATCTGTTGAAGAATTTAAAGTCCAAGATAAAACACCAATTATAGTTGTTTTGGATAACATTAGAAGTTTAAACAACATTGGCTCTGTTTTTCGTACTGCCGATTCGTTTTTATTAGAAGCTATTTATTTATGTGGTATTACAGCTCAACCACCACATCGTGATATTCAAAAAACAGCTTTAGGAGCTACCGAATCGGTTACTTGGAAATATTTTGAATCTACTACTAAAGCCATTGAAGATTTAAAACAAGAGAACTATAAAATAGCAAGCATTGAACAAACCGAAAATAGCGTAATGCTAAATAAATACACCGTAAACAAAAATGAAAAGCTAGCTATTGTTTTTGGAAATGAAGTAAAAGGTGTAGAACAAGAAGTTATTAATAATAGTGATGTAGTGATAGAAATACCTCAATATGGCACCAAACATTCGTTAAACATTTCTGTTTCGGCTGGGATAGTAATTTGGGAATTGCAGAAACAATATAGAGTCTAATATATTAATCTATAAAAAAAGCCCCGATGAACATCGGGGCTTTTTTTTAATTCTATAATTATATCTTAATTTACAGCAGCTTGAAAATCTGCATTTTCTCTTTGCTTAATAAATTCAGCATCCCATTTTGCGTATTCTTTCAATTTAGCATTTTTAGAAACAGCTGTTTTTAAATTGTTAATCAACATATCGTTATCTCCACTTCTTGCTCCAGCAATAGCTTTTAAGTAATAAGCTTGAGCTTCGTCTTTATCAGCAGAACCATCAATGATTGCTGCAACAGCATTATTACCATTTAATAAGTTAGCTAAAGCAGCATTGTATGAATTTACACCTGAGTAGTTTGATACTGCTGAGGCATAATCACCTTTAATAATGTTAATGATACCTTTGTTTTGACTTACTTCTGATCCAGCTCCTGAAGCTTTCTCGTAATATTCCATAGCAGCATCTAAGTTACCGTTTAATCTTTCGCAAACACCTAAGTTATTATTTACAATAGGATTAGTTGCAGCCATTCCAGCAGCTTTATCAAATTCAGCTTTTGCGTCAGCTATTTTGTTTTGACCTACATATAAGTAACCAATGTTATTTGGTCCTCTCCAATCTTGTGGAAATTTTGCTACAAAGCTTTTGAATATAGATTCTTTTTTAGCTTCATCATCATATAATGTAGCAGCATATAACATTTGCTCAGCATCTAAAGAGTCAATTTTAGAATCAACTAAAACTTTAATTTCTTCGTCAGTTAAGTTATGATGCTTCATTATCACATTAACTTGAGATCTTCTTAATTGAGGAAGAATTTTTTTAGCAACCTCAGTATAAGTAGCGGCTAAATTTTTAATTTCTTCTTCTCTTTTGTTTAAGTCAGAATAAGTTTCTAAAACTCTAATGATTAATTCTTTGTCTTTAACATCTGAATTAGTCATTAATGTTTTAAATCCACCCCAATCTTCACCTTTACCTGTTAATTTAGCAAAATCAGCAGTAGTTTCAATTTTAGCAGATTTAAATAAATTCATGATAGCTTTAGAAGCAGACTCAGCTCTTTCATTAGCTAAGTTATCATTTTTAGAAATTTCACCTTCTGGAGATGCATAAGCATCAATAACCATACTGTTAAATTCCATTTTAACATCTTCTTTGTAAGCTTTCATTTTAGCTTTCAAATCTTTGATATCAGCATCACTCATTTCACTTCCTCTAACAGAAGAGTTGTTTACTAAATAGTGAATTTCAACATTATTATCTTCTAATGTAAATTTCTTGAATTGATCAGCACCCATAATAGCTTTATCAGCCGACATTACGCCAAGTGGAGTAATAATTGTTCCATCAGCAGCTTTTCTTGGATCTAAATCTTTAGTTTTTTCTTTATACATACCTGTAGCTCTTAATTCTACAGTAGCTAAGCCCATACCATCTTTGTATTGAATTTTAGCTGTATGAGAAAAGCTTCCCCCTTTTTCATAATTGATCACTGTCCCTTCTGCTTCTGAATCTTCACCTTTTAAATTAAAAGCTTCAAACTCAACACTATTATCACCATAAACAATTACAGGAGTAATTTTTGCAGAAACTTTTTTATTAAAATATTTTTCTGGAAAACTTCCGTTGATAGAAATTGCTATACTATCTCCATGCATTTCTACTGGATTAGGAGTTAGTTCATAGTTTACTTCTCCTTGTCTTTTTATCATTTTAGCTAATGGGTTACAAGCCATAAAGGCTGTAGATGTAACAACTGCTAACGCTAATAACTTTGCTTCTTGGTTTTTCATTTTTATAGAATTATTCTTTAAAAGGTTGTGTTTCTTAATTTTTTTAACTGCAATGATAATCAATGTTTTTCAGATATAAAAGAAATTAATACGATTAAAATACCTTAGTTACCTCAAGTGGGTCATTACATTCATTTTTTAAAACTGAAATAAGCCTATCTAATTGAGGATGAATTAAATCACTACATATTTCAGCTAACGGTATTAATATAAAATTTCTATCTTGAATAAAAGGATGTGGTATTTTTAAATGAGGTGAATCAATAATTTCACTTCCGTAAAATAAAATATCAATATCAATTACTCTTTCTCCCCATTTTTTTCCAGTCCTGATTCTTCCTAATTCAATCTCTAATGCTAAAATTAACTCTAAACATTTTTCAGGCTTATACTCGGTTTCTATTTCTAAAATTTGGTTTAAAAAGTCTGGTTGATTTTCTACTCCCCATGCTGCAGTAGCGTATAAAGAAGATTTTTTAACAATAGTTCCTAATTCTTCTTCAACTCTACTTATGGCTTTAATAAATAGAGCCTTAACATCGCCAACATTACCACCTAAAGAAAGTATTAAGGTATTATTTATCCGTTTATCAATAGTTAATGCCATTGGTGTATTTAATCTATTTAGTGCATTAATGTTAAATTACATTTGTAAAATTATATTACTTAAACAAATAACAAAACAATAGTTATGAAACAATTTTTTAAATTCATGTTTGCAAGTATGATTGGTACTTTTATCACAATTATGCTTGCTAGTATTATTTCAATGGTCATCTTTTTTGGAATGATTGGCTCTCTGATATCTTCGGCATCTGAAGGAAAAAAAGATAAAATTGAAAAAGTGGAAGCAAACTCAATTTTACACATTAAATTAGATTATCCAATAAACGATCGTTCATCAAACAATCCTTTCGAAAGTTTCGATTTTTCATCATTCGAATCTAATGAAGGTCCTGGTTTAGATAAAATTATAAAATCACTTAGAAAAGCAAAAACTGATGATAAAATAAAAGGAATTTACCTTGATTTAACTACCATTAATG
This sequence comes from Vicingus serpentipes, assembly GCF_007993035.1. Classification (NCBI taxonomy): domain Bacteria; kingdom Pseudomonadati; phylum Bacteroidota; class Flavobacteriia; order Flavobacteriales; family Vicingaceae; genus Vicingus; species Vicingus serpentipes. The sequence goes on from NZ_VOOS01000001.1 coordinate 421,996, forward strand.
GAGGTATGGCTACTCTAGAAGAAATTAGACTCGCTCTTTTAGATTTTAAAAAATCTGGTAAATGGATAATCAGTTATTCTGAAATTTATACGCAAGGAACGTATTATTTAGCTTCTGTTTCTGATAAAGTTTACTTAAACCCTGCAGGAATTGTTGAGCACAGAGGTTTATCGTCTGAATTAATGTTTTTTAAAAATGCATTAGAAAAATTAGATGTTGAAATGCAAATTATTCGTCATGGTAAATTTAAAAGTGCTGTAGAACCTTACATACTTGAAAAAATGAGTGATGCTAACCGTGAGCAATACGAATTACTTTTAAATACAGCATGGGGAAGCATGACAAAAGATGTTGCTGCAAGTAGAAATATAAGCGTAGAAAAATTGAATGAATTAGCTGACAACATGACTATACAAGATGCAAAAATAGCTAAAGCAGAAGGTTTAGTTGATGATATTTTATTTAAAGACGAATTACTTGCGAAACTTAGAGAGAAATTAAAAATTGAAGCTGATGAAGAAATTAAGAGTGTAAGCTTGAAAAAATACAGTAAATCAGCACATAAAAATCCTTTTATTCCTAAGAAAGAAAAAAAATCAGACAACCAAATAGCTGTTATTTATGCTAGCGGTGAAATTAACAGTGGGAAAAGCAAAAATGATGTAATGGGTTCTGAAACTATTTCTGAAGCAATTAGAGAAGCAAGATTAGACGAAAATGTAAAAGCAATTGTTTTAAGAGTTAATTCTCCTGGAGGAAGTGCTATGGCTTCTGACATTATGTGGAGAGAAGTTGTATTGGCTAAACAAGCAAAACCAGTAATTGTTTCAATGGGTAATGTTGCTGCAAGTGGTGGTTACTATATTTCTTGTGCTGCTGATAAAATTGTTGCTGATGAAAAAACCATTACAGGTTCTATTGGTGTATTTGGTGTAATTCCTAATGCTCAAGGACTTATGAATAATAAACTTGGCATTACTTTCGACAGAGTTAAAACAAATAAACATGGTGATATTATGTCCGTTTTTAAACCTCTAACTGCCGAAGAAAGAGATATTATACAAATAGGAGTTGAAAAAATATATGACGACTTTATTACAAAAGTAGCTGAAGGAAGAGGTATGACTAAAGAAGAAGTTGATGCTATTGGACAAGGTAGAGTTTGGACTGGACTAGATGCCTTAAAAATTGGATTAGTAGATGAAATTGGCGGGTTAGAAAGAGCAATCGAAATTGCAAAAACTTCAGCAAAATTAGATGATTACAATTTGATTGATTATCCAAAAAGAAAAGATCCATTTGAAGAAATAATGGAAGAACTAACTAGTAACATTGAAGCTAAAATTTTAACAAAAACTTTAGGCAACGAATATAAGTACTATAAAAAGGTACAAGATATTAGTCATCAGTCGGGTGTAATGGCCCGTATGCCTTTAGACATAGAATTACATTAATTCATTATTGGTAACAAAAAAAGGAGCTAAAATATTTTAGCTCCTTTTTTTGTTGCAAATGTTTACCTTCGCTTTACATTAAGATGAATATTTTTTACACACCAAATATTACCAACACGAATACCTTTGTTTTAGATGAAACAGAATCTAAACATGCTATTAAAGTATTACGCCTAAACCAAGGTGATGAAATTTGCTTAGTAGATGGTAAAGGGTCTTTTTACATAGCTGAAATTAATAATGCCCACCAAAAAAAATGTGAGGTTAAAATTATTAAGCACGAAAAAGAGGAAAACAATAAGCCGAGAATTCATATTGCAATAGCTCCTACAAAAAACAACGATAGACTTGAATGGTTTATCGAAAAAACAACTGAAATTGGAATTTCTGAAATTAGTCCGATTATTTGTGACCATTCAGAAAGAAAATTTTTGAAAACGGAACGACTTGAAAAAAGAGCAATTTCGGCAATGAAACAATCTTTAAAAGCTACTCTACCTTTAATTAATGATTCAATAAACTTTAAAAACTTTGTAAACTCTATCCCCGAAACAACAGAGAAATATATCGCTCATTGCTATAATGAAAACCAAAAACATTTAAAAGAAATCTACCCAGGAAGCAAAGATTGCGTGGTATTAATCGGACCAGAAGGAGATTTTAGTTTACAAGAAGTTGAATTGGCTTTAAACAATGGTTTTACTCCTATTTCGTTAGGAAAAAGTAGATTAAGAACGGAAACAGCAGGACTAGTTGCATGTAATATCTTAAATTTAATTAATGAGTAAGTTTTTAAACCAAATATTATTTATTCTCATTCTTGTGATTTTCATTAATCCAAGTACACTTTTTGCTCAAACAAGTAGTTATCAAGTAGCAGTAGTTAAATATAATGGTGGTGGAGATTGGTATGCTAATTTAGAAACCTCACTACCTAATCTTATCAAGTTTTGTAATCAAAACTTAAAAACAAATATTAATACCGAACAAGCAATTGTAGAGCTTAGCAGTCCAGAATTATTTAACTATCCTTTTATCCATTTAACTGGTCATGGGAATATCATTATTAATAACGAAGAAGCTGAAAATTTAAAAAACTATTTAATTGGAGGCGGATTCTTACACATATCAGATAATTATGGAATGGATAAATTTCTTCGCTCTCAAATGAAATTGGTTTTCCCTGAGTTAGAATTTGTTGAATTACCTTATTCTCACCCTATCTATCATCAGAAATATGATTTTAACAAAGGATTACCGAAAATACATGAACACGATGACAAATCACCTCAAGGTTTTGGTATAATTTACGAAGACCGATTAGTTTGCTTTTACGATTTTGAATGTGATTTAGGTGATGGCTGGGAAGATTCGGAAGTGCATAACGATTCTGAAGAAAAAAGAACAAAAGCCTTACAAATGGGTGCAAATATTATTAGTTATGCCTTTACTCAATAATTAGCGATGGAAAAAGAAATTGCTTTTATTGAAATTAACAAAACAAAATCGTTACCAGAAATCGCTTTAACATTAAGCAAACATCCCGAATTAGATAAAAATTTTATCATTAACCAAATAAACGGATTACAAAAAGCGCAAAAAAAACTTCCTGAGTTTTACCAAAATAACAACATAATTTACCCGGCAACAATTAGTATTGAGCAATGTTCAAGCGAACAAACTGCCACTTTTAAAACTAAAATCATACGTCATTCAGGGCTTACCCCTGAATCTCATTTAATTGACCTAACCGGTGGTTTTGGCATAGATACTTACTACTTTTCTAAACAATTTAAAGAGGTAACTTATCTTGAACCAAATGTTGAATTATTTAATGTGGTTCAACAAAACTTTAAAACTTTAGGTGCAATAAACATTAATTTTAAAAATACTACTACCGAAGATTTTCTAAACAACAACACACAACATTTCGATATTGCCTATATTGACCCTAGCCGAAGAAATGAAAGTGAAAAAGTATTTATGCTCTCGGATTGTATTCCTAATATAATTGATTTACAAGAGGAAATTTTAAAAATTGCTGATAAAATTTTAATTAAAACCTCACCAATTTTAGACATAAAACAATCTATAAAAGAATTAGAAAATGTTAGTGAAATATGGGTTGTATCGTTAAACAACGAATGCAAAGAAGTATTATATTTAGTTGATAAAGAAACGCCATCAGAACCTAATATTAACACTATTAATATTGGAAAAATAAATCAAGTATTTTCTTTTAATTATACCAATGAAGAAAATTGTAGTACCCACTTTTCTGAACCTTTAAATTACCTTTACGAACCAAACACTTCCATTTTAAAAGCTGGAGCTTTTAAAAGTATTGCCCAAAAATACCAACTCAAAAAAATAGCTCAACATACACATCTTTATACTTCAGAAAATTTAGTGGGAAATTTCCCTGGTAGATGCTTTAAAATAAATACCGTTTTGCCCTACCAACCTAAAGCTTTTAAAAAATTAGGTATAAAAAAAGCCAATATTACTTGTCGAAATTTTATAGATTCTGTAGCTCAAATTAAAAAGAAACTAAACTGTACTGATGGCGGTAACAATTATGTTTTTGCGGCTACAGATTTAAATGACAATCCTATTATTATAGTTACTAACAAAGCTTGACTTTATCCCTAAAATTCTCGAACTTCGTTTAACAAAATGTTTTAAGAAACATTAAAACGTTTCCAAGAACAACGTTGGCAACAAGCTAAAAAAACAAAAACTTATGAAGTATAAATTTCATCGTAAAACAAAATTTAAATCACATTATTTAATAGTCGTTTCAACCATTTTTATGGTTCTATTATTCTTTTCCTGTAAGGAAGAATCCAACTCGGAAAAAAACACAGAAAGTGATTTAATGATGAAAATAAATGCTGTTCAGGAACAAGTTATGGCACAAGGAAATATGACGGAAGAAGAGGAACAGGCTTTATTAAGTTTATGTAGCATAGTTTCGCATGATGACGGTTTAGCAACTTATACTAGTGACAATAGTATGATATTAAAAGATGTAGAACTTGCCCCAGTGTATAATGGTTGTGAAGATCTCTCAATAGAAGAAACAAGAGAATGTTTTAATGAAAAAGTATCGACATTTATTAAGCGAGAGTTTAACTTGAGTGTATCTAAAGATTTAAATCTTTCAGAGCCAAAACAGGTAGAAGCATTTTTTATAATCAACGAAAAAGGAAATTTAACTGGTATGAAAGTGAGGGATTCAGAAGTAACTGTTCAGGCAGAAATCTTAAGAGTGCTTAGAAAAACACCTGTGATGAAACCTGCTACCCAAAATGGGGAAAGTGTTTCTGTATTATGTTCAATAGTAATAACATATGGAAATAATATAGAAGTTGATGTTGTTTATATTCCTGAAAGACCCGATTAATCTTTAATAATACTAACTAAAAAAGCCAGTTGCCAACAAGGTGTATAGCCAATAGGGCAATTAGCGATAAATTGAAGTCCTGTTCTTTGAGCAGGCAACGCCAAAACAAAGTTTTGACGTTTAACAAAAAGAAAATCAAAAGTAAAAACGTTTGTTTTGGCTAAGTGGTAATCCGAAAGTGAAGTGTTTCGAACCTGCCCTACTGTCCATACACAAAACGTTAAACGAAATCACTCATTACTACTTACCAAACACTTTTTATTATCCCACTTTCCTATTAAGCTTTCCGTTGAAATTACATTAGCATCGCAATCTAAAAAGTTACCATTTTCGTCTTTTTTAATTATTTTACAACTGCCTTTTTTTATTTCCTTCACAATCAGTTGCTCTAGATTTTTTGGACTCTCTTTTCCAATTTTCAGACCTACTTCATTATTAAATAAATCCATTTCAGAACTTATTTTATCTGGCAAACTTCCCTCCTCTTTATTCCCATTTTTAAAATCTCTTTTATTCCCTTTTTCATGTGCAATGCCCAATCGTTTTGCTTTTCGCTGTCCAATAATTTGAGTTAAACTTGCCATCCAATAAGTATGTCTAAATGCATCTAATTGATCGCCATTACCAACACCTTTTAAAATATTGTTTGTTTTAATTGAATCTGTTTTTAAACGAGCTATTTGAGAAACTTTTAATGCCTTTTTTGCCACAAACGGATGAGTAATAACCCACCATTTTTCAGGGCAACTTATTTTTTTAAAACTCTTTATGGCATTTTTTTGGCCTATAAGCGTTAAACTTTGAACAAAAAAACTAGTTATTAAAAGGAATTTAAAAAGCATTTACAAGTAGTTGTACCAAGGGTAATTTAAAAACGAAAATACAGCTTTTTATTTATGGAAAAATAGAATTTTTACCCTATTTTTGTGACTTTCAGAAAAAAACTAGACTTACATAAAACAATATAGCATGGCACAAGTAGAATTAATTATGCCTAAGATGGGCGAGAGTGTTGCAGAAGCAACGATTACAAACTGGTTAAAAGAAGTTGGAGATACGATTGAAGCAGATGAAGCAGTTGTAGAAATAGCGACTGACAAAGTTGACTCTGAAGTACCATCTACAAGCGAAGGTATTTTAATTAAAAAATTATTTAATGAAGGTGATGTAGTTCAAGTAGGGCAAGCCATTGCAATTATTGGTTCAGAAGGTGATACTGCAGAACCAGTAGCTTCAAGTACTCCTGCAGCCGCTCCCGCTGCAGAGGTTGCTACCACTCCTACTATTGCATCTGTTTCAACAGAGAAAATTACTGCATCTTCTTCAAATAAATTTTTCTCTCCTTTAGTAAGAAGTATAGCCGAAAAAGAAGGAATTTCTATTAGTGAATTAGAGGGTATAAATGGAACTGGTGCCGAGGGCAGAGTTACTAAAAAAGATATTTTAAATTATTTACCTAACAGAAGTAATGGACAAGTTGCTGCTCAACCAACAGTTGCGTCAACTCCTGCTCCAGCTGCTGCTCCACAAGTTGAAAAATCAGCTGCTGCTCCAGTTAAAAAAGCAAGCGTTCCTGTAATGGAAGGTGATGAAATTATTGAGATGGACAGAATGAGAAAACTTATTTCTGAACATATGGTAATGTCTAAACATACTTCTCCCCATGTTACTTCTTATGTAGAAGCAGATGTTACAAATATTGTAATGTGGAGAAACAAAGTAAAAGATAAATTCCAAAAACAAGAAAACGAAAAAATCACGTTTACTCCTATATTCATGGAAGCAATTGTTAAAGCAATTAAAGATTTTCCAATGATAAATGTCTCTGTTGATGGTGATAACATTATTAAACGTAAGAACATTAATTTAGGAATGGCAACAGCTTTACCAAGTGGTAATTTAATTGTTCCTGTAATTAAAAACGCAGATCAATTAAACTTGGTTGGAATTACAAAACAAGTAAATGGGCTAGCCAGCAAAGCTAGAAATAACAAATTAGCTCCAGACGATATTCAAGGTGGAACATATACAGTTACAAATGTTGGTACATTTGGTAATGTAATGGGTACTCCAATTATTAATCAACCTCAAGTTGCAATTTTAGCCTTAGGAGCTATTCGTAAAATACCTGCTGTTATTGAAACTCCGCAAGGAGACGCTATTGCAATAAGACACAAAATGTTCCTATCACACGCATACGATCATAGAGTTGTTGATGGTGCTTTAGGAGGTATGTTTGTAAGAAGAGTGGCTGATTATCTTGAAGAATTTGATGTTAATCGAGAAATATAGTTAATTGGTAGTTGAAATTATAAATTTTGTTAAGTACTTCAAATAAAATATATTTGTAAGAATTATAGAGAAAAACCGATGAAAAAAATATTACTACTATTACTTGTTTGTTTAAGCGTTACCTTAACTAAAGCTCAAGATTCTTTTAATGAGAAATTTCTTGAAGCAAATACTTTAATGGAAGAGAGTACTTATAACCTAGCTCTACCTATATGGCTAGAGTTAAATCTTGAGCAGCCTGACAACAATAATGTTAATTATAAAATTGGTGTTTGTTATATGCATTCTGCAAATGAAAAAAATAAGTCATTACCATATTTAGTAAAAGCTGCAGAAAATACAACAAACAACTACGATCCATTTTCAAATGGAGAAAAACAAGCTCCAGTTGAATCTTATTTTTATCTAGCTCAGGCTTACCATCTTAACTATGAGCTTGATAAAGCCATGGAAAACTATACAACTTTTCAAGGAAAAATTTCTAAGAAGCACTATCTTTTTGATGAGTTAGAGCACTATAAACAACAATGTGCAAATGCACAATTAGCGGTTAAAAACCCAGTAAATATTATTGTAAATAACTTAGGTAATAAAATAAATACTGAATACCCAGAATACAGTCCTATTCTTTCATTAGATGAGTCAATAATCTATTTCACTTCAAGAAGATTAAGACCAGATAGCTCAAATTATTTCTTTAAAGATGAAAATGATGGAATGTATTATGAAGATATTTTTATGTCTGAAAATATTGATGGAACATGGAGTGATCCACAACCATTATCGATTAATACAGAATACCATGAAGCTACGATTAATATGTCTATGGATGGACAAACTTTATTTATTTACAAAGACGATAATGGAAACGGAAACTTATACTCTTCAAATAATGTAGATGGTGAATGGACAACTCCATCATTGTTAGGATCTGATATTAATTCAGATGCAGATGAAACTCATGCAGCAATTTCCCCAGATGGAAAAATCCTTTATTTTGTAAGTGATAGAGAAAATGGCATCGGAGGTCAAGATATTTATTTTTGTAAAAAATTACCTAATGGAGAATGGGCTAAAGCTCAAAATTTAGGTACTGCTATAAATACAAAGTATGATGAAGATGGTATTTTCATACACCCAGATGGGAAAACATTATACTTCAGTTCAAAAGGACATACAAGTATTGGTGGCTTTGATGTTTTTTACTCTGAGTTTGATGAAGAAACAGAAACTTGGGGAGTTCCTGTTAATTTAGGCTACCCAGTTAATTCAACTGATGATGACGTATTTTTTGTTACTTCTGCTGATGGAAAAAGAGGTTATTACTCATCAACACAAGATAAAGGAATGGGAGAAAAAGATATCTATATGATTTCACTTGTAGATGCAGAGGAAAAACCACTAACCTTGTTAACTGGTATTATTAGAGTTATTGGAGAAGAAACATTACCTGAGAATGCTCAAATTACCGTTACTGACAATGCTACAGGAAATTTAATCGGAATTTTCAAGCCTAGAAAAAGAGATGGTAAATTCAGTATCATATTAGAGCCTAATATGGACTATCATATAGTTTATGCTGCAGCTGAATATACACAAGAGGAAGATTTATATGTACCTCCAGTATCTTCATTTAAAGAAATTAATAGAGGAATTGAATTACAAGATGTTGTTTTTGGTGAACAAAATGATATGATAACTTATTTGAAAGGATTCATTGAATATAAAAAATTATTAGCATCAGGAACTAAAATTAGCTTATTGGATGAAAATGACAACCTTTTAGAATCAACGACTTCTGATGATAAAGGATTTTTTGAATTCAAAAACTTAAAACCTGACGAATATTATCTAGTTAAACTAGATGGTGTAGATGATGATTTCGTTAATAATGCTAAAGTATATGTTGTTAATTCTAATGGTGAGAAAGTAATGCTAGCTATTAAAAAGAATAAAAATAGAAGGTTATTTAAAGCTTTACCAGCTGGCGCAGCAGATAAATTACCAATATTAAACGAAAGCGATGATACTGAAATAGCTACTAATGAAGATAATTCAACAAATGATCCTTCAATAAATGATATTTCTACTAATAATAAAGAATTAGCTTCATATCAAGAATTTTTCAACTATAATATTAAAACTATTAACACTTCTAATACTAAGTATATTGATTTAATCAATAAGGCAAAAATTGGTAGTAAAATTACTATTGAAATAGAAGCCAGTGCATCGAAAGTTCCAACAAGAACTTACAAAACAAATAAACACTTAGCTGAAAATAGAGCTCAAGAAGCTAAAAATGTTATCCTAAAATCATTAAAGGATAATGGCATTAGTGAAAGTAACATTACGTTTAAAAAAGCTAAGAGCTTAGTTCAAGGACCTAAGTATAATGGTGACTATGAGAATAAGTCAATATATGAAAAATATCAATACGTTATTATTAGATTAAAATAATCGATGAAACGAATTTTGAATTACATTATCAAAAACCTCTTTTTAAGAGGTTTTTGCATTTTCTTGTTAGTATTAAATTTTAACAGTAATGCTCAAGAGAGCATAAAAGAAAAAAAAATACTACGTCAAGCTAGAAAAAGTTTAACAAAAGAAAAATATAAAGATGCCCAAGAAAAGTACTTGAAATTAGTAAATGCTTCTCCATCAAATAGCATCTATAATTTTGAAGCTGGATTGAGTTATTATTTTTCAACTTTTGAAAGAGGAAAATCTACACCTTTATTTGAAGCTGCTATTGAAAATTTAAAGGGAGATACAATTCCTGAAATGTATTATTATCTTGGTAAATCTTACCAATTAAATAGTGAGTTTGATAAATCTAGTAAGACTTTTACTAAGTTCGATCCTTACATAATTTATGGTAAAAAAGTTGGTGATGAACTCAAAAATGAAATTGTTGATGAAACTACTTATAATGAAAACGGAATAAAGTATACAAACGAAATTGATCCAAACATTAAAATTTCTAACCTTGGAAGTACAATAAACACAATAGATAGAGAGTATGCTCCTGTGTTATATAAAACAGACAATGTTTTATTATTTACATCTAGAAGAAAAATTAATGGCAATAGATTAGATAAAGGAGATTTACTTCCATACGAAGATATTTATGTAGCCAAAAAAACAGAGAATGGTTGGGTTATGGTAACAGACCAAAATGAGGTTAAAAAATATTTGCCAGATAATGTAAATACAAAAAAACATGATGCTAGTATTACTTATTCATTAGATGAAAAAACTTTATATACTTATAAGAATGATGCTGTTTGGGAATCGACTTATGATGGAAGTACTTGGAGTGGTTTAAAAAAGTTAGACGATAATGTAAATGCAAGTAAATTCAATGTTCCTAGTGTTACATTAACAGCAGATGGTAATACTGCTTTTTTCGTTGCTGAGAAAAAAGATGGAATTGGTGGTAAGGATATTTACAAATCAATAAAATCTAGTAATGGAGAATGGAGTGATCCTGTAATTTTAAGTACAAATATTAACTCAAGTAAAGATGAAGATGCTCCATATTTAACTGAAGATGGTAAAACGCTTTTCTTTTCTTCAAAGGGACATACTAGTGTTGGAGGTTACGATATTTTTAAATCTGAATTAATAAATGAGGAGTGGACAACACCTACTAATTTAGGAATCCCAATAAATTCTCCTGCTGATGATATTTATTACACTGCTGACGTTGAACAAAAAAACGGATTCTTTTCTTCTTCTAGAGAAGGAGGAAATGGAGATATGGATTTATACTCTTTTAGTTTTGACTGTGACAATCTAGAAAACACAGAAATTAGAGGGATAGCATACAACAATAAAACAAAAGAACCTTTAATTGGAAAACTAACTCTTACATCTATTGAAGACAACAATCTAGTGAATACAGTTACATCAAACGAAGATGGGACATTTTTGTTAGTAACAAAACCTGAAAATGAATATACTTTAGCTATTGAAGTTGAGGGCTTCAAAAAACATTCAATTTCAATCAACTTACCTAAACAATGTGAATATTTTCAACAGTATAGTGAAATTGCTTTAGAACAAATAGAAATTGATTCTCAATACTATCAAGTTGCAACAGTTAAGAATTCATTTTTTGATGTAACCAAAGAAGTTGATAACTATAAAAAAAGTGGTGCTTTAGAAACTAGTTCAATTACTAATGAACTTCCTTTTGTTTTAGATCCTGACAAAGAAATTTTAGCATTATCTAGAACAATAGATCCTAACAATACAGAACTAAACTATATTGTTGTTTCTGATACAATTAAAACTGAAAAGCCAATAGAAATTATTGCTGGAGTTGAAATACCATCTTTTGAAGATATTTATTTTGATTTTGATAAATCATCTTTGAAAACAGATAGTAAAAAAGAGTTAAATAAAATTATCGATTTCTTAAAGTCTGAAAATGGTAAAACTGTTAATATAACTATTAACGGATATACTGATGGAAAACGTGATATCGAATTGAATAATAAAATATTTGCAAAACGTAAAGTACCATTTACTATTGAAGCATCTGAAAAAAGAAGTAAAGAGTACAATATTGAATTATCAAAAAAGAGAGCAGATAATACAGTTAAATACTTAACGAGTAAAGGGATAGATAAAAATAAAATTACAGTTAATTACAAAGGAGAAGAAAATCCTGTAGCACCTAACACTAATGCAGACGGTTCTGATAATCCTGTTAATAGAGCTAAAAACAGACGAGTTTCTTTTTCATTTAGCAATGCAAACGTGCTGTAATATTTACTAAAAAGTAATATATTTATGTTTTGGTATAAACTTTGCCTATAACTTAGAAATTTTACTTTTTTGAAACCGTTTAAAAATTACATATTACTCCTTACTTGCTTTAGTTTATCCTTTTATGGTTATTCACAAAAAGCAATACCTGAAGATGCTGCAGAACATTTTAAATTTGGGAATTATATTGATGCTCTAGTAGTTTATAAGAAATTAATCGAGAAAGATCCTAAGAATATCGACTATCCATATAAAGCAGGATTGTGTGTTTTATTTACAGATAGAGATAAAAGAGAAGCTGTTAAATTTTTAGAAATAGCTTCAGAAAGAAAATCTGACCCAGATGTTAATTTTTTCTTAGCCAAGGCATACCATCTTAATTTAAAGTTAGATGAAGCGTTAGATTCTTATGAAAAATACAAATCTTCTGGAGAAGGTACTAGACAAAATGAAGTTGACCGTGAAATTGAAATGGTTAAAAATGCTCAAAAGCTAGTTAATGCTCCTGTTGACATTACTTTTGAAAATGCAGGCGATGAAATAAATACAGAATATCCGGACTACTATCCTTTTATTACTCCCGACGAATCTTTCATGGTATTTACCTCTAGACGTAAAAGTGGTGTTAGAGAATTTGATGGATACTACCCTTCTGCTATTTATTATAGTAAAGTAGATAGTGGACAGTTTGATAAATCCAAAAAAGCAAGTTCTTTAATAAATTCAACTTATGATGATCAGGCTGTAGGATTGTCATATAATGCAGATAAATTATTTATCTATTTTGATGACATCAATAATGTAGGTGATATTTACGAAGCAGATATCAAAGATTTTAAGTTTAAAAAGAAGGTGAAAATGGGAGAAAATGTAAATTCTAAAGGTTTTGAAAGTTCTGCATCAATTTCTGCTGATGGAAATACTTTATTTTTTGCAAGTGACAGGGATGGAGGATTAGGCAAAAAAGACATTTATATGACTAAAAAACTTCCTACTGGAGAATGGGCCGAACCACAAAATTTAGGTGAAAATATCAATACTCCATATGATGAAGATTTTCCAAATCTATTTTATGACGGAAAAACACTTTACTATTCATCAAAGGGACACAATAGTATGGGTGGATTCGATTACTTTAAGTCTACATGGAATACTGAAACTAATTCATGGTCTAAACCAGAAAATTTAGGATACCCACTAAATACTCCTGATGATGATATTTGTATTTCATTTTTAGAAGACCAAGCAAGTGCCTATATTTCTGCTTGGAGACCAGACAGCAAAGGTGATAAAGATATTTATAGAGTTACATTTAATGAAATTGATACAAGACAAACCGTATATAAATCAAAAATTATTCCTTCTGGTTCTACAGAAGCAGTTACTGATGCTTTTGTAAGTGTTATTGACAATAGAACGCAAGAAGAAATTGGAACATACACTCCAAACCCTAAAAATGGTAGCTTTGTTATGATATTAAAACCTGGTAGCTATAATATTTTAATTGACGCTCCTGGATTTGCACCAAAAAATCAAGATGTTTATGTAATTGGTAAAAGTGACTTCGTTCCATTTACTACTATAGAATTTACTGTTACACCTTAATCTTATTATCAATAAACAAATTACCCTTTAAATTTAAATGAAATTAAAATTAAGTAAACCACTTGCTTTTTTCGATTTAGAAACAACTGGAATAAACATCGCTACAGACAGAATTGTAGAAATCTCAATTGTGAAAATTCTTCCTGATGGAGGGAAAGAAATCAAAACAAAATTAATTAACCCTACTATCCCAATTCCGATAGAATCATCAGCCGTTCATGGCATTACAGATGCCGATGTAGCTGACAAACCAACATTTAAAGAAGTTGCTAGAGAATTTTCTGCATTTATTGAAGGTTGTGATTTAGGTGGTTTTAATTCAAACAAATTTGATGTACCTCTTCTTGCTGAAGAATTTTTAAGAGCTGATGTAGATTTTGATATTTCTAAAAGAAAGTTAGTTGACGTTCAAAATATTTTCCATAAAATGGAGCAAAGAACCTTATCTGCTGCATATAAGTTCTATTGTGATAAAAATTTAGACAATGCTCATAGTGCTGAAGCAGACACATTGGCTACTTACGAAATTTTAGAAGCACAAATTGAAAAATATGATGAGTTAGAAAATGATGTCAAATTTTTAGCTGAATTTTCTCAACGAACTAATAATGCTGATTTATTAGGTCGAATAATCTATAACGAAGACGGAGTTGAAGTTTTTAATTTTGGAAAACATAAAGATGTTCCGGTTGAACAAGTTTTAGTTAGAGAACCTGGTTATTATAATTGGATGATGAATGGAGACTTTCCATTATACACTAAAAAAGTTTTGACTGCAATTCGATTAAGAGCATTGAAAAATTAACATCATGCAAAGTAAATTTAGTTATTGGGAAAACAACAGCTATTTTAATTCAATTGATTTGTTAGTAGTTGGTTCTGGAATCGTTGGTTTAAATACTGCAATAAATTTCAAAAAAAAGAATCCTACTGCTAAAGTTCTCATTCTAGAGAGAGGTGTATTACCAAACGGAGCTAGTACAAAAAATGCTGGTTTTGCTTGTTTTGGAAGTGTAAGTGAATTACTTGATGACTTAACAACAAACTCTGAAGAAAACGTTTTTTCTTTGGTTGATAAAAGATGGAAAGGGTTACAAGAATTGCGACAATTGATTGGCGATAAAAATTTAGATTTTCAAAATAATTATGGGTTAGAATTATTTACTAATAACGACCAAGAGCTATATAATACCTGCTTAGATAAAATTAACTATTTAAATAAAAATTTAACTTCAATAGTTGGTGCTGAAACCTACTCGAATGTTTCTAACACTTATGGATTTAACAATATTAATGGGGTTATAAAAAACAAATACGAGGGTCAGATTGATACTGGCAAAATGATGACCTCTCTAACACGTTTAGCTCAAGAGTTAGGTATCATAATCATTAATAACACACTAGTTACTAGCATTAATGATAATGAAAATAATGTTGAGATAACTACAAACTCAACACCGAATTTATACCCTAAAAAAGTTGTTGTAGCAACTAACGGATTTGCAAAGCAACTTTTAGAACTTAATGTAGATCCAGCAAGAGCTCAAGTTATTATTACTAAACCAATTGAAAATTTACCTTTTAAAGGTACTTTCCATTACGATAAAGGATATTATTACTTTAGAAATATTCACAATAGAGTGCTTTTTGGTGGTGGAAGAAATTTAGATTTTGAAGGAGAAAAAACAACTAATCTAGAAAATACTCCGTTGATTATTGATGAATTAAAAAGACTACTGAAAGAAGTAATTTTACCTAACACAAAGTATGAAATTGAATATACTTGGTCAGGAATTATGGGAGTTGGCGATACTAAACAAAATATTGTGAAACATTATTCAAAAAATATTGTTTGTGCAGTTCGAATGGGTGGTATGGGTGTTGCAATAGGCTCATTAATAGGAAAAGAAGCTGCTGAACTTTTAAATTAATAACTTATGAAAATAATTTGCATCGGTCGTAATTATGTTGATCACGCTAAAGAGCTTAATAATCCAGTTCCAAAAGAACCTGTTTTCTTTTTAAAGCCAGATACAGCTTTAATACCCGTAAGAAACCCTTTTGTAATTCCTAGCTTTAGTCAAGATGTTCATTATGAAGTAGAATTAGTTGTTAAAATTAATCGATTAGGAAAACACATTAACAAACAATTTGCTCATAAATACTATAATGAAATAAGTGTTGGTGTAGATTTTACAGCAAGAGATATTCAACAACAATGTAAAGAAAAAGGTTTACCATGGGAAAAAGCGAAAGCCTTTGATGGTTCTGCACCAACTGGAAATTTTATTACACTAGATGAAATTGATGATTTAAATAATCTAAATTTTAGTCTTCAAATAAATGGAGAAACTAGACAGGTAGGAAACACAAAAAACATGCTTTTTGATGTAGATACTATTATAGCCTATGTTTCTCAATTTTTTACATTAAAAATTGGAGATTACATTTTTACAGGAACACCTGCTGGAGTTGGACCTATTCATCGAAATGATAAAGTAGATTGTTATATCGAAGATAAAAAACTGCTAAGTTTTAAAGTGAAATAAAGGAGTTACCTTTTCATTAAAACAACATCCAAAGGTATTTCTTTTGAAGTATAATCTGGACTTGTTAAAATTTTAGCAAATTTCTGCTCCATCATATCCACTCGAATAAATAAACCTTTATTTGAATCTGTTGTCTCAAATTCTAACACAGGTTGAGCTTCACCATTAATTTCATCAATTTCTGGATCAAGATTATAATATAAATCTATCCCCTCTCCCACTAAAGTTTTGTTTCCTGAAGAATTCACAAAATCTAAAGCAAACCATATTGTGGAATCTGAAGTGTAAACAACTTTTAATAATTGCTGAAAAGAATTAGCTTCTTCTTTAGCCTCGTTATAAAATACTAAAGTATCATTACCTGAGACACTTGCATCATTAATTTTTTGTTTTTGATCAGATGAACATCCAACCAAAAACAAAAAACTAATAGTTATAAATAATATTCTCATTTTAATTATTTCCTAATATTAAAGGTAATCCATCTTTACCTCCTACAACAACAACTTTAGAATTTGGTGATTTAGCTAATTCTAACGTAGCTTCAATTCCTTTTTCTTGAAGTATATTTTGAGTTAATGAAGCATTTAAGATTCTATTAGCCTCAGCTTTACCTTTAGCTTCAATCATTACTTTTTCAGCTTCTTTTTGAGCTTTTTGAAGCTTAAACTCATATTCTAAAGATTCTTGTTCTTGCTTCAATTTACTTTCAATTGCAGTTTTAATTGTTGCAGGCAAAGTAATATCTCTAACCAGTACTTCATTCATTTGAATAAATTGCTTGTCTAAAATTTTCTTTGTCTCTTCATATATTTCAGACTGAATTACATCTCTTTTTGAAGAGTAAATTTCTTCCGGAGTGTAACGACCAATTACACTTCTCGTAGCTGAACGAATAGAAGGACGAACTACTCTATTTAAATAATCTTGCCCTTTTTCTTGATGTAATTGTGGTAATTTATTGTATAAAGGTTGGTACCACGTAGAAACCTCAACTGAAATTTCTAATCCGTTTGATGAAAGAACAGCCATTTTTTCCATTGCTTCTTGTTGACGAACTTCATAAGTTATCATTTTGTTCCAAGGAGCCATAATATGAAAACCTTCACCGTAAACATTATCTAATTCAATACCATTACCAAATGTTTTAAACAAAACTCCCCCTTCACCAGCTTTAATTGTTACTGAACTCTTCCACATCACAATAAGAAAAATAAATCCCAATGCAACTGTTAATACTACTTTTAATCCATTTTTAGGAAATTCAGGAGTTTTCATTTGTTCGTATTCCATCTTATATATCTTTTTTTTAATTTATAACGAAGTTAGTCATTTATCATTAAGTAAAACTTATAATTTCAATTCACTTTAGAAACTGCCATTTTATCAGCTAAAATTAAATTAAGCTGCCATTTTATCATAAAAAAGGGCTAAATCTCTTATTGGATTATAAATTGATGCAACATTAATGAACTAAAAACAATACAATTATGAACTTAAATAATTTCACAATTAAATCGCAAGAGGCTATTCAACAAGCCCAACAAATTGCATTAGGTTCTGAACACCAAAGCATAGAAACAGGACACGTTTTAAAAGGAATCTTAGAAGTAGATGAAAACGTAACCCCTTTTATTTTAAAGAAATTGGGCGTAAACATTTCTATCTTAAAACAAACATTAGATAGCATTATAAAATCATACCCAAAAGTTTCTGGTGGAAGTCAGTACTTATCACAAAACACAAATAAAGCCATTCAAAAAGCAACTAGCTTAATTAAAGAGTTTGGAGACGAATATGTTTCAATAGAACATTTATTATTAGGCTTATTAGCTGGGTCAGATTCAGTTGCTCAATTATTGAAAGATAATGGAGTAAAAGAAAAAGAAATGAAAGCTGCTATTAATGAGTTAAGAAAAGGCGAGAAAGTAACCTCACAAAGTCAAGAAGAAACTTACAACTCATTAAATAAATACGCTAAAAACTTAAACGAATTAGCTAAAGAAAATAAATTAGACCCTGTTATTGGTAGAGATGAAGAAATTAGAAGAGTATTACAAATCTTATCTCGAAGAACTAAAAACAATCCTATTTTAATTGGTGAACCTGGTGTAGGTAAAACAGCTATCGCAGAAGGTTTAGCACACCGTATTATTCAGGGTGATGTTCCAGAGAACTTAAAAGACAAGCAAATTTTTTCTTTAGATATGGGTGCTTTAATTGCTGGAGCAAAATTCAAAGGAGAATTTGAAGAACGACTAAAGGCAGTAGTAAAAGAAGTTATTAGTGCTGATGGCAATATTGTGTTATTTATTGATGAAATACACACTTTAGTTGGAGCTGGTGGCGGAGATGGCGCTATGGATGCTGCCAACATTTTAAAACCTGCTTTGGCTCGAGGCGAGTTAAAAGCAATTGGTGCAACAACTCTTAATGAGTATCAAAAATACTTTGAAAAAGATAAAGCATTAGAGCGTCGTTTTCAAAAAGTAATGATTGATGAACCAAATACTGAAGATGCCATTTCGATTTTAAGAGGAATTAAAGAAAAATACGAATCGCACCATAAAGTTCAGATTACAGATTCTGCAATTATAAGCGCTGTTGAACTATCTCAGCGTTACATTTCTGATCGTTTTTTACCAGATAAAGCTATTGATTTAATTGACGAAGCTGCTTCTAAACTAAGAATGGAGATTAACTCTAAACCTGAAGCTTTAGATGAAATAGAACGCAGAATAATGCAACTAGAAATTGAGCGTGAAGCCATTAAACGTGAAAAAGATGAGAAAAAACTAAACTTAATTAAAGAAGAGTTAGCAAACCTAAACGAAGAAAAAGGAAGCTTAACTGCAAAATGGCAAGCCGAAAAAGATGTTATTGATGGAATTCAAAAATCGAAAGATGAAATTGAGGCATTAAAATACGAAGCCGAACAAGCTGAACGAAACAGTGATTTTGGTAAGGTTGCTGAAATTAGATATGGAAAAATTAAAGAAGCCGAAGATAGACTAAACGACTTTAAAGCTCAATTAATTGAAATTCAATCAACTTCTAAAATGATAAAAGAAGAAGTTACCCCTGAAGAAATTGCTGAAGTAATTTCTAAATGGACTGGTATACCGGTAACTAAAATGTTAGAAAGCGATAGAGTAAAATTGCTAAGATTAGAAGACGAATTGCATAAAAGAGTTGTTGGACAAGAAGAAGCCATTACTGCAGTTGCTGATGCAGTTAGAAGAAGTAGAGCTGGATTACAAGATGAAAAACGACCAATTGGTTCATTTATATTTTTAGGTACAACTGGAGTTGGTAAAACGGAGCTAGCTAAAGCATTAAGCGAATATTTGTTTAACGATGATAATGCCATGACTAGAATTGACATGAGTGAATACCAGGAAAAACATTCTGTTTCAAGATTGGTAGGTGCGCCTCCGGGTTATGTTGGTTATGATGAAGGCGGACAATTAACAGAAGCAGTTCGACGTAAACCTTACTCGGTTGTCTTGTTGGATGAAATAGAAAAAGCTCATCCTGATGTGTTTAATATTTTGTTACAAGTGTTAGATGATGGAAGATTAACCGACAACAAAGGTAGAGTAGTCAACTTTAAAAATACAATAATCATAATGACATCTAACATTGGCTCAAGCATTATACAAGAAAGCTTTGAAAACTTAGGTGATGTTGATAGAGAAAGTGTAATTGAAAAAACAAAAATAGAGCTGTTTGGCTTATTACGAAAAACAATTCGACCAGAGTTTTTGAATAGAATTGATGAAACAATAATGTTTACTCCTTTAACAAAGAATGACATTACAGCAATAGTAAAATTACAATTGAACAGTTTAGCCAAATTGTTAACTAAAAACAATATTACACTAAGCTATACAGATGAAGCTGTTGCTCATATTGCTGAAATCGGTTACGACCCACAATTTGGTGCTAGACCAGTAAAAAGAGTTTTACAGAAAACCATTTTAAATGAGCTGTCTAAACAATTATTGGCTGGAAAAGTTCAACCTGAATCGGATATAGTTTTAGACCAGTTTGAAGGACAATTTGTGTTTAGAAATAAAACCGCTGAAAAAGTGTAAATGATTGCTTAAACTAACAAATATCATAGATTTTTAGAAAAATGTAACCGTAATTTATACCAAAATTAAAAACAACAAATTATGAAATTACATATTGATGATAGCAAAACAATTGAGGCAATAAAAAATGAATTTACCAATTCGTTTGAATTTTTAAAGTTGGAGTTTTTTACCAAACCTCACCAAGTTGGAGAACCTTCTGCTAAAGCAGATATGATTGATGAAAATAAAACCTTGGGAGAAATTAGACAAAAACACAATGAAGGCGATTTAATAATAAATGCTGAAATGCTAGTTAGTGAAGTTGAAGGAGCTTTTGAAGAAAAGTTTGGCGTACATGCACAAGTGTTTAGAAAACAAAATAATGTGTGGTTAGAAACTAGCGGAAGCGATGGTTGGACATTAGTAAAGCAAAATGAAACGGGTGAGTTTATGAGCTCACCAGCAGAATAAACACTTAAATTTATGCTATAAAAGCCATACTAAGTGTATGGCTTTTATATTTTTACTACTTTTATTTAAGTACAAATATTTACAAACGACTACAAACGTTAATAAACACAATAGTGTTTATTCGGATGTTGTAAACTATTAAAAGAACCAGAAGTGAATAAATTAAAGTTCTCGAAAGACGAAGGTTCAGAGTTCTATAAAGAACTGAACAGCGAAGTAGAAAAGTACTTCGTTGAAAAAGGAATTGCCAGAAGTGGAAATAAACAAATGATGTTCAAAATCATTTTGTATTTCAGTCTTGATATTCTGTTCTACACGCTTATGATTACCAGTACTACCAGTTTGGGGTTTTACGTGTTTTACTTATTGATGGGACTTTCTGTGCTATTAACAGCATTTAATATCTCACACGATGCTGCCCATGGAGTTGCTGTTAAAAGCAAGTTTTGGAATAAGCTTCTATTCTCTCTCAGTTTTAACCTTCAGGGGAACAATGCTTACGTATGGGGCAAGAACCATAACGAATCACACCATTTATATACCAATGTAGAAGGAAGTGATATTGACGTTCTAAATAATCCTTTGTTCAGAATGACAGAAAGCCAAGATTTAAAATGGTTTCATCGTTATCAGTTTCTATATGCTCCATTTTTGTATTTGCTATACTCTATCAATTGGTTTTTCCTGCGTGAAACTTCAATGTTATTTAACTATTCAAGCAGAACTATCAAAATAGAAATACCGAAAATAGAAGTGGCTAAACTCATAATCTATAAACTTCTGTACATTGGATATATGATTTTTCTGCCAGTCTACCTCTTGCCTTTTGGATGGGGGACAGTTCTTTTGGCTTTCTTGCTAAATCACTTTATGGTTTCGCTATTATTTGTAGGTGTTTTGGGAGTCTCCCATTTGTCAGATTATGTTGAACACCCTGTTGCCGATGACGATAATAAACTAAATATGAGTTGGCCAAAATTGCAGATGTGCACTTCTGTTGACTATAATGCAGGCAGCATTTTCTTCAATTGGACTTTAGGCGGTTTCAATGCTCATGCACTGCATCACTTGCTACCTAATATTTGCCATGTTCACTACTTAGAGATACTTCCTGTTTTTCGTGCCTTAGCTAAAAAGCATGGATTAGTCTATATGGAGATGCCTTACCGAAAATCCTTGGCTTCGCACTTTAGATTTTTAAAAAGAATGGGCACAAATCAATCATTTACACCTGCTCCCTTTGAGAGATAAGCACTTACATATCCCAGAGCACAGCGAACTCTTAAAGACCATTTATAGAGAAGTTGATGAGAAATTGAAAGTAAACCAATCTGCCTTTAGGTTAAGAATATGGGGTAAATTCATTTTTTACAGCTCTTTCTCAGTGCTGTTTTATACTTTACTATTCCAAACCAACAACCCATACCTATTTATTAGCTACTTCATATTTTACGGGCTGACTGTCCTATTATTCGCCTTTAACTTCTCTCATGATTTCTCTCACAATACTATTTTCAAGAGTAAAAAACTCAACAACCTGTGTTTTACACTTATTTATACACTTGTTGGGGCACATGCAGAAGCATGGAAAGAAAGACATGTAGGTTCTCACCACTATGCTCCGAACGTAAAAGACTATGACTCTGACTTAAATATCACTTCGCTCATTCGTGTAATTCCTAAAAGCGAATATCATTGGTATCATCGTTTTCAGCATTTCTACGCTCCATTTGCCTACACATCTTACTCAATGTATTGGATATTTATCAAAGACTTCGTTATCCTTTTTTCAAAAGACACTTACAACCAAAAGAAGGATTTTAATTACCATTTATCTTTTTGGACGCAAAAGGCTGTTTATCTAAGCTATCTCCTTGCACTGCCTATTCTTTTTTCAAACCAAGCTTGGCAAATCGTTATAATCGCTTTTATCCTGATGCATTTGATACAGTCTTTATTTCTTCTTCTAACTTTTTTCATGACACATCATGTTGAAAAAACTGAATACCCAGAGACTGATAAGAATGGATATATTCGTACAAGTTGGTTGATGAATCAGGTTAAAAGCTCAAATGATATGCATCCATTCAGCGAAACAGCAAATTTTATTCTTGGGGGTTTTAACAATCATATTGCTCACCATATATTTCCGCACTACCACCATATTTACTATCCGAAATTGAACAGAATTCTGTACGATATTTTGCTAAGAAACAACATAACCCCAAATCAAACTTCGTATTGGGGTGGAATTTTATCACATATTAATTTGTTGAAATTAAGAGGTTTAAAAAAAGAAAAACAGTTTACAACAATAGCTAAAAAATCATAGCTGCCCTGCGGGACAGCAACGCTTTTTAGCCGGAACGTTAATAAAAATTCAAAGTAAATGTAAAATGAAAACAATCATCCTTTCAAGCATAATTACCTTAATGGTTTCATCTACTGTATTTGCTCAGCAACATCACCATAAAAAAGATGAAAATAACACAACAAATTTAGCTAACGAACACATGCATCAATCTTCTACCGAAGAATTGATTAAGCGATTTGAATCTCCAGAGCGTGACGCTTATCAGCAACCTGAAAAAGTTCTGAATTATCTTGAACCATTAAAAGGTAAAAAAGTAATAGATATTGGAGCAGGTTCGGGTTATTTTTCAGTAAAATTAGCCAAACAAGGTGCCATAGTAATTGCTGCAGATGTTAGTGATGAATTACAAGCTGCACTAAAAAATCGAATTGAAGAAAATAAACTCCAAAACATAGAGCTTAGAAAAATACCTTATGATAGCCCTAGTTTAGCGAACAATGAAGTAGATATAGCTCTAATAGTAAATACTTATCATCATATAGAAAATAGAAGCGAGTATTTTTCAAAAGTTAAAAAAGGTATTGTGGCAAATGGTGAATTGGTGATTATTGATTTTTTTAAAACAGATGTCCCTGTTGGACCACCTACAAATCATAAAGTTTCTATAGATGAAGTAATAGCTGAACTTAAAAAAGCTGGCTATATCAATTTTGAAGTTAATGTTGACTTACTTCCTTATCAATACATAATAAAAGCAAAATAAAAAATATCATCTCCAAAAAAAGAACATGTTACCTAACCTATAACTCATGAAAAGAATAATAATCTTAATTGTATTAATAACAACAACTTTTATAGGCTATTCTCAAAATGTTGATGACAAAGGTACAATTGATGCACAACGACCTACATTAACTGAATCATATTCTATAATAATTCCAAACATGATTCAGTTTGAAAATGGAGTTGATTATTATGAAAATTCGGAAACTGTAAGTTCTGGAACATTTGTTAGAGGATCAGTATCAAGTAGAGTTGAATTAAGAGCTTTTACAGATTATACAGATTTAAATACTGTCGGAGCTAAATTTATAGTAATGGAGCCTGAAGGTTCAGCATTAGGAATAGGTGCTTCTTTTATTTACAATAGAGATTTAATAAAAAATGCTGATGATTATAGGGTTGCTATGACTAAAAGTTTTAAAAGCATATTTATTACATATAATTTCGGCTACAATGGAGCTATTTATAATATAGCCCTAATTGGTGTTCCGCTGAGTAAAAAGTTTACTTATTTCGCTGAGTATTACAACGATCCACTTATAAATAGAATTCATAGTGGATTTACATGGATTCCAAAAAGAGATATTCAGTTTGATGTAAACGGAGGCTGGATAGATACTGATTTTTGGTATGCTGGACTTGGAGTCTCTTTTAGATTGAGATAATTAAGAAAGAACTACTTTTTCCTTCACCCTCTACTCCATTTAGTTATAAAACGTGCAGTATCTCATTTAAAATAAATGGATTTAATGTATACTTTTGACTTCTCTAAAATTGAAGATTATGGAAGCTAGTAAATTGCTAAATTTTATTAAAGATGTTTTAAAAAATATGCCAACTGGATGGTTGAGCATTACTACACATCGTTTAGATATTTATGAAGAAAAATTAGCCAAAACTCAATTCTTAGAACAACTAGAAAACTTGTTTAAGACTAATAATTCTGAACCTTCAGCTTTAAATGAATTACCAACTGCTTACGACTATATTCGCCTTGGCCACCCTCTATCTTGCTTGCTAGAATGGGGAATTGCCAATTTAAATAATTTAAAGGCTGATAATGTAATTAGCTTCTCATCCAAAACAACTCCTATTTTAGCTATTCTAAGAAAGAATTTATTAACGAATAAGAGCACCCAAATCCTTTATACTGGAACATTACCTGTATTTTTTGATGCTGATTTAGTAAAGCGTGTTTATGGTTATAACTTTGAATTAAAACAAGTTGATAATCCATCTTCTATTTCGGAATTTAACGGAACTACTGTTTTCATTTCAAAACAAGAAGACATTCATAATTTTAAACTTACTCCCAACGTTGACTTTTTCATAAATGTAAATGATAATCTAGGAAGTATTTTAGTTGTTAATGGTGAAAAAAATGAAGCTTATATCTCAGAAATTCAGCATGTAAGAAGAAGAGAAACCATTGCCATGACCCCTGCTAATTGTCTTGAAGCATTAAGAATACTTACTAATCAAACTGCTTTTGACAATAAAAAAAGTAATGTTGAAACAAATAAAGTATCGGTTTTAAATTCTATTCATGAAATTACTAATGCAGCTACAAAAGCATTAGTTGGTTCTAGTGGGTTATCTATACAATATGCTATAATGATGGGATTAATAGACCATGCCCAAGAAAATCATAAAGGAAAATCAATAAAATTTGTTGTGCCTCCAAACTGCTATGGTGGTACAAATGACCAAGCAAGAAGAGTAGCTGCCTGTATTAGTAATGTTGAAGTGGTAGATTTACCAGTAGATGGTGACCATAACATGGTAGAAAGCATTGAAATTGTTTTAGCAAAAATTGCCAACGAAGATGCTATCCCCTACATCATCGCTGAAATACCAACTAACCCTAGAGTTGAAGTTCCTGACCTAAATAAATTAAGAGATGTACTTAGTAAAACTCGTGTAACTGCAAGTGGTGAAACTGCTATTGATCCAGTTTTTATTTTAGATCAAACATTTTGCCCTAATGTTCACTTTTTAGGAGAAGATGATATACTTTCTTCAGTAAGAACTATTTCTTACGCAAGTGGTTCTAAATTTCCGAGTGGCGGAATGTGCACAGCAGGCTATTGTGTTGGAAATAAAAAAACAGAAGATTTGATGGAAAAAATAGAGTTACATCTAAATCTTTGCGATAATGAGGCTACTAATCTTCAATATGAAATATTGGCTAACCAATTGCCATCTATGAATAAACGAATACATGATGCTTATAAAAATACTCGTGAATTTGTAAACTTTATTAAGAAAACTTTACCAACGGCTAAAATTAATTTTGTTTCAGAAGAATTAGCAGAACAAGGATTTACTCCATCAGTATTTTCATTAGACCTTCCTACAAAGGGTAGTACCGATGAAGCAAGAGAAACCTATAAAAGAGAGTTAAATTTAAAATTAATCAACTTAATGATTACCCAAATACCTAATGAAAGTAAGTATTGTGTAAGTTATGGGCAACTTAAAGGGTGTTATTGGACAATTCCAGCAACTTCTACTCAAGGAACAACTAAAGAAGGTGATAAAGACTATATTGCACGTGTAGCTCTTTCTTCTAATATGGATTTAGATATGCACAAAAAAGTATTTTCTGATTTTGTTGAAAGTATTTAAACTATAATCGTCAATTCTTTAACAATCGATGATTAAACCATCATAAGCTATCTCAATAAATTCGGGTAATTCTTGATTAACCAATTCATGCTTACCAAGTAAATGACTAATATGAGTTAAATAAGCCTTTTTAGGATTTAATTCTTTTAACAATTCAATAGCTTCATCAAGCGTAAAATGAGAAATGTGAGGTTCTTTTCGCAACGCATTTATTACAATAATTTCCGAACCTTTTATCTTTTCTTTTTCACTCTCTTCTATCCTATTAGCATCGGTAATGTATGTAAAGTTGTTTATACGAAATGCTTTTACTGGCATTTTATAATGCCAAACATCAATTGGAATAAATTCAACATTTCCAATTCTAAAAGATTCAGAACCGATAGTTTTTAACTCCAACAAAGGCACTCCTGGATATTTTTTATCTGCAAAAGCATAAAAAAATTCTCTTTTTAATCCCTCTTGAACTTCATCAGTTGCATAGATTGGCATATCCTTTTTTTGCTTAAAATTAAATGCCCTAACATCATCCAAACCTGCAATATGATCTTTGTGCTCATGAGTAAAAACTACCGCATCTAATTGCTGAACATTTTCACGAAGCATTTGCTGTCTAAAATCTGGTCCAGTATCAATAACAATCGTTTGATTTTTTTCTTCGATTAAAATAGAACTTCTTAATCGTTTATCTTTTTCGTTTTCAGAAAGGCACACATCACAGTCACAAGCAATAACTGGTACTCCTTGTGATGTTCCTGTTCCTAAAAACGTAACTTTCATCATTTAAGCATTTATGGAAAATAATTCCTTTATTACATTCAATGTTATATCCAACTCTTCTTTTGTATTGAATTTACTGAACGAAAAACGAACAGCTGGTTTGGTCATATCTGCGTTAATTCCTCTTAATACGTGAGAACCAATATTACTTCCAGAAGAACAAGCACTACCTCCAGAAACACAAATTCCTTCTATATCAAAATTATATAAAAGCATTTCATCCATTTCGCTATTCGGAAAAGTTACATTTAAAACAGTGTATAAACTCTCTCCTTTTGGATCTCCATTAAATGAAATTCCTGGAACTTGCTTTTCTAGTTGTTCTATCATATAGGTTTTTAGACCTTGTATATGATTTTGATGTTCCTCTATGTTTTCATTTGCTATTTCCATTGCCTTAGTTAAACCCACAATACCATAAATATTTTCAGTTCCAGCGCGCATATTTCTTTCCTGGGCTCCTCCTGTTATTATTGGTTTTATTTGTACATCTTGGTTTATAAATAAAAACCCAACTCCTTTAGGCCCATGAAATTTATGCGCAGAGCAAGTTAAAAAATCTACACCCAACTCTCTTACATCAAATTTATAATGACACATTGTTTGTACTGTGTCAGAATGAAAATAGGCTCCATATTTTTTGCACAGAGCATTTACTTTTTCAAGCGATATTTTATTTCCTATTTCATTGTTAGCATGCATCAATGAAACCAATGTTTTCTTGTCTTTATTATCGGCTAAAAGTTCTTCTAAATAAACTAAATCAACATGACCTTTTGCATCATGCTTAACCAAACTTAATTTAACAGTTTCTCCACTGCCTAGATGTTCAGCAGTATCAATTACTGCATGGTGCTCTAATGGTGAAGTAATGATATGGTTAACACCCAAATCGTTAACAGCACTTCTTAAAACCATATTATCTGCCTCGGTACCTCCAGCTGTAAAAAATATTTCTGAGGGCGCAGCATTTATAAATGATGCTACTTTTTTCCTCGCTTGCTCAATAATAACTCTACTCTCTCTTCCTAAAGAGTGAATTGAAGATGGATTCCCATAATTATTTTCTAAAATTGGAAGCATTGCTTGTACAACTTGAGGATCGATAGGAGTAGTTGCTGCGTTATCTAAATATATTTTCATTCTTTTTTAATTGCTTATTTCTATTTGCAAAAAAAGTCTTTTAATCTTAATAAAAGAGCTCTTTTTTAAACCTAAGTTGGATTTCAAAAATTAAATTATCGCTTTAATATCAGCTATAATTTTATTTGCTAAAGCATCTGCTGATTCCATCGAATTACTTTCAGAATAAATTCTAATAATAGGCTCTGTGTTTGATTTTCGTAAATGAACCCATTCGCTGGCAAAATCTATTTTTACCCCGTCAATTGTATTTACTTGTTCGTTCTTGTACTTCTCTTCCATTTTAACCAAAATATCATCAACATTAATTTCTGGTGTTAATTCAATTTTGTTTTTAGAAATAAAATAGTTTGGGTAAGAATTTCTTAATTCCGAACAAGTCATGTTTGATTTTGCTAAGTGTGTTAGAAATAAAGCAATTCCAACTAAAGCATCTCTTCCATAATGTAATTCAGGATAAATAATCCCTCCATTTCCTTCTCCTCCAATTACTGCATTTTGGGCTTTCATCATATTTACCACATTTACCTCTCCTACTGCTGATGCATAATAAGTACCTCCGTTTTTCTCCGTTACATCTCTTAATGCTCTTGTAGATGACAAGTTAGATACTGCATTACCTGGTGTGTTTTTCATAATATAATCACCGACAGCTACTAATGTATATTCTTCTCCAAACATATAACCGTTTTCAGATACTATAGCTAGTCGATCAACATCTGGATCAACAACAAATCCTACATCAGCTTTTTGAGCCTTTATTTGTGAAGCAATCTCAGTTAAATTCTCTGGTAATGGTTCTGGATTATGAGGAAATTGACCATTTGGTTCGCAAAAAATTTCTAAAACATTATCAACACCCAATGCTTTTAATAAAGCTGGTAAAAAGATTCCTCCTGTAGAGTTTACACAATCAATTGCTACTTTAAAGTTTTTACTTTTAATTGCATCAACATCTACTAAAGGCAAGTCTAAAACTGCTTGAATGTGTTTTTGTAAATAGGTATCATCTTTTATGTAAGTTCCTAAATCATCAACATCAGCATAGCTAAATGCACTTTGCTCTGCCATTGTTAGAACTTCTTCACCATCTTCACCTGAAATAAATTCGCCTTTTTCATTTAAAAGTTTTAGGGCATTCCATTGCTTTGGATTATGACTAGCCGTTAGAATAATACCTCCATTAGCATTTTCCATTGATACAGCAACTTCAACAGTTGGTGTTGTTGAAAAATCTAAATCAACAACATCAATTCCTAATCCTTGTAAAGTTCCTACAACTAAATGCTGAACCATTTCTCCAGAAATACGAGCATCTCTACCAATCACAATCTTGGTTTTACCGTTTTTGTTTCTTTGCTTTATCCATGAACCAAAAGCAGAAGTAAACTTAACTATATCCAAAGGAGTTAAACCTTCATTTGGATTACCTCCAATTGTTCCTCTTATACCTGAAATTGATTTTATTAATGTCATTGATTTGATATTTTTTTAAGAATTCAAATTTAGTTGAAATTAACCCAATTTACAATACAAAAGCTCAGTTTAGTAAGTGATTTAATTGTTAAATAAATGTTGAAAATAATTCTTAAAAAAAAAATGTGGTACAACTAAAGGGTTAACTTTGTATAAGTAGAGATGGAAGAAGATTTTGACCCATATTTTGATGACAATGATGATGTAGAATTGTCTAGTCGTTTTGAGCGTATGCTCGAAAAGAACGACCATTACTTTTTTGATGTTGAAGAATTTGAAAATCTGATTGATTATTATTTGGATCAAAACGATACTAAAAAGGCAAAACAAGTAATTGACTTCTCATTAACTCAACACCCGTCTTCTTCAGCTTTAAAGCTTAAACAGGCTCAGTTTTATACTGAGACACACCAACCTAATAAAGCATTAGAAATTTTAAATGCTGCAGAAAATTTAGAACCTTATAATTCTGAAATTTATTTAACAAAGGCAAATATTTTTAGTCAGATTCGTCAACATAATAAAGCTATAGAAAACTACTTTAAAGCAGTTAAGTTAATTGATGATAAAAACGAAAAAGCAAATATTTATATTAACATCGCTTTTGAATACGAAAATTTAAATCAGTTTAATAAAGCTATTAACATTTTAAAAGAATTATTGAAAGATAATCCTGAAAATGAAACCGTACTTTATGAAATAGCTTTTTGTTACAACTTAAAAAACGATACTGAAAGTAGCATAAAATTTTTTAACGAATTTCTTAATGATTATCCATATAGTTATACTGCTTGGTTTAACTTAGGAATAGCATATAACAAAGCTGAATTATATGAGAAATCTGTTGATGCTTATGATTTCGCCATTGCTATAAAAGAAGATTTTGCTGCTGCTTATTTCAATAAAGCAAACTCACTAGCTTTACTTGAAAAATACAATGAAGCAATTGTAATGTTTCAAGAAACATTTAAAATTGAAGAACCGGACTCTTCTACTTATTATTACATTGGAGAATGTTATGAAAAATTAGAAGATTACCCTAATGCAGAAAAAAACTACTTAAAAGCAATTAAAATTGATGACTACTGTGCTGATGCTTTAGCAGGTTTAGCAGTAGTTAACGAATACCAAAACAAAGATCAAACTGCACTTGAATTTATTAAAAAAGCTATAGATTTAGAAATTACAAACTCTGAATTTTGGTATATCTATGGTGATATTTTAGCTAAAACCGAAGCTACTGAAGATGCTGTTGTTGCTTATTATAAAGTAATGGAACTTGACGCTGATAATGAAGAAGTTTGGCTTGATTTATCAGAAGTAGTAAAGAAAAATGAAAGCATTGATAAAGCTATTTTATTTCTTTACGAAGGATTAGAAAAACAGCCTGAAAATTATGCTATATACACTCGATTAACTGCGTTATTATTAGAACTAGGCAAAACTAATGATGCTGTAGACCATTTAAATATAGCTTTATCAGCAAATAAAGAACTTGCTCAAGAACTTATTGAATACTACCCTAATGCAATTTTATTTCCTGCAATTGTAGAAACATTAGAAAATTATAAAAAATAAAATGAATTTCGAATTACCACACATCCCTCAAAGAGGTCAAAATCCTAGACAAGTTGGATTAACAATGATGATGGACAAAGGATTAAGCTGGAGACAAGCCGAAAATTTTGTTGATTGTTCTGCACATCTTACTGATGTTGTTAAACTAGGTTTTGGAACATCTTATGTTTCTAAAGATTTACAAAAGAAAATAGATATTTATAAAGCTGCTGGACAAAAAGTTTATGTTGGAGGAACTTTATTTGAAGCTTTTATAGCTCGTGGAATGTTTGATGATTATAGAAGACTAATGGATAAATTTAAATTAGATACTTGTGAAGTTTCTGATGGTTCTATTGTTATCTCTCATGAAAAAAAATGTGAATACATATCTAACTTAGCTAAAGACTTCACTGTTTTTTCTGAAGTTGGTTCAAAAGAGGCTGGTATTTTAATTAGTCCATCGAAATGGATAAAAATGATGCAAAATGAATTAGCTGCTGGATCATGGAAAGTAATTGCAGAAGCTAGAGAAAGTGGAAATGTTGGAATTTACAGACCAAATGGAACTGCTCATGTAGCATTAGTAAACAAAATCATATCAAACGTTAAGGTTGAAAACATCCTTTGGGAAGCTCCTCAAAAATCACAACAAGTATGGTTTATTAAACAATTTGGACCAAACGTTAACTTAGGAAATATTGCTCACAATGAAGTAATTCCTTTAGAATGTTTAAGGTTAGGATTACGAGGAGATACCTTTTTTGATAATTTACCAGAAGAATTGATTCAAGAATTTAAATAAATTTATGCTTTATTAAATTTTTAGGATGAAACAAATTACACCTCAAGAGCTTAAAGCTAAAATAGACAACAAAGAAGATTTTGAACTAATTGATGTTCGTGAAATTTATGAATATGAAGATTACAATATCAATGGAAAACATATTCCTCTTGGTGAAGTAATGAATAATTTAGACAAAATTGACACTTCAAAACCAGTAATTTTTTGCTGCAATTCAGGAAAAAAATCTAGAGCAATTACAATTGCTGTTACCAAAAAATTAAACTCAGATAATATCTATTCCTTAGTTGGAGGAGTTACAAATTATTATACTGAAATAGAGGCTTAACTTACTATGAAACGTTCCTTAAAGGATTATTTATTAATTAGTGCTAAAGGCATAGCAATGGGAGCTGCAGATGTTGTTCCTGGAGTATCTGGTGGAACAATAGCTTTTATTACAGGTATTTATGAAGAATTACTTTCCACCATTAGTTCTGTTAATATAGAAAGCCTAAAGGTTTTAAAAAATGATGGTATTAAAGGTTTTTGGAATCACATAAATGGAAGTTTTTTAGTCGCTTTACTTTTAGGTATTGGAATTAGTATAGCTTCATTAGCAAAATTAATTACATACCTCCTTAAACATCACGACATACTACTATGGTCATTCTTCTTTGGACTAATATTAAGTAGTATATATTTAGTAGGAAAAACGATAAAAAAATGGGATACAATAAAATTTTTAGCACTACTTATTGGTAGTGCTATTGCATATTATATAACAATTTTACCTCCTATGGAAAATCCTGATGCACTCTGGTTTGTTTTCTTATCTGGAGCAATTGCTATATGCGCAATGATATTGCCAGGTATTTCAGGTAGTTTTATCTTATTACTACTTGGATCTTACGAACTAGTTTTGTCTGCGATTAAAGATTTAAAAATTTCTACGATAGCAGTATTTGGAATTGGTTGTGTTGTTGGTTTACTTTCGTTTTCTAAACTTCTTAGTTGGATGTTTAAGAAATACCACGATTTAACAATTGCTTTATTAACTGGTTTCTTGGTTGGTTCTTTAAATAAGATTTGGCCATGGAAACTAACAACAAGTTTTCGAATAAACTCTCATGGTGAAGAGGTTCCTTTTTTACAAGAAAACATTTTACCTTTTAATTACGATGGAAATCCGCAACTATTAATGGCAATCTTAATGGCTTGTGTAGGTTTAGCAATTATAATTTTAATGGAAAAGGTAGCTTCAAAAAATAACTAATTCGGAAAAATAATTCCTTTATAATTATTTACTGCAACTGGTCTTAAACTTGAATTAAAATTTTCATTAATAACTCGTATAAACTCATTTGCAATAATTGCATTTCCTCTGGTATTGGGATGCAACCCATCTAAAGAATAAGCACCACCTTCAATAAATTTAGTAGTATAGTTAACCCCATCAATACTCATCCCTGAAGTTAATTTACTCATAAAATTATACATATCAACTATAGGAAATCCATGAGCATTTGAGGATAGTACTATTTCATTATTCAACATGTTAATATGGCTTTTAGTAATAATCACTTCATCTTTATCTAAAACTTGTTGATGTGGCAAAGGGTTTGAAGGTGTTAAACCAGTACCTTCTTTCACTAAGGATAAAGCAGATAATAAAATTAAGTCCTCTGGCAAGGCCTTTCTAATTATCGTAGTATCAGCACCTTCTTTAATCCAAATATCTTTATCCAAAGCCTCTAAAGTTATGGTAGTAAATAATGGACTTTCAGTAAAATCAAAAATAGTGGCACAAACTCCTTTTGCTCCCATATTCTGAAAAACATCTAATAATGTATCATATTTTTCTCTAAACTCAGCAACATCAGTTAAAGCTGCAGCTCCACTTTTATCATCTCCCCCACTTTTTGCCCATCCCATAACATCATTAATTCCTAACCAATTTGTAAAAAATGTAGCGTTACTATTTTTAACATGCTCAATATATTCAATACGATTACTAATTGTACCAAAGTCTAAAAATCTTCCATAAGAACTAATAGGTTCTCCTGAAACACCATTCCAAGCCAATGGAGCAGGAGCACTGGAACCTAAATAAATATGATACTCCAATGCTTCTGTTGTGTTTCTAGAAATTATATTTCTAACGTTTAAACCTCCTACACCAAGATTATTATATTTAACAGTTTTATCTCCCCATGTTAAATAGGAAGGGTCATAATCTATTGCTTGAGGATCATTATTTGATATATTATGATCATAGTTTTTAATCACAGTAATTTCTCCATTTCTATATTCTAAATGCATATAACCAGATCCTGTACCCGAAACCAATGGTTGAATAAAACTTGTTCCCATTTGAGTTGCTACTATAGATGGGTAAGAATTTTGTTGTTGACCAAATTCATTATGCAATCCTCCATCTTGAAACCCTTGTGTAAATGAATTTCCCAAAGCGATAAAATTTGTAAAATCAGCCGTACCAGATGAAGTTTCAAAATCATTAAATTCGGTTTTCATGCAAGAAGTAACTGTTAATATAACAACTGACAGAATAAGGTAAATTGGCTTTTTCATTTTTAGAAATATTTATAAAAAAAGAGGTAGAATTGAGAAAAACTCAGTAACCACCTCTTTTTATTTTATCATTTAAAAATCATTTTTAAGGAAATATTATTCCTCTATAATTTTGAACTGGTACAGGTTTTAAATTAGAGCCGTAATATGAATTTATTGTTTCAATAAATTTATTTGCAATAATTGCATACCCTCTAGTATTAGGGTGAACTCCATCAAGAGAAAATGCTCCACCTTCAATATATTTTGCACCATATTCAACTCCATCAAATGTCATTCCTGCTTGTAATTCAAACATATAAGAATACATATCAGCTAATGCTACACCATGATTTGAAGCAGAAGTTCTTATTTCATTATTTAACATATTAGTATGACTTTGAACTTCAGCAACCTCAGCTTCTGTTAAAACCAATGAATCAGCAAATGCAACTCCTACACCATAAATTGAAGCTGGATTACTAGGGTCTAATTGTCTTCCAATATCAGAAGATGCAGGTAAAATAATTAAATCTGCTGCAGTTGCTTGTCTAATGTTTGGTAATCCTGGTAAAGTTGTTAGAGATTCATCTTCGATAACTATTGCATTTGAACTAGAAGCGGTAAAATTAATTTTACGACGACTCACTTCAGCTGCAGAAATAGCTCCTCCTGCTTGATAACTATCTAAACCTCCATTATATGAAGTATAAGCACTATTTGTTTGAGATGCAGTAGCTGCATCCATAGGAATAGGATTATGAGGTACTGTAGTAAAGTAAGGAATAGAAGTTACATCTGGTAAAGTTGCACAAACTCCTTTAGCTCCCATTGCTTGAAATGCATCTAAAATAGAATCATATTTAACTCTAAAAACACTCACTGGAGTTAGTTCTGATAAGTTTAAAGTTCCTAAGCCAGGAATAGTTGTTGTTCCATTATCACCACCAGCAGTAGCCCAACCCAACACATCATTATTTCCTAGCCAACAAGTAAAAAAAGTTGCTGAACTTTGTTTTACATATTCTAAATAAGAAACAGGAGGTGTAGAAAGAGGAACTCCAAACTCTAAAAAGTTTCCAAATGGATTACCACTTGTAACTACCTGATTAATTGTTGGTGAAAATGGATCTCCAGCTGTTGGTACACAATCTGTTAATTTTACACCAGCTATACCAAGATTATTGTATTTAGCATTTTTATCCCAATTATTCCAACCTGAAACTCCTGCGACAGTTGTAATATTTGGAGCTAGACTTAATAATTTTCTGTATCCAGAACCATCTGCACTTTTAACTGTTGGTTGAACAAAACTTGTTCCCATTTGTTTTGCAATAATAGCAGGAAATGAATTATCTTGTTGGTTATACTCGTTATGCAAACCTCCATCTTGATAACCCTGAGTAAGTGAATTACCTACAGCAATATAAGTTGTAAAATTAGCAGCACCTCCATTGGTTGCATCAAACTCTTCATATTCAGTTTTAGTACAAGAAAATAGTCCTAATGCTACTATACCTAAACCTATATATTTTAATGATTTCATAATTTATAATATTTTAAGTTAAGTAATTAATTAGCGTCTTCAATTTTAGGCGCTTTGGGAGCTCCAAATTTTAAATTAACACCTAAACTAAAAACATTCACTTTTCTTCTATATTTTGCAGTAAATCCAGCTGCATCAAGAGATGATTCTCTTTCTGCACTCTGACGAATATATCCAAAATCAACAGAAACCATGTCGTTTACTTTATATGCTAAACCTGCAGTATAAGCCAATTGAGTTGCATCAGGTAATTCTGGACTTAAATAACCATCTTTAATCGGAGAATTATCGTAATATGCTCCTAATCTAACACTATATTTTTCTTTATATGTAAAATCTACACCAAAACGATGAGTTAATACATCCTGCCAGTCCTTTGTAGTTTTAGAGTCTGGTGTATCGCTATTTTCAAAATCAAAAGCTAATGTATCATAAGAAGACCATCCTGTAAGATTTAAATCATAAGCAAACTCTATCGAATATTTTTCATTTTTTGTATGTTTTACACTAAAGCCAGCAGTAAAAACAGAAGGTAATGTTAACTTAGATACAAAACCTGTTTTAGCTGGAAATTTACTTTGTAAAGAAACTGGTATATCTTTAAAGACTGCTTCTCCATTGGTTAAATCAATAGCTATTTTTGAACGATAACTAACTCCTAATTTAAAGTCTGTTGTAGATGTTTCTTTCTTAATAGAATAAATATTTGAAAACACACCAACATTAAATCCAACTCCATCTCCACTACCTTCTAACCTTGCTTGTCCTTCAGTTGTAGTAGCAGAACCTACCGGTACTGCTTTTTCAGTTGAAAAAGTTCCTAGTCCGTATACAAAACCAGCTCCAACACTTACTTTATCATGTATTTTATAAGCTATTGTTGGCTGAAACATGAATGATTTAAGTGAAATGTTTTGTATAATATTTCTACCTTGCCAATCATCTTCAAAAGAAGAAACAGAACCAAATTGATTGTTTACTAAGAAACCTAGTGTAATCTTATCTGTTAATTGCCCAGAATAATAAACATGAAACGGTGTTGCGTTTGGTGATGTTTGATTTATGTTTGCTGTCTCTGGTGTTTGTAAAGACACAGATGGAGTAATAAAACTAAATCCTGCAGTTACATTATGTCCTTGTAAATTGCTCATCCCCCCTGGATTAAAAAACACAGTACTTGCATCAGAGCCAATTCCAGTAAAAGCTCCACCCATAGCAATTGCTTTCACTCCTTGAACATTTAATTGGAATCCTCCAGCTAAACAAAGCATCGGAGCAGCAATAATTGCCGATAAAATTATTCGTTTCATAAATATTTATTTGTTTTATTTTTTACTTGTTTACTATAAACTTCTTAGTTACTACTTTGTTATCTAAACTAAATTGATAAAAGTATAGCCCATTTGATAGATTAGTAGCATCAATTCTATATGTATTTTTACCTTCTTGTGCACTAATCACATCATTGACTACCATTTCTCCTAATATGTTTCTAATTTGAACTGATACATTACCATAATTTGGCATATTGTAAGATATAGTTGTATAATTCTTTACAGGGTTAGGTATGTTTTGAGAAATTGAAAAAGTTAAATCATCAACTTCATCAATACCAACAGGGTTAACAACTTCAATAAAATAATAATCTACAGAGTAAGGTTGACTTTGTTGTAATCCAGCAACAGTTGCGTATGATGTACCCGAAACTAAAATTGGGTAAGTTCCTTCATCTCCTGACTGAGCAGTACCTTGAACAATCATACAGCTTGTAGTTCCTCCAGGGAATTGAAAATTCAAATTATTAAAGTTTTCAGCCATAATTGTAAATCCAGGAGGTAATCCAGTTACACTTTCAACAACTATACTATCAATTGGGACATCTGTGCATGGAAAACCAGGTATTATTTCTACACATGTATCAGCAGGAGCAATAACTGTAATTGTTTGTGAATAAGCCTGTCCAACGTATGCAACTGCCATATTTGTAGCGCTATCAGGGTAAACACCAACAGCAGTAAATGCTCCGTCAGGAGTACAATTTTGAGCCATTAATAAAGTCACAGCAAATGTGCTTATTAAAGAAAGTAAAGTTTTTTTCATATTTAAATTTTTAAGTTAAGTGTTAAGGCAATATTACCCCATTATAATTAGATACAATAACCGGTGGAATTTTTGCACCATAATATTCATTTATAGTTTTAATAAACTTATTTGCAATTATCGCATAGCCTCTTGTATTTGGATGCACACCATCAAGTGAAAAGGCTCCTCCCTCAATGTATTTTGTTGAAAAATCAACACCATCAAAAGTAAGTCCTGATTTTAACTCATCTAAATAAGAATACATATCCACAAACGCAAAACCATGTTTTGCAGCTAAAGCTCTAATATGTTCATTGTAAGCTGTTGATCTATTTTGGGCTAAAATCTTTTCATCTTTATCCAATACATTTGTATGAGAAAGTGGATTTGCTTCCATTAACCCTATTCCTACCTTTAATGAATCTTGAGCCGTAAGTAATAATAAATCATCAGTTGTTGCTTTACGAACTAGACCTGGATTGATTGAATAAGGCCCTTCAGTAATCCAAACATCAGCACCAACTGACTCAAGCGTTACAGTGTTAAAAAATGGAATAGTAGTAACATTTGGGATAGTTGCACAAATTCCCTGAGCTCCCATATTTTTAAATGCAGTCAATACAGAATCATATTTATTTCTAAACTCAGTTGGGTCTGTTAATTTATAAAAATAACGGTTAAAATCTTCTCTATAACCATCATCACCTCCACCAGTACTCCAACCTAAAACATCATTATTACCTAACCAATTAGTGAAAAAAGTAGCATTACTTGCTTTTACATGGTCAAGGTAAGTTATCTTGTTTGCAACAGTCCCCCAATCTAAAAACCTTGCAAATTCATTTACATAAGTAAAAAAGTAATTTAAATCCGCATCACTTTCTCCTCCTCCAGAAGTATGTGCTAACTTAATACCAGAAACACCTAAATTATTATACCTAACAGAATGATCTCCAAAGTTTAACCAACTAGGATCTAGTCCTATTGCAGATGGATCATTAGTTGTGCTTTCTGGATCATATTTTTTAATGATTTCAATTTTACCATCTCTAAATTCCAAATGGATATGACCAGAACCAGAACCAATAACAGGTGGTTGTAAAAAATTTAAACTTGGCTCAACAAGCTTAAATTGTCCTGCTAGAATTGCTGGATAAGAATTATCATGTTGTCCATTTTCGTTGTGCAAACCACCATCTTGGTAGCCTTGTGTAAGTGAATTACCAACTGCTACATAATTAGAAAAATTTACACTCCCTGAATTCAGTTCAAATTCATCAAACTCTGTTTTTAAACAAGATGAGAATAAAGCCGAAATAAGAATGAAGAAAAGAATACGAAATTTGTTCATTATTAATTTTTACTATTTATAATTTAAATTTGAGCCTAAATTTAGTTTTTTATTCTGCAAAAAATGTATTTATTATTAACTAATTTCTATCCTATCATTTGCTGAAGGCTTTATACTCAACACTGGTATCTCAGAGTTTTTAATCACTTCTTTTGCTTTAGAACCAATAAATAACTGCTTAATTTCATTTTCTTGTTGCGTCATAATCATAATTAAATCTGCACTATTTTTTTCGGCATATTTAATTACTGCGTTCGACAACGATTCTTCGCTTTTTAAAATTTTAACTACCTCTGCTATACACTGAATACCTTCTCTTTCTATATGATGTTTAACAATAACTAATTGATCTTTTAGTGTATTTACTACGTCTTCTTTTCCTGTTAAAAGAATAGAAACAATAAAAATTTCAGCCTTAAACAATTTCGCAAATAATATAGCTTGATTTACTTTATCTCTAGTTTCCTTACTTAAATCAAGGGGTAAAACTATTCTTTCACAACCTTGATTATGTTCTTTACCTTTAATTGTAATTACTGGACAAGGGGCTGTTTTAACTACTTTATTAGCATTACTACCTATAAATTTTGATCCTTCACCACCTCTAGTTCCCATTATTATAAAAGTAACATCAAGTTTCTTAGCTACTTCAATAATTTTTGAATAGATTTTTCCTTCTTCAATTTCAACATCTATCTTAAGGCCTGTTGCTTTCGATTTTTCCTCTGCTAGATTTTTTAAGTTGTTTAAAACTGCATCATGAATACCATTTAACTCTTTATACAATCTTTTAATCATCGGATTTACTTCCTCGATAACATAAAGCAAAATAATTTCAGCGTCAATTTTTTGAGCCAAATTATAAGATTGTGAAAGTGCAATTAAAGATTGATCCGAAAAATCAATGGGTACTAATATTTTATTTGTTTTAGCTAACATTTTTCTAACTTTGGATAGTAAAGATAAACAATTCAACTGATGGAAAAAATAGCGGAGTCGGAACTTGTATTAAACCCAGACAATAGTATTTATCATTTAAAATTACATCCTCACCAAATAGCCAACGATATAATCGTTGTTGGTGACCCTCAAAGAGTAAAATTAATTTCAGACAAGTTTGATTTTATTGAATTTAAAGTTGAAAATAGAGAATTTGTAACACATACAGGTGAATACAATGGTAAAAAAATTACTGTTTTAGGAACTGGCATTGGAACAGATAATATTGATATTGTATTAAATGAATTGGATGCTTTAGTTAATATCGATTTAGAGAGTAGAACAATTAAAGAAAATAAAACCTCCTTAAATATTGTAAGAATAGGAACTTGTGGTGCTCTTCAAGAAAATATAGCAGTAAATGATTTTATTGTTTCTGAATATGCACTTGGTATGGATGGTTTATTAAATTTTTACGACCATAACTTTTCAAAAGAAGAGAATAATTTACTAGAGGAATTTTACAACCAAACCAATTATTCTCAAAAATTAGCTCAACCCTATTTTATTAAATCTTCAGAAAAGTTACACAACTTATTTAAGGATTATTGCCACACTGGAATAACAGCTACAGCTTCAGGTTTCTATGGACCACAAGGAAGAAAATTAAGAATTAACTTAAAGGAACCTTTAATTAATGAAAAATTACAGGCATTTAATGTAAATAATTTACGTGTAAATAATTTTGAAATGGAGACCTCAGCTATCTATGGTTTGTCTGCCATTTTAGGACACAACGCCTGCACTGTATGTGTTGCTATTGCTAATCGTTTTACTAAAAAGTTTAGTAAAGATTACCACACACCACTCAACAATTTAATAGACTTAGTGCTACTTAAGTTAACAGAATAGCGTTAATAAATACTATTTAAGCTAAAACTCAAAGTACCTTAACCTCGTATATTTGGTTGATGGCTGAACCAGAAATACAAGCTTTAATCAGTTTACTTGATGATCCTGACACGGATATTTATCAAGAAATTAAGACTAAGATTATTTCTTACGGGGATAATATTATACCTCATTTGGAGTATGCCTGGGAAACTTCTTTAGACCATCTTTTACAACAAAGAGTTGAAGAAATCATACATCATCTTCAATTTAGTGTCATTAAAGATGCACTAATTAATTGGAAGATTAATAACTCCAACAACTTGCTTGAGGGAGCAATTATTGCCGCAAAATACCAATACCCTGATTTAGCCCCAAATACAATTACAGACTATATTAGTAAGTTAACACAAGATGTTTGGCTCGATTTAAACGATAATTTAACTGCTCTTGAAAAAGTTAAAGTTTTAAATCATATCATTTTTGAAGTGCATGGATTTAATGGTAATGTTAAAAATATAAACTCTCCACAAAATTCGTACATCAATAATGTAATTGAATCGAAAAAAGGAAACCCAATTACACTCGCGGTTATTTATTTGAGTGTTTGCCAAAAGCTCAATATTCCTATTTATGGAGTTAATGTTCCAGCTCACTTTATTTTAGGCTTTGCCGAAGAAACTAATAACGTTTTATTTTACCTAAATGTGTTTAATAAAGGCTCTGTTTTTTCAAAAAACGACATCGATAAATTTTTAGAGCAATTAAAAAAAGAACCTAAAAAGGAATATTACATCCCTTGTGATAACATTACAACAATAAAGCGATTGTTACAGCATTTAGTTTATACTTACGATAACTTAGGTTATCCTGATAAAAAAGAAGAATTAGCTGAGTTGTTAGCTATCCTTGAAAAGTAAATCTGTTACTTCATTTACTGTAATATTAGTACCTTCTATAACTAGTTTACTTTTTAAATAATATTGCTCTCTTTCTTTTAATAGTTTAGCAATAAAGTCAATTAATTCTTCTTTCGTTTTATTTACAATTAATGGACGTTCAGCTTTAGCATTAATAAGCCTTGATGCTAAAATACCTTCATTATATTTTAAATATATAGATGTACCAGAGTTGTTTATTAAATCCATATTTTCATTAAAACAAGGTGCTCCTCCTCCCAATGCAACTACATAATTATCGTTAGAGTTAAGGATGTTAATTAGCTCATCAGATTCTAATTTTCTAAACTGCTCTTCACCTTTAGTTTTAAATATATCGGTTATTGACATTTGAACTTTTTCTTCAATACATTTATCCAAATCGAAAAATTGAAATCCTAATTTATTTGCCAACTTCTTACCAAGGGTAGATTTACCACAGCCCATAAAACCGAGTAAAAATATTTTATGTTGAATTAGTTTCATTTTATTGGCGAATCAGGTTCTTTTGCCATTTTATTAAACACCTGTTTTTCTATAAATTTAGGGAACAGTTTTCCTAAAAAAACAGCCAACTTCCCTTCAGTGGTTAACACCAATGTTCGTTTACGACTAGAAACTCCTTTGTAAATGTAATTTGCTACTTCTTCTGCAGTCATCATTTTTTCTTCTTTACGAGGAGACTCTCCTTGAGCACTTCCATCAGAAGATAATGCTGTATTTCTAATATTTGAAGCTGTAAAACCTGGGCAAGCAACCATTACATGCAAGCCTGTTTTTAAATTCTCTGTTCTTAATGCATCCAAAAAACCTTGCATTGCATATTTAGATGCAGAATAGCCCGTTCGAGCTGGTAAGCCTAAATATCCTGCAATAGATGATACACCAACAACCGAACCCTTACTTTGTAATAAATAAGGTAACGCATATTTAGTGCAATATACTGTTCCCCAGAAGTTTATATTCATTACTCGCTCTATCACACTTAAATCTGTATCGTTAAATAAAGCTCGCATAGAAATACCTGCATTATTAATCAACACATCTACCTTTCCATATTTAGAAACTGTTTCATTAATTAACTTTTCGCAATCCTCTTTTTTCGACACATCACATTGAACAGCCAACAAGTCTATATTTAATTTTTGCAACTGAGTTGCGGCCTCATTTAGATTATTAATATTCCGTGCTGCCAAAACAACCTTTGCTCCCATTGCACCAAATTTTTCGGCACAAGCTTTTCCTATTCCTGAAGAAGCCCCTGTTATTATTATAACTTTATTTTTCATCAACAAATTTTTAAGCCTTTTAATTAATGCTCACTTTTGTAAACAAAGATATACAAATGAAGATTATAGAAGTAACTAATAAAAAAACAACTCAAGACTTTTTAAATCTACCTTGGTTTATCTATAAAGAAGATAAAAACTGGATACCTCATTTAAAACAAGACATTGAAAAAGTTTTTGACCCAACTAAAAATAAAGCACATAGCAAAGGGAAAATAATCAGGTGGATTTTAAAAAATGATGCCAACAAAACCATTGGAAGAA
This sequence comes from Vicingus serpentipes, assembly GCF_007993035.1. Classification (NCBI taxonomy): domain Bacteria; kingdom Pseudomonadati; phylum Bacteroidota; class Flavobacteriia; order Flavobacteriales; family Vicingaceae; genus Vicingus; species Vicingus serpentipes. Next base: position 465,967 of record NZ_VOOS01000001.1, read on the forward strand.
TTGCAGCTTTTATAAATTACGATTTAGCTAATAGTTTTAAACAGCCTACTGGAGGAGTTGGATTTTTTGAATGTATAAATGATAAAGATGCTGCGTTTTTATTGTTTGATACAGCTAAAAAATGGCTTATAAAAAATGAAATGGAAGCGATGGATGGACCAATTAATTTTGGTGAGAAAAATATGTTTTGGGGACTTTTAACCGAAAATTTTACAGACCCTAATAGTTATGGTATGAACTATAATCCACCATACTATCAAAACTTATTTGAGGATTATGGCTTTGAGGTTTACTATAAACAACTGATGAGTAAAAGAGATATGAATGTTCCTGTTCAGGATGTTTTTGTAGAAAAAAGTGAACGCTTAATGAAACGAAAAGAATACAGTATTTCTAATGTTAGAAATTTAAGCCTAAAACAAACTGCAGAAAACTTTAGAACAGTATATAATGATGCATGGGCTGGTCATGACAACTTTAAAAGCATGGACATAAAAACTGCAAATGAAATAATGCAGACTTTAAAACCAATTTACGATAAAGACATTATGGTGTTTGTGTATTATAAAGATACTCCTATTGCATTTTACATTAACATTCCAGAGCTGAACGAAATATTTAAATATGTGAATGGTAACTTGAATTGGTTGGGAAAACTAAAGTTTTTATACCATAAATGGAAACAAACACCAACAACTATGGTTGGAATTGTTTTTGGAGTGAGTAGAAAATTTCAAGGCAGAGGAGTTGAAGGTGCAATGATAAAATGGAGTCAAGAAAATATAGTATCATTAAACCGATATAATGAAACTGTTTTAACATGGATTGGTGATTTTAATCCAAAAATGTTAAAAATAAGCGATTATTTGGGAGCTAAAGTTTATCGGAAATATCATACTTATCGCTATTTATTTGATAGAAACATACCTTTCGAACGACACCCTATACTTGAATAGAACTGTTAATCAATAGTTTAAATAAAAACATAAAAAAAAGCCCTTTTAAGTTTGGGTATTTAAAATAAGGCTTTTATATTTGCACTCCTTTAAAAAATACCAGACTTGGTAGCTCAGCTGGTAGAGCATATCACTTTTAATGATAGGGTCCTGGGTTCGAGCCCCAGCCAGGTCACAAAAATCCCGTTAATTACGGGATTTTTTTTTGAATTACTTTTCTTGTTTTTCAAAGATGATTCTAAAAACAGTTCCTTCTTCTTTCAACCTCTCAATTGAGCCATTTAATTGTTCGGTAAATATCTGTATTAACTGAGTCCCTAAAGAGTTAGAATTTTCAAAATTAAAATCTTTAGACATCCCAATACCATTATCGCCTATGATCATTTCATAGGTCTTTTTTTCTATATAATTAATATGTATTTTTATTACTCCAGTATCTCTATCTTTAAATGCATACTTTAAAGAGTTTGAAATCATTTCATTTATAATTAAACCTAATGGGACTAAAGTTTCTGCTCCCATTTTCACTTCAACAATATTTAAATCTAAATCGATTTTAGTCGCAACCTTATACTCTTCAACCAAATCGTTTATCAATGGTAAAAAATGTTGTTTAATATCTATTTCTTTCAAATTTTCTGAACTATATAACTGTTCATGTAATTTCGCAATAGACAATACTCTATTCTGAGTTTCTTCAAACATTTTAACAACTTTTACATCATCAACTTCACTTGATTGTAATCGAATTAAACTACTAACAACTTGTAAGCTATTTTTAACTCTATGATGTATTTCTTTTAGTAAAACAATTTTATCATCATTTTGCTTGAGAGCATCTTCTTTCTGTTTACTAAGTAAATTATTTATTAAATCTTTCTTTTTATTTTCTCTATAAATAAAAAATATAATTGCCAAGGCTAAAATAAAAGCTAAAATAAAGGCTATAGCTAAAGTTCTATTTTTAGCATTAAGCAATGTTTTGATGTCATTTTCTTTAGTTAATATCTCTTTTTCTTTAATTACTTTTTCTAAATCGTATTTAGATTTTTGCTTAATTAATTCTAACTCTGTTTTCTTATTCTTAACACTATCTTTAATTAAAATATAGAGACTTTTCATTTCAAAAGCTTTCTCCCATTTTTTTTGTTGTTCGTATACTTCACTCAGTAAATAAGAAGCATCCTTTATCCTTTCTAAATAGCCCAAATTATTTGCGACATCTAATGCCTTAATACCATACTTTTCTGCTTGCAGGTAATTTTCTTTTAAAAATGCAACCCTTCCGATGTTTGATAATGTATTTGTTAAACCTCTATCATCACCAATTTTTTCTCGAATATCTAAAGCTTTCGCATAGTAATTTAACGCAGTATCTAAACTACCACGATCTTTATATAATGTTCCTATATTATTTAGAGTGACAGCAATACCTTTTTCATCCTTAATTTCTTCACGTATTAATAATGATTTTGTGTAATATTCAATTGCTTTTTCCGGGTTACCCAATTCTTTATAAACTGCTGCTATATTATTTAAAGAGGTAGCCATACTTTTATAATCTTCTAATTGTTGTTTTACTTTTAAAGATTTTAAATAATATTCTAGTGCTTGTTCTGGTTCACCCTGTTTAATGTAAATAATTCCAATATTATTTAATGAAACTGCTATACCTTTTTTATCATCTAATTCCTCTCTTATACTAAGTGATTTATGATAATATTCTAGTGCTTTTATAACATCTCCTTTATCATCGTAAATAAACCCAATGTTATTATAAGCTGCAGATTTTGCCATTAAGAAGCTTCTTCGTTCTGAAGCAATTAAATCATTTTCTAAATTAGCATTACAAATAAGAGTAACTTCTTCACTCAAATTTATTACCGTATCTAAATCAGAAATATATAATATTTCTGACAACGCAATTAGAGCCTTTACTTTTAATGTATCATGCTCATTTTCTTTAATTAAATGGGATAGAGAGTCAATTTTAGAATTGATTAAAAAATCACTGCCAAAAGCAGTTGAAGAAATTAAAATTATAACCAATATTAATTGAGACATTCTCATTTATTAAAAATAATCAATTTATTGAATATATACTTGAACTTGTTTTCTAGTATCAAAAATCTTCAATATTTTCGCAATCAACTATCCTACCCGGGTGGCGGAATTGGTAGACGTGCACGCTTGAGGGGCGTGTGTCAGTAGACGTGTGGGTTCGAATCCCATCCCGGGTACAGTTTTTACAATTCTGCTATAGGTTACCTTTAAAACTTTAAAAAAGTTTCAGAATTATACTGCCTCATCATGAAACAAATTGTTAGTCAATTAAAATCTTGACCGAATTAATACGAAAGAACCTACATTTTAGTTAACCAAGCCCCTTCACCATTTAGGGCTTTTTTTGTTTTTTTACCAAACTCAACAAAAAACCCTCCAAACTCACCATTTTTTTTAAAATACAATAGTTAATATTTACAATTGTCTTGTAAAGCATAAAATACGAACCAAAACCTTTAACTATGAAGAAAAAAATAATTCCTATTGGGTTGTTTTTACTAACTGCATCGGTCAATGCACAAGAGGTAATTTCAACTCAGGGAGATAGTTATAGTAACGGTGGAAATTCAATCGATTTTACGATTGGCGAGCCAGTTACTGAAACTGTTTCAGATGGAACAAACGATTTAACCCAAGGGTTTCATCAAACAAATTTGACCATTACTTTAGTAGAGGATTTAGATTTAGACTTTTCGGTAGAAGTTTATCCAAACCCAGCTACAGATTTCATTAATCTTTCATTAGAAAACTACAATGGGTTTACTTTACATCTTTTTGATGTAACGGGAAAGATTTTAAATCAATCTACATTAAAGTCTCCAAAAACGAGTGTTAACGTTTCAGAATATCCAAAAGGGATGTATTTGTTAACATTAACAAATCAAAAAGACAAAAAAATAAAAACGTATCAAATCATAAAAAAATAAGAGAACTATGAAAAGAATTATACTATCGGCAATTGCATTTGCCGCATTAACATTTAATGTATGGGCACAAAGCCCAGAGGCATTTAAATACCAATCGGTTGTAAGAGATGCTTCGCAAAATGCAATACCTAACCAAGCAGTAGGTATGCAACTAACTATACTACAAGGAGGTGCATCGGGAACTGTTGTTTATCAAGAAACTTTTGCTCCAACAACTAATGCATATGGTTTAGTAAACTTAGAAATAGGAACTGGATCAGTAGTAAGTGGAACATTTTCTACTATTGACTGGGCTAATGGACCATATTTTATTGAAACAGCAATGGATGCAACAGGAGGAACATCTTACGCTGTAATGGGAACATCACAATTATTAAGCGTTCCTTACGCTTTGTATGCAAAAACTTCTGGCAGCTCAATACCTGGTCCAATAGGTCCACAAGGTCCTGCTGGTAATGATGGAGCGGTAGGTCCTCAAGGTCCTGCTGGTGCTGACGGTGCTACTGGTCCACAAGGTCCTGCTGGTGCTGACGGAGCAACTGGTCCACAAGGTATTGCTGGAAATGACGGTGCAACAGGTCCAATGGGACCACAAGGACCTGCTGGTGCTGATGGTGCTACAGGTGCTCAAGGTCCAATAGGTTTAACTGGTCCTGCTGGTGCAGATGGTGCAACTGGCCCACAAGGTCCAATAGGTTTAACTGGTCCTGCTGGTGCTACTGGTGCTACTGGCCCACAAGGTCCAATAGGTTTAACTGGTCCTGCTGGTGCAGATGGTGCAACTGGCCCACAAGGTCCAATAGGTTTAACTGGTCCTGCTGGTGCTACTGGTGCTACTGGTGCAACTGGCCCTCAAGGTCCTGCTGGTGCAGATGGTGTTGGTATTGCTCAAACATTATCGTATGACGCTACAACCAACAATTTAGCGATTAGCTCAGGTAACTCAGTTAGTTTGAACAAAAATTGTGCTTTTATGGCTTATCAAGGAGTTAATTTGCCTGTAACAGGTGGGGTTAATGTACCAATTCCATTTAGTACTGAAGATTTTGATTTAGGTAACAACTTCAATTCATCTACAGGTGTATTTACTGCACCAGCTAATGGTATTTATCAGTTTAATGTAGGAACCTATAAAGGTGAAGGACCAGGCACTAGACATGCTATACAAGTTTTTAAAAATAATGTTTTCATTTACTCATTAGAATATTGGTTTTGTGAAACAGGAAATAACAATGTAAGAAATGGAAGTTTTTTAATTAATTTAAATGCAAATGAAACTATTTATATTGCAGCTAGTCAATCTGCAAATACTACATTATTTTCTGGAAGAAGTAGTTTTTTCTCAGGGTTTAGAGTACAATAATCTGGTTAAAACAATTCAAAAAAACCCCACAGCAATGTGGGGTTTTTTTATTAATTATCAAGCTAAAAAAAGAATTCAAACTCACCATATTTAGTGCCATTTACAACATTATTAATTCAAAACGGTTCAATTAGAATTTTGATGTGTTACTTTGCTTATAATGTTTAAGTTACAACCCATAATAGTTACGTTTTTGCTCCATTTAATGGTAACATTGGGTATTGCTCAAAATTGGGAGCCTTTGCCTAAAGGTAATTTTATACCTAGCACTAAAACTATCCAAAAAGCAAGATGGATAGAAGATACGCCTCCAAAATACAATAAAAAAGTTACCGAGACTTATATTAACCTAAAATCTACTTTTCAAGGCGTTGTAAAACCAAGTAATATTGAACCATTTCTTTTTAAAAAACATCCTTTATTAGTAGTTGAAGAGATTCCAGCCGAGAATTCTTTTCCATTTAAAGATGTTTCGAAACTAAATATTAAATACCTTGATAAAGGGCATGGTCTGTTTGCTGAAGAAATAACGGACATTACTGAAGATAAAGATGGATTGATTTTTTTGAGTTCAAGCAGTGGTTTGGCTATATATAATGGCAACACATTTAAAGTATTAAAAGGTACCAACGAGTTTGAATTAAATGAAATAGAGAATTTATTTACTGATTCCAAAGGGTTAATTTGGATAGCAACTTATCATGGTATAGCTTATATAAAAGACAATCAGCTATATATTCCACAAAATCAAATAAATGATCATGTTTGGAGAGTTCGAGAGGATGCAAAATCAAATATTTGGATCTCTACGCAATCAGATGGTGTTTACAAGATAGGTAACAATAATGTTGAACATTATTTTGATAAAAATCTTTTCGAAGAATCTTTCGATACTCATTTTGACAAGAATGACCAATTATGGTTAGCTCTTCCTTTTGGAATAGCATTTCTTAGAAATGATTCATTGTTTCAGTATAAATTACCAACATCCATTAGTTCTCCAAGATGTTATTATGAGAAAGGCAATGAAATTTGGATAGGTACTTTTTATGGTGGATTGCAGAAAATCAGAAACGACTCCCTATTTTATGTAGATGCTGAAACCACATCTATGTCAGTATATGAAATTATAGGTGATAATCGAGGGATATGGTTTTCCTCTTATGGTAATGGAATGAGGTTAATAACAAACCAAAATGAAGTTATTACCATTGATGAAAAGGATGGGTTGACACATAATGGTCCTATTTATTTTTATATCGACAGATTCTCTAATATTTGGGTCTCCGATGGCCAACGTGGATTTTCAAGGATTGATGATAACATTCTATTGCACAGTAAAGAAAACATTATAATTAGACCGATAAATGAGATTGAAGAATATGAAAATGAAGTTTGGTACTTCTACAATGGAGATCATTTAAAACGAGTTATTAATGGAAAGAGATATTTATATACCAATAAAGGTTCGAAAGAAATCCCGCAAAATAGACACCATATTGATGGTTGTGTGGTTGGTAAAAACGAAGCATGGCTAGCCAATTATAATTCTGGGGTTGTTCATTTAAAAGATGAAGAAGTAGCTTATTATAGAACTAACGAAAGTGACTATGAAAATTCAGCTCTAAATTTAGAGTTCGATAATTTGAATAGGCTATGGTACCTAACTAGGTCAAATAAATTGAGGTACTTTAAAAGCGATTCTATTTATTCTTTTGATGCTACTAATTTTGAAAAGTATACTTTTCAAGACTTGCTTTATGGTAAGCATACCAATAATGTTTATGCAGTTTCAGATAACCATATAATTGTTATCAATCAAGAAAAATATAAAATTTTAAGCTATCAGAAAAAGGTGCTAGCTGCATACGAAAATACCAACGGTGAATTATGGGTTTTTATGGAAGATGGTGTTAAAGTGTATCGCGAGCTTAAGTTGGTACAATCAATATCAATCAACATATTTAAAAACACTATTATTAAATCAGTTGAATGTATATCAGAAAACAAATTTTTATTAGCAACTACTTCAGGATTAATGGAGTTGCAGATACAAAAAGACAAAATAAGTTACAAAAAATACAATCAAACCAACGGACTAAATTTAACAAACATCAATTTTATTAAGTCTATTGATAGCAATATTGTTGTAGTTGCAGGTCCAAATAAATATTATTATAATTCACTTTTATCGGCTAAAAATCACACTCCACCTTCGTTGAAACTCGAAAAAATACTTGTTAATACCGAAGAGGTTGCTTTTAATAATATTGTTTTACAACAAGACCAAAGTATTGAATTTCTTTTTGTTTTGATAAATTGGGGGAATGAATCAGAATTAAAAATTAAACTTGATAAAAATGGAAATTCTGGCAAATGGAGTACACATAACTCTAGTGCGCTTTCTTTAAAGAAGCTTGCTTATGGTAATTATCGTTTAAACTTACAATTAACCAACAGCATATCTAGTAGTGATATTCTTTCAATAAATTTTGTTGTTGAACCCTATTTTTACCAAACTACCTGGTTTATTTTGCTGCTAATTTTATGCTCATTTATTATTGTTTTCGGGTATTTTAAATATCGAATACTAAAAGCTCAAAAAACAAAAATAGCTCTAGAAAAAACAATTGAAGAAAACACCAAACAAATTGTTATTGAAAAAAATGAAGTCGTTAAACAATTGAAGGAAAAGGAACTGTTACTTAAGGAAGTGAATCATAGAGTAAAAAATAATTTCCAAATGGTTTCTAGTTTACTCGAATTGCAAGTTTCACGTGCAGTTGGTCAAGAGGCAAAGGAGAATTTACAAGTTGCTATTTCGAGAATTAAAAGTTTGGCATTGGCCCATCATAAACTATACAACAGTGAAAATTATACCGGTATTAATTTAAAAGAATATGTAGATTCCATCATTGCCGATTTAACTTCTGCAACAGATAAAAATGTTGAGTTTTATTTAGACTATGATTACATTGTTAATATCGAAAAAGCTCAAGCGTTAGGTTTTATTATTAACGAATTAATTACCAATTCAATAAAATATGCTTGGGATAAAAACGATACACACAAAAACATTAATATTAGCATGCTAAAAGAAGGTGGTATTTTTACATTCAAATATGCTGATAATGGCAAAGGATTTGATCAGAAAGTTGCCAAAATCAAAAAACAATCATTGGGCTCAATTTTAATAGGTTCATTTGTTAGCCGTCAATTAATGGGTGAGTTGAAAATATTTAATGAAGCAGGAGCTGTAACAGTAATTACGTTTAATGAAGAAATCCTTAAATAAAATATTAATAGCAGAAGATGATGTGCTTATTTCTGAACATCTCAAGCAAATTCTCACCGATTTGGGGCATGTTGTTTATGATATAGTTTCAAGTTATGAAATGGCTAAGAAATCTATTGATATTAATGATTTGCCTGACTTAGCTCTTTTAGATATTAGAATGCATAATGAAGACCAAGGAATAAAAATTGCCGAGTATATTAAAAAATTAAATATTCCTTTTATTTTTATTACATCATTTTCTGATAAAAAAACCTTAGAAGAGGCAATTTTTCATCAGCCAAAAGGATACCTTTTAAAACCTTTTACACCTGATGAAATAAAAAAAATCATAGACAAAGTGATGAAAGAATTGGCTATTTCTTATTTATTTGTTAAAGAAAAAGATAAAAAGATAAAACTCTTTTTTAATAAAATAATGTTTGTCAAATCTGATAACAACTACTTAGAAATTCACACTGAAACAAAAATGTTTGTAGAACGATTAAAATTAATTGACATAGATAATATACTGCCTAAAGATTCTTTTATTAGGGTTCATCGCTCCTATCTGGTAAATAAAAAATTTATTGAAAGAATAAACAATAATAGCATTGTAATCAATGGTGTAGAAATTCCAGTTTCACGTAAATACAAAAATTGTTTGGACTCTTTATAAGTTCTCTATTTATAGACATGCCTTATTGTTGGCTTGTCAAAAGTAAAGTCAATTTTATAGGATATTCATATTATAATTAAGATTCTGTCGCTTTATCAAATTTACAGTCACGATTTCGTTACAGGGTTTTATGTGTTTTCTATAGGTATTTCGGTCTAACTCATTCCCTATTACAATAAGAAATTCGTGTTTAGATGCGGCTAAGTGTTGTTAGGGATTACTATGGTATGCTCCGGGTGGGGCTAGAATCTTTAAGATTCTGATTATCAGTATTTTTTAATTTACACATCCTATTTCTGACACCTTCAGGTCTGTTAAATGATAAGCTGTTGACATTAAAACCTTAATATCCTCTATCAAAAAGTTCGATAATTAGAACCAAAGAGCTACACAATCAGATTCTCATTTAATATAAAAAAACTAATTAAACAGGAATAATTTTAATTAAAGATTTAAGGTCGTTTTCAAACAAATAGTTCGACTCCACTCCCACTTGGTGTACTTCTTAATATTGTTAACTACATGAAATAAAAAATCCCACTAAATGAGTGGGATTTTTTATGATTAGTTTTTTTTATGCTTCTGGAAACAAAACATCGTGTTCATTTTCAGGTATATCTATTTTAATACTCAACACCGGGCGCGAGGCATGATTTAATAAATCTTCAGCGATACTTCCATTTATTAAATGTGACAATCCTGTTCTGCCATGTGTTCCAATTAATATCATATCAGCTTTTACTTCTTCACTAAATTCTAAAATCCCTTCTTCTGCATTTTCATGATTGTAAATGTTTACCGAACAATTTTCTATTTTATGTTTTTGAACAAAATCATTAATAATATTTTTACTTCTTGAAGTTGCTTCAAAATTAGCAGGAGTAATAACTTTAAGCAAATGTAACTTAGCATTAAATAACCCTTTTAATTTCTCATATTCCTTAAACATTATATCTGTTTCTCCATAAAAATTTGAAGCTAAGACAATGTTTTTTACATCAAAATTATTGTGCTCTTTTTTAATTGTAAGAACCGGACATTCGGCATATCGTGTTACTCGCTCTGCATTTGAGCCAATTACTAATTCACTTATTCCTGATGCACCATGAGATCCCATTACAATTAATCCTATATCATTTTTTGATACATATTGATTAATTCGTTTATAAATGGCATCATATTCAATCGTGGTTTTAACATTCAATCCTTCTAAAAATCCTTCTTCAAAAAGCTGAATCATATTCTTATCGGCAAGTTCTCTCATAAACATTGCTTGAGGCAAACTTTCAAAATTTACCATGCCCACATCGTAAGCTACAACTGGAACTTCTATCACATGTAAAAAGTGTAAGGTAGCATTTACCTCCCTAGCTATTTTAGCAGCTAATTTTACTGCATACATTGAACATTTTGAAAAATCTGTAGGGACAAGAATATTTTTAACCATAGTGTATATTTTTTTTATATTCTACTAAGTTAAGAACTTTTATTCTTTTTAATTATGACAATTATCAAGTTAAAAATAAAGTAACTTTGAGTTAATAATTAGCGATTTATGGAAAAAGACTTTTACACCAATCTTAAAGAAAAATTAGACATCCAACATACTTGGCCTAGCGTATATATGTTTAAATTTATTATTCCTTCTGATAACCATAAACTTGCTCAAGTTGAAGCTTTGTTTGGAAAAGAAGCACAGGTCACCACTCGTCAATCTAGTTCTAATAAGTTTATTAGTATTACTGCAAAAGAAATGATGATGTCATCAGATGAAATTATAGCAATTTATAAGCAAGCTGAAAAAGTGGAAGGAATAATACAACTTTAAATGAAAAATGCGAATAAGTACTATGACTAATCCGCATTTCTCTCCCTATTAAAAAACTATTTATTTTACAAATTTCGGTTCTTGAGCTGGTCTGCTTAAAACACTTCCTTTTTGAATGGTAATTCGGTAATTATATTTCCCCTCTTTTTTCTCAATTACCAGAGGCTCATTCATATTTACTTTCCAGTTATCTCTATGTTCATGAAAACCATTTGGATCACAAATCAACATTAAATAAGTATCTGCTCCATCATAACCAGGTTCGCCATGAGGGCCTCCTATTCCACCTCTATTAATCCAAATTTCATATGTTCCATACCAATAATCGTATTCATTTATAAAGTATTCAAATTCATAAATACCAGGTCTTGTTCTATAATAATTTCCTAAAATTGGATTGTAGGGTAATGAGGAGTTGTTATCCCAATAACTATATGGTGCATGATGTTCGTAATCTACACCAAAATAAGCTCTTCCATCTCTTCCATTAGGTCCAGGAGTATTATCTACAACTATACAACTTGTAAAAAACAAAGGGATAAGTATTGCTAATGTAATTTTCAACTTTTTCATATCTTTTAATTTTAAAGATTTGATAGCTGAATTTCAAAAGCTATGCCAAAAAAATATTTTAATGAATTCTACTTATTAAAAAAGGGAGTAAAAAGGCCTATTCAAAGACATTCGCAACTCTAGTAAGTGCAGATATATTAACAATTCTGATATTTCTACCTTCTACTTCAATAAGATTTTCCTTTTTAAAATCTGATAATAATCGAATAACTGATTCTGTTGCCGTTCCAACAATATTTGCGATTTCTTCTCTTGATAATTTAACTTGTATTACTTGATTATCATCAATATCAAAAGTGTCCTTCAGAATTAACAATGTTTCAGCTAATCTTTCTCTAACAGGTTTTTGAGCTAATTCGGTAATAATTCTTGCTGCTTCTCCAAGTTCATGGCTTAACAGTTTAAGCATCTTAAAATTAAAATTTGGATTATTAGCAATCAGCTTTAACAATTGAGATTTAGGAATAAAACACACCGAAGAATCTTCTATTGCAGCTGCGGAAGCAGATAATGGTTCTTCACTCAATAATGAACGATAGCCAATTATATCTCCATCTTTAGCAAATCGGATTATTTGTTCTTTTCCTTCGTTACCTATTTGAAAAAGTTTGATCTTACCTTTACTAACACAATAAATACCATTTATTCTGTTTCCTTCATGAAAAATTACTTCACCTCTAGAGTATGTGTTGCAAGTTTTTGAAGAATCGACATCTACTGTTTCACTCGCAGACAAACTACAAAAAACAGACTTATGACGAGAACCACAAGTATCGCAATGAATTTCCTCATGTCTATTTTTCATTTCTGTTTTTAGTTAGGTTTGTGCAAAAATATGATAAAATTCATGTTTTACAAAGACAATACACGGAGTATTTTAATGAATTTTGTTGAAAATTTTACAACCTTATGACTTGTTTTCACTGTGGAGAAGACTGTTTAGATGAAACAGTTGATTTTGATAACAAAACTTTTTGTTGTGAAGGTTGTAAAACTGTTTATGAAATCCTTAACCAAAACGAACTTTGTAACTATTACGACATTGAAAAAACTCCTGGAATTACACCTCCTAAAGATTTGTCAAAAAAGTTTGAATACTTAGAGAATAGTCAAGTAATTGAAAAACTGGTTGACTTTAAAGATGATGAAATTAGTATAAGCGTTTTTTATCTTCCACAAATACATTGTAGTTCTTGTATTTGGCTTTTGGAAAATCTTTACAAATTAAATCCAGACATTAAATCTTCAAGAGTTAATTTTTTAAAAAAAGAAATTCGACTCTCATTCAATCATAATATTCTTTCGCTAAGAAAATTAGTAGAATTATTAGCCTCTATAGGTTATGAACCCGAAATTAATCTAGAAAATTTAAGCGAACGTAAAAAACAAAAAATTGATAGAAGTTTAATCTTTAAACTAGGTGTAGCAGGTTTTTGCTTCGGAAACATCATGCTTATTAGTTTGCCTGAATATTTTGGGCTTGATATGATTAAAGAAACTCATTTTGCAAATTTTTTCGGATATGTTAATCTTATATTATCACTACCTATTTTAGTTTATAGCTCCAATAGTTACTTTATTTCTGCATGGAATGGAATAAAACGGAAAGTAGTCAATATTGATATTCCAATTTCTCTAGGAATATTAGTTTTATTTTTAAGAAGTGCCTTCGAAATAGTTTCTAAAACAGGTGCAGGTTACTCTGACTCTTTAGCTGGATTAGTGTTCTTTTTACTTTTAGGTAGAATTTTCCAACAAAAAACATACAATATTTTATCGTTTGAACGTGACTATAAATCTTATTTTCCAATTGCCACAACAAAAATTGAAACAAATGGTAACGAAAAAAATATTCCTGTTTCTGAATTAAACATAGGCGATATTATTCTTATTCGTAATAACGAATTGATACCAGTTGATGCAGAATTGATTGAAGGGAATGCAAACATTGACAATAGCTTTGTTACAGGAGAATCTGCTCCTACTCGAAAAAATATTGGAGATAAAATTTATGCTGGTGGAAAACAAGTTGGCCAAGCAATTCAATTAAAAGTTTTAAAAGAATTATCTCATTCCTATCTCACACAATTATGGAATAACGAAGCATTTTCGAAAGAAGAGCAGGATCAATTTGAAGGAATTACAAATTCTATCAGTAAATATTTTACGATAATTATTTTGGTTATTGCTTTTGGCAGTGGCTTATTTTGGTTGCAAACAGACCTTAAAATCGCTATAAACACTTTTACTGCAGTTTTAATTATTGCCTGCCCATGTGCTTTAGCACTATCGGCTCCATTTACTTTTGGAAATGTTCTTCGAGTTTTAGGTAGAAATAAATTTTACCTAAAAAATGCAACAGTAATCGAAAATTTAGCAAAAATAAACACCATTGTTTTTGATAAAACCGGTACTATTACACAATCATCTAATAGCGATATTAAGTATTATGGTGAAGAATTGAATGAAGAAACAACTAATCATCTTTACTCAATATTTCGCCAGTCTTCTCACCCTTTAAGCAAAATGATTTTTAATGGTTTTGTTAAAGCTAAGATTCTAGAAATTGGAAAATTTAATGAATTAGTAGGTAAAGGAATTATTGCAAAAATTGAGAACAAAACATATACAATCGGTTCTGAACAGTTTGTAAAAAAAGTCAATGAAAATAGCTCAAAAGCAACAAGAGTTCATTTAAAAATTGATAATAACTACTTAGGATATTATCAGTTAGAAAATAAATATCGAATAAATCTAAAACAAACCATAAGCCTGCTTTTAAAATGGTTTAAACTAAAAATAATTTCTGGAGACAACGACAGTGAAAAAGAAAACTTAGTAAACTATTTTGGAAGTGAAAGTGAATTTTTATTTAACCAAACACCTGACAATAAATTAAAATATATTAAATCATTACAAGATAATGGAGAAAATGTTGCTATGATTGGAGATGGTCTAAACGATGCAGGAGCTCTGAAACAGAGCAATGTAGGCATTTCTATTTCTGAAGATATTAATACTTTTTCTCCTGCATGTGATGCAATTTTAGAAGCTTCCGTTTTTGAAAAATTACCAACTTTTATTGGTTATTGTAGAGGTAGTATTCGAATAATTATTGTCAGTTTTATCATTTCTTTTTTATACAACATTGTAGGATTAACCTTTGCAGTTAAAGGTTTATTATCACCAGTTTTTGCTGCTATTTTAATGCCACTAAGTTCCATTACAGTAGTTGTATTTGTTACCTTAGCTACAAACATCTTAGCAAAACATAAAAATTTATAAGCAATATCATTCATTAGCATTAATGAGTTGCCTAATTTTGACTAAACATTTTTAGCATGGATATTATAACTCAAGTAAAAGAGCAAGGTTTTGTTTCTGCCGAATTAGGTAAAGAGAAGAATTTAATTGAAGAAATTCAACGCTTAAAAAAAGAAAAGAATGCAGTTATTCTTGCTCATTACTACCAGCAGGAAGAAATACAAGATATTGCTGATTACATAGGAGATAGTTTAGGGTTAAGTCAAGAAGCGGCTAAAACTGATGCTGATGTAATTTTATTTGCTGGAGTTCATTTTATGGGAGAAACTGCAAAGATTTTAAGCCCAAACAAAAAAGTAATTATTCCTGATTTAAATGCAGGCTGCTCACTAGCTGACTCTGCTCCTACTGATAAATTTGAAGAATTTTTAAAACAATATCCTAACCATACTGTAATTAGCTACATCAACTGCTCTGCAGAAATTAAAGCGTTAACAGATATTGTTTGTACTTCATCAAATGCAGTTCAAATTGTGGATAGCTTACCAAAAGATGAAAAGATAATTTTTGCTCCTGATATTAACTTAGGAAGATACGTAGCAAAAAAAACAGGAAGAGATATGGTGCTATGGGATGGGGCTTGTGAGGTTCATATTGAAATATCTGCCGATAAACTTAAAATGTTGCAAGGAAAATATCCTAATGCAAAATTAATAGCCCACCCTGAATGTCAAGAAAATGTGTTGGATGAAGCAGATTTTATAGGATCTACAACTGCTCTTTTAAAATACGTACAAGAAAATGAAGCTACAGAATTCATAGTAGCTACAGAAGTTGGTATCATTCATAAAATGAAACAAGCTGTTCCTCACAAAAAGTTAATACCTGCTCCTGCTAATACTGATAATACTTGTGCTTGTAGCGAATGTCCATACATGAAATTGAATACACTAGAAAAAATTCATGCAAGTCTAGTTCATTTACAACCTGAAATTTTTGTTCCAGAAGAAACACGATTAAAAGCATTAAAGTCAGTTAATAGAATGTTAGAATTAAGCTAAATGCAGAATATAAAAACTGATTTCCTTATAATTGGCTCTGGTATTGCTGGTTTAAGTTATGCATATAAGGTTGCTGAATATTTTAAAACTAAAAATGAATCAGTTTCAATAACTATTGTTACTAAAGATAAAATTGAAGAAAGTAACACAAAGTACGCTCAAGGAGGAATTGCTGGTGTAACGAAAACCACTGACTCTTTTGAAAATCACGTTAAGGACACTCTAATTGCTGGTGATGGATTATGTGATGAGGAGGTAGTCAAAATGGTGGTTAAAGATGCTCCTATTCGTATTCAAGAATTGATAGATTGGGGCACCAACTTTGACAAAAACGATCTAGGAGAATATGATTTAGCAAAAGAAGGTGGTCACTCTGATTATCGTATTTTGCATTATAAAGATTTAACTGGAAACGAAATTGAGAGAGCTTTAATTCAAAAAGTAGAAAACCATCCATACATTACAATATTAAATCATCATTTTGCAATTGATTTAATAACTCAACATCATTTAGGACAGCATGTTAAACGTAACACCGAAAATAAACAATGTTTTGGAGCTTATGTTTTAAACCGAAAAACGAATGAAATTTTTACTCTACTTTCAAAAATTACACTTTTAGCCACAGGTGGAGTTGGACAAGCATATTCTAATACTACTAATCCAACTGTTGCAACTGGAGATGGTATAGCTATGGCTTATCGAGCTAAAGCTTTGATTAAAAATATGGAGTTTATACAATTTCATCCGACGGCTTTATATAACCCTAAGGACAATCCTTCTTTTTTAATATCTGAAGCCGTTAGAGGTGCCGGTGGTATATTAAAAAACCATAACGGCTATGCTTTTATGCAAGATTATGATCATCGTAAAGACCTTGCTCCTCGAGATATTGTTGCTCGCTCCATCGATGCTGAAATGAAAAAATCTGGAGTTGAACATGTTTATTTGGATACAACCCATATTGACAAAGAAAAATTACAAAATCATTTTCCAACTATATTCAACAAATGCTTATCTATTGGAATTGACATTACAAAAGATTTTATTCCTGTTGTTCCAGCAGCTCACTATCTTTGTGGAGGAATAGAAGTTAATAAAGATGGTGAAAGCAGTATAAAAAATTTATTTGCTTCTGGAGAATGTGCTTGTACTGGTTTACATGGAGCAAACAGATTAGCTTCTAACTCATTAGTTGAAGCACTTGTTTTTTCTCATAATGCTTTTGAAACTAGCGTTAATGAAGTTAATAAAATTAGTTTCCAAGAGAATATTCCTGATTGGAATGATAAAGGAACTCTTATTCAAAATGAAGAAATATTAGTTTCACAAACTAAATCCGAACTCCAAAATATATTAAGCAATTATGTTGGAATTGTTCGTTCGGAAAAAAGGCTTGAAAGAGCAATCTCTCGATTAAAATTAATTTTTGACGAATCGGAACAACTTTATAACCAATCTAAAGTAACCGTAAATATTTGTGAGCTTAGAAACCTTAGAAGCGTTTCTTATTTAATTACCAAAGCAGCTCAAAACCGTAAAGAAAACGTTGGTTTACACTATGTTACCAAAGCATAGTTTCTTTTAAAATTCACTCAACTTTTTTTTCAAAAAAAATACAACTTATGACCGTTGTCATATTTTTTATGTTGTATTAGATATTACTTTGTAGAGTAATTTAAAATTATGAGCGTTTTATTCATATTAATTATTGTAAGTCTAACTGTTGCTGCAGGGTTTCTTGTGGCATTTATCTGGTCTGTTAAAAATGGACAATATGAAGATGGATATACACCATCAGTTAGAATGTTGTTTGATGATGAATTAAAAAAAACAGACGCTAAAAAAGAAGAGAAACCTATTAAAATCAATTTATAAAACTTAATTAAAAATAAAAAAATGTCAGGACAAATCGAAAAATTTTATTATGACAACAAAATCGTAAAGCTCTTTGCTTACGCTACCATTTTATGGGGAGTTGTAGGTATGCTTGTCGGTTTATTAGTTGCATTTCAAATTTACATTCCGGCTCTAAACTTCAATTTAGAGTTTACCACTTTTGGTAGAACAAGACCATTACACACCAATGCTGTAATTTTTGCATTTGTTGGTAATGGAATTTTTACTGGTGTTTATTATTCATTACAACGGTTATTAAAAACCAGAATGTGGAGTGATAAACTAAGTATGATTAACTTTTGGGGATGGCAATTAATAATTGTTTCTGCTGCTATTACCCTTTTAATGGGTTTTACAACAGGTAAAGAATATGCTGAACTTGAATGGCCTATTGATATTGCAATTGCAGGTATCTGGGTTGTTTTTGGTTGGAACATGTTTGCAACTATCTTAAAAAGAAGAGAGCGTCACTTATATGTTGCTATTTGGTTTTACATTGCAACATTTGTAACTGTTGCTGTTCTTCATATTGTTAACTCTTTTGAGTTGCCAGTAAGCTTTATGAAAAGTTATTCATGGTATGCGGGTGTGCAAGATGCATTAGTACAATGGTGGTATGGCCACAACGCTGTTGCATTCTTTTTAACTACTCCTTATTTAGGTTTAATGTACTACTTTGTACCTAAAGCAGTTAAACGTCCTGTATATTCATATAAATTATCTATCATCCACTTTTGGGCATTAATTTTCTTATACATTTGGGCTGGTCCTCACCACTTACTATATACTTCGTTACCAGAATGGGCTCAAACTTTAGGTGTAGTATTTTCAGTGATGTTAATTGCTCCATCATGGGGTGGTATGATTAATGGATTATTAACCATGCGTGGTGCTTGGGATAGAGTTAGAGATAGCGCTGTACTTAAGTTCTTTGTGGTAGCTATTACTGCTTATGGTATGTCAACTTTTGAAGGTCCAATGCTTTCACTTAAAAGTGTAAATGCAATTAGTCACTTTACAGATTGGACTATTGCTCACGTACATATTGGAGCATTAGGTTGGAATGGATTCTTAACTTTTGGTATGATTTACTGGTTAATCCCTAAAATGTTTAATACAAAATTACACTCTGAAAAATTAGCAAACGGTCACTTTTGGATAGGTACAATAGGTATTTTATTCTATGCTTTACCATTATATTGGGCAGGATTTACTCAATATTTAATGTGGCAAGAATTTACTCCAGACGGATTTTTAGCTTACCCTAACTTTCTAGAAACAGTAACTCAAATCATTCCAATGTACGCAATGAGAAGTGTTGGTGGTACATTATACTTTATTGGAGTGTTACTATTTGTAGTTAACATCTGGAAAACAGTTAAGGCGGGTACATTTACTGCAAATGAAGAAGCTGAAGCTCCTGCTTTAGAAAAAACTTATTCTGCAGGTATCGGAGAACACTGGCACAGACCAATTGAAAGAAAACCAATTAGATTATTAATTTTTGCTTTAATCGTTATCTTAATTGGTGGGGCAGTTGAAATGGTACCAACATTCTTAGTGAAATCTAATGTACCAACAATTGAAGCTGTAAAACCTTACACTCCTTTAGAATTACAAGGTAGAGACATTTACATCAAAGAAGGATGTTATAACTGTCACTCTCAAATGATTAGACCGTTTAGACATGAGGTAGAAAGATTTGGTGATTATTCAAAATCAGGTGAATTCGTTTATGATCACCCATTCCAATGGGGTTCTAAAAGAACTGGACCAGATTTAGCTCGTGAAGGTTCTAAAAAACTTCGTAAGTCTCACTCATGGCATTATAACCATATGTTTGACCCTACAACAATGTCTCCAGGTTCTATTATGCCAAGATACCCTTGGTTAATGTTTAAAGACATTGATGTGAGAAGCACTACTTCTAAAATGGCTGCAATGCAAACATTAGGTGTACCTTATACAGATGAAGAGATTAAATCTGGAAAAGATGACTTGATGGCTCAAGCTGAGCAAATAGCTGCAGAATTAAAAGAGCAAGGAGTAAAAGAAGCTGATGCAAACAAAGAAATTATTGCATTAATAGCTTACTTACAACGATTAGGTACTGACGTTGAAAAAACTACTGAAAAATAAATAGCGATGCTAAAATTTATAAAACACACAATGGAAACGATAGATGGAATTGAGATATTCCCTATCATTTCTTTTGTAATCTTTTTTAGCTTCTTTGTTGGACTACTTATTTGGGTATTCCGCACAGACAAAAGCTATATAAACTATGTTGAAAATCTTCCTTTACAAGAAGAAAAATAATATTATTAAAACTAAAAACAATGAGCGACGATAAAAAATTAGTTGACGAAGTATTAGGCGAAAACCTACTTGATCATGACTATGATGGAATAATGGAGTTAGATAATAACTTACCGCCATGGTGGTTATACATGTTTTATGGCACAATCATTTTTGCTGTAATTTATTCTATGTATTTCTTTGGTATGGGCGACTTTAAACAACAAGACGAATTAAATAATGAAATTGCTGTTGCTGAAGCTCAAATTGCAAAGTTCAAAGAAAAAAATGGTCCTAGTATAGATGAAAATTCAGCTGTATTATTAACCGATGCTGCTCAATTAAAAGATGGTGAAGAAATTTATTCTAAAAATTGTGTTGCATGCCATGCTGCTAATGGCGGTGGTGGTGTAGGTCCAAACTTTACAGATGATGCCTGGATACACGGAAATACAATAAACGACTTATTTAAAACTATTAAATATGGTGTTCCAGAAAAAGGAATGATACCATGGGAAAGCCAATTAAACCCAGAGCAAATACAAAATGTTGCAAGTTATATTCTTACTGAATTTAAAGGTAAAAATGTGGAAGGCGGTAAAGAGCCTCAGGGAGAAAAAATGTAATAATTTACCCCCCTCTTTTTTGAGGGGGTTTTATTCAAAAAGTAATATCTATATATTTAGATATGTAGATATATAATGATTAATATTAGAAAAAGGCCAAATGGAAAACAATAAAACAAAAGATGAAGATTCATTTAGAGACAGAATAACTACTGTTGACGATGAAGGTCAACGTAAGTGGCTATTTCCAAAAAAACCAAAAGGAAAATTCTTTAACTACAGAACTTACTTAAGCTATGTTCTATTATTGTTTTTGTTTGGTATTCCTTGGGTTAAAATTGATGGAGAACCACTATTAATGATAAATGTAATCACTAGAAAATTTGTTTTATTCGGACAAGTTTTTTGGCCTCAGGATTTTCATTTATTCGGTTTAATCATGATTACAATGGTTATATTCATTGTACTCTTTACCACCGTTTTTGGTCGTATTTTTTGTGGATGGTTTTGCCCCCAAACCATTTTTATGGAAATGGTTTACCGTAAAATAGAATATTGGATTGATGGCGATTATAAACAACAAATAAAACTAAAAAATCAGGCATGGAATTTTGATAAAATATGGCGAAGAGCATTAAAATACACGTTGTTTTATTTTATTGCTGTGGCTATTGCTCACACCTTTTTAGCATACATTATTGGAAGCGATGAATTAATTAATATACAAACATCACCAATAAAAGAACATATGGGTGGCTTTATTGCCATACTCGCATTTAGCTGGGTATTCTTTTTTGTATTTGCATGGTTTAGAGAACAAGTCTGTTTAATTGTATGCCCTTATGGAAGATTACAAGGTGTTATGCTTGACCGTAACTCTTTGGTTGTTGCATATGATTATATAAGAGGTGAAGGGAAAAAAGGACGAGCTAAGTTTAAAAAAAATGAAGCAAGAGCCGAAGTTGGCAAAGGAGATTGTATTGACTGTAACCAATGTGTAGATGTTTGTCCTACAGGTATTGATATTCGAAACGGTACGCAACTAGAGTGCATTAACTGTACTGCCTGTATGGACGCTTGTGATTTTATGATGGAAAAAACCAATCAAGAACAAGGTTTAATTCGAATAGACTCTGAAAATGCTATTGCAAATGGAACAAAAAATAGATTTACAACTCGATCTAAAGCTTATAGTATAATTTTAGTATTACTAGTAGCTGTAATTATCTTTTTATTTACATTAAGGGGTTCTTTAGAAGCATCTATTTTAAGAACTCCTGGGATGATGTTTCAAGAACAAGAAGGTGGATATATTACAAACCTCTATAATGTAAAAGTGGTCAACAAATCAAATAAAGAACTTGATTTGACTTTTAAATTATTAAACGTAAAAGGTAGTATAGAAATGGTGGGAACGGATACTTTAACGATTAATAAAGGAGAAAGTAATCAACAAGCATTTTTTGTTAAAATTCATAAAGACGATTTAATAGCTAAGAAAACAGCTCTTGTAATTGGAGTATTTGAAGGTGATAAATTATTAGAAGAAGATAAGACAAACTTTTTAGGTCCAAATAAGTAATTTTGAAACTATGAAATTTAATTGGGGAACAGGTGCATTTATACTTTTTGGAGGTTTTGTAGTCTTTATGTTAGGATTGGTATTTTATGCCTCTAAGCAAAGTCATGAGCTAGTTACCGAAAACTATTACGAGAAAGAATTAGAGTTTAAAGATGTTTTAATAAAACAAGAACTTACCGAAAAATTAACGGAGCAACTTCAAATTGAAGTTAAGGATAAAGAACTTATCCTTAACTTCCCTAAAGAAGTTGGGAACAATGTTTCGGGTAAGCTTTTCTTATTTAAACCATCAAACATAAATGATGATAAAGAGATTAGTTTTACAACTGACAACAACCTAAAAACGATTGATTTATCTGAATTTTCTACAGGCATGTACAAGCTTAAAGTAAACTGGAATGCTGGAGAGAACGAATATTACAATGAAGAGGAAATTGTAATTCCTTAATTTCGTTTTATGGAGTTATACATTACAGCATTTACAATTGGCTTAGTTGGTAGCTTCCATTGTATTGGCATGTGTGGCCCAATTGCTTTTGCTTTACCTGTAAAAAAAAACACTCCTTTTTACCGAGTTTTTAGCGGTGTAATATACAATAGTGGGCGTATTTTAACCTATATTTTGTTTGGCGTTTTATTTGGCACTTTAGGACAAGGAATAAGCACGGCTTCAACTCAACAAGGCATTTCTATAGCTTTAGGAATAGTATTTATCTTATCTGTTATCTTGCCAAAATCGATAATTAATAAAATAAACCCAACCAGTACAATTGGGTTTTACATTTCTAAAGTAAAAGTAGGCCTTAGCAAATTACTAAGCTCTTCTTCTACTCCAAATTTGTTGTTAATTGGTTTACTAAATGGCTTACTACCTTGTGGATTGGTTTATGCTGCCATTGGCGGATCTATAGCAACAGGTAAAACCATTGACGGTGCTTTATACATGTTTGCATTTGGTTTGGGCACTTTGCCCATGATGTTCACAGCAGTTTTACTCTCTAACTTTATTACAATTGGGTTTAGAAATAAAATAAAAAAGCTAATACCTGTATTTGTAATTATTTTGGGTTGCCTTTTTATTCTTAGAGGATTAAATTTAAACATACCCTACCTCAGCCCAAAAATAAATGTTGTACAACCCTTTTTACAAGATTGCGACTGATGAATTTAACAATTAGACCCATACAACCCAAAGACAATGCACCAATTGCAAAAGTAATTAGAGGAGCATTAGAAGATTTTAATGCCAACAAACCAGGTACCGTTTATTTCGACCCGACTACCGACGATTTGTTCACCCTTTTTCAAACACCAAACTCAGCTTATTATATCGCTTTGCTAAACGATGAAATAGTTGGAGGATGTGGCATTTACCCAACCGAAAACTTACCCAATGGTTATGCCGAATTGGTAAAAATATATTTACATAAAACTGCCCGAGGTAAAGGAATTGGAAAAGCCTTAATGCTAAAATGTTTTGAAAAAGCAAAAGAGTTGAACTACCAATACTTGTATTTAGAATCGATGCCTGAACTAGATATTGCCGTGGGCATGTACCAAAAATTAGGTTTTAAAAACCTAGATAAACCACTAGGTAACTCTGGGCATTTTGGCTGTAACATTTGGATGATTAAAGAGTTATAATGATTATATTTGATATGAACTTATATGCCAATAAAGAGCACTATGAACTTTATTTACATGCTATGTTCAATCTTAAAAACTGAATGGATAACGAACAAACTGCAATACGAACGACATATTTCAGCATAATTGGAAATACCATTTTAGCTTTGATTAAAGGACTTGCAGGATTCTTTGGTAATTCATATGCACTTATTGCAGATGCAATAGAATCAATAACCGATATATTCTCTTCCCTACTTGTCCTATTTGGTTTGAAATACGCCAAACGACCAGCAGATGAAAATCATCCATACGGACACGGAAAAATTGAACCACTAATAACTTTTTTAGTAGTCGCTTTTCTTGTTACATCAGCAACCATAATAGCCTACGAGAGCATTCAAAATATTCGAACACCTCATGAAACCCCTAAATCTTGGACTTTAATTGTACTTGGATGCATCATTTTATGGAAAGAAATCTCATATCGAATCGTGCTTAAAAAAAGTAAAGAGACAAATAGTACTTCGCTTAGAGCAGATGCCTGGCACCATAGAAGTGATGCAATAACATCTATTATGGCATTTCTCGGAATTTCTATCGCTTTAATTTTAGGTGAAGGTTATGAAACTGCTGATGATTGGGCTGCTTTGTTTGCCACTGCTTTTATTCTTTACAACAGTTATTTGATTTTCAGACCAGCTTTAGGTGAGATAATGGATGAGCATTTATATGACGACCTTTTGGATGAAATTAGAGAAGAATCGATCAAAGTC
The DNA here is from genome assembly GCF_007993035.1 of Vicingus serpentipes. Lineage (NCBI taxonomy): Bacteria > Pseudomonadati > Bacteroidota > Flavobacteriia > Flavobacteriales > Vicingaceae > Vicingus > Vicingus serpentipes. Next base: position 490,702 of record NZ_VOOS01000001.1, read on the forward strand.
AAAGGTATTATTGAAACAGAAAAATGTTTTATCCGAAAAGCAGGAATGAAATACCATGTTGATTTACATGCAATAGTTGATGCACAAATTTCTGTAAAAGAAGGACACGATATTTCACATCAATTGAAAGACCATTTGAGAAATGAAATACCGAATTTAGGACACGTTCTAATACACATTGAACCAAATGAATAAAAAAAAACAACACATAACATAGTATTTAACAAATAGTGTATTCGCTGGTTTCCGAAAAATTATTTACTATTAAAAAACTGACAAATCAATGATCTGGCTTTGAACAAACTCGAATTTAATTCCTCTACTGCCCTAATTTAGATATACTAACTTTCAAACCTTCCCAAACGACTTGCAAAAGTGGGTAATGTCGCATTCCCCACATTTTGGTTTACGAGCAACACAAATGTAACGTCCGTGTAAAATCAACCAATGGTGTGCTACAGGTATTACTTCTTCGGGTAAGTTTTTTATCAATTCCTTTTCCGATTCTAAAGGTGTTTTAGCATTATTGGTTAATCCTAATCTATTCGCTACTCTAAATACATGTGTATCTACAGCCATTGCTGGTTTATTGTAAACCACACTTGCAATTACATTAGCTGTTTTACGTCCTACTCCAGGCATTTTTTGTAAATCATCAATATCTGATGGCACTACATTATTAAACTCATTTACCAATATTTTAGCCATACCCACCAAATGCTTTGCTTTATTGTTAGGGTAACTAATACTGCGTATGTATTCAAAAACTTCTTCTACATCAGCTTCTGAAAGCGATTGTGCTTCAGGAAATCTTCTAAACAAATCTTTAGTTACAATATTTACACGTTTATCAGTACACTGTGCCGATAATATTACAGCCACCAACAATTCGTAAGGGTTGGTGTATTCCAGTTCAGTCTCAGCAGTTGGACTTTTTTTACTAAAATGATCTATAAATAATTGGTAACGTTCTTTCTTTGTCATAAACCAAAATTACATTTTTTGATTCGTTAAATAATTAGCTACTTTTAAAGTCAAATATTTACCCTGTTGGAAATAACAATAACCATATTTTACTTTATACTTTTTTGTTTCATTATCAACAAGTTATCCTTTTTTGATGATGAAGTGATTACCAAAAAATGGTTTATTGGAATTTTCACCATTAAGGTTTTGGTAAGCATATTGCTTACGTTAATTTACACCTACTACTACACCGACCGTTCTACTGCAGATATTTTCAAGTATTTTGACGATAGTAAAATTATGTTTGAAGCCATAAAAACTAATCCAATAGATTTTGTTAAAATGCTTTTTGGTATAGCAAACGATACACCTTATTTTAACGAAACATACTACGATAACATGCGATTTTGGTATAGCCAAGGTTCAACCAATTTATTTACCGATAGCCATACTATTATTCGATTTAATGCCTTTATACATTTCTTTTCTTTCGGTTATTTTAATGTACACAATGTGTTTATCAACTTTATTTCTTTACTTGGTTTAACAGCTATTTTTAAAGTGGCTAAACCATATTTCGAGAATAACAAAAAGTTACTTTTTTTTGCTGTCTTTTTAGCTCCTTCAGTTTTGTTTTGGGGTTCGGGTTTATTAAAAGAAAGTATCATCTTTTTGGGAGTTGGTATGTTACTATTGCACTTAAAACAACTATCTGTAAAATTTAATTGGCAAAGTAGTTTAATAATTGGTTTGTCAATAGTGTTAATTACCTATACTAAACTTTATGTGTTAGCCGCTTTAACTCCTGCCTTTTTTGGCTATTTTTTCTATAAAAGTGTTTTAAAACAAAAGCCTATTTTATGTTATTTAATGAGTGCCATCCTTGTTCTTATGGCTTCTTTTTTATTATTAGTTGCGCCAATATCAGTTAACCCTATTGAGCTAATTATTGCTAAACAACACGATTTTATTACTTTAATGGCTCAAGTAGAAAATTCAAGTTCTTTTGCATATACTATTCTACAATCTCCTATTGATGTAATTTTAGCCATTCCAAATGCTTTAGTTAATACTCTATTTCGTCCTTTTATTTGGGAATGTACTTCTCCTTTTATGCTAATGAGTGCTTTTGAAAATATAGATATCATTACCTTTTTTGTTTTAGCTATAATTTTTAGAAAAAAGAACATCAATTATAATTTATTATTCTTCTGTTTATCTTTTGTTCTGTTTCTTTATATCCTTACCGGATTAACAGTGCCTAACTTTGGAGCCATTGCTCGTTATAAAGTGCCTGGCCTCCCCTTTTTACTGATTGCTATTTTATCTATTATTGATATCGAAAAATTAAAGACTAAATTCAAATTTATTTCTCCCTTTGTATGATGAAATCATTCGTTAACAAATCATTTATTTTAATTGCTATAGTTCTTTTATTTGGATGCAATCCAACTGAAAAAATTGACTTGATAGTACACAATGCGAAAGTATATACTGTTAACGACAACTTTGATGTAACGGATGCTTTTGCAATAAATAACGGTAAAATAATAGCTGTTGGTCCAGAAAATGAAATTAAAAACAAATACTTAGCTAAAGAATATTTAGATGCTAAAAAACGCCCAGTTTATCCAGGTTTTATTGATGCTCATTGTCATTTTGTTGGTTACGCAAAAAGTTTACAGCAAGTAAATTTAGTTGGAACAACTTCTTTTAATGAGGTATTAGAAAAAGTAGTTGAATTCAGCAATTCAAATTCTACAAAATGGATTACTGGTAGAGGTTGGGATCAAAACGATTGGGAAATAAAAGAATATCCTACAAAACAACAATTAGATAGCCTTTTTCCTGACCAACCTATATTTTTAAGACGCATAGACGGTCATGCTGCATTGGTAAATCAAAAAGCATTAGATATTGCTAATATTAACACCTCAACACAAATTGATGGAGGAGTTATTGAAAAAACAAATGGAAAACTTACTGGTATTTTAATTGACAATGCTGTTGGTTTAATTAAGGATATTATACCTGATTTTAATAATCAAGAATTGAGTAAAGCTTTAATTAAAGCCGAACAAGATTTATTTAAAGTTGGGCTTACAACTGTTGATGATGCTGGTCTAAATAGAACACAAATAGAAACAATTGAAAGCCTACAAAACGATAGCTTACTAAAAATAAAGGTTTATGCAATGGTAAGTGCCAAAGCCGAATTGTTTGATTATTACCTAAAAAAAGGACCTTATAAAACTGAACGTTTAAATGTAAGTTCATTTAAGTTTTATGCCGATGGTGCTCTTGGTTCTAGAGGAGCTTGTTTACTAGAACCATACAGTGATATTATTGAACAACAACATTATGGGTTATTAATTGAGCAACAATCTTTTTATGAAAACTATGCACAACAATTGTACGATAAAGGTTTTCAAATGAACACACATTGTATTGGCGATTCTGCCAATAGAATGATAATGAACATATACAAAAATGTATTAAAAACAACTAATGATAAACGTTGGCGAATTGAACACGCTCAAGTTATTAATCCAGCAGATTTTAAAACATTTGCAGAATATACAATTATCCCTTCCGTTCAACCAACTCATGCTACTTCTGATATGTATTGGGCAAAAGATAGATTGGGAGAAATAAGATTGAAAACAGCTTATGCTTACAAACAACTTTTGCAACAAAATGGTTTAATTGCGTTAGGTACCGATTTTCCTATTGAAGGGATAAACCCAATAAATACTTTTTATGCTGGAGTTGTAAGAAAAGATGCTAAAGAGTTTCCAAAAGACGGATTCCAAACAGAAAATGCATTAACTAGAGAAGAAGCTTTAAAAGGTATGACCATTTGGGCAGCCATCGCCAACTTTGAAGAAAATGAAAAAGGAAGCATTGAAGTAGGAAAAAGTGCAGACTTTGTTTTGCTTGATAACGATATAATAACGACTAAAGAAAATACCATTTTAAATACTAAAGTATTAACTACTTACATAAGCGGAGAAAAAGTTTTTTCTACAATAAAATAAAACTCTACTTTTGCTAACTTAACTAAGCAATTGAATGGTAAGTTACTTAAAATCAATATTTTTAATTCTGTTTTTCGCTTGTTTTGGGCAACAATATTTTGCTCAAAAAATAACGCCTTTTAGTAGTTGGGATGCTCATGATTTAAGAAAGGCAAACAGTGCTAAAGATAGTAAGGACCTTTCTTTTCAAGAAAAAAAAGTAATTTTTTACATCAATCTTGCTCGTATGGATGGCGAATTATTTTCGAAAACCTACTTAAAAGATTATATGGATGATGTTCGTATTCCAAAAAACAAATATTATCGTTCGTTAATTACCATGTTAAAAGAACAAGAAACAATGGAGCCACTAGAACCCAAAGATGATTTAATAGCAGAAGCAATTAAGCATTCAAAAGAAATGGGAAGAACAGGTAAAAAAGGACATCGCTCCTCAGATTCAAAAAGTTTTGCTGAACGAATGGAAAAATTTAAATCAGATTACAACAAGATTAAAGAAAGTAACCAATATGGTTTTCCTGATGCCTTGTCTATTGTTGTAGATTTATTGATAGATGACGACCAAGAAAGTTTACGACACCGTAAAATGCTTTTAGACGCTGAGTTAAAATACATTGGTGTAGGTATTCGAAATCACAAAAAATTTAGAATAAATACCTCTGTATTATTGGCTAATTAAGCATCTAATAACCCTCTACCTATCTTTTTCATCTTACCGTTTTCTTTAAGATCGGCAACCAACTTATCTAATACACCATTAATAAACACTTTACTTTTTGGAGTACTAAACCATTTCGATAGTTCGATGTATTCGTTTAGGGTAACTTTAACCGGAACTGAATTAAAGTGAATCAATTCTGTTAATGCCATTTTCATTAACAAAATGTCAATCATGGCAATACGTTCAACATCCCAATTTTGAGTTTTATCTGCTATAATTTTTGAATTCGCTTTATCGTCTTCTATGGTTTTTCTAAAAAGCTTCTTTACCATTTTCACATCTTCATCTTTGTCTGTATACAAGTCCAAAAGAGGTGTAAATTCATCAGAATTTTCTTTAAATCGTTTTACCGATTTCAATACCATACTTAACACAAAATCAATTTCATCAAAACCCCAAAAAATACTTTTATCTTGTATTTCAGATAACATTAATTCAAAATCAGGAATAATTTTTTTGTAAAGCGTTACAACAAACTTTTGATCTTGCTCAAAAGAGAATTCTCTTGTGCTCATGTATTCAATATAAGCTTCGTGCTTACGTAAAAAATTCATGAACTTGGTTATCAAATCTTGATCTGGCGACCAAGATAATTTTCGTTCGTTTAATTTTTGACTAAGGTGTTTGTTTGTTGTAATTAATCGAAAAACCCTGTTTCCAACTAATTTTTGATTAGGGTCTAAATCTTCTTCAGAAGGCAAACGTTTTGTTTTAGCCTCCTCCATTCTCAATTCAGCACGATGAACTATTTCGGCAGGTAAAGCCAAGAAGAACAAGTATAAATCATACATGTGCTCTAAACTCAAAAATAATTCGCTCTCAGCTTTATTTACATTTTTATCACTTGATTGAAAATAGGCATACAATGCCTGAAATGTTTTTACTCTTAAATAACGTCTGCTAATCATTTCGTTTTATTACTATGTATTTTTAAAGAACGTGTTTTTTTACCGCTGTAAATATAATCTTTTAAATTGCTTACTAGTTATATAACTAGTAAGACAATTTTACTTTTCCTAATGCTTCAATTCTTTCTTCTGCCATTTTATTTGCAATAGCATAAGTAGGAATATTTTCTTGTATTGAACGTGTTAAAATTGATGTTGTAGTATTGTAAATTTCTTCTGCTTTAGCCATCGCCCATTCAGGAGTTAAATTAGCAACTTCTGCATAACAATTAATTACTCCACCAGCGTTAAGCATAAAGTCAGGAGTATAAATCATTCCTTTTTCCATTACAATTTTACCGTGAACATCTTCTTGTTGCAATTGGTTGTTTGCTGCTCCAGCAATAATTGAACATTTTAAACGACTAAGTGTATCGTCATTAACTGTAGCACCCAATGCACATGGAGCATAAATGTCCATATCTAAATCATATATTGCATCTAAACCAACAACCTCAGCTTTATATGTATTTGATATTCTCTTTAATGTGTCTTCATGAATATCTGTAATAAATACTTTAGCTCCTTCATCAGTTAAATGTTTAACTAAATATTCACCAACATGACCAACTCCTTGAACAGCTACTCTTTTTCCTGCTAACGAATCAGAACCAAATTGTTGTTTTGCAGCAGCTTTCATCCCTACATAAACACCATAAGCAGTAACAGGAGAAGGGTCTCCACTTTTCCCTGGTAACCCAGCAACATGATTTGTTTCCATGTTTACCCATGTCATATCTTGAGGAGAAATTCCGACATCTTCAGCAGTTATGTATTTACCACTTAATGAGTTTACAAATTTTCCAAATCTTCTAAATAAAGCTTCATTTTTATCTGTTCTAGAATTACCAATAATAACTGCTTTTCCACCACCTAAATTTAAGCCCGAAATTGCATTTTTATAAGTCATCCCTCTCGACAATCTTAACACATCTGTTAATGCATCAGCACCAGTTGCATATTGCCACATTCTTGTTCCACCTAAAGCTGGTCCACAAACAGTGTTATGGACTGCAATAATTGCTTTTAAGCCAGTAGCGTTATCTTGACAAAAAACAACTTGTTCATGATCGTACTTTGACATATCATCTAGCACAGTATTAACTGGTGCAACTGATTTTTGTTGATCTAAAATATCTGCCATTATATCTAGTTTTTTTATATAGTAAGTTTTAAACCGTTAAAGATAATTACTTTTGTGAGCGTATTTATACTTTAACAATCCTTTAGTTTAGGCTGCAAAGTTAATGTTTATTAGTTAATAGATTTAGATATTCGACCAAAAAGTAAATTGCACAATCCATTAGGGTAAATGAAGGCATTAAAACATTTAAACAAGTATCTTTTCAAGTATAAGTTTCGTCTTTTACTTGGGGTTTTGTTTGTCATAATTTCTAACATTTTCGCCTTATATCCTGCTCAAATTATTCGTGAAACTTTTAACCTTGTTGAATCAAAACTATCAGGAACAAAAATAGATAGCACAAGTTATTTAGGTGATCTTTTTCAAAATTTAAGCTTCGGAAAAGCAGTTCTTGCTTTTGGAACTATTGTTTTTGGATTAGCAATTGCAAAAGGTATTTTCACCTTTTTTATGCGTCAAACCATAATCATCATGTCTCGATTAATTGAGTTTGACTTAAAAAATGAAATTTTCAATCATTTTCAGCATTTAGATACTTCATTCTACAAAGAAAATAACACGGGCGACATCATGAACAGAATTAGTGATGATGTAACTAAAGTAAGAATGTATGTTGGTCCAGGAATTATGTATACTGTTAACTTAGTTTGCTTGTTTGCAATGGTTATTCCTGTTATGTTTTCAATTAATGTTAAGCTAACGCTGTATTCCCTTACTCCTCTCCCAATCCTATCTATTATAATTTATTATGTAAGCAATCGAATAAATAAACAAAGTGAAAGAGTGCAGTCTAAGTTATCTGACATTACAACTTTATCGCAAGAAACCTATTCTGGAATTCGCATGCTAAAATCTTATGTTAAAGAAAATTATTTCATTTCTAAGTTGTTTAAAGAAAATGAACAATACCGCTCAAATTCAATGAATTTAGTTAGAACTAACGCAGTATTTTTCCCCGTAATGATGTTATTAATTGGATTAAGTACAATTTTTACTATTTATGTTGGAGGAATGGAATACATAGCTGGAAATATAACTATTGGTAATATTTTAGAATTTGTATTTTACATTAATATGCTTACCTGGCCTGTAACCGCTATTGGTTGGGTAACATCAATTGTTCAACGAGCAGCAGCATCACAAACAAGGATTAATGAATTTTTATCTACCCCGACTAAAATTAAAAACCCTACTACCGAAACATTTGACTTAAAAGGAAATATAAAATTTAAGGATGTAAGTTTTACCTATCCTGAATCTGGAATAACAGCCATAAAAAATGTTTCTTTCGAAATTAAATCAGGAGAAACATTTGCTATTGTTGGTAAAACTGGTTCAGGAAAATCGTCAATAATTAATTTAATTTTAAGAAATTATGACGTGAACAATGGTGAAGTTTTGATAGATGACAACAATATTGATGCTATAAATCTTAACCAACTTAGGGAAAATATTGGTTTTGTTCCCCAAGAAGTCTTTTTGTTTTCTGATACTATAGAAAATAATATCGCATTTGGCTATAAAAATGGATTGCCAGATGAAAATATTATTCATGATGCAGCTAAAAATGCTGCTATTTTCAACAGTATAATAGAGTTCCCGAATAAGTTTAAAACTAAACTTGGTGAAAGAGGAATTACCCTTTCGGGTGGTCAAAAACAACGGGTATCTATTGCAAGGGCAATAATTAAAGCCCCCAAAATTTTAATTTTTGATGATTGCTTATCTGCAGTTGATACTGAAACTGAAGACATAATTCTAAACAATTTAGAAAGAGTAATGAAAAACAAAACGTCATTAATTGTAAGCCATCGAGTTTCTTCAGTAAAAAATGCAGATAAAATACTTGTAATTGATAACGGCGAAATTATAGAAGAAGGTACACATCAATCATTAATTGAGCTAGAAAAAGTGTATTACAAAATGTACCAACAGCAGTTATTAGAATTAAAAGAAGAAAAAGTAAAATAAATATTCTTCAATTTATTTGCTAACTAATATTTAATGTATAAATTTGCAGCCCTTTTCGAGGGAAAAAAATTAATAATAAGAAGCATGGACGCGATTAAATTAGTAGAAAACGACTTATCTCCAGTAAACGAATTTCCAACGTTTGGAGCCGGTGATACAATTATAGTATCTTATAAAATTAAAGAAGGAAACAAAGAAAGAATTCAGCAATTTCAAGGTGTAGTTATTCAAAGAAGAAATTCTGGAGCTAACGAAACTTTCACAATTAGAAAAATGTCTGGTAATATTGGTGTAGAAAGAATTATTCCTCTTGCTTCTCCTTTTATTGATAAAATTGAAGTTGTGAAACACGGTAGTGTTAGAAGAGCTAGAATATATTACCTTAGAGAAAGAACTGGTAAATCTGCTAGAATCAAGGAAAGAAAAAGAATTGCTAAGAAGTAATTTTTTAAAATCATACATAAAAAAAGCCTCTGAAAATTCGGAGGCTTTTTTATTTTATAACGAATTGCTTTATTTCTTTAAAGCATCTTTTTCTTCTTTCATTCTTCTTAAATCAGCCCTTACACTTTTACTGTATAATTTATCATGTACATATTCATCTGCATCAGCATCGTAATTTATTACTGCAGTAGGAAAATCTAAATTAGAAACATCAACACCTTCAAAATCTTTTAATTTCATTAAATCTACAGCAAATTCGAAATAATATTTATCAGCCAAATCACCTTCATTTTTTGTTGATATATAAACACGTTCTTTCACACAATCTGGCTTACTAATTTCAATCATATACTCACTATTACTAAACAACATAAACCTAAATCTTCCATTCTTTTTAGTACTCAACTTATCAACTATTAAATTGTCTTGATATAATTGAACCATTGCCCCTTCAACTTTTTTATCATCTTCCAAAACATAACCACTTGCATCTAAAACACTTGGATTTACAGAAATCATTTTTGAAAATGCTGAAAATAAAATGATTGGAATAAAAAATAGACTTGTCCTTATTATTTGTTTCATTTAAATATATTTTGAACTAAAAATACAAATAATTCAATATATCACTAATATATTTCCCAAAAAACCACGACCATAAAAAGGATTTTAGCCTTCAATAAATTATCTTTAACAAAATTTTATACTTTATTAAAGCAGTAGAAAATTTAAACTATGAAAAAACTTACACTTGTCTCTATTGTAATTTTATGCTTTTCATCCTGTGCACAAATTTTTAATGGAACAGTTTTACCTAACCAATGTAAAAAGTGTGAATTAATTAATATGCAAACCAATGAAGTTTTGTTTGAAAATGAAGGTTGTGGAAGTGAAAATACAAACTTAGAAGAACAAGCTCAAATTAAAGCTTATGAAATGAGCAGACATAATAATAACTTATGTGATTTAGAAGTTAGGTGCGAATCATGGAGAAAAGATCCTGAAGATGAAAAATAAAAACATTGATAACATATCTTACTTTATTTTAAAAGCAACTTTTCTGTTTTTGAGCTTTTTTGTACTTACAGTCAATTTATTAGCTACTCAAAATTTCGAAGAACAAATAAAACTAGCAAATGATATCTACTTATCTAACCCAGATTCTTCATTTCAACTTTGTAAGTCAATTGAAGAAGCATTAAAAAAAGCTCCTAATAACGAATTACTTTTAGCAAAAACAAGCCTTTGTAAAACTCGATATTTAACACTTAAAGCAAAATTTGAAGAAGCTAGTCAAATTCTAAATAATATTATACCAGTTTTTGAAGCTCAAAATGAACTCACGCTCATTGCAAAATGCTATTCTATGAAAAGTATTATTGCCAATAAAATAAAAGAGGCAACAAATGCAATAGAATATAATCAAAAAGCATTCGATTTCTATAAAAAAGCCGATAATCTTGCAGGACAAATTGCTACACTCACTAATCGTTCTTTTATTTTTATAAATTTCGAACTATATGATTCTGCTTATGTGACATTAGACAAACTATTTTTTTATGAAACAAAAATGTCGAATAAAGACCGATATTTCTTCTTTCAGAACTTTGGAAATTATTACACAAAAATTGGCGACAATAACAATGCAATAAACAATTTTGAAAAAGCAATTTTATTTGCTGAAAAAGAAAACCTTACAGATAGTAAAGTAACTGCTTTAACTTTAATATCAGCTCCTTATCGAAGATTAAAAGAATATGACAAAGCTCTTCAATACATTACAAAAAGTATAGACTTAGCAAAAGAATACAACTTAATTTATGAATTAAATGAAGCTTTTGATGAATTGATATTAATATATGAATCAAAAAATGACTTTAAAAATGCTTACTTAACTAAACTAGTTAATGACTCTATTAATAATGAAATTTATAATGTAGAAAAAATTAATAGAATTAATCAATTTGAAAATCAACTAAAGTTAGCTGAAAAAGAAAAAGTAATTACTCAACAACAATTAATTTTAAAAGAAGAACAATTACATCATAGTGAAGCAAAATCAAAAATTGCGACTCTGCTATTTGTTGTTATTATCTGTATACTCTTAATTGTTTTTGTCAGTTTTATATTTTACCGAGCTAAAAAATTAAATCATAAAATAAATGCTCAAAAAGAAGAAATTGAACTTCAAAAAATAATTGTTGAAGTAAAAAATAAAGAAATAACAAGTAGTATTTCATATGCAAAAAGAATACAAAACGCTATTTTACCACCCTTGAGTTTAATTAATAATTTTTTACCCGAGAGTTTTATTTTTTACCTACCTAAAGACATTGTTGCTGGCGATTTTTATTGGATGCAACAAGTTGATGACACAATTCTTTTTGGCGTTGCCGATTGTACTGGACATGGCGTTCCTGGTGCAATGGTAAGTGTTGTTTGTGATAATGCATTAAATAGAGCTACACGAGAACTAAATATAAAACAACCAGCAAAAATACTAGATGCTGTATCGGAAATTGTGATAGAAACTTTTGCAAAAAGCGAGGCTGATGTTAAAGATGGAATGGACATCGCTCTATGCTCATGGAATAAAAAAACAAATGCTATAGAATATGCAGGCGCTAATAATTCATTATACCTAATAAGGAATGGAGAATTAATTGAGACTAAAGCTGACAAACAACCAATAGGAAAATCATTAATTAAGCACCCTTTTACTAACCATATAATAGAAATTCAAAAAAATGACTTTATTTATTTATTCTCTGATGGATATGCCGATCAATTTGGAGGTCCAAAAGGGAAAAAATTTATGTACAAAGCATTTAAACAAATGTTAATTAGATACAGTTCATTACCAGTTAAAGAACAAGAGGAAGCTATAAAATCAACTTTCTTTAAATGGAAAGAAACTCACGAACAAGTAGATGACATCTGTATTTTGGGAGTTAAATTATAATTATTCATAAATGGAAATTAACGAACAAGAACTCACTTTTAATATTCCTCATGATATGCATGAAGAAGACTGGAGAGATTTAATTGAAACATTTAAAATTTTACCAAACTGGAAAGGAATAGAACCTGATGGAAGTAATTATTGGTTTGGTAAAGAAGATGATAATATTTATATCAAAGCTCACATTACCTATTCGGGCTTAGTAATTGAAGGAAATATGCCTGATCCGATATGGGCTAGATGGATTTTAGAGTTTATTGAAAAAGCTACAGAATCACTTGGTTTTGAGGTAGAAAGTATTTATCATAAATAATTTATTACCTTAGTGTTCTATGAAAACTAGACTAATAAAATATTGTTTTATTAATTTTTATCTATTACTACTTTTCATAAACCTTCCTCAGCAATCTTTTTCAAATGAAAAGATTGTAAAATTAGAATCAAGTTCTTTAAATCAAGACACTTCCAAGGTAAATCTGTATATTGAAATTGCTCAAGATTACATTGACACCAACTTTGTAATGGCACTAAAATATGCCCAAAAAGCAAATAACTTATCCCAAAAAATTAATTATCAAAGTGGATACATCACAAGTCTTAGGTTGCTTTCTGATGCAAATGATTATTTAGGTAGATATTCTGAAGCTCAAGAGATTAATTTCAAAATGTTAGATCATTACAAAAAAATAAATGACGAGGAAGAAATACATTCTACCAACATAAATATTGGAATTATAAATTATTACCAAGAAAATTATGACCAATCTATTGACTACACATTTAGGGCTTTAAGCTATTATCAAAATAAAGATGATTTAACAGGTATTTCAATTTGCTATAATAACTTAGCTAATGTATATTCTGATAGATTAGACTACAAAACAGCACTTAAATATTACTTTAAAGCATTAGCTTTAGATGAAGAAACAAATAATAAAGATGGTATAGCATTAATTAAAGGAAATATAGGTGAAGTTTATATTGAACTACAAGAATTCGATAAAGCTCTTAAATTCTTAGAAGAAGCTTTAGCTATAGCAGAAGAAATAAATGATCAATGGCAGCAAGCTAATTTAATGTCTGGACTCGGTAATTTATTATTTAAAAAAGGTCAACAAGAAGATGCTTTGAATTATTTGTTTAAAGCACTTGAGATAAATCAAAAACTTGGTGCTGTTGCAGAACAATCAGAAATTTATCAAATAATCTATCAAGTTTATGAAACTAGAAAACAATTTGATAAAGCGTTTTATTATCTTAATTTATACACTTCTTTAAACGATAGTGTTTACAATAAAGAAACTGTAGATAAGATTGCTGAAATGAATGCAATTTATGAAATTGAAGAAAAAGAAGAAGAATTAAGAAATCAAGAGGAATTAGCCGAATATCAAAAAAATCAAAAAATCGCACTAATACTTAGCCTTGTGTTATTGTTAGGTATCGTATTCATTTCAATTCGTGGTAATCTCACTAAAAAGAAAATAAATGAAACACTCGCTCAACAAAAGATTTTAATTGAAACCAAAAACAGAGACATTACTGATAGCATTCAATATGCTAAGCAAATACAATCTGCTATACTCCCATCTGATGAAACTATAAAAAAATTGTTTGCTAGTAATTTTGTTTTTTACAAACCAAAAGATATAGTAGCTGGTGATTTTTATTGGGCATTAGAATTACCAAATCAAATTTTATTTGCCGTAGCAGATTGTACTGGTCATGGTGTCCCAGGCGCAATGGTTAGTGTAGTATGTAATAGTGCTTTAAATAGAGCTGTAAAAGAGTTTAATCTTAACTCACCTGCAAAAATCCTGGATAAAGCAACTGAGATTGTAATTGAAACCTTTGAAAAAAGTAATTCAAACATAAAAGATGGAATGGATATCGCTTTATGCTCTTTCGATAAAGAAACAAATGAACTAGAATATGCTGGTGCAAATAATTCAATTTATTTAATTAGAAATGGAGAATTAATTGAAACCAAAGCCGATAAACAACCTGTTGGAAAATTTGTAAACAGCAAACCTTTCACCAACAAACAAATTAAATTAGAAAAAAACGATAGCCTATATCTTTTTACTGATGGTTATTCAGATCAGTTTGGAGGCCCAAAGGGTAAAAAATATAAATACAAAGCATTTAAACAGCTTCTCATAAATATCCATAAAAAAGCTATGAATGAGCAAAAACAAATTATATATAAAAGCTTTATTGATTGGCAGGGTAACTTAGAGCAAATTGATGATGTTTGCATTGTAGGCATTCGGATATAGTTTTAAATTCTTAAACATAAAAAAACTCCAAAGGTGTCTTTGGAGTTTTTTTATTTGTAATGTGTTAACTTTCTTTATTCAACAACAATTACTAAGTACTTTGAAGCTGACCAAAACTTATTTGCATCTATAATCACTAATTTTTCTATCATATCGTCAGTCCCTTCTAATTTATATGAATCTGCAGGGTGATTAGTAATCAATTTTGCTTTTTTACTCATTAAATCAACTTGTTGAACTAAAGTTATATCTATTTGAGTAAAATATTCTTTATTAAAATCATCAGAAAGTTTAGTTGTTTTGCCTAAGCCAATAAATCCACCTTCCTTAGTAACAACACCTTTTTCTTTTAATTCTTTAGATGTTCCATAACAATAATAAGCTGTATTTAATTTATCTGTTTGCTCTCCAAGTTCTTCTATTCTATTATTGTACTCCTCGAATAAAACTCTAAGTTGAGCATTTGCATTTGCCAATTGGGTTTGTAAAGTTCCTATTTCAGCATCTTTATCTTCAATTTGTTGCATTAAGTTTTCAATCATTTTTTCTAACTCAGCTACTTTTAAATTCGATTTTTTAAGTTTCGAATTTAAGTTTGCCATCTTCTTTTTGTTATCCTCTAACAATGAATTGATTAATGTGATGTCTTCAACAATCTTATCCTTCATACTCTCATTAATCTCCCCATTACTCATATCAATATTTGTATTGATTAAGTTTTCTTTCTCTTTAATTACAGCAAGATTATCATAAATCTCATTCATCGATTTCATGTATTCTTCAATCTGTCCATCTTTTGCTGTTGAGCCTCCTTGTAATTCATGATTTTGTTGCTCTAAATCAGCAATTTTATTTTCTAGTTCGTCTGTATTACAAGCAAAAAATAGAGTTGTAATAAAAATTAATGCAATTGGTTTAAGTTTGTTTAAGTTCATTTTTAAAGTTTTAATTTTACATACTAAGTTAGTAAACATTATAATACGCTTGTGTTATTTTTCTAATATTACTTAACAAACACTCAAATGGAAGATTTAATCAGAATATACAATCAGGTAAACAATTTTGGAAGAGATAACCATTATGAATTAAACATTATTGAAGAAGGCTTAATTCATTATGAAATGACTATTGAAGAAAGACATTTAGCAACTCCAACAGCTGCTCATGGTGGTGTTATTGCTGCTTTTATGGATGCAGTAATTGGTGTTGCAGCACTATCTGCTATTCATAAAGAGGGTAAACTTGCCTCAACCATAGAATTTAAAATAAGTTATTATCAACCAGCTTATTTGGGAGATAAACTTAAAGGAATTGGAAAAGTTGATAAAAAAGGCAATAGAATTATTTTTACTACTGGTGAAATTTATAATCAACACAACGAAATAGTTGCTAAAGCCATCGGCACTCTTAACGCTTATCCTTTTGAAAAAGGAGATATAGCTAAGAAATTAAACAAATAAGCACCTACATCTAATAATTCCATAACAATATCATAAAATTAGTTAGTATAAATATTAATACTTTCCTTCTAATTTTGAAAAAAAACAATGGAAAAATTTGAACTTAAAGAATCAATTAAAATACCTAGAATATTAATTGATTATAAAAATGGTAAAATCAGAATAACAGGAAAATCTTCTTTAAATAATCCTGATGAACTTTACCCAAGACTTATTGACTTATTTCAATTGTACATTCAAAACCCACAACCTGTTACTTATGTATTAATTGATTTAGAGTTTTACAATGCAGAATCTGCAAAGTATTTATTTACAATAATAGAAATGCTAATTGACTTGCATCAAGAAAAGAAAAGCCAATTAAAAATTACTTGGCATTACGATCCAGATGATTATTCGATTATTAATGACATTAATAAAATTGTAACCACTTAAGTTACAACATTAATGCTCTAGCTTACGAATTAGCTTAGGTATTTATTATTTTGCTATATAAATAGGTGTTAAGCTATATTGATCACCAAAATTAGCTGACACCCATCTTTTTAACTCCTCTACTTCTTCTTCTAGTAAGTACTGATAAGCTTTAGCCAATTCTTTTTTAAACAATTTCACATCAAAGCTAACCTTCCTTAATAATTCCTTAGAGTACTCTAACATATTTTTAGCCATAATTCGTTTTATTTAAAGTTATTAAATTAACAAAAAAATCTTCCACTTAAAAATTAATTTTTGATTATCATATTCAATAACATAATTATTCACTAATTATTATTGATTAACTTCGCATTTAACATTTATTAAGATTAACATAATGAAAATAGCGCTATTTATACTCTCTTTTTTTACTTTAAGTTTCATTTCTGCTTCAGAAATTAATTATGAAGTTTCTATGCCCGAACCTCATACACACTACTTTGAAGTGAAAATGGAAATTATTGATTATGAAAAAGAATATGTTGACATTAAAATGCCTGTTTGGGCTCCTGGCTCTTATTTAGTTAGAGAATTTGCAAAAAGTGTAGAAAATTTATCTGCTAAAGCAAATAATAAATTAGTGTCTACTGAAAAACTAAATAAAAACACATGGCGAATTCATAGCAATAATGCTAAAAACATATCAATAACTTATGCTGTTTATGCTTTCGAAATGAGCGTAAGAACAAGTTTTTTAGATGCTTCTCATGGTTATTTTAATGGTTCAAGTATTTTTATGTTTGTTGAAGAATTAAAAAACAACCCCATTTCTCTTTCTATAATTCCATTTGAAGGTTGGAAAAAAGTTAGTACATCATTAACTTCTGTTGGTGACTTTAAATATAAAGCACCAAACTATGACATCTTAGTTGATTCGCCTGTTGAAATTGGTAATCATATCACTTTTAATTTCAGCTCTGCTGGAGTAACTCATCATGTTGCTATGTATGGTGAAGGTAATTATGATATCGAAAAATTAAAAGTTGATATGGCTAAAATCACTCAAGCTGCAACTGATGTTTTTGGTGAAAATCCTAATAAAGAATATACATTTATTATACATAACTTAACTAAAGGTAGTGGTGGATTAGAGCACTTAAGCTCTACAACATTACAAGTTAATAGATGGACTTATGACGAAGATAATTATAAAGGATTTTTAAGTTTAGTTGCTCATGAATATTTCCATTTATGGAATGTTAAAAGAATTCGCCCAATAGAACTTGGTCCTTTTGATTATAATAATGAAAACTATACTGACTTGCTATGGGTAATGGAAGGTTTTACAAGTTACTATGATGAATTATTGTTATACAGAGCTGGAATCTATACTGAAGATGAAATCATTAGTAAATTCAGAGGGTCTATAAACAATATCGAAAACCAACCAGGCAACAAAGTTCAACCAGTTGCAGATGCAAGTTTTGACGCATGGATTAAAGCTTATAGACCTACAGAGAATAGTTATAACACAACTATTTCATATTACACTAAAGGTTCTGTTATTGCTAATATGCTAGATTTAAAAATAATTAATTCCACTAATGGGGAAAAATCACTTGATGATTTAATGAAGTTTTTATACTCCGAATATTATAAAAAAGAACAAAGAGGATTTACTTCCTCAGAAATTAAAAAAGCAATTGAAAATATTTCTGGATTAGATCTGACCGATTTTTTTAAAAACTATATTGATGGTACAGAATCTTTCGATTACCCAACCATTTTTGGTTATGCTGGCTATAATATAGAAACAGTATTAAACAAAAAACCAAGTCTAGGTATAAGTTTGAATTACAATACTATATCAAAAGTAACCCGTAATAGCTCTGCTTATGATGGAGGTTTAAATGTAAATGATGAGATAATTGCTATAGATGGATATCGAGTTAATGGCAAGCTAGATGAGTTTATACAAAATAAAAATGTAGGTGATACTATTAATGTATTAATCAGTAGAGATGAAATTATTCAATCTTTTGAATTCCCTCTAAAAGAAAGAGGTAATACCTATTATTATATCTTAAAAGAGAATAAAGAAATGAATTCAGTTTGTAAAAAATGGTTACGTCAATTATGAAAATTTCACTAATAGTTGCCATTGCAAAAAACAATGCTATTGGATTAAACAACGATTTACTCTGGCGATTACCAAATGATATGAAGTACTTTAAAGAAATAACTTCTGGTCATCATATCATTACTGGCCGTAAAAACTACATCTCCATACCACAAAAATTCAGGCCACTACCGAATAGAACTAACTTGGTTTTAACTCGTCAAGTAGATTTTAGTGATGAGGGTAGCTTTATATTTAATGATTTAGAAAGTGCCATTGATTTCGCAAAATCAAATAATGAAACAGAACTTTTTATTATAGGTGGAGGACAAATTTATAAAGAAGCTTTGGATAAAAATTTAATTGATAAAATGTACATAACTCATGTTCATCATCTTTTTGAAGCAGATACTTTTTTCCCAGAAATAGATCAAACAGTATGGAAGGAAATAAATTCTGAATCTCATCAAATAGATGAAAAACATCCTTACTCCTATTCATTTGTTGTTTATGAAAAAATGAACTAATTTTAGTTTATCAATTAATCGCTTTATTTCATGAAAAAATTACTCATAATAGTACTATCTAGTTTATTTATGTTTATTGGGTGTAAAAAATCTGATAGAGATGATGATACAAGTACAAACTCTTCTGAAGACTATGCTTTAGCTACTGGGTTGGTTTACGATATTTTTAAAATTATTCACCAAGCATCAAGTACATCACAAGGAGTTGTTAGTGCCACTACACTTGATTCTACGTCAGTTTTTGGTTGTGATACAATTATTTTTGATGGTTCAACTAGTCCAAAAACTTTACAAGTAAATTTTGGTAATTGCTCTACTTCAACTAATTTAAGAAGCGGTTATATTACTGCTAGTTACAATGGCTTTTACGATGATTTAGGAACAGTAACCTCCATCTCATTTAATGACTATATTTTAAATGATTTCACTTTTATTGCAGGAACAATTACATCTCAGTTCAATGGGATAATAAATAATTATCCTACTTATACTATTACTTTCAACGAAGTGAAAATTAGAAACAATCAAAATCAAAAAATATTTTATTCAGGAAGTTATCAATTAAAAATTATCGATGGTGAATCTACTCCATTGTTTAATGATGATATATATGAAATTACTGGATCTACTTCTGGCAGAGCTTTTAAAGGCAATGCCTTTACAGCTCAAATTGTAAATAAATTAACACTTAATGGTGATTGTAATTGGGTATCTTCTGGTCAAGCATTAGTTAAACCAGAATCAAAAGATACAAGGGCTTTGAATTTCGGAAGTAGTTGCGACAATAAAATAACAGTAACACTTTACGAAATAAATTATGAACTTGAAATGCCTTAATTTTTTATGTTAACGATAGATCCAAAAGAAATTCCAGTACCAAAACTTCACCATTATTTATTGGGAGCTATAGGTCCAAGACCAATTGCTTTTGCAAGTACAGTAGATAATAATGGAAATAGAAATTTAAGTCCTTTTAGCTTCTTTAATGTATTTAGTGCTAATCCACCTATATTGGTTTTTTCTCCTGCGAGAAGTGGTAGAACAGGTGAAACCAAAAATACTTTTGACAATGTAAAAGAAACAAAAGAAGTTGTTATTAATATAGTGAACTATGATATTGTTCAACAAATGTCTTTATCTAGCTCTCCTTATGGAAAAGATGTTGATGAATTTATAAAATCTGGGTTAACTCCAATAGCTTCAGAAACTATAAAACCATTTCGAGTTAAAGAATCTCCAGTTCAATTTGAATGCAAAGTAAATGAAATTGTTGAGTTAGGTCAAAATGGAGGAGCTGGTAACTTGGTTATATGTGAAGTTTTAAAAATTCATATTAATGAAGAGGTATTAGATGAGAATGGAATGATTGATCAACATAAAATTGATCTAGTTAGCCGCATGGGAGGTAATTGGTATTGTAGAGCTAATGACGAATCTATGTTTGAAATTCAAAAACCTATTACAACTATTGGTATTGGAGTTGATGCAATTCCTTCTGAAATAAAAAACAGTAAAATATTAACAGGTAACGACTTAGGATTATTAGGAAGTGTTGAATCAATTCCTTCTGAATCTGAAATTTCTGCTTACCCAACTATTACTGGAGAAAAACATCATGAAGCAAAAAAATTAATTGAAAATGGTGAAATTGAAAACGCCTGGAAAGTACTTCTAAGTAAGTAATTCATGAGTTTTAGCGATAAATATTCTAAAGTATTTAAATACCTACTTCCTGCTCCTTTTACAATTGCCGTAATTCTTACAATAGTTACATATTGTATTGCTTTGGTATTTACTTTACCTAATAAAGCTAGTTTCTCTGCTTATAGCTATAAATTACTTCAATTTTGGGATGATGGTGTTTGGAATTCTGGCTTAATGGTATTTGCCTTGCAAATGATGCTAATGTTGGTTTTAGGACATGTATTAGCATTAACTAAACCCGTAAATAAAATTATTTCTTTGGCAGTTAACCATTGTAATTCAACAGCTAAAGCAGCCTCTTTAGTTACTTTACTTACTGTAATTGTAGCACTTTTTAACTGGGGCCTGGGACTTATTTTCGGAGCTATTTTCGCAAGAAAAGTTGCTGAACATGCCAAAAATAAAAGCATTAAAATTAATTACCCACTAATTGGTGCAGCTGGATATTCAGGTTTAATGGTTTGGCACGGAGGCTTATCTGGTTCTTCTTTAGCAAAAGTTGCTGAACCAAATCATATAAAAGAAATGATGTCTGGTATTTTTTCTACTGAACAAATTAATCTTTTACCTAATCAAGTTTCATATTGGGAAACCGTGGGTTCTTCAATGAATTTAACCGTAATGGCATTATTAATTGTTGTTTTACCTATTTCAATGTATTGGTTAGGTAAAAAAGTACATTCTAAAAATTTCAATATAAAAATAACTGATAAAGATTCAAACCCTCAAAAAATAATTACTGGAGCTGAGAAACTAGATCACTCTTCGTTATTTTCTATTCTTTTTGGAGGGATAATATTTATCTATATTATTTTTAAAATAAGATTTGAATACGATAATAATATTTTAGCATTTTTCAATCCAAATAACATTAATTTATTACTATTAGCGCTAGCTATTTTATTACATAAAAACTTTACTAAGTTTTTAGAAGCAACTGACGATGCTATTTCTGGTGCTGCAGGAATATTAATTCAATTTCCGTTGTATTTTGGTATTATGGGAATTATGAAAAATTCAGGGTTGGTTGGAGAAATATCTGATTTTTTTGTACAAATATCTTCTGCAACAACATATCCTCTTTACACCTTTTTAAGTGCTGGCTTAGTAAATATTTTTGTCCCTAGTGGGGGTGGACAATGGGCTGTTCAAGGTCCTATTATTATTCAAGCCGCTACAGAAATGGGATTATCTCTTCCTAAAAGTATAATGGCTTTAGCTTATGGAGACCAACTTACAAATATGCTTCAACCATTTTGGGCATTGCCTTTATTAGGAATAACAGGTCTTAAAGCAAAAGAAATTTTGCCTTACACACTTTTTTTAATGATAATAGGAGGATTTATTTATTTAAGCTGTTTAATAATTTTTTAAACTGCAGGTAAATCATCTACTGATTTTGAATCTAAGGCATCTCTAAGGGCGTTTCCTACGAGCACAAATGCCAATACCATAATAATAATAGCAATACCAGGTAAAACAGCTAAATAAGCGTCTCCAGTAATTATATAACCTTTGTGCTCTGAAATCATTTTACCCCAAGTAGCCTGTGGAGGTTGTGCTCCAATTCCAAGGTAACTTAAGCCTGCTTCAATTAAAATTGCTGCTGCAAAGTTAATTGCCGAAATAACAATTACTGGCCCTAAAACATTGGGTATTATATGTCTAAAAATAATTCTTCCGTTGGTAAAACCTAATGCTCTACCTGCCTCAACAAATTCTTTTTCTCTAATACTTAAAACTTGACCTCTGACAACCCTTGCAACTTCAACCCACATTGTTAAACCTACAGCTACAAATACTTGCCAAAAATCTTTACCCAAAGCAAGTGTTATCGCAATTACTAATAAAAGTGTTGGGATAGACCAAACAACATTAATTACCCACATAATAACATCATCAACCCAGCCTCTAAAATAACCAGCTAAAGCTCCTAAGCTAATACCAATAAACAACGAAATAAATACAGAAATAAAGCCTACAGAAAGTGAAATCCAAGTTCCTGCCATTAGTCGACTAAGCATGTCTCTTCCATACTTATCGGTTCCTAAATAAAACTTTTTAGCTTCTATATTATTTGATATGATTTCTTTTTTAAGGTCATCAATGGAAATAGATAATTTACCATCTTCCACAGAATAAAACTCTAAATTTTGACTTGATTGAGCTACCTCATTATGATCTAACGGATAAACTACATCTGCTAAATTAAATTTGAGTATTTGCCCATTATTAACGTCTCCTCCAGTATATTTTTCTACAACAATATTACTTCCTTCAAAACTATAATCATAAATTGGTAAAGACTTATAACCTGTTTCTACTCCATTTGAAAACTTAGACCATAAGCTCGTTTTCTCAGATTCCCCATTTTTTCTAACATGTAAAATATCTACAGTAAAGCCAGGCTTTTTTGTTGTAATTTCAAGAATTTGATCATTCGCTTTTGGGGTAGAATCAGGACGGATAATAGGCCCTATTACAGCCACTAAGGTAGCCAAACAGATAATCGAAATTCCGAATAAAGCTAATTTATTCTTTTTTAACCGTTGCCAAGCATGGTAAGATAACGATTTCGAATATATTTCTTTTTTTTCTTTACTCATTAATATTTCCTGCCTTTCCATTCAAACTTCAAAAACATTGAAGCAAAACCAACAACTAAAATATAAAAAGGATAAAATAGTTGAACTGGTATAAAATACAACATCGATTTCTTTCGATTAAAAAATGCCGCAACCAAAAATAATAATATAAAATCAATAAGCCATTTACTTATCAATAAGAATATGTAGTAGTTTGTAAAATTTTCGCTTAATACTACTTGTGAATAGATGAATATTTGTAAAATATTTTGAAATAAGATAATAAGAGACAGCATTTTTAACATCTTACCTGCGTAAAATTTACTTTTTGAGGCCCATCTAATTCGTTGCTGAAAAAATTGGCTATAACTTATCATTGGATTCGTTTCAACAATAAAGTTTTTATTCAACAATCCTTTAATTGTAAGTTTTTGTTTAATAAACTTTTCTAAAAGAAAAACATCATCTCCTGAAGGGGTTTCATATTCATCATATCCTCCAACCAATTGATATTCTTCTTTTTTAAATGATAAGTTAGCTCCATTATTAAGAATAGGTTTATTAATTGCTAATAAACCAAATTGAAACGTCTGTATCGCTAACATATCAAGTTGTTGAAAAGCATTTAATAAGCCAACCTTTTCTTTAAAAACAATTGGTCCTAAAAGCATATCAACATCTTTATTAATGTTACTTACTAGCAACTTTAACCAATTTGGTGGCAAAACACAATCAGCATCTGTTGATGATATAACATTAAATTGAGCATTTTCAATACCTAATTTTAAAGCTTCTTTTTTTGAAGTTACTCCATTTGGAAGTGATAGTATTTTTAAATTTCCAATTTTTAAATCTTGTAATATTGTTAATGTATCATCTTCACTGTGATCGTTCACTACAATAATTTCATAGTTATTATAGTTAAAATCTTGATTTAAAATAGAGTTAATACATCTTTCTATATATTCCTCTTCATTTCTAGCTGCAATTACAATCGAAACTTTTATATCATTTATGTCATTGCAATCTTGTGTATCTATAATTTTATAAAATCCAAAAATAGATATGATTACAAATACCCCATAAATAGCTGTAATTAAAATTGATATGACGAGTAAAATAAACAACTTATTCTTTTAAAATAGTTAATTGATTTAAATTGAATAAACCCAAAAAAGCTGGTAAAGCAATGTTAATAATCCATAATAATAAAGAAGCTAAAATTATTGCAATTACATTATCGCTTACCATGCCAAAAACAAAAACTGCAACAGAGGTTCTCACTCCTATTTCTGATAATAATATTGTTGGAATAATAGAAGCTATAAGAAAACAAACAGGTATTAACATTATTTCTTGTATTTCATCTAAATGAATACTGAATGCTTTTAAAACTAACCAATATTGCAAACAAAAAACAGCATATCTAAGTGCACTTAAAATTAAAACATTAGCTAATTCAACAAATGAAAGTTCCTTAAAATCTTTAGAACTTAATTTATTTAAAATGGGGATTTTTTGAAAGAATGAAGGCATTTTTTGAAAGCTAACAAATAGCATACTCAACAACAAAACGCATCCGAATAAGACTAAAAATAGAAAATTAAAATAATAATTTTTAAAATAATGACTAGAAAAAAATAAACCTACAACTCCTAGCATAACTGTAATAAGCAACTGAGAAAATGCTCCTAAGGTAGTTAGCCAAACTAAGTCTTTACTTTTTTCATAACCATTTAATAACATAACTCTAGCTGGTATTTCTCCAACTCTATTTGGTGTAATTAAACTTATGGTAACTCCAGTTAGAACGAATTTAAAAGCTTTAAAAAAATTTATTTGAACATATTTTCGAATTATATATTTCCATTTATATGATTCTACCCCCCAGTTTAATAACATTAAAAACAAACTAACAACCAGATATTGGTATTCAACTTTTGTTGATTTAATATAGTTTAAGTTTTCTGCTAGGCCTGATTTAATTTTATAAACAATGAAAACAAAAGCAAACACACCAATTATAATCTTTAAGATTAAATTAAAATATTTGTATATTGTTTTTGTATTCAATAGTAAGCTAAATTGTGGTTAAAGATAAAATAATATTAGGAATTGATCCCGGTACAAATGTAATGGGTTATGGTATTATACATATAATCGACAATAAAATGACTTTGATTGCAATGGGTGCCATAGAATTAAACAAATTAAGCACCCACTTTTTGAAATTACAAAAAATATTTGAGCGTACTTCTTATTTAATTGACGAATATAAACCTGATGAAGTAGCAATTGAAGCTCCTTTTTTAGGTAAGAACCCTCAATCAATGTTAAAGTTAGGAAGAGCGCAAGGAGTTTCTATTGCAGCATCCCTTTCTAAAAACATACCCATAACTGAATATGCACCAAAAAAAATAAAACAATCTATTACTGGTAAGGGAACTGCATCTAAAGAGCAAGTTGCTGGAATGCTAGAAAATTTATTGAAAATAAAAATTGATGCAAAATACTTAGATGCTTCCGACGGATTAGCAGCTGCAGTATGTCATTATTTTCAAATGGGAAAACCCGTTTCAGAAAAAAACTACTCTGGTTGGGAAGCATTTATTAAACAGAATCCTAAACGAAGTAAATCTTAATTTTTTTTAATCAAAGCTAAAATTTCTTCAAATTCTTCTTTGGTCAATTGTATTTTCGGTTTCGAAAAATTAATGTCCTCAACACTCTGTAATGGTAATAAATGAATATGAGCATGAGGAACTTCTAATCCAATTACAGCAACACCTATTCGCTTGCAAGGTATTGATTTCTCAACTCTTTTTGCAACTTGTTGAGCAAATACCCAAAGTCGAGTATAAATATCGGTATCTAAATCAAAAATATAATCTACTTGCTTTTTTGGAATAACTAGTGTGTGCCCTTTTGCTAACGGAAATACATCCAAAATAGCAATAAATTCATCTGTTTCATCAATGATGTAACCAGGTATTTCTTTATTAATTATTTTGGTAAATATAGATGGCTCCATTATCTACTTATCTCAATAATTTCAAACTTAACAATTCCAGTAGGTACTTCAACTTCAGCTATTTCACCCAACGATTTACCCAATAAGCCTTTGCCTATTGGAGAATCAACAGAAATTCTTTTCTCTTTTAAATTTGCTTCTTTTTCAGAAACTAAAGTATATTCCATAACCATATTATTAGCTATGTTTTTTATCTTTACCTTAGATAAGATTAATGCCTTCGAAGTATCTAATTGAGATTCATCAATTACTCTTGCATTTGCAACAATCGTTTCTAATTTAGAAATCTTTAATTCTAATAATCCTTGTGCTTCTTTAGCAGCATCATATTCAGCATTCTCAGATAAATCTCCTTTATCTCTAGCTTCTGCAATTTGAGCAGAAACACTTGCTCTTTCAACATTTTTTAAATGATCTAATTCTTCATTTAATTTAGCTAAACCTTCAGCTGTATAGTAATTAATTAGTGACATAAACACGTATTTTAAAAGCGAAAAAGAGAACTCTAAAAAGAGTTCTCTTAAACCAATTTAATATTTTAATAATAAGATTATAAATCTAATCTAACTCCAATACTATGAGTTCCATTAAATCTCTCAGTCATTTCATATGCATAGTGTATACCAAATGTAGCTCCACCTTTTCCTAAAGGTGCTACAAATGAACCACCAAATGAAGGTCCTGTGTATGCTGTTGTTCTTTTAGCTGAATCAAACCAAGTAGTACTTTCAATAATATATCCTGCTCTTAACATAAACATATTTCTAAAACCGTATTCTAAACCAAGTCTGTATTGATCATTTGTAAATGAATTAGCAGTAAAGTTACCAGCTAAAGTTAATCTATGATCAGCTTTAATTTGATTAGATGAAGAGTCTTTAGTAGCAGCTAAATAAAAATCATATGAAGCACCAATATTTAGTAAAGATGGTAATTGATAAGCAGATGTTCTTCTTTCTTGAGTAGAAGAAACATTTGTATTAATATCAGTATTAGTAAAAGTTAAACCTTCACCAGATGCTTTCATTGTTGGTCCAACATTGTTTAAAGCAATACCAAATTTAATTCTATCATTTTCACCTGTAACATATTTAACACCTGCATTAAAAGCAACACCTCTACTAGTTACATTTGAAATAGATTCACTTACAATTCTAAGGACTATACCTCCAGAAATTCTGTCAGAAAAAGATTTAGCATATCCAATGTCAAAATTCAAATAACTAGGAGAAAAAGTACCTACTCCACCTTCTGGTAAATCTACAGTAGTAATATCTATGTCTCCAAAATTCATTGACATAATAGAGATACCTAAAACACCAGCCTCACCTAATTTTTGTGTTAAACCAAAAGAATTAATTTTTGTTTCACTACCAGATAACCAGTTTTTGTGAGTAAACATTAATTCAGTTTTATTAGTGTAAGCCAAACCAGCAACATTCAAATTCATTGCTTCTAGACCTATAGCTGAAGCTGTATTTGCACCGCCAAAACCAGCACTTCTAACCCATGGGTTAATTAGTAATTGTGATGCACCGGCTTCTCCTGCTCTGTCTTCATTACCTGCATACGAATTCGCAACAGATAAAACACCTGCAACAAAAAGAGCTACTATTAATTTCATATTTTTCATATGTAAAACTTTATATTTTGTAATCAGCAATTAAATTATATTAAAATCCTCCTAAATCAGTAGGTCTTGTAACACCGTACCATTTAATAATTTTTTCTCCAATACCCTCTGCATCAATATGTATTAAATACATACCTCCTGCAACAGGAATTCCTACTGCGTTCTTTAAGTCCCAATCTAAACTAGTCTTAGGGTCAGCTTTAACAAATCTTCTCATTAAAGTACCATTAACATTGTAAATAGAAACAACACATTCTTCAGGTAAATTAGTGATTTTGATTCTAGTATCAAGCTTACCTGATTCATATTCAGAATATGCATAATATGGGTTTGGAACTGCTTTAATTGTATTTAATCTTTCTTCAGCAACAGATAGTACATTCTTAAGAGAAGCAAATCCATCCATATTAAATTGATACATTGGTCTAGTAGCATTACCTATTGGTTCTGTATTAGAAGAATTAGCCGTTGTAAACATTTCATATGGTTTTTCAACTCTTAATTGAACAGTAGCATCAGAAGATAACCATGACTCACCTTGGTTTGTCATTGGAATTCCTGTCCAAATTACTTGATTAGCAACTGCATCTCTAATAGATTTTGTTACACTAATACCTGTAGGGAAAGTTCTAGGTATAGATATTAATGAATCGAATTCTTTAGATTCATCATATCTAGTGTTTAAAATATAAACATAGTGTCTACCACCTAAAACAGTATCCAATTGGAAAGCAGCAGTATCAAAATCAAATCTTCGTGCTGACGGATTTAATTGCATATCTCTACCATTATCGTTTGGTAAACCGCTATCTTCTCCAAATGCAATGTTTAATCTTTCTCCTGTTTCAACATTAACTGCATAACCTGGGAACCAACTCATTCCCATGCTTGGATTTCCATGCGCGTCTCTTACAACAGAAGTATCTACAGCATTAAAGTTTTTATCAACAGATGGCACTCTTCTTTTATCAAAAGGCCAAGCGTTATTTTCAGTTTTACCTGTATCAACTCCTGTTTCGAAAACAACACTTTTAGTCCATTTATTCTTATCTGAAGTAAATACGATATCTACTGATTGTAAATTAGCTAAGTTAAGTTTAGTGTTATTAGTAATAGATGCATAATATTTAGGTACTCCATTAAAAGGAACACCAACAATTATACCTGGAGCGTTATTTACTTTAGAACCAGATAAAGCGAAGTTATCTCCATTACCAGCAATAATAGATGCTGTAAGTGCGTATGGAGCCCATGTACCACTTAATAAGTTCTCATAATTTTGATTCGGATCGATATGCGTTCCAGCAACAATATAATCATTATATCCACTTAATACTGGAGGAGTAGCACCTGGAACATCGTAAGTTTGATTACCACTTCTAATCCAGTTTAATTCGTTCTCACCATCAATATCAAAAGCACCACCTAACCAATCAACTCCTTGTTGAGAATAAGATAAACTAGCACCTAATAAACCACTATTAGTTTCAAAGTTAACACCTGGCTCTACAACTTGTTTTAAGGTAACAGATAAACCTTGATCTAAAAACATTTGCTCATATCTTGATGCAATTGAAACATCTGAAATTACAGTATCAATACCACCTGCAGCATTAGGAACCAATAATCTCCAATAAGCATCATCTAATGTATTACCTGCTGGTGAAGACAAAGTTGAATCTAATACTTGTAATTTATAAGTACCAGCTGCAACATTTAATGGGTCAATAACTTTAACTGTAATTGGTCCATATCCAGCTTGATAAGTTGGGTAATTATTAAAGTTATTAGCTACAATTTGATCTTCAGAACTTGCTGTTAACTTCAATTCAATACCACCGTTACCTTGACCTTCAATTCTTGTAATTTCAGGTTGATCTCCATAATTAGAGTTAACAACTGTACCACCATCTTCAACAGTTGGATCATGAGGTATAGCAGAATATGCTGTAATACCACTACCTGTAGAATTAGTTCTACTTGCTAAATATGGCTTAAACTGACCTCCTAAAGAAAAATTTTGTGGGTCAATTTCTTGCCAGCTATTATGAGCATAAGCCATTGCAATAAAATGATACGTTTTATGATTTACAAGTCTCTTGTCAGTTCCTGTAGCAAATGCATCATTAGTAATTCTAAATGAATGTCTAATTCCTTTATTCTCACCGTTAACCATTTCGGAAGGAACATTGGAATTATACTCTTATCAAATTCATAATTTACTAATTGACCAATTTCATCTTCTTTATCAACTTGGGCAATTAATCTTGCAACTGCAGGGTCGCTTAACTGAGTAACTGAAACATTTCCAGTTTTAACCTGATAAATTTGATATCCTTGGAATTTATAATACTTTAAAGTATCTCTATCCGATTCTGGACCTTGGTATACACCATTTAATGTATCAGGAATAGAAATCGTTGCATCTTTAAGATTAGCAGATTCATTAAAGTTATTAGAAATAGGATTATTATTAGATAAATATATTATTAACTCATTTTCTAATTCTTGAATCGTAACATCTGGAGCATTTGGACCTTCTAATACTTTAAAACAGTTATCAAATAATGCTTGAGCTTTATCATCAGCTACTTGTAAATAAGTTATAGATGAAGTATTATCTCCATTTAAAGCTCTTGCATAAACAATACCAACAGTTAAATCATTAATAGCACCTGGTTCTAATGTAAAAGGACCAGCTGATTGTAAGAATCTTCTATCTCCAGCAGTATTGTTCTCAGTACCTTCAGACCAAACTGTAGGAGTAGGTGTAACACCTTGTGTACTCCAATGTAAAGGATCTGACTCTCCAGGAAAAATTAAATCACATGGTATTGCACCAGCTTGACCATCAGCAATACCTGTTCCATCACCCCCCCAAGACATTTGAGAACCACCAGAACCTGCTCTCCATTGTCCTTGAAGATAGTTATAGTAATCTAAAGCAGAACCTGGATCCCCATTTACTGGATCACCTCCAATGTTATAGTAAACAAATTTTTTCATTCCATAACGCTCATTATCAACAATACCATCACCATAGCCAATTCCTAACCCCTCATAAGGAATTCCGCCTTCAGCTATAGCTGTAGGAATATCAGTAGTTAACGGATTATCTTTTAAATCAGCATCAGCATAAGGTCCTTCAAAGAAGTCAACTCCAATTGCCGGAGGTGTTTGGCCATAACCAGTAACACCATTAGCATCTTCATCATCATTATCACCATTATAAGCATACCCTAAACCTCTAGAAGCATCACAACCAACAAAATCATCGTTTGAATTTCCTAAATCAGCATCAACCCATTGTCCAAAATATGTGTTTCCAAACGTAAAAGATGATTTATTAATTAACTCATAGTTATAAAAAGTCATGTCATTAATTTCATCATTCGTAGCAAAAGCAAATGCCTGCCCATGAATTTCCATACCAATAGGAGCTATACTACCAGATTCAGTATGCGTATTCCCTTTATCGTTAAATACAAACCAAATAGTTGTATCACCAAATAGTCTAACATCACGAGTTGCTCTACAATCAACATTACCTAATAAATCATATTTAGGGTAATCACCTGCATTTGGATCATAAAAACCATCTCCATCATTATCAAAGAAAGGAGCTAAATTTTGAGATACATAATACTGTTGTCCTGCCTGTTTTCTAACAGTGTTACCTCTTGCTGGGTAATTTAAAATAGAGTTTGGAATTGAATAACCAGGAAAAGCAGAAGGATCTGCATACCATGCTACAAAAGCATTAACTTCAGCTCTAGATATAGAAAAATATTGATCAAAAATCTGACATGTTTCAGCATCAATATCTGCTGTATTATCATCTAAAGGTCCAGGCCAAAAGTCATTACCTTGTCTAAATAAAGCAGCAGCAACTTTTACATTTCCAGATGGATCTTCTCCACCTATCCATAAACCAGCAGAATAAATTGCTGCATAATAAGGATCATCTTCTGTATTCTGTTTTGGTACTTGATAAGCCGCAATTGCAGGAGATACCGCACGGTTTTGAAAAAATGTTCCTCCAGTACCTTCTAATCTAGCTCTAATATTATTAAACTCTAATATTGCTACAGCAGCAGCAGGAGCACAACCAGCAGTTGGTGTAGGAATATCTCCTCCGCCTTTATTTCCATTAGTATTAGTAACTGCTGTTCTTGCATTTACCTTGCTAACACATAATACTGCCAAAAATGCAATAATTAGTTTAGTTGATATTTTACGTCCGTTTTGCATATCTATCTATAAAAAATTATTTTCTATCTTAAAAATTTAATTGTAAACCTAATCTAAATCTTCTTGGAAGAGAGAAATTACTAGGATCTTCAACTTTTACTTTATATAAATCTCTAAAAGCTTCTTCATCTACATTTGTTGCTATTAATTGTTGCCATTCAGCCGCTGCTAAATAACCATCATCATCAGCATTACCAGTAGCAGAATATACTCCTAAAATATTTTTAGTGTTAAGAACATTTAAGATTTGTAGGTACACATTTAAATAAGCTTTAGTTCTTTCTTCGCCTTCTCCTTTACCCCATTTTAAATCAATGTTTTTATCCAATTTAATATCTACTGTTTGAGTCCATGGTAATCTATTACCGTTTAATGAACTTTCTATTGGAGAATTAACAGCTCCAGTTATTACTGCGCTATTTACAATTCTTGAAGTTTTAGTATAAGGTGTACCTGAATTAGTTCTAAACACAACATTTAAACCTGTATTTGAAAATAAGTCTTTTCCAAATACAACTGGTCCATTGTAATTTTTACCAGCTCCATATCTGTAATCAGCAGAAAGAACAATTACATGTCTTTGATCAAAGCTTAATGGCAACAACGTTCTTAAGTTACCATTACCTGATGATACTAAGTTTAATGATGATGTTGTACTAGAACCAGTTCCATCAGCAAACTGTAATGTATAAGCAGCTCTTAACGAAATATTTCCTTTTCTTCTTAGGTCATAACTAAAAGTCATCCCTTTAACTGTACCAAAATCTTTATTACCATATGATAAATAACTTTTTGGATAAGCACCAATAACTTGAGTTATTTGAACCATGTCTTTTAAATCACGGTAAAAACCTGCAATTTTAATTGCTGAATAATTATCAATTTTTTGTTGAAATCCAAGTTCAAAATCAACAGTTTTTTCAGCTTTTAAATCAGGATTGTTAATAGAATTACTTGTTTGTTGAATTAATAAATAATCAATTAATTGTAAACTACTATTAGATGAAGGTCTTTGCGTTAACACATCATAATGAGCGAAAAACAAAGCTTCATCAGAGATAGGGAATGAAAATGCAATACGAGGAGAAATGTTTATTTCTGGCTCATAATCTACAAAAGACTCTCCATCTAAATCTGTAAACGCTAAATCATCATTTGGATCAACCAACCAAGGAGCAGGAGTTCCAGTTGAACTTAAAACAGAAGGATCTGTAATTTCTTTACCTTCTTTGTTATACCAAACATCACCATCTCTATATCCAACAATATCATTAGTTGTAGGGTTACCCGCATCTGTTACATAAACTACAAAGTCTTCTCCAATATTAGAAGGTAAATCAGAAATATTACCAACCTCTGCAACTGTTTTTACAGGGAATAATGAATACTTATCCTTTAATACTGGTTGATTTGCATCATATCTATCAATACGGACACCTACATTAAAGATTAGGTCTTCAAAAGCAAACTTATCTTGAATATAACCAGCCATATAAATAGGTTTAAATGCTCCAGCCTCTCTTGTATAATTTCCATTTTCTTTCTTAGTAAAGAAATCATCTAAAGTAGGATTGCCAGATAATTTTTTACCTGTATAATCATATCCGTAATAGTTAATACCATTTTGGCTATAGTTATTAAATAAATCATCTGGAGTAAAATCTTCAATAGACCATACATCACTTCCATAAGAATCAAAATCTATATAGTCAGTTCCAGTTTGAGCCAAACCTAATTTCTCTCTAATATTTTTATCAAATTGTGTTTGACCTTCACCATAATAAGATTCAAAAGTATATTGAGCAATTGTATCAAGACCAAAGCCATTAGGAACATAAGTTTCTCCAACTGTATAATTACCTTCTCTAAAATCTCTATTATCAATATGAGTATTTACTAAACCTCTACCAGTATTCCATAAAGCACCTGGTGCAATAGAATATTGACCAACAACTCTTTGTTCATATTGAAAACCTAATTTAATAGCATGACCTTTTATTTCAGCACTACCAGCAGTAGTAATTCTCAACTGATCCGATGATGTAACAGAATAATTATTGTACTGTCCACCCATTGATGACCATAAATTATAAACTGAAGCAGCACCAGTATTACCATTAAGTAATCCACCACCACCTTCTACTTGAATTGGTCTTTCCCAGTTTCCAAAAGGATCGTTAGCATAAGCATCATAGTAACTTTGAGTATAGTTAGCTAAGATTGGGTTAATATCACCAGCTTGAAATTCATACAATGTAGTTGTAGCAGTAGAAAGAGAACCAAATGCTGTAGAGTCAGAACCATCTCCAGCCAATAAATTATTACCATTAGCATCTTGAGGAGTAAAAGCTTCTTGATTGTATTGATCTTGTCTAGTAGAAGTAAACCTACCTACATAACCATAATCAGATAAACGATCTTGATGCCCTTCATCTTGAACTACCTGATGAACATTTGAATAATCGGCTTGTAAAGAAATGAATGCATTTTTAATTAAAGAAGAACTCTCTTCTGAATCATTATTTTCAAAACGTTGAGTAACTCTAGCATAAGCTCTCCAGTTACGATCAATAACTTGAGGATTGTTTTGAGAATTGAATAAAGCGTAGCTTCTAATATAAGCATTTCTGTCATTATAATCAAAAGTACCACCAAACGTAACGGTTGTATTTTTAGTAGGTGAAATATCTATCTTACCAGCTAAATTCATTCCTCTAGCTGCAACATTTTGACGAAATTTAATAGCTTCTAAATCATTTGCTTTTACATACGATGCATTATTAATAATACCTCCACCATCATCAAATGATCTTGTATATGGGTTAGCATTTAACTCATCCATAACATCATTATTAACTTTATAATTATCAATTGCAGAAGGATTTGGATCAACTTGATGTTTAAACTCACCCGAAATAAAGAAACCTGCTATTGCATCAGTCTTTTCACCTTTATCATTTTTTCTAGTTAAAATAGGTCCAGCCAAATTAAATCCTAAAAGATTAAATCCAAACTTATCTAATCCAACGACATCATCACCATTTTTAAATCCAGAAGTTAAATATTCTAATCCTCCAAACCAATCTTTCGAAGCTCCTCTTGTAGTAATACTTACAACACCACCAGTTGCATCTCCATATTCTGCAGGTAAACCACCAACAATAACATTAACTTGCTCAATTGCTGCTTTAGGTAAATTTGCATTACCTCTAACTCTAATACCATCTATATATGTATCTGTACTATTACTTCTAGAACCTCTAATATTATAAGAACCATCTTCATTTACTTGTACACCACCAACAGTAGCTGCTATATCAGAAGCAGAACGACCCGGCATTTTATCGATTGATTCACGAGTAACAGTTCCTCCACTCGAAGTTTGATCCTTGGAAATCAAAGGAACTTCATATTCAACAACTTCAAATACATCCATATCAATACCCTGACCAGCTTTAACATCAGCAAATGTTATTTTACCATCATTAACAATAACACCAGCTAGTTTTATTGGTTGGTAACCTACGTAAGAAGCTTGAATTGTATAAGAACCTGGCGTAAGAGCAGAAATAGAATAATTCCCATCAAAATCAGTCATGGTTCCGGCAACTTGTGCTCCACCTTTAAAAACAACAACATTAGCAAAAGGAAGAGGCTCATTAGTCACCTTATCAATCATTTTACCTTTAATTGTCCCACCTGATTGCGCACTTGCAGCTAAGCTAAGTACAACAGTAAACATTAAAAAAGCTAGTCTTTTCAACATATTCAATAGTTTAATCTTTAAAAAAATTTTGTCTCGTGCAAATAAGAGGCGTAAAGATATGTAATAAAAATCTTGTTAACCAAATTTCTTTAATGTAAACTTATTAAGAAATTTTAAGATTTATTAACATAAATTAACTAACGGTCGAAATATTAGGTATTTCGCATAGAAAATAA
The DNA here is from genome assembly GCF_007993035.1 of Vicingus serpentipes. Classification (NCBI taxonomy): domain Bacteria; kingdom Pseudomonadati; phylum Bacteroidota; class Flavobacteriia; order Flavobacteriales; family Vicingaceae; genus Vicingus; species Vicingus serpentipes. Next base: position 526,843 of record NZ_VOOS01000001.1, read on the forward strand.
AACATTTAAAGGAAAAAGAAAAAAAAAGGAATTTTAACGATGTCCACCAAATTCATCTCTACTATCGTCGTCATCTTCATTATCATCACCACCAACAACTGTTTTTGTAGTTCTTGCAGTTTGAGAATTTAAAGAATTATCAATTACGATAGCATTAATATCATCACTCCCTAAACTAGAAGAAGGGACAGGTTCACCACCTTTAGTACAAGATGATAAAGAAAATAACACAATAAAAATTGGTGTTAATAATCTTAATGATATGTTTGAAAGTAATTTCATTTACAAACAAATATACGAAATAATTTATATTCATTATTTTTATTATAATAAAATTTTAATTTTACTTCTACTTTGATTCGTATTCTTAACATATTGCTTTACCCCATATCTATTATATATGGTATAATTACTTTTCTTAGAAATAAATTTTATGATTGGAGTATATTTAAATCAACTGAATTTGATTTACCTGTAATTGTTGTAGGAAATTTAAATGTAGGAGGTGTAGGTAAAACACCACACATTGAATACTTAATAAGGTTACTTAACAATTATAAACTTGCTACTTTAAGTAGAGGCTACAAAAGAAAAACTTCTGGTTTTATTTTAGCCAACAATAATTCTGATGCATCAACAATTGGCGATGAACCAAAACAGATTCAAAATAAGTTTCCTGATATTACAGTAACAGTTGATGAAAAAAGAGTTAATGGAATTGAACAAATTAAAAGTTTAGTTCCTGAAACCCAAATTATATTACTAGATGATGCTTACCAGCATAGAGCAGTTAAACCAGGAATTAATATTTTAATTACAGATTATAGTAAACTATATATTAATGATACTGTTTTACCTTCTGGTAGATTAAGAGAATGGTCAATTGGAAGTAATAGAGCAGATATTATAATTGTTTCTAAATCTCCATCCGTTTTATCTCCTATTGATATTAGAAGAATAAAGACTGACTTAAACCCAAAACCTTATCAAGAAATATTTTTCTCTTACACAAAATATGGAAAACTATCTTCTTTTAAAGATACTTGTAAAAATTTAACCTTCCCTCCTGCTGATATTAATTCAGTCTTATTAATTACTGGGATAGCAAAACCAGACGCTTTTTATTATTATATAAAAGATAATTATCAAAATATAGAACATTTAGCTTTTGGAGACCATTATCTATTTCAAAAAGAAGATATTGAAACTATAAAGACTAGTTATAAAAATTTATATGGTAATAATAAAGTAATAATTACAACAGAAAAAGATATAATGCGATTATCTTTGCCCGAAATTTATAACGAATTAAAAGAACTTCCTATTTTTTATATTCCAATTGAAATTTGCTTTCACGGAAACGATAAAGAAGAGTTTGACAACAAAATATTAAAGTATGTTACAGCAAATTCAAGAAACTAAACTTTTTTTAACTGAAAAAATTACAACAATTCCAAAAGTAGGGATTGTTTTAGGTAGTGGGCTTGGCAACTTAGCCTCAGAGATTGAAGTTGAGCACCAATTTGGATACAATGAAATTCCAAACTTCCCTACTTCTACTGTTGAAGGTCATTCTGGAAAATTAATATTTGGTAAAATAAATAACATTCCAGTTGTAGCTATGCAAGGTCGTTTTCATTATTATGAAGGTTATTCGACCAAAGAAACAACCTTTCCCTTAAGAGTTATGAAAGCCTTAGGAATAACTCATTTAGTTTTAAGTAATGCTAGTGGTGGCGTAAACGAAAATTTTGAAATAGGTGATATCATGTTAATCACCGATCATATTAATTTATTTCCTGACAATCCTTTAAGAGGAAAAAATATTGATGAATTAGGTCCTCGTTTTCCTGACATGAGTGAACCATACTCGAAAGAATTAAACAATAAAATAATTGATATTGCAGCCGAAAACAACATTAAACTTCAACAAGGTGTTTACGTTGGTTTATCCGGCCCTACCTACGAAACTCCAGCAGAATATAAATATGTTAAAATTTTGGGGGGAGATGCTGTTGGAATGAGCACAGTTCCTGAAGTGATAGTTGCTAATCATATGTCACTTCCATGTGTTGCTTTATCAATAATTACAGATTTGGGCGTTCAAGGTAAAATTGTTGAAATAAGTCACGAAGAAGTTCAAGAAATTGCTGGAGCTGCAGAACCAAAAATGACGTTAATTATAAAAGAATTGTTAAGCTCAATATATTCGTTAAGTTCAACTACTAATTAAAACAAAATGATAGTAATAGGTATAGCTGGAGGTACAGGTTCCGGAAAAACAACAGTTGTAAATAAAATAGCTGGTTTTATTCCTGAAGAGAACGTAGCTATTTTAATGCAAGACTCTTATTATAATGATAATCACAATTTAAGTTATGAAGAGCGAACCAAAATAAACTACGACCATCCTAATTCAATTGATTTCGAATTAATGTTAAGTCATATTAAGGCTTTAAAAAATAAAGAAACTATTAACCAACCTATATATTCTTACACTACTCATTCAAGAACAGAAGATTACGCTGTTATTCATCCAAAAGACATTTTGATTGTTGAAGGTATTTTAATTTATACTAATGAAGAGCTTCGTAAATTATGTGATATTAAAATATTTGTTCATACCGATTCTGACTTAAGATTAATTAGAAGAATAAGAAGAGATATTACCGAAAGAGGAAGAGATGTTGAAGAAGTTTTAAATAGGTATGAAAAAACACTTAAACCAATGCATAATCAATTTATCGAACCTACAATGAAATATGCTGATTTAATTATTCCTGTTGGTGGTGAAAACAAAGTAGCTATTGATATTTTAGCATCTATGATTAAAGAAAAAATTAGTAAATAATTTAAGTGTGAAAACAATAAATTTCATAACACTTCTTTTATTATGTCCAATTACTATTTTTTCACAACAAACTAAAAAACCATACTTCCAGCAAACAGTTAACTATGCTATTGATGTTGAATTAAACGATAAACTTCATCAATTAAATGCATCTGAAACAATTGAATACACTAATAACTCACCTGACAAATTAGAGTATATCTATTTTCATATTTGGCCAAATGCTTATAAAAAATACAATACAGCGCTAGGTAAACAAAAACTCGAAAATGGTGAAACACGCTTTTATCACGCTAAAGATGAAGAGCTAGGATTTATTGACGGTTTAAATTTTACCTCAAAAGGAAAAGTTTTAGAATGGGAATATGATTTTAAAAACGAAGATATTTGTCGCGTTTTTTTAGCTGAAACACTTTTACCTGGAGAAACGGTTGAAATTTCAACTCCTTTTAGTGTTAAATTGCCTAAAGGCATTTTTTCAAGATTAGGACATATGGGAGAATCATATCAGATTACTCAATGGTATCCAAAACCTGCTGTTTATGATAAAGATGGTTGGCACCAAATGCCTTATTTAGACCAAGGTGAGTTTTATTCAGAATATGGAACCTTTGATGTGAAAATTACTTTACCTAAAAATTATATTGTTGGAGCAACTGGAGATTTAATAAATGGAGAAAAGGAATTAGAATGGCTCTCACTAAAAGCCATAGAAACAGCAACTAAAATTGAAACTTTTGATGATACCGATTTAGCTTTCCCTTTATCAAACGACACATTAAAAACACTAAATTACCATCAAGAAAATGTTCATGATTTTGCATGGTTTGCAGATAAGCGTTACCATGTTTTAAAAGGAGAAGTTGAATTGCCTCACAGCAAAGAAAAAGTGACTACTTGGGCAATGTTTACAAACAACGAAGCTTACCTCTGGAAGAAAAGTATTGAATACTTGAATGACGCTATTTATTATTATTCTTTATGGAATGGAGATTACCCTTACAAGCAAGTAACTGCAGTTGATGGCGCATTAAGTGCTGGGGGAGGAATGGAATATCCAAACGTAACTGTAATTGGAGAGTCAGGAAATGATTTTGGTTTAGAAACTGTAATTATGCATGAAGTTGGACACAACTGGTTTTACGGTATTTTAGGTTCAAACGAACGTGATCACCCTTGGATGGATGAAGGCTTAAATTCACTAAACGAAAACAGATATATTGAAACTAAATATCCAAATGCTAAATTATTACCAGTTGATTCAGGTATTACTCCCCTACTTCGGTTTTTTGATTTAGCAGATTATAAACATAAAGCTAGTTATGAATTGCTTTACACAACAAATGCTCGATTAAATAAAGACCAAGCAATTGAAGAAAAAAGTGCCAACTATACTTCCATGAATTATGGTGGTATTGTTTATTCTAAAACAGCAATTGTTTTCGATTACTTATTAGCCTATTTAGGCGAAGAGATTTTTGACAAATGTATGCATCATTATTTTGACGAATGGAAATTTAAACATCCTCAACCACAAGATTTAAGAGCAATTTTTGAAGAAGAAACTGGCAAAGATTTATCTTGGTTTTTTGACGATATTATTAAAACAACTAAAAAAATAGATTATAAAATCACTACGACAAAAAAGGACACTTCAAATGCTGAAAATATACTCTTAAAAGTAAAAAACAATGGCAAAATAAATGGACCTTTTTCAGTTTCCGGAATTAAGAATAATGAAATTGTTCACACCCAATGGTATGAGCCTATTGGCAACAAAAAGCTCCTCACTTTTAAAAAAGGCGATTATAGTCATTTTAAAATTGATGCTAATCTTGACATCCCTGAAATTAACCGTAAAAATAATACGTTAAAAACCAAAGGGCTCTTTAAAACTATGGAACCTTTTCGTTTGCAACTTATGGGGAGTACTGAAAACCCTAATAAAACCCAATTGTTTTTTACTCCTATTGCAGGATGGAATACCAACGACAATTTTATGTTAGGGACAGCTTTTTACAACTCAACAATTCCGAGTAAAAAGTTTGAATATGTAATCGCACCATTATATGCTTTTGGTTCAAAAAACCTAAACGGATATGCAAATGCGTTTTACCATATTATGCCAAACAGCTTATTTCAGGATGTTGCCATTGGAATAAAATCATCTTCGTTTAGTTATTTAAATTTTAACAAACCTAATAATGATGAAATACAAGCTTTAGAGTATTACAAAATAGCTCCACAAATTAATTTTGAATTCAAGAAACGTAACCCTCGTCAATTTAATTCTTTTAATATTAATTATCAGTTTGTGAATATTATTGAAGAAGTAGCGAATTATGACAGAGATGCTGATGGAAATGCCTTTTACACATTAGATTTTGAAGATTATTACGTAAATAATTTATCGTTTATTTTAAAGAGTAAACATCCAATAAATCCATTTTTAGTAACTGTAAATACCCAACAATCTACTAATTTTGTAAAATTAAATTTAGAAGCCAATTACCGTTTCGCTTACCGTAAGCCAAAAACCGGATTAGACATCCGATTATTTGTGGGTCGATTTTTATATAACAACAATGCTTCTATTAGGTTTAATTATAATTTAAGTGGTAATTCTGATTATATGTATGATCACATTTTATTGGCTCGTAATACAACAGATGGCTATTTAAATCAACAAGCAATGATAACTGATGGTGGCTTTAAAAACTATACCACTATCCCTTCTGCTAATAAATGGCTAAATGCCATAAATATTAAAAGTACATTACCTCTTCGTTTTATCGGATTATATGCTGATGCTGGATTATCTGGCTATACTGCAAGAGATTTTAAAGGAAATGAAGTTGACGAAGTTTCTAACGTTGCTTACAATTTTGGTGCAACTTTAATTGTTGTTCCAAATATCTTTGAGATTTACTTTCCTATTAAAATGTCGAGCGAATTAAACCAATTAAAATACAGCGAAAAAATTAGATTCTCACTCAATTTATATACCATTAAACCGTTTGAAATGGTTAGAAATTTAGATCTTTAGTCAGAATTTTGAATTTTATTACATTCGCAGTACTAAATTTTATGCCAGAAAAAACTAAAATATACTTTGCTTCCGATTTTCATTTAGGCGCTCCTAATTACGAAAAGAGCCTAGAGCGAGAAAAGCTTATTGTTACGTGGCTAGATGAAATAAAACATAATGCTAAAGAAATATTTTTAGTAGGCGATTTATTTGATTTTTGGTTTGAATACAAGCATACTATCCCTAAAGGTTTTGTTCGTTTACAAGGTAAAATTGCTGAGTTAACCGATAGCGGAATACCCATTACACTGTTTACTGGTAACCACGACATGTGGATGTTCGATTATCTTCCAAAAGAATTAGGTGTTACATTGCACCGAGGCAACATAACAAGAGAATTTAACGGAAAAAAGTTTTTAATTGGACATGGCGATGGTTTAGGACCAGGTGATCACGGATATAAATTTATAAAAAAGGTTTTTGCTAATAAATTATGCCAATGGGCTTTTGAACGCATCCACCCTAACTTTGGGCTAGGAATAGGCAACTATTGGAGCAGTAAAAGTAGAAAAGTAAATGCTGGTAGTGATGAAATATTTTTGGGAGAAGAAAATGAATGGTTAGCCATTTATTGCCGTGAATATTTACAAAAAGAACACATTGATTATTTTGTGTTTGGACACCGCCACTTACCATTAGAAATAAAACTAAACGAAAACTCGACCTATTTTAATTTAGGCGAATGGATTAATTATAACTCTTTCGCCGTATTTGATGGGGAAAAGTTAGAGATAAAAACTTATAAATAAATTTATAGTTTGAATAATTACACCAAAGTAATTTTTTGATTTTATTAAAAATTGTAAAAAAAGCTAATATTTATACACCAATTAACGACACATTAATTAACTTTATCTGTTAAATAGTGTTTTTCGTCGAAATGCCTTTAATTGAACATAATAAATTTTCCATAGATTTAATTGACAATAATTTTATATCTCTTGTTATTAATGAAGGTGAAACTATTGAAGCTGAGGATATTCATGAAATATATGCTGGGTATAAGCTCTTAGTTGGTGAAAATGATTATGTAGTGGCTGTTTACGCTAATCCTTTTTCTTCAATGTCTAAAAAAGCACGTGAAATTGCTGCAAATGAATACTCTTCTCCTAAAAGAAGAAAAGTCGCACTCATATCAAATAATCTTTCACACGTAATTATTCTAAGTTTTTTCATGAATGTAAACAGACCAAAAACTCCAATCAAAATTTTTAAAAATGAAGCTGATGCTCATGCTTGGCTTAGAACTTAATAAATACAATAATAACAAGCGACTTCCTTTCTAACAAAACCCTAACAGTTTTAAAAGGACAACTTAAACACAATACTATTTCAAAAAAGTATATCTAATTCCAAAAAACCCTCTTATTCCTTGATTTGAAGCATAAACGTAAGTGGGGTCAAAAGTATATCCATTTGGGTTATTGATTGGGTCGTTTACATTTTTATCAAAAGGGTCTTCTGGTCGTAAAATAGAATAAGCCGGAGGTGTAAAGTTTAAGATATTTTTAACTCCACCATAAACTTCCCAGCCTTTTTTAAAGGTTTTAGTTACTTGTATATTTTGTATGCTGTACCAATCCGAATATGCTGGTCTAAAATCGTTTTCAACCAAAGGTAATTTCATTGGACCGTAAACATTGCCATTATAATCTATTTTTATGTTTGCCTTTTGTAAATGATAAGCCACAGAATAGGTTCCTGATACTTTTTCGGTTAACAATTGTTCCTGTCGCTCTAACTTTCCTTCTAGGTTTTCTTCCATTTGGTAAACATCTAAAAATGTACCTCCTACTTTTATATTTAATGGAATAGAAAAGTTAATCCCTAAATTAAAACTACCTCCACGTGAAACCGCATTTCCATTTAAGTTTTCATAAATAATTTGTTGAGGGTTTGTTTCATAATCAGGAGCAATTTTGTTGGTAAAATAAGTGTAAAATAAAGCTCCATCAAAATTGATAAAACCAAAACCAGTATTAATAAATTTTTGATAAGCTAAGTTTACATTATAACTTTGCTCTGGCTTCAACGCACCAAAAACAACTACTTCTCTAGCCCCTGTTGTTGCAGCATGGTCTTCAGTAAATAAATTAACAACACGATAGCCCGTTCCAAAACTTAATCTAATTATATTATTATCGTTTACACTCCATTTATAATTTGCTCTTGGTGTTAAAATACTTCCATGTCTTGAATCATAATCATATCGTAATCCCAACAACAATTTGTTTTTCTCATTTAAACTGATTTCATCTTGTAAAAACACTCCTGGTAATAAATAGTTTTCTGGCTTATTTGTTCGATTTATCGTGTCCGATGAAAAAGTTGCAGAAGTATTATCATCGTAATAATTGTAACGTAAAGCAGTTCCTAAAACAAAATTATGTACATCCATTATGGTCTTGTCCCAAAACAACTGACCAAACGCAATATTTTGCTGAGCAATATAACTTGTGTTGCCATACCTAGAATCTTGATTATGATTAGACAATGAAAAAGAGGAAATAATAGTTTCTTTAACTGGCATATGGTATTTACCAATTAACTCAAATCTACTTGTATAAATTGATTCGCCATACAAGCTATCTCCACCTCTAAATTCTGGTGTCCAATCCATTTCTCCACCCCATCTATCTTCATAAATATAGCGTAATCCAATAGATGCTTGTCTATCATTTTTTCGCTTAAAACTCCATTTGTTAAATAACGATATTCTGTCTTGTAAAGTAACATCCGTAAAATTATCGCCATTGTTATCTTTCGGAATTGAATAATTAAAATAATTTAAACCTAGCATTGACGAAACTTTTTCATTCAATTTAAACTTAACCGACACATCTGTATTGATTTCTCCCCATGTTGTCCCAAAAACATCAATTGAAAAATCAGGTGCACGATCGGGAGACTTCGTAATTACATTAATCAATCCTCCTACTGCTTCTGAACCATATAAAGTTGAAGCTGGCCCTTTTACCACTTCCATTTGTTCTATCATACTATTTGGAATTCCATTTAAGCCGTAAACAGAAGCCAAACCTCCAACTATAGGCATTCCATCAATAGTAACCATAGTATATGGTCCTTCCATCCCATTAATATGAATATCGCCTGTATTACAAACACTGCAGTTAATTTGTGGTCGAACTCCATTTACAATTTGTAACGATTCAAATAAAGCTGGAGTTGGGTTTTTCTTAAAATAAGCAGGCGTATAAACTTCTATTGGAACTGCCGATTCCATAATAGAAACTTCTTTTAAAGTTCCCGTAATTACCACTTCATTTAATTGAGATGTAGAAGATTCTACATTTACATTCAATTTTAAATTATCGCCATTTTTAACAGTTATATTTTGCTGATAACGCTTAAAACCTATTGCACTAATTTGTAGATTATACATTCCAGGCTTAATATCTTTCAACTCAAAAAAACCTTTTTCGTTAGTCGAAGTCCCATAAACTGTTCCAGCCAACCCAACATTAGCAAATTCAATAATTTTATCTTTTGATGTTAAAACACCTGATATACTGGCATTTTGAGCAAACAAAAAACTAGAACTTAGTAAAAGTGAAATTAAAATCTTCATTAACAATTAATAAAAGGCAAATCTAATATAATTTTTAGACAACTCTAAAAATATATTTACATTAATATTGAATAAATAATTACCTTTGTAAAAAAATAAGCAATGAATTCTTTTACAGAAGAAAATTATTTAAAGGCTATTTTTAAACTAAGCAAAGGAAAAACGGAAGTTTCTACCAATGCTGTAGCAGCAGAAATGGATACAAAAGCATCTTCTGTCACGGATATGCTAAAAAAATTAGCCGATAAAAAGCTAGTTAATTATGCACCCTACAAAGGAGTTAACTTAACTGAAACCGGAAAACAGATTGCCATTTCTATTGTTAGAAAACACCGATTATGGGAAGTTTTTTTAGTGGACAAACTAAATTTTAAGTGGGATGAAGTTCATGACATTGCTGAGCAATTAGAACATATTCAAAGCAACGAATTAGTAGAGCGATTAGACCATTTTTTAGAAAACCCAAAATACGACCCACATGGCGATCCAATACCTGATAAAGATGGAAATATAGCTAGACATAAAGAACTAACCTTAGCTGACCTTAATATCGGTGAAAAAGGGGTTATTGTAGGTGTTAAAGAACATTCTAAAAGCTTTTTAAACTATTTAGACCAACTAAACTTGGTTTTAGGAACTGAAATAGCTGTAACTGATAAAATAGAATTTGATAATTCAATGTCGTTAAAAATAAATAAAAAGTCTACTTCAACAGTATCGAATCAAGCCAGTAAAAATTTATACATTAAAAAAATAAACTAAAATGTTAGATCAAATTTTATCGTTTTTCGAATCGGTAGATAGTCCTGTAACCCAAGCCGTTTACGCAACCCTTTTTACTTGGGGACTTACTGCCTTAGGTGCTTCGTTTGTGTTTTTCTTTAAAACCATGAATCGGGCAATTTTTGATGGAATGCTTGGTTTTACTGGTGGTGTAATGGTTGCTGCAAGTTACTGGTCTTTATTGGCACCAGCTATTGAGCTTTCAGAAAATGCTGGAGGAATACCATGGGTACCAGCTGCTTTAGGCTTTGCAGGAGGAGCTTTATTCTTATTTGGTTTAGACAAAGTGATGCCTCACCTACACATCAACTTTAAAAAAGAAGAAGCTGAAGGTGTAAAAACAGATTGGCATCGTTCTACTCTACTAGTATTAGCAATAACTTTACACAACATACCAGAAGGGCTAGCTGTTGGGGTGTTGTTTGGAGGTGTCGCGGCTGGATTTGATGGCGCTACCCTTGGTGGTGCTGTAGCTCTAGCAATAGGTATTGGTATTCAAAATTTCCCTGAAGGGATGGCTGTTTCTATGCCTTTAAGAAGACAAGGTTTATCTCGTTGGAAAAGTTTTAATTACGGTCAACTTTCTGCAATTGTAGAGCCAGTTGCTGCTGCGTTTGGAGCTTGGGCGGTCATGACATTTCAACCAATACTTCCATACGCTTTAGCTTTTGCAGCAGGAGCAATGATTTATGTAGTTGTAGAGGAAGTTATTCCGGAAACACAACGAGACAGATACACAGATGTAGCTACACTTGGATTTATTGGCGGGTTTATCGTTATGATGGTATTAGATGTTGCTCTTGGCTAAAAAAGTACTAATTTTGAGTTGTGAGTAACGATATCAACATAAAAAACAAACGTGCAAGTTTCGAATATGAATTTATTGAAACGTTTACTGCTGGTATTCAATTAACTGGTACTGAAATTAAAAGTATTAGAGCTGGTAAAGCCAGTATTATTGAGGGATATTGTTTTATAAAAAATGGTGAATTGTTTATTAAAAACATGTACATCGCCGAATATTTGCAAGGAACTTACAACAACCACGATCCCAAAAGAGACAGAAAGCTTTTGTTAAACAGAAGTGAGCTTGACAAGCTAACCAAAAAGAAAAAAGATGTTGGTTTAACCATTATACCTCTCAAAATATTTATTAATAAAAATGGTTATGCAAAACTAAACATCGCTTTAGCAAAAGGTAAAAAGCTACATGATAAACGCCAAGATTTAAAAGCAAAAGACGATAAAAGAGCTATGGATAGGGCTTTAAAACATTAATTAACCCAACTTTAATGCAACTAAAATCCCTACTATTTTTAATATCATGTTTACTTTATAGCATTTCATACGCCCAACTTTCTGGGACTAACCGAACAGATGTAATTAACGAAGACAACATTTTTTTAGATGGAGTTATTTCTGATTATTATACAGGAGATAACATTTCTGGAGTTAAAATTACTGCCACAGTTAACGGAAAAAGTTTTGCAACCGGAACATCTGATGGTAAAGGCGAATATAAAATGGTATTGGAATATGATAAAGAATATACCATCACCTACTCTAAACCTGGTTTAATTAGTAAAATTATCATTATTAATACTGCTGGTGTTCCAGATATTAAACGCCAACGAGTACCCGATATTAGTGCAGAAATAACACTTTTTAAACCCAACGATTGCATTAAAACTCCTATGCTAGACAAGCCCATTGGTAAAGCAAATTATTTTGCCGAAAAAAATGTTATTGAGTGGGATATGGTTTATTCTAGACCTAAACTTTCTGCCGTAAACGAGATGTTAGATGAGTGTGCTGAAAAAATAGCAGAACAAGAATCTGCTTATAACGAAGCCATAAAAGAAGCAAACAAACTATTCTCAAAAGAGAACTGGGAAGAAGCTAAAAAAGCCTACGAAAATGCCTTAACTATATTTCCAGAAAAACCAGAACCTAAAGAAAAAATTAACTTAATAAATACAGAACTTAACAAAAAAGCGGAAGCTGAAAAAGCTAGAGCTGAAGAAAAAGCTAGAGCTGAAGCTGAAGCTATTGCAAAAGCAGAAAAAGAAGCTGCTGAAAAGAAAGCCGAAGAAGAAAAGCTAGCTAAGGAAAAAGCGGAAAAAGAAGCTTTAGCGAAAGCTGAAGCTGAAAAAAAAGAATTAGAAAAAGCTGCTTTAGCAGCCAAAAAAGCTGAAGAAGAAAAATTAGCTAAAGAACAAAAAATTGCTGAAGCAAAAGCAAAAGAAGAAGCATTAGAAAAAGCTAAATTAAAAGAAGAAGCTGAAGCGAATAAATTGGCAGAAGAAAAAGCAAAAGAAGAAGAAAAAGATGCTTTAAATAAAGCTAAAGAAAACGAAAAAGCAAAAACACTAGCTAAAGAGGAAGCTGAAAAAAGAGCAGAACAAGAAAAAGAAGCTTTAAAAGAAAAAGAAATTGCAGAAAAACGAGAAAAAGAAGAACGATTAGCAAAAGAAAAAGCAGCAAAATTAGCAGAGAAAGCCGAAAAAGAAAGAGCCGAAAATCAGGTAATTATATCAGAAAAGAACGAAGAAATAAAACAAGAAATTGTAAAACAAGCTATCACTGAAAAAAGCAAACCAGCCCAACCAAAAGGTAAAGGTTCTATTACGATTAAAGGAAGTAACAAAGGAAGACACCTTTATACTAAACCAAACAAATACCGATACGGTAAAGGGCCACGACCTCAAAAACACATTGTGTTTTAGTATTATTTAAAAAACTGAATTGTTTTTTCTAATACCAATTTCACATCTGCTGGAAACCCACTTTCAATAAAAGGATGAGATGCTCCAAAAACATGATCAGCATCTTCAATAATGAACAATTCGGCATTCGAATTCCACTTCGCTAAATTATGTGCTTCAGTTACATCAACTGCCTTATCGTTTGTTCCATGTATAATTAAATGAGGAAAATCGATTTTTCGTGCTGCATTTTCAATCGTTAAGCGTTCTTTATTATTTAATGTATCTTCTACAAACTGATAATACATTGGCATTTGTTGTTTGGTTCTTGCATTTTCAACATAAATTACACCTTGCTCTTTCCAAAATTCTAATTGCGATTCTGGTATACGATTAATTAAATCAGCTACAGCAGCCCAGGTTACCAATTTTTTAATTCTCTTATCTTCCGATGCTGAAATCACACTTATTCCTCCACCTCTACTGTGCCCAATCAAATAAATTTCTTCTGTATTAATTTCTTCTGCAGGTATATGCTCATTATCCTCAATCCAATCGGTAACCGTTCGTAAATCATCTAATTCTTTGGTGTAATTGTTATTACCAAAAGCTTCTAAATCGGGGAAATCGATTGGCTGCTCAACCGTTCCGCCATTGTGAGAAAAATTAAACTTTACAAACACAAAATCGTTCTCAATAAAATGCTCCATCACTTTATTAAAATGACCCCAATCTTTAAACCCTTTAAATCCATGAGCAAACAATATAACAGGCTTTTTTAAACCATTATTTTTAAAACCATAATCCAATAAAATTGGTTTGTTGTATTTACTTTGTATTATATTGTTTAATGATATTCTCATATTATCTTTTTTATTAATTCATGTATTCTTGCCACTGTACCAAAACATATTTTACTTTATCGCCTTCTTTTTTTTCTAAAAATCCATACTCGTAACAAAATAAATACACATCTCCTTTTTGGTTTTTCCAATAATTAGAAAAATATTTAGGGTCGAAGCCATCTTTTAATAAAGCTGCTTTACGTACTACAGATTTTCCAGATTTATTGTAATTTTTTAGTAATCGCCTATTCAACTTTAGTTGCTTGTCAATTTTTCTAAACAAATTATCTTCTTTTTCAATATCTTTTTGATAATGATAAGATGATTTGCAGTAAGGAGTGCAAAATATTTTATCTGACCTCCCTTTTACTTTTTCTCCACAATTTGGGCATTTCTTCATAATCGTATTTTAAACGTTTAATAGACGTATAAATATATGGTTAAATTTTATTATGATTTAACCATCAACTATATTTAAAAATAAAATGAACGCTAATTTTAATAAAAATATAACCTTAAAACACTTACTTATTAATAATGAGAAACAAATTGGAATTAAATTTTACCCTGACAAACTATTGCAAACAGTTATAAAAGGCTTACCTAATGTAAAATGGAGTAATGAATTTGGGATGGCGTATATTAAAAATAACCCTAACAATTTAAACCTCATTTTTAATGATTTTAAAGGCTTGGCTTGGATTAACTGTGCTAGCTTTTTCCCTAATAATAAAATAAAAACCAACAATAGTCCAGTAAAAGTTAACGACTTTAGAAACAGAGAATTACCGTATGATTACAGAAAATGCCCAGAGGAATATTTACAAAAACTAGAACTTAAACAATATGCTTTAAGTACTGCAAAAACATACATTAATATGTTTGAGCGGTTTATTAATCATTATAAAAACAAAGAATTAACACATGTAAATGAAAACGATATAAGAACTTATTTACAGTTGTTAGTGCAACAAGAAAAATCGCACTCTTACATCAACCAAATGATTAATAGCATTAAATTTTATTATGAAGTAGTACTGGAAATGCCAAACCGATTTTATAGCGTAGAACGACCAATAAAAAAAGAAAGTTTACCAAAAGTAATTAGCCTTGAAGAGGTTCAAAATATTATAAACAACACCAATAATATTAAGCATAGATGCATTGTTAGTTTATTATATTCGGCAGGGCTTCGTAGAAATGAATTGCTAAATTTAAAGCTAGAAGATATAGATAGTAAACGCATGGTAATTACTATTAAAAATGGAAAAGGAAATAAAGACCGACAAACCATATTGAGCGAAACAGTTTTAGCAGATTTAAGAAGCTACTATATAGAATGGAAACCAAAATTGTTTTTATTTGAGAGTCCAAATGGAGGGAAATATAGTCCTGAAAGCGTTCTTAAAATAATTAAAACTGCCGCTAAAAAAGCAGGAATAAGAAAAAACATTACACCACATATGCTCCGACATAGTTTTGCCACCCATTTATTAGAAAACGGAACAGATTTACGTTACATACAAGTATTACTGGGACATAACAGTACAAGAACTACAGAAGTTTACACTCAAGTTGCGATAAATAATATAAAAGCAATAAAAAGTCCGATTGAATTACTAAATTTGAGTTAAACACATAGTGCGAATAAACGTACCGGTACGTTTATTCGGTTGTTAGGCGCAATGTAACAAAACTACTAACTTTTCGTCTTCCATTAACAAACCAATCAGAAAACTCAAATGCAAGAAAGTTTAACGGAACGAAAAAAAACTTGGAACACAATCTTTATTTTCCTAGCAATTGTTACAGTTATAAGTTCTCTATTCTATTATGCCATAGTTAATTTATATCCTTCACGAATATATATTGGAGGTTTAATGTGGTGTCCAGCAATAGCTACAATAATTACATTAAGAATAAAAGGACGATCTATTTCTTCCCTAAATTGGAATTGGGGAAATTGGAAATATATTCGATTATCTTATTTCATTCCAGCCGTATATAGCTTAATAACTTATATATTAATCTGGATTTTCGGATTTGGAGGTTTAGCTAATAAGGGAGTAATTTCTGATTGGGCTAAAGAACTTGGATTGGTTGGAATAGGAACTTTAAATACAACATCCTCAATAATTATAGCTATAATATTATTAGGAACTGTTGAAGTGATAAGAGCAGCAGCAACGACTTTAGGAGAAGAAATTGGGTGGAGAGGTTTCTTTATCTATGAATTAAAAAAGGTTCTTTCTTTTACTGGTGTTTCGGTTTTTAGTGGAATAATTTGGGCATCCTGGCATTGGCCATTAATTGTATATTATGGCGAAAATGTAATCTTGGAATTGACGACATTTTATGTTGTTATTGTATCAATGTCATTTATTATGACTTACTACACTTTTAAATCTAAAAGTCTATGGCCAGCAGTAATTTTTCACGCAGTAAGCAATGTGTATATTCAAAAAATATTACCTGAATTAACAATTAAAAATGAGGGAATGGAACATTGGCTTGGCGAAAACGGAATTATGTTTGCAATTGTGACTTGTGTTTTTGGAATTTACTTTTGGAGAAAAGCAATTAAAGAAAAATTGTAAATAAAAAACACAGCGCCTAACAAAGTATATAATTTATTGCTAGTTCTAGCTTACTTACGAAAACCCTCTCGGATTTTCTATTCAGTTTTTATTAACTAAATTAGGTGCTTAAACACGCAACAAACCATATACAAACCGTAGGCAATACATTTTCTTCGCTTTAAGCGAATTCAGATGGCTTAGCTTTTCAAAAACACATTTCATTCTTCAACGTGTTTTTTCAAGATTTACATCTTATCAGGAACAGTAATTCCTAATAAGTTCATTCCAGATTTTACAACTTTCCCAACTGTTTCGGCTAATTGTAAACGGAAAGCCAATTTGCTTTTATCCTCTTCTCTTAATATATCTACCGTTTGGTAAAAATTATTAAACTCTTTCACTAAATCGAAAATATAATTACACAACAAAGCCGGGCTATAATTTTTACCAGCTTCAGCAATAATTACGGGATAATCTTTTAAAGTTTTAATTAACCCTTGCTCTTTTTCGTTTATCTCAACATCAGTAAACGCTTTACTATATCCTAAATCATTAGCTTTTGCCAATAACGACTGAATTCGAGCATGAGCATACTGGATAAAAGGTCCTGTGTTTCCATTCAAGTCAATCGATTCTTTAGGGTCGAAAATCATTCCTTTTTTAGGGTCAACTTTTAACAAAAAGTATTTTAACCCACCTAAGCCAATCGATGCATATAAACTTTCTTTTTCCGCCTCATTCATTCCTTCTATATGACCTCGTTCTTGTGTCATTTCTTTAGCATCTGCAACTATCGATTCCATTAAATCATCTGCATCTACAACAGTTCCTTCACGAGATTTCATTTTACCTTCTGGCAAACTTATCATCCCATAAGACAAATGATAACATTCCTCAGCCCATTTGTATCCTAATTTTTTAAGAATTGCAAACAATACCTTAAAATGATGTTCTTGTTCATTACCTACAGTATAAATTAACCCATTTAAATCATTGTGATTTTTATAACGTTCAATAGCTGTACCAATATCTTGTGTCATATAAACTGAAGTTCCATCAGCACGAAGAACAAGTTTATCATCTAATTTATCGCTACTTAAATCACACCAAACCGAACCATCTTCTTTCTTATAAAAAATTCCTTTTGCTAGACCACTTTCTACTAAATCTTTTCCCAACAAATAAGTATCAGATTCGTAATATAACTCATCAAAATCAACTCCCATTGTTTTGTAGGTTACATCAAAACCTCCATACACCCAACTATTCATTTCTTTCCATAAAGCCACAACTTTTTCATCTCCTTGCTCCCATTTCAATAGCATTTCTTGGGCTTCTTTAAATATTGGAGCTTGCTTTTCAGCCTCTTCTTTTTCAATTCCTGAATTTACTAATTCATTAATTTCACTTTTGTAAGCTTTATCAAACTCCACATAATATTTTCCCACCAAATGATCTCCCTTCATTCCTGAACTTTCAGGAGTTTCTCCTTCTCCATACTTTTGCCAAGCAATCATACTCTTGCAAATATGAATTCCTCGGTCGTTTATAATTTGAGTTTTAAAAACTTGATGTCCGTTAGCTTTTAAAATATTTGCAACCGAAAAACCTAAAAATACATTACGTAAATGCCCCAGGTGTAAAGGTTTATTTGTGTTTGGCGAAGAATATTCTACCATATAAGTTTTACCCGAATTTTGAGCAAAACCAAAGTTTTCAGTAGTAGAAATGGTTTTAAATTCTTCTAACCAAAAGCTAGCAGATATAGAAAGATTTAAGAATCCTTTCACCACATTATAATCAGTAATGGCAGATATATTTTCTTTTAAATATACCCCTAAATCATCAGCAGTTTGTTCTGGCGATTTTTTAGATGCTCTCAAAAATGGAAATACCACAACTGTTAAATCTCCTTTAAAATCAGGTTTTGTTTTTTGTGGTTGCGCCTGATTTTCTTGTAAACTTTCACCATAAAGATGATGAATTCCTTCGACTACCTTTTGTGCTATTAAATTTTCCATTTTTTATTTAATATTTACTTCTTCAATTGTTTTAGTAATGTTTTCCAACACCTCAAAAGCTGTTTCTGCCATTACATTTCCTTTGTTATCTAAACATGGATTAACTTCAACTATTTCTACACAAGCAACTTTTCCACTTTTAATAACACCGTTTATTATTTGTTTTATTTCATGCTGATCAAATCCTTTTGAAACTGGTGTTCCCGTTCCTTTCGAAATTAAATCACAATCCATACTATCTACGTCAAACGAGATGTAAATTAAATCACAATGCTTTAACCTATCTAACGTTTCAGCTAAACAGACTTCCATTCCTCTATACCGAACCTCTTCAACTTTATAATTTTTAATGCCATTTTTTGCAATGGTATAATCTTCAGGTTCTTCAGTATCTCTTACTCCAAAATAAACTAAATCTTCATGTTTAATTTTTGGTGAAATTCCACCAATACTCTTCATAGCCTCCCAATTTTTATGGGTAGTTTCAGATACTTCATTTACTTTTCTATCCATATTATCATCAGCTAAAGCTGCTGCTAATGGCATACCATGAATATTACCAGATGGAGTGGTATGTGGAGAATGAATATCTGCATGTGCATCAATCCACACAACTCCAACCCTTTTATCTGGGTTAGCACACTTCACTCCACTAATAGAACCTAATGCGGATGAATGATCACCTGACAATACCAAAGGAAATTTCTCTTCTTTTAAACACAACTTAACTGCAATACTTAGTCGCTCACACACCTCAAGTACCTTACCTACTCTTAAAGCATATAAGGTCTCTTGTTTTTCATAAACTGCCTCATTAGCTGTTTCTAAATCAGAATACTCATAGCAATTAAAAAAATCGCTATTTGCATTTATTGCTGCTATTTCAATAGCATCAACACCTAAATCAGAACCTCTAGTTCCTGCACCTATGTCCGACCGGTTTTTTATTATGTTTATCTTCTTCATAGTTAAATATATCTAAAATTAACAATCCAACTCATTTACTTTTGTATTTTTACACCAAACTAAGTAAGTTAAATATTTATTATGAAAAACAAATACCAAGACTTAATCGAGCAAACCTTTGACTTTCCAAAAGATGGTTTCAAAGTAATTGACAGCGAATTATACTTTCACAACATCCCATTAATGGATATAATTAAGCAATATGGTACGCCTTTAAAATTAACTTACTTACCTAAAATTGCTCAACAAATAAACAATGCAAAAACAATGTTTAATGTTGCTATGGCAAAGGTAAATTATGATGCCAAATATACCTATTGTTATTGCACAAAAAGTTCTCATTTTTCATTTATTTTAGAAGAAGTACTAAAAAACGATGCTCATATCGAAACTTCTTCAGCATATGATATTGAAATAATAAAAGAATTACATGCTAACAAAAAAATTACTAAAAGTAACTTCATCATTAGCAATGGCTTTAAAAGAGAACCATACCTTAGTGGAGTACTTGACTTAATTCATGATGGATTTAATATAGTTCCAATCCTTGATAATAAAAGAGAATTAGATTACTACATTAGTAATTCTAACAAAAAAACTGAAATAAATATTGGAATTCGTATTGCTTCTGAAGAAGAACCTTCTTTTGAGTTTTACACTTCAAGATTAGGAATTCGCCACAAAGACATTCAAGAGTTTTACAAAACAAAAATAAAACCACTTGAAAATGTAAACCTTAAAATGTTGCACTTTTTCATTAATACAGGCATAAAAGACACCACCTATTATTGGACAGAATTATTAAAAGCATTAAATATTTATTGTGAATTAAAGAAAATATGCCCTGAATTAGACGGCCTTAACATTGGTGGTGGACTACCTTTTAAAAACTCTCTTGGATTTGAGTTTGAATATGAATACATGATTGAAGAAATTGTAGCTCAAATAAAGAGCTATTGCAACAGTAAAGGAGTTAAAGAACCTAACATATTTACAGAATTTGGCGGTTACACGGTTGCTGAAAGTGGAGTAAATATTTACTCAGTAATTGATGTGAAAGAGCAAAATGATACAGAAATGTGGTACATGGTAGACAACTCTTTTATAACCACTCTTCCTGATTCTTGGGCAATTAATCAGCGATATATTTTATTAGCAATAAATCATTGGGATGAAGAATTTCAACGTGCTAACGTAGGTGGAATGACATGCGACAGTCTAGATTATTACAATTCTGAAGCACATGTTAACCAAATATTTTTACCTAAAATTAAAAACACAACTGAAGAACCTCTTTATATTGCATTTTTTAATACTGGTGCTTATCAAGAAGCTTTAAGTGGTTACGGAGGAATAAAACATTGTTTAATTCCATCACCTAAACATGTTGTGGTAGATCTTGATGAAGATGGGGATTACACAACAAAACTATTTAGCAAAGAGCAAAGTGCTAAATCAATGTTAAAAATATTAGGCTATTAAACCCTAACCTTAACCTATTAAACTATAAATAATTACAATTAATCGAAACTTCTAAAAAGATTATAATATATTTGTGAATTACGCCTAAACTTTTGGCATTGAAAAAAATAATTTACTTTATAATCTTTTTTAGTTTTTCACTTCTATTTAATAGTTGTGGAGGAGACACTACCACTCAAGAAGAAGGCGAGATTGAATATAAAATTAGTTATCCCAAAATGGATAAAAAGAATTTTATGTTAGATTTTATGCCTAGAAAAATGGTTATGAAGTTTAAAGAGGATGTATACTCTACTAATCTTTCTGCTGGAATGGGTATGTTTAGATCAAGTTTTATTTGCGATCAAAACAACAACCAGTTTATTCAACAAGTAAAACTTATCAATAAAAAATATGCACTTCAACTTGATGGAGATGGAATTAAAAAATCGATTAGTAAAAACCCTTCATTTACTGTTGAACACACCACTGAAATAAAAAACATATTAGGCTATAATTGCAAAAAAGCTATTGTAACCGTAAACAATGAAAAGCAAGATGCATTTACTGTTTACTACACAGATAAAATTGGATTAAAGACTCCAAACTGGTGTAATGAATTTGCTGACATTGATGGTGTTATGTTAGAATACCAATACGAAAAATACGACGTATGTATGCGTTTTACCGCCTCTAAAATTGAATTTAAAGAAATTGATGATGCTGAATTTGAAATTTCTAAAGATTATAAATTAATTTCTGAACCAGAAATGGATAAAGAAATGAAAGAAATTTTTGAAAGTTTCAATTAGCAATTTAGCCTTCTTTTAAGACAATAATTATTCACAATTTATTGTTACTTAATATAAAACAATCTTTTACTTTACCCCCAATCAATTCAATACATTTGATTGAATTGTATATGCATATTATTAATGGCTAGAAATCAACTAAAAAAATCAACCGAACCGACTAAAGACAAAGAGACAAAAGACAAAAAAACAGCTTTTAAGCTTGGTTTTATTTCAAAAATAAAACCAACCATTACTGGCATTTTAAACAACGAAAAAGTAACTAAAATAACTGGATTGGTTTTTCTTGTTTTTTCTGTTTTTCTTTTATTAGCTCTTTCTGCTTATCTATTTACATGGAAAATTGATCAAGACAAACTAAATCATACTTGGAATGAGATTTTATTTAACTCTGAAATTCAAGTTGAAAACTGGCTTGGTAAATTAGGTGCATTGGTTTCTCATCAATTAATTTATGCTGGCTTTGGAATCTCTGCTTTCTTGTTGCCTTTTCTTACTTTTTTAATCGGTTTTAGAATTCTTTTCAAATCAAATTTATTACCTTTATCTAAATCATTTAGATACACCGTATTTTCTATGGTATGGCTATCTATTGCTTTTGGTTATGTATTTTCAAAAACGGCAATACTTGGAGGAGCTTTTGGATATCAAACAAATATTTGGATTGGAAGCATCATTGGTAATATTGGTGTTGGGCTAGTTTTGTTTTTAAGCTTACTCATTTTTTTAGTTTTCAACTTTAACATTTCCTTCGATATTCTTCCTAAAAAGGAAATAGCTGAAGAGAAAGATATTGAACCTTTTAAAGAGAATTCTCACAACATACCAGTTGAAAATGAAGAAGTTAATTTTGAAAAAGGTATTGATGAGGAAACAGAAACTCCTTTAATTTCTAAAGCAGAAGAACCTATAGAACTAACAACTGAATCTATTACAGATGAATTAGATATTAAAAATGAAGAATCCGAACCAAAAGATAGTATTATTTTAGATTCAACTCCTCCTATTGTTAAAACTGAAAGTACAAGTGATGAGATTGAATTTTCGGTTGAAGAAACAGAAAATGAAGATGAAGTTTTATCCGAATCTGAGCTAAACAAAAAAGTAGCTGAATTTGGAGAATATGACCCAACACTCGACTTATCGTCATACCAATTACCTTCTATTGATTTATTAAAAGATTTTGGAAACACTCAAAAAAGAGTAAGTCCAGAAGAATTAGAAGCAAATAAAAATAGAATTCTTGAAACATTAGGCAATTACAACATTAAGATAGCCAGCATAAAAGCTACTATAGGCCCAACTGTAACATTATATGAAATTGTTCCAGAGGCTGGTGTAAGAATTTCGAAAATTAAAAACTTAGAGGATGATATTGCCTTAAGTTTAGCTGCCCTTGGAATTCGTATTATAGCTCCTATTCCAGGAAAAGGAACAATTGGAATTGAAGTGCCTAATCAAAATCCAGAAGTTGTACCAATGCGAAATGTAATTGCTTCTGATAAGTTTCAAAACGCAAAAATGGAGCTACCTGTTGTAATGGGTAAAACTATTACAAATGAAACTTTTGTTTTTGACTTAGCTAAAATGCCTCACCTTTTAATGGCTGGAGCGACTGGACAAGGTAAGTCTGTTGGTTTAAATGCGGTACTTACTTCTTTGCTTTATAAAAAACATCCTGCTCAACTTAAATTTGTTTTGGTTGATCCTAAAAAAGTAGAACTTACTCTTTACAACAAAATCGAACGTCACTTTTTAGCGAAACTTCCAGACTCTGAAGATGCTATAATAACTGACAACCAAAAAGTTATTAATACATTAAACTCGTTATGTATTGAGATGGATCAGCGATATGAATTGTTAAAAAATGCAATGGTTAGAAACATTGTGGAATATAACGCCAAATTTATAGCTCGTAAATTAAATCCAAATGATGGCCATAAATTTTTACCATATATTGTTTTGGTTATTGATGAGTTTGCCGATTTAATAATGACTGCTGGTAAAGAAGTAGAAACTCCTATTGCTCGTTTAGCTCAATTAGCCAGAGCAATTGGTATCCATTTAATAATCGCAACACAACGTCCTTCTGCAAATATTATTACTGGTATTATAAAGGCAAACTTCCCTGGTAGAATTGCTTTTAGAGTAACTTCTGGTATCGATTCTCGAACAATATTAGATTCAAGTGGTGCTGACCAATTAATTGGTAAAGGAGATATGCTTTTCTCTCAAGGAAATGACTTAATTCGGGTACAATGTGCTTTTGTAGATACACCAGAAGTTGAACGTATTTGTGAATTTATTGGTAACCAAAGAGGTTATCCAGAAATATTTACATTACCTGAATATGTTGGCGAATCTGCAACTGGAGGTTCTGGTACATTTGACGACGAAGATAAAGATGCTTTATTTGATGATGCAGCTAGAATGTTAGTTCAACACCAGCAAGGTTCAGCATCATTGTTGCAACGAAAAATGAAAATTGGCTACAACAGAGCAGGAAGATTAATTGACCAAATGGAAGCAGCTGGAATTATAGGCCCTTTTGAAGGAAGTAAAGCAAGACAAGTATTAATATCAGATTTAGATACTTTGGAACAGTTTTTGAAAGACATGAATCAATAATTAAAAAAGATACAATGAAAAAATTAACCACCCTATTATTTGCTGGTTTATTAGCATTTAACATGAATGCTCAAGAAGATGCAAAAGCAAAAGAAATATTAGATAAATTAAGCGCTAAAACTAAATCGTACTCCAGTATTAAAGCCGATTTTCAATATTCAATGATTAATAAATCTGATGGATTAAACGAAACTCAAACTGGAAAAATAGAAATAAAAGGGAATAGTTATTTTTTAACTATTCAAGGTCAAGATATTATTTCTGATGGTAAAACAATATGGACTCATATTAAAGAATCTGAAGAAGTACAAATTAATAGTGTTTCTGAAGATGATGATGAAGGTATAAGCCCTAATAAAATTTTTACGCTTTATGAAACTGGATTTAAATACAAATTTGTAGAAGAAAAAAACAATATACAAACCGTAAACTTATATCCAAAAGACCCTGAAGCTAAAGCTTATCATAGAATTAGTATAATGATAGACAAAGTAAAACAACAAATTACTGAAGTAACTATGTTTGGTAAAGATGGAACTCAATCTAATTATAAAATTAAGTCGTTTACTCCAAATACAGCTATTTCTGACTCTCATTTCACATTCAACAAATCAAAGTACCCTTCTGTTGAAATTATTGATTTAAGGGATTAATAATCGTTTTTTAATAACAAAAAAGGCTCGCTATATAGCGAGCCTTTTTTGTTATTAAGTTTTTGTTCTTATTCAACAACTGTAACTTTACCAATGTAATCGTGCCATTCATCAAATACATCTTTAGCTCTCACTTTATACACATATACATCCAACTGAACTAACTTACCTTTATAAGTTCCATCCCATGATTGATCCAATCCTATACCATCATACAACTGAAGACCCCATCTATCATAGATTTGAACCTGCAACTCTTTAATTCCATATCCATCAACATAAAAGTAATCATTTGTATTATCTCCATTTGGAGTAAAGGCATTAGGTATCCATATTGCATATATTGGATTGATTCTAATTAATTTAGCTGTAGAATCTGTACATCCATATTCATTTGCAATGTTTAATGTAACCCAGTAGAATCCAGTATCAGCATATTCATGAATTGGATGTGTAACTGTAGTTTGGGTTCCATCACCTAAATCCCATTGCCAAGAACTTGCAATAATTGACTGGTCTGTAAATGTAACTTCTTTATCCACTATCGTCACTTCATTTGGAGCGAAACTAAAGCTAGCTAAAGGAATTGGATAAGCATTAATATAATCAGACTTAGTTAATATACCTACACAACCATGTTCTGAAGTAACTGTTAATGTTATATCATAATCTCTCACACTACTATTAGATGGATTTGTAAATTGCCATAATGGATTTTGACTTTGTAAATCCATATTACCATCTCCATTAAAGTCCCAAGCCCAAGTAGATGTAGACATATCACCTCCATTTAAAGTTGTTAAATCAGTGAAGTTAACCTCTACTGGTGTACATCCCGAAGTTATATCAGCTACAAAATCAACAATTGGTAATGGATTCACTGTTACAGGTTTTGTAATTGAATCTACACAGTTATTATCAGTTGTAACTATTAACGTTGCATTATAAACTCCGTCAACTGGATATGCATAAGTAGGATTCTGATCTGAGCTCATTCCTAAAGCATTACCAAAATTCCAATCCCACTGAACATTGTTATTTGCAGTATAAGTATTAGACACTGTAGATAAATCTTCAAATTGTGTGGTTTCATTTAAACACACTGCAGTAGGTGAGAAATCAACAACTGGTAGAGGCCAAACTTCAATATTTGATTTAGCTATAGTATCTGAACAATTATTATTAGTTGTAACTATTAACTCAACATTGTAAGAACCTTCATTAGTATAATATTCTGAAGGACTTTGAACATTAGAAGTTTGAGTATTTCCAAAACTCCATTGCCATTGATCAACAGTACCTGATGTCACATTTGAGTTATCAGTAAATTCAACTGAATCCATAAAGCATGAATTTACAAAAGTAAAGTCAGCTGTTGGCATAGGGTAAATAGAAACTGTTTTCATTAAGGTATCCTTACATCCTGAAACTGTAGATATTACTAACTCAACATTATAAGTTCCATCTGAAGAATAATTATAATTTGGATTTTGTGTTATATTATCAACTGTACCATCATTATCAAAATCCCATTCCCATGTATCTATTGTTCCTCCATTTCCATTTGATTGGTCAGTAAATTGAGCAGCAACATTTAAACATACATCTGTAGTATCAAAATTAGCAGTAGGGTTAGGATAAACCTCAACAGGTAAAACGATAGTATTTGAACAAGCACTATCAGTTGTTACCGTAAGTGTTACATTATAAACTCCTGCTACTAAGTATGTAAAAGTTGGACTTTGATTATTATCATCTATAGTTCCATCAGTTTGAAAATCCCAATCCCAACTAGCTATTGAACCTGATACAACGGTTGAACTATCGTTAAATGTACCTTCTGTATTTAAACATACATTTTCCAATCCGAAATTAGCCACAGGTATAGGATTTACATTTACTGAAATAGTTATTGAATCTTTACATCCTAAAGCACTGCTAACAAATAATTCTGTATTAAAACTACCTGCTGAAGTGAAAACGTAATTTGGATTCTGAGTAGAATTATCAATTACACCATCACCATCAAAATCCCATTCATAAGAATTGATCGTAGTAGTTCCACCATTGTTAAGAGATAAATCAGTAAAAGCAGTTCCTGTTCCAAAACACTCACTACTAAAAGTGAAATCAGCTATTGGATTCTCAGACACTGTAACTGTTTTTGTAGTATCATGAGTACAACCAAAACTGTCAACTACATTTAAATTTACTAAATAATCACCAGCTCCTGAGAATGTGTATGTTGGATTTTGAGTTACATCATCCGAACTACCATTATTATCAAAATCCCAATCCCATGTTTCTATTCCAACACTTCCTAAATTGGAAATATCAATAAAACTTGATTCAGCACTATTACATACAGTATCTGGGGTAAAATTAGCAATTGGGTTAGCGTAAACTTCAACGTTAGTATTAAATGTATGCGTACAACCACTATCTGAATAGACTGTTAAGGTTACATTTTTAATACCTGCTGTTGTATAGGTATATGTTGGATTTTGTAAAACACTAGTTCCTATTCCATCACCAAAATTCCAATCCCACTGATTAATATTACCAATGTTTACTGAAGAACTATCAGTAAATATTGTTAAATTTCCTAAACATTCATTTGTTCCGCCAAAATTAGCAACAGGTACATCATCAACATCAACTACAACTGTTGTTGAATCTTTACATCCTAAAGAAGTAGATACAATTAATTGCGTAGAATAAGTTCCTGAAGAAGTAAACAAGAATGTTGGGTCACTTACATTATCATCCTCAACTCCATCACCATCAAAATCCCATGACCAAGTGTCAATTGGTGTTACTCCTCCATTATCTAGAGATTGATTTGTAAATGTTGTGTTAGTTCCAAAACATTCATCACTAAAAGTAAAGGCTGCAATTGGATTTTCAGAAACAATAACATTTAATATAGTATCATGAGAACACCCAACACTATCAATTACATTTAACCCAACAGGATAAGTTCCTGCTCCTGCAAATATGTTTGTTGGATTTTGTGTTCCATTATCAACTGTTCCATTATTATCAAAATCCCATTCCCATGTTTCTATTCCCATTAAGCCAAGGGTTGTAACATCAGTAAATATTGAAGCATAAGTAGAACAAGCTGTATCTGTAGTAAAGTTTGCAATTGGATTAGGGCTAACATTAACAGGGATAATAACAGTATTAATACAACCGCTATCAGATGTAGCTGTTAATGAAACATTGTAAGAACCAACTCCTGTGTATGTGTAAGTTGGGTTTTGAGCTACACTTGTTCCTGCCACATCTCCAAAATCCCAACTCCATTGAACTACATTACTGTTATTTACAGTAGAGCTATCAGTAAAGGTTGTAATATTACCCAAACATTCTGTAGTCGCTCCAAAATTTGCAACTGGAATAGCATCTACATCAACATTTACAGTTGTAGAATCTTTACATCCATCAGTAGTTACAATTAAAAGCTCTGCTACATAATTACCTGCTGCAGAATATCCATTTGAAGGGTTTTCTGTTGTATTGTCAACTGTCCCATTATTAGTAAAATCCCATGCCCATGTATCTATAGTACCTCCATTACCATTTGATTGATCTGTAAATCCTGTAGCAGATCCAAAACATTCATCACTAAACGTAAATGCCGCTATAGGGTTAGGATTAACTGTAACATCTATTGTTGTATCATGAACACATGAACCACCAACTGAAACCTCCAAACTTACAGGGTAAGTACCTGCAGTAGGGAATGTATGAGTAGGGTTTTCTGTTACATCATCAATTGTTCCATCATTATCAAAATCCCATGCCCATGTATCTACTCCTCCAATAGAAATATCTGTAAATTCAGAAGCTACACCTAAACATACATCTTGAGGAGTAAAGTTAGCAGTAGAAGATTGATTAACATTAACGTTTATTGTTGTATCATGAGCACAATTTCCACCCACAGAAACCTCTAAGGTTACAGGGAAAGAACCTGCTGAAGGGAAAGTATGACTCGGATTTTGTGTTACATCATCAACTGTTCCATCATTATCAAAATCCCATGCCCATGTATCTACTCCTCCAACAGAAAGGTCTGTAAAGTTAGATGGCATACCTAAACATACGTCTAAAGGTGAGAAATTTGCAACTGATGTTTGATTAACTGTAACATTAATTGTAGTATCATGAGTACAAACTCCACCAACAGAAACTTCTAAGTTTACAGGGAACGTTCCTGAAGAAGGGAATGTGTAGCTTGGGTTTTGTGTAGCATCATCAGGAGTTCCATCATTATTAAAATCCCATGCCCATGTATCTACACCTCCCAATGAAGCATCAGTAAAGTCAGTTGCAACACCTAAACAAACCGTAGTAGAACTAAAAATAGCTATCGAACTTTGGTTAACCGTAACATCAATCGTCGTATCGTGAGCACAAGAACCTCCTATTGACACTTCTAAGTTGACAGGATATGTACCCGCTGCTGGGAATGTATGACTTGGATTTTGTGTAGCGTCATCAACTGTTCCATCATTATCAAAATCCCAGCCCCACGTATCTACTCCTGCACTTGATGCATCTGTAAAGTTTGTAGCAACACCCAAACAAACTGTTGGTGCAGTAAAGCTAGCTGTTGCAGCTGGTCCAACAATTACATTTATTGTAGTATCATGTGTACAAGATCCGGCTACAGAAACCTCAAGATTAACAGGATAAGTACCTGCAGCAGGAAACGTATGGATTGGGTTTTGAGTTGTATTATCAACTGTTCCATCATTATCGAAATCCCAATTCCATGTATCTACTCCTGCACTCGAAGCATCTGTAAAATCTGTTGTTTGACCAATACATACAGTAGTTGCTGTAAAGTTTGCTGTAGATGTAGGTTCAACTACAACCTGTACAACTGTATCATCTTGACAACCTGGTGTATGAACTGTTAAATTAACATCATAAGTTCCAGGTGTATTATAAGTATGTGATGGACTTTGTGTATTATTATCGACTGTTCCATCTCCATCAAAATCCCAATCCCAACCGGTTATAGTACCTAAACCAGAAAGAAATGATTGATCTGTAAAGTTTATAGATTGGCCAGCACAAATTGTTGTTGGTACGGCAGTAAATACTGCTGTAACTGTATCTATAAATTCATAAACTTCTTTTTCTAATATAATGGCACAACCTGCCCCTGTAACTGGTGTTACAGTAACTTCATATGTGCCAGGAGTTGATGCTACAATTGACTCTGTAGTTTCTCCAGTATTCCATAAATAACTAGCTGCTCCAGGAGGAGCTGAAATAGTTGGCGGGCCTTCACATGTAATTGTATCTGGACCAAGTATTTCTGCTGGTTGACAAGATGCATCTAAATAAGCATAACCGTAATGCCCACCTTGACCACAATCTCCAACAACAAATTCTATCGTAACATTTTGTCCAATATAAGCATCTAATGGTGCAAAAGTTGTTCTCCAAGGCATATAAACCCCATCAGCATAAGCAACAAAATCAGGATCTGCTCCCGAACCTCCTGCTACAACAGAAAATTCACCACAAGAAATTGGATCTCCATTTTGATCATACATATTCACCTTAAAATAAGGTTGCTCTGCAGCTGTATGTCCAGCATCATTTAAAACAATAGCATAACTATAACTAAATGCCGCTGAATTAGCATCAACCATAAATGTTTGGGATGCATCTGCACCACTGTAATTTGTACCGGTACCATCTCCAAGCATTAATGAAAAATTTCCCCCATCAGGATTTACAACTGGAAATCCTCCAATTGCATCTACACCTGCTCCAGTCATTATTGTATGTTGAGTAGAACCTCCTAATGTGGTAGGTGTTACATTAA
Source organism: Vicingus serpentipes (assembly GCF_007993035.1). Classification (NCBI taxonomy): domain Bacteria; kingdom Pseudomonadati; phylum Bacteroidota; class Flavobacteriia; order Flavobacteriales; family Vicingaceae; genus Vicingus; species Vicingus serpentipes. The sequence continues at coordinate 557,675 of NZ_VOOS01000001.1, forward strand.
TATAACTATATTCAACTGTTCCATCAACTTCACCTGTAGATAGCTCCCAACCCGTTGCATCTCCTGTTTCAAAATCTGGGTTATTACATGCTTCTCCTGGTCCTTTAAAATTTGAAGGATTCCCTAAATCAAATAAATCATAATGGCGAGTTGGGTTAGTTGTATTTTGATTTTTTGTAGGTTTAGGGTTATCTAGTTGATATTGTTTAAAATCGTAAGCTAAATCAGTAAGTAATTCGTCAACAGCAGTCATCAATTCTGCTTTTGTAATGGTAACCTTACCTTCAAATTTATTTTGAAGAAATGTTACTGAACTTTTTGCATTTTTATCTATACAAAAATGAACAAAATCGTGATTGTCTATTTCTTTTACTTTATCAGTTTTACGAATTTGACGAACAAAAAATTCTTTAACTTCAGTTTTTAATTTTTCCTCAGTTAGGTAATTTTGTATATCAACTTTTTTAGATTCATGTGAGTCTTGAGCAAAAACCGTTGTATAACCTAAGCAAAGAAAGAATACCAATAATACAAGTCTATTTTTTTTCATGGATTGGATTTTTAACTAATAATAAATCTACATCTTTTTTCTGATTTCTAATAATATATTAGACGGGATTCAACTTAAAAGGAAGCCTCTAGTTAAAAAAACACACACTTTTATAAATAATGTTAAAAAAATTATCATTATTTAAATCTTAAGTAAAATAAAGCTTGCTTATTTTTTGTTGAAATAACTCTTAGGAAGTAAGTATTTATCAAACATATTGTATTGTATATATACCAATAGTTCATCATTAAAATAACCATACATCCTATCTAAATCATAAGGATAAGAAGTTCCATCTTCGCTAACTGGATTATTTCTATTAGGTATAAAATAACCAACCATTTTATTCTCTTTACCAAAAATATCAGTTACACGAATGCTAAAATATGGCTCAGAAGCAATTATAGAATCTTTTTTTGTTTGCTCCATCTCCAAAACAACTCCTTCATAATAAGCTTTATCAAAAAAGCTTAAATATGTTTTTAACGTTAACGAATCAAAATTTTCAACTAATTGTGAAGTTTGATTGTTATATAACTCAGTTGATAATCCATTTTGTTTAATTGTAAAAGATTCTTCTGGTTTTTTAAAGTAATCTACTTTAATCTCTTTTATCTCGCCTGCCAAATACTTAAATACAGCTGCATCTCTCCATTCTAATGGATTTGAATAGAAACGAGTAGTTAAATAACCATAAAAGCCTGGTATATACATTACAAATGGTTCTGTTGATTTTACTCCTGCTTTTTCAAGCAACATATAAGTTCCTTGATGGTTTTGAGTTGATTCACCAACATAATAAACTTTGGAAGGTTGATCATTTCCTTGATAAATTTCAACTTTTACAGATTGTGTTGCTATTGAAGTAACTACATTCTTAAATGCAGCTGATGAAACTGGAGATTTTACTGCAATTCGAGCAAATGTTTTCATTAAAATAGAAATACTTTCTGGTCGAGCTTTATTTTTACCATCAACAATCCAGTCATTTCCACTACCTTTAGTTAACGTAACATTCTCTCCAGTAGAATTTCCAATGAAAATTTTATCTATAGTTGTGGTATCTTCAATTGCAAAATCAGACAACACACCTTCTCTAGTCTTTAAAGTGTTAGAATTTTTAGTAGCAAAAAAATAAGCTGCAACTGCTAAAAGAATTACTAAAACTATAAGAAGTGTTTTGTTTTTTTTCATAATATATCTACTTAGTATATTTTTTCTTTCTATCGTAATAATGGGCTAATCCAAAAAGTATAATTAACCCTATTGGCAGAATAGAGTTGATTAGTTGCCATTTGAATTTATCTTTCTTTAAAATAGTTTTATCCAATAATCTAATCGTTAATTTCTTAGAACGGACACCCATCAATCCGCTATCATCACATAAATAATTAACTACATTCAACATAAAATCATTATTACCATATTGCTGATTAGTAAAACGATCAAAACCTAATTCATAATACTGACTCGTTTTAGGATTTACAAAGTTTTTAGCAATATCTCCATCAGCTATTACAACCATTTTGTTGAATTTACTTTCTTGCTGAAAATTAACCTCATTACTATTTAAAATTTCAGGAGCAATTCTATTTTTAAATACAGATTCAAAATAACCTTCTAATAATACAGCTGAAACTTGATGGCCTGCATTAAACTGGGATTGATCAGGCTCATACCTCAACATTCCTAAACTTATTCGAGTAGGTGTATTACTAACCTTGGTATATTTACTAGATTTTAACAATCCTGTTTTACGAATACGTGGCTTTGCAATTGTATCTATTGTACTTGTAAACTCTCCTTTTACAGCATTTAAGTTGTTTACAATGGGATGATTATTCGCTGAAGTTAATAATGGGAAAAAGAACCAAGGAAACAATTGTTGCTTAGGCTGATTTCCTACTCTACCAGTAATCACTGGTATTGCAGCAGATTGCAAATCTTGAATAAGTGTAGGATTCAATCTAACACCATAAGTAAACAATTGATCATCTAAATTTAAATCTTGTGGTATTGCCATAGATACATCTGCATTTTGTAAGCTATCCATACTTGCAAAAACAGGGTCTATCAACCAAACAACTCTACCACCAAACATTATGTATTGATCAATAACAAACTTATCTTTTTCAGAGAATTTTTGAGTTGGTTTTGCTATAATTATAGCATCATATTTATTAATTACAGCATATTCTCTTGTACTATCAACAATTACACGTTCTGTTAGACTACTTAATTCTTCATTTATAGCAATTCTATCAACTGTATAAGATTCGGCTAAACTCATTGCAAGCGAAGCAGTTTCCACTTTATCTAATTCTCCGTGTCCTTCAATTAAAGCAACTCTAGGCTTTTCAAACACTTTTAAATTGTGAATTGCATTTGCAAACTCATATTCCAATGCTTCAATTGATCCATTTAACATCATTTCAGGCGAAACACCCATTTGGCTTTTAAGCAATTGCACTGGAAATTCTTGCCCTTTATATGAAACTAAAGCACCAGGCCAAATAATTTTGTTTGAGGTACCGTCTTCTTCTTTTACATTTAAATCTGTTGGTCGAAGTCCTTCCTTGTATAGTTGTTTATAGATATCTTCTCTTACTTTTTGATCTGGGTCTTCTGATGGATTAATAAATTCATATTCTATAAATCCGTTTGAATAAGCTCTAAATTCATCCAACATTTCTCGAGTTTCATCTCGTAACCGTTTAAAACCTGCCGGAAAATCACCTTCTAGATAAACTTTAACATAAACAATATCATCTAAGTTAGCAGCTAAATCTTTACTATTATCTGAAATGGTATAACGTTTCTCAGATGTTAAATCAAAACGATGAAAGGCAAAAGAACCAATAAAATTTACCAGTATAACAATAATTACCCCTGCTATTAAAGTAATTAAATCTCTATTTCTATTGTTATGATTGTGCTTTACCATTTTCTACTCCCTATTGTGGTTTTAGTGAATAATAAAAACAACATGATAATTCCTAAAAAGTAAATCACATCACGTGTATCAATAACTCCTCTACTCATCGACATGTAATGTGCATTTATCCCTAACTTGATTATAATATCATCAATTGGCCCTAATAATTGTAAAGAACTAATCGATTCAAAGCCTATAAAACAAAAGAAACATAGAAATACAGAAACTATGAATGATATAATTTGATTGTTTGTTATTGCACTTGAAAATACTCCTATAGCAACAAAAACACTTCCTAGAAATAGTAATCCAAAATAAGAGCCTACTGTTCCTCCAACATCAATATTACCTATAGGTGCACCTAGATTATAAACTGAATAAAAATAAACCAACGTGGGTAGCAATGAAAAAAGCACTAACGAAAAACCTGCTATGTATTTAGCTAACACAATTTGAAAATCGGTTAGAGGTTTTGTTAATAATAGTTCAATAGTTCCTGTTCTGCTTTCTTCAGCAAACAAACGCATTGTAATTGCTGGTATTAAAAACATAAATACCCATGGCGCAATATAGAATAAAGGTGCAATCGTTGCGTATCCCGAATCTAAAATATTTGTTTCTCCTGGAAATATCCATAAAAACAAACTAATGGTAGTTAAAAAAACAGCGATAACAATATAACCAATCAGGGAACCTAAAAAGCTTCTTATTTCTTTATTGATAAGTGTTAACATCTACTATTTTATTGAAAAGTTTCAAAGGTAATATTTTTTAAGGGATGTCCTTTATAAAATTTGTTAATGAATAGGAATAATTCTACAGCTTTAATTTTATTTTCATATTTACTAAAACCTTACTATTGTATCAGTTAAAAGTATTTTTGTTAAATTTAAAACATTATTTTAAATATTTAAAATTACTTCTTACATTCGCAAACTAATTTGTAAATAAAATGATCGTCTTAAAATTTGGAGGTACTTCAGTAGGTTCTGCTGAACGTATGAAAGAAGTTGCCCTATTGGTGACAAACGGAAAAAAAAACATTGTAGTTCTATCTGCAATGTCGGGTACAACAAACACTTTGGTGGAAATAGCCGGGTATTTATACAAGAAGAATTATGAAGGTGCTATTGAGCAAATTTTAGGATTAGAAGAAAAATACAATAAAACTATTGAAGAGCTATACTATTCAAAAGAATTTAAATCCAAAGGTCGTGAATTAATTCAATCACATTTTAATTACATAAAATCGTTTACACAAGATATGTTTACGATTTATGAGGAAAAAGCAATTTTAGCGCAGGGCGAATTAATTTCTACGGCTTTATTTCATTTTTTATTACAAGAGCAAGGAATTAATTCTTGCTTAATTCCTGCATTAAATTTTATGCGAATTGACAAAGAAAATGAACCTGACAGCTTTTACATCAAAGAAAATATTCAACGAGAAATAAAAGAACATAACAACTGCGACATCTTTATTACTCAAGGTTTTATTTGTAGAAATAGTTATGGTGAAATTGACAATTTAAAAAGAGGCGGAAGCGATTACACAGCTTCATTAGTAGGTGTTGGAGTTAATGCAGAAGAAATTCAGATTTGGACTGACATTGATGGCATGCACAATAATGACCCTCGATTTGTTGAAAATACATATCCGCTCTCACATATCTCATTTGATGAGGCTGCTGAGTTGGCTTACTTTGGTGCTAAAATTTTACACCCATCAAGTATATTACCTGCAAAATTAGCTAACATTCCCGTTCGTTTAAAAAATACAATGCAGCCCGAAGCCGAAGGAACATTAGTAAGCAGTAAAACAGGAATTGAAGGTATAAAAGCTATTGCAGCTAAAGACAATATTACGGCAGTTAAAATTAAGTCAGGACGAATGTTATTGGCTTATGGTTTTATGCGAAAAGTGTTCGAGATTTTTGAAATGTACAAAACTCCAATTGATATGATTACGACTTCTGAAGTAGCTGTATCGTTAACAATTGATGAAACACAAAATTTGGCTGAAATTACTGAAGAATTGAAAAAATTTGGAACAGTAGAAATTGATACAGATTTATCTATTATTTGTATTGTTGGAAATTTTATTGCTGAAAGTAAAGGACACGCATTACAAATTTTTGATGCTCTACAAAACATTCCTATTCGTATGATTTCGTATGGTGGAAGCAAACACAATGTATCAGTTCTGGTTAATACTTCAGATAAAGTTGAAGCCTTACGTTCGTTAAACGAAAAACTGTTTTAATTATGTTTACTCCAGAAATTATTACAAAATTTAGCAACACTCCTACTCCTTTTTATCATTACGATTTAAATGTGCTAGAGCAAACACTTAAGGCTTTAAAAAGTGAAGCTAATAAATATGATTATCATGTGCATTATGCCTTAAAAGCAAACTCAAACAATATCATATTAAACGCCATAAAACAATTTGGTTTAGGAGCAGACTGCGTAAGCGGTAACGAAATTTTAAAGGCTGTTGAATGTGGTTATAACAATACTTCTATTGCTTTTGCAGGACTTGGAAAATCGGATCAAGAAATAAACATTGGTTTAGACCACAATATATTTTGTTTTAATTGCGAATCGCTACCCGAAATTGAAGTCATCAACGAATTGGCTGCTAACAAAAATAAAGTGGCAAATATTGCTTTGCGTATTAACCCAAATGTGAATGCTAAAACGCACCATTATATTACCACAGGCTTAGAAGAAAACAAGTTTGGAATTAATATGTGGGAATTAGAAAATGTGATAGAAGCTTTAAAAAGTTTTAACAACATTAAATTAATTGGTTTGCATTTTCATATTGGTTCGCAAATAACCGATTTAAGTGTTTTTAAAGGATTGTGTATTCGTGTAAACGAAATACAAGATTGGTTTATTTCTCGCAACATTATCGTAGAACACATTAATGTTGGCGGTGGTTTAGGGGTAGATTATGAAAATCCAGACGAAAATTTAATTCCCGATTTTAAAAACTATTTTGGTTTGTTTAATCAGTTTTTAACCCTACAACCCAGCCAACAATTACATTTTGAATTAGGAAGAGCCATTGTTGCTCAGTGCGGAAATTTAATTAGCAAAGTATTGTACATTAAAAATGGAGTAAACACCAATTTTTCAATTATAGATGCCGGGATGACTGAGTTATTACGACCTGCTCTTTACCAAGCTACTCACAAAATTGAAAACTTAAGTTCTTCTGCCCCAACTCAAAAATATGATGTGGTTGGACCTGTTTGCGAAAGCTCAGATTGTTTTGGAAAAGCAATAGATTTACCTGAAACCAAAAGAGGTGATGTAATTGCTATTAGAACTGCTGGTGCTTACGGCGAAGTAATGGCAAATCGATATAATTTGAGGGAATTAAATGAGGTGGTTTTTAGTTGACTTTGTAAGTTAAAACAGCTATATTCGTTTAAAATCAACAAAATGGATTATAATGGTAAAAAATTCAGAGCGTTAAGTAATTCTGAAAATGGAGAAACACCTCAAGAAACAATCTTTTATTACAAACAAAAAGGAAATATCTTAACTTCAGAATATTCTGGCGGGAAAATTAAACATGGCCATTTAATTGGAATAGTAGATGAAGATGGTAACATTGAAATGAGCTACCATCAAGTAAATTTGAATAATGAAATAATGACAGGAATCTGTAATTCAAATCCTGAAATATCTCCATCAGGAAAAATTAGATTACACGAAAAATGGAAATGGACTTCTGGTGATAAATCAGAAGGAGAATCAATAATTGAAGAAATTTAATACCTAAAAACTAAACATCCATCACCAACTTATACCCAACACCACGAATATTTACGAGTTTTATTGCCGAGTCAGCTTCTAGTTTTTTACGCAATTTAGAAATAAATACATCTAAGGTTCTTCCAATATAATCTCCTTCATCCCCCCAAACTCTTTGTAAAATAATTTCACGCTCAACAGTTGTGTTTACTTCATTATAAAGCAACATCAATAAATCAGCCTCTTTGCTTGTAAGTTCTATTTTATCTTTTCCAAATAATAACTCTCCATTTCTTTTATTGAACTGATAATTACCCAATAAAATAATATTAGGATTAACAATCTCCTTGTTTTTATTTCTTTTTAAATAAACCACAATTCCTCCAACAACAATAAGGATAAAAGCAATAATATAATAAGTTAGCTGGCTGTTGTTTTTGTTTGGGGTTTCAGTAATATTAGCTGTAGTTTCATTAACTGAAACAATTGTTTCTTTTGGAGCTGTTAAAGTAAAAAAGAAGCTATAACACCCTATTGGTAAAGCCCGTACTTTACAAGGAATAACACCTTTGCCTTCTAGTTCACTAACTTCATAACTGTAAACAACCCCTGCTGAATCACACGCCTCAACTTCTAATATATATCCGTTAGAAATTTCCGTTTTCTTAAACACTTCATCAACTGAAGAAACTAAATCTTCTGGGTTAAATTCAAATGTAGTTTCAAACTGAATTTGGTAACGATTATTTTCTTTTTTAATGGGTAAAATTCGAGAAGTGCTATCTCCCAAACTCAATAAAAATTGATGCCCAACCATTCTTAACGAAACCTCAATATGTTTTTGCTGAACAGAATTTTGAGCGTAAATAGTATTGCTTATCAATACTATAAATGCTATTAATGTAAACCTGTTTACGCTCATCATACAAATTTAATTTAATCGATACCAATTTAAGGTCTTTTGTGTAAATATCTTAACACCCACCTTTTCCTACCGAAAATTCAAATTCTTGTTGAACCGATTTACCAGTTAAATCTTTTGCTGGTTTCCAATTGGGCATTTTATTAATTAAATCTATAATTACTTTATCTGCAATATTATCTCCGGTTGAGTTTTTAACTTTTGCATTTATAGCTTTCCCTTTCTCATCTATTGTAAAACCAAACCTTGCCATTTCCATACCTTTAAATAAAGATTTAGATACTTTATCTTTTGTGTTTTCTTTAAAATAGTTGATTAATTTTTCGTTGCCTTCAATATATTCTGCTTCAATATCAGGAGCTAAAGTCATTTCAACATGTATTTCTTTATCCTCATTTTTATCAGTAATAGGATTATTGTAAATGTACTTTACATTAAATGCTACTTCGCTTCCTATTTCAGTAGTAGCTAACGTTTTCTTTTGTTGTGCAGTTAACACTTCATTTTTACCTTTTGTAGTAACTGTATTTCCATCTGAGATTGTTAAAATTTCGGTAACTACATAACTCGAAATCCAGTTAGTTGGGTAACCTTCAATTAAATCGCTAAGTAGTTTAGCATCTTTAATTTTTTCTTTAGTAAGTGGACGAATATAATTTGGTTTTACATCATAATATAGTTCTCGTTCAACTGGTGGTATAATTAAACCTGCTTCCAAGCTCAAGCCATCTTGTGCGTAAGTGTTCAAAAAAAACGAAACAAGAATAATTGCGGCAATGTATTTTTTCATTTGAATAAGTTTAAAATTCTATCCAAAAATAGACCCACCTATTTTAAAAACGGTAAAACAAATGTAAAGTAGTGTAAATATGTGTTAAAATTCATCCAAAGCTTCGTAAACTTCTTTAACTGGGAAGCCCATTACATTGAAATAAGAACCAACAATTTTTTCAATACCAATATAACCTATCCATTCTTGTATACCATAACTACCAGCTTTATCAAATGGTTGGTATTTATTGATGTAATAATCTATTTCAAAATTGGATAAGGTTTTAAAATAAACTTCTGTTTCTACAAAAAATGAATGTTGTTTACTTTTTGATGTTAAAGTAACTGCCGTGATTACCTCATGCTTGTTACCCGATAAATCGCTTAACATATTAAAAGCATCATCCCTATCCTTTGGTTTACCAATTATTCTATCTCCCAAGCAAACAATGGTGTCTGATGTAATTAAGATATCATTATCGGTTAAGTCAGGAGTAAATGCTGTTGCTTTTAATTCACTTAAAAACAGCGCAACTTGTTCGCGTTCCAATTCTGGTGGATAAACCTCTTCTACTTCTTTGGTTCTAATTTCAAAATCAACTCCCAAGTCTTTTAAAAGGTGTTGTCTTCGTGGCGATTTTGATGCAAGAATGATGTTTTTTTTGATGTGACTTAGTGGATTCATTAAGCTTGAAAAAGTGAATAAGTAAACAAAAACGAATAAACTATTCCGGATAACATTACTAATTTGGTATAATTACTCAATTTAGAATAGTCCTTTTTTTCTTGTGCTTTACTCAACTGAAAAACAATGTATCCCAATGGAATTTGAATGGCAAACAAGAAGTACATAAACGAAGTAGTATCGTTTGATTGTATTTGTTGGTATTGCAAAAAGCCTAAAATCATCATCATTAAAACAGCCACAACTTGAGCTACATATTTTGCCATTTTTTTACCATAAACAACTGGCAGGGTATTGCTTCCATATTTTTTGTCGCCTTCGTAATCTTCAATGTCTTTTATTATTTCTCTAATAATGGTGCTTAAAAAAGCAAACAATGAATATCCTATTACCCATTGCATAATGTTTTTTAAAATTTGTTGAAACAACAACATCACATCATCAAAAGCTGTTCCTTGCTCTACGTAAAACATCGTTAAATTAACTGTTTCAAGAGCATTAACTTGTTGTAATACCAATTCGTAATAACCTGCAACAAAAGGTACCAAAGCAGCCAATATTGCAACAACCAAATTTCCAATTAATACTTGTTTTTTAAAATATACCGAATAATACCATAATGCTCCAATCGACAAAAACTGAATTAATGCCAATTTAATGTTACCCATTTTGTAGGCTACATATAAAGCTATCAGAAATGCAATAGCGTTAATTATAATATGTGCGCCCATACAAACTCTACGCTTTATATATTTACCAACAATAATTTTAGTTGGTCGGTTTACACGATCAACCTTTGTGTCAAAATAATCATTAATAATATAGCCGCCAGCAGCAATCATAACAGTAGAAAGCGACAGCAAAAAGAAATCGAGCTCACTCATTTGTAACTCAAAGCCACTTATACCCAAGAAAGAACCAACTACAGCAAATCGAATAGCATATTGAGTGAAAGCTATTATCAGCAAATTCGGTAAACGAATTAATTTTATAAAAGCTATAAATTGATTCATATCGTAAAAATAGAAAAAGTAATTGAGTAATTGAAAGACGATACTATTAAGTAAACGTAAAATTGTAATTTTAAAGTATTAACGTGTAAGCTAATAATGGACATTCATCAAATCTTATTAAAATATTGGGGTTACAATGGTTTTAGACCATTGCAAGAAGATATTATTAATAGTGCTTTAGAAGGAAAAGATACGTTAGCGTTATTACCAACCGGAGGTGGGAAATCAATTTGTTTTCAAGTTCCAGCATTATCAAAAGAAGGGATTTGTGTAGTTATTTCTCCATTAATTGCCTTAATGAAAGACCAGGTTGAAAATTTAACCAAACGAGGAATTAAAGCTGTTGCCATTTATTCTGGAATGACAAGTCGAGAAATAGATATTACTCTCGATAATTGTGCTTATGGCGATGTTAAGTTTTTATATGTTTCGCCTGAACGAATTGAAACCGAGATTTTTAAAGAACGGTTAAAGAAAATGAATGTTAATTTGTTTGCCATTGATGAATCGCATTGTATTTCTCAATGGGGTTACGATTTTAGACCTTCGTATTTAAATATTAGCCACTTAAGAGAACTAAAACCAGATATTCCGTTTTTAGCGCTAACTGCAACAGCTACTCCTGAGGTAGTTGAAGACATTCAAAAACAGCTAAAATTTAAACAAGCCAACGTTTTACAAAAAAGCTTTGAGCGAAAAAATATCGCCTATGTTGTGGTTCACGAAGAAGATAAATTAACACGATTAGTTAAAATATTAAACAGCATAAAAGGAACATCTGTGGTTTATGTAAACAACAGAAAGAGAACAAAAGATGTAGCCTACCATTTATATCAAAATGGTATTTCTGCCGATTTTTACCATGCAGGATTAACAAACGAAGAGCGAAACACTAAACAAAACAACTGGATAAATAATAACACTCGTGTAATTGTTTCTACCAATGCTTTTGGAATGGGAATAGATAAACCCGATGTGAGAACTGTCGTTCACATGGATTTACCTTCATCGCTAGAAGCTTATTTTCAGGAAGCTGGAAGAGCCGGAAGAGATGAACAAAAAGCCTACGGAATTTTATTGCTAGAAGAAAACGACCGATTAAATTTAGAAGCAAACATCACTAATAGTTTTCCTGATTTAGAAACAATAAAAAATACCTATCAAGCTTTAGCAAACTATTTTCAAATACCAATTGGTTCAGCATTAAACGAAAGTTACTTTTTTGATATTGCTGATTTTAGCCAACAATACAACTTTAAAGCATTTACAGTTTTTCACTGTTTAAAATTTCTCGAAAAAGAAGGTTATCTCTATTTATCTGAAGCCAATCACAATCCTTCTCGAATTAAATTTGAATTAAATAAAGCTGACCTATATGAGTTTCAGGTTAAAAACCCGAAATACGACTCATTTATCAAAACCATTTTACGTTCGTATGCTGGGCTATTCGAAAACTTTACAAAAATTAATGAGTTTGAAATTGCCAAACGATTAAAAACAACCAAAGATAAAGTTGTGGATGGTTTACACTACTTAGCCAAACTAGAAGTAATAAGCTACATCGAACAAACCAATTTACCTCAGCTTACCTATTTAACTCCTCGATTAGAAAGTAAATCGCTTTACATTTCAAAACAACATTACCACGACCGAAAAGAAATTGCAGTTAAGAAAATGGAGAGTGTAATTTATTACGCCTTTTCTAAACACAAATGTAGAAGCCAAATTTTATTGAGTTATTATGGTGAGAAAGAAAGTTACCGTTGTGGAATTTGCGATGTGTGTTTGGAAAGAAATAAATTAGAATTGAGCGACATCGAGTTTTCTTCGGTATCTGATCAACTAAAAAAACTATTAAAAGAACAACCTCTTAGCATTACCGACTTAGTAAATAGTATAAAAAAAGTAAAAGAAGATAAAACTATTAAGGTAATTCAATGGCTAATGGAAAACCATAAAATAATAACAAACGACAAAAACTTATTGGAATGGCGGAAATAAATTGGCAAGTAAAACACTTTAACGAACTTACTGTTCCTGAGTACCATGATTTATTGTTTTTAAGAATAGAAGTTTTTGTAATTGAACAAGACTGTCCTTACCAAGATGTTGACAATAAAGACAAGGTAGCATACCATGTTTTTGGAACAAACAGCAAAAATGAAACAATTGCTGTGGCAAGAGTTTTACCTCAAAATATTTCTTATCCAGAAATTTCAATTGGAAGAATTGCTGTAGATAAAAACAACAGAGGAACTGGAATTGCAGATGAATTAATGAATACTTGCTTTGCTTTTGTTGAAACCCAATTTGGCAAACAACCAATTAGAATTTCAGCTCAGCAATACTTATTAAACTTCTATAGTCGACATGGCTTTAAGCAAGTAAGTGAGATGTATTTAGAAGATAACATTCCTCACATTGAAATGCTGAAAGAATAAAACTCGTCATGACGGACTTAATCCTCCATCTTTTTTTTAGACTATGGGCAAGCCCGTAATGACGTCAATTTATAGTTAACTTCTTAATTCTCTTAATTGGTCCTGGACAAAAACTTTGGTGACAATTAATACAACGATTTACTAAATTATTAAACCCTTGTACTCGATTACTATCATTGCTAAACAATAAGTTAGCCTCATCAATCATCAACTTAGTGTAAGCTTCAAATTCAGGTGTTTTAACATCAGCATCTGTAGGAGTTGCAGTATGTATTCTTTCCAATTCAGCAATATATTCTTCCGTAATATTGCCTTCGTTATTGGTTATTAATTTTTTAATGTCTTCACCTTCTTCAAACATTTTTCGCATTAGCAAAGCTAACTCACTATCGCCATTTGGATTTGTTTCAGAAACTTCAACTTGACTAGCGTCTATAATAACTTCTTTTTGTTTTACCTCACTTTCGCAAGCAACAAAAAGGAAAGAAAAAATCCCGATAAAAATCGGGATTATGAAATTAGTGAGTTTCATTACTTGTAGTAATTTTTTCTTCTTTAATTATAACTCCTGTTGCTTCAAAAGCATAATTGTATTCTGGTTCTGTAACTGCATCAATTTCTTCTTGCGAAGCTTCTGCGTCAGTCAAGTAATGTTTCAATTCTTCTACAGAAGTTGTATCCATTGTTGCAACACCTTCAATAATTGCTAGTTTTTCACCAGCATCTTTAGGTACAAAAAATTCGTAATCTTTAAACGTTACTCTCATTTCTTTATCATCACCAAGGTTAACCATCATCCAACAACCTTTTTTAGCACAGACTTCCATAATGTTAGCAGCTAATTTTACTTCCATTGGGTTACCATCAAATTTTGCTAAAAATTCAGCAGCAGTAATTGCTCCTTCTTCAGTAATATCAGCGCCATGCTTAGTAATATTCACTTCTACTGTTTCAATAATTTCTTCTGTTTTTGCTTCTTCTTTTGATCCACATGCAAAAAGCAATACAGAACTTGCAATAATTAAATATTTCTTCATTTATAGTTTGTTTTAGTTTTAAAAACACAAATTTAATTTTTAATTTAAAGATTATGTAAGTTTTATCAATTTTGAACGTCAATTAGAATGATTATAAATTATATAACATGAAACACCTTATAAAAATCTTAGCTATCCTTATTTTTGAATTATTAATAACAAGCACAATTATGGGACAAGACGCAGTTAAAAAAAATAAACTCAACGAGTTGGAACAATACGTTATTATAAATAAAGGTACTGAACGCCCTTTTACAGGAGAATATACTAACTATAAGGCGAAAGGAGTTTATTTATGCAAACAATGTGATGCACCACTATACAACTCTAAAGATAAATTTGAATCGCACTGTGGCTGGCCAAGTTTTGATGATGAAATTGAAGGAAGTGTAACTCGTGTTCCAGATGCAGATGGAAGAAGAGTAGAAATTGTTTGCACAAAATGCAAAGGGCATTTAGGGCATGTTTTTGAAGGCGAACACTTTACTTCAAAAAATACTCGTCATTGTGTAAATTCTATCTCTTTAAAATTTAAGGCTTTAGAAGATTAATTCTTAAAAAAAAAGCTATATTTACTTATTAAATTCAAAATAGCTTAATTTATGAAAAAAATTACTCTCTTAACTTTATTACTTTCTTTAACTACAATAATATTTGCTCAAGCTCCAATAGCTAATTTCACATGGGCTGATGGTTGTATAGGAGACTTATTATCTTTTACTGATAACTCTACTAATAGTCCAACCACATGGGCATGGGACTTTGGAGATGGCACAACTAGTAATCTTCAAAATCCAAGTCATGTATATACTGCAGCAGGTTCGTACTTTGTAACTTTAGTTGTTAGTAACACTTTTGGTAGTGATAGTATTAATAATGCTGTAAATATTTATGAAGTTTTAGCTTCTCATGAAATAACTGATGTATATTGTGGTGGACTTTGTGACGGAAGTGTTAACTTAAGTCCATCAGGTGGTAACCTTCCTTATGTTTACAATTGGACACCAGGCGGAATGACAACTCAAAATGTTATAAATCTATGTGCGGGAACATATAGTTACACTGTAACTGATATGAATGGCTGCATATACAATGGCAACGCAACTATTTCTGAACCTTCACCTATAGTTGTTTCTTTAACTCCAAATAATGTTTCTTGCTTCGGTGCAAATGATGGATCTATTAACTCAACACCTACAGGAGGAACACCACCTTATATTTATCAATGGGATGACCCTCTACTTCAAACTACAGCTAATGCAAACAGTTTAACACCTGGAAGTTACTCTTTAACAACTACTGATGCAAATGGATGTGCATCAACTGATAATGCTTCAATTTCAGAACCACTCCCTAATGGTACTATAGCTGGAGAAATTAATTACCAAGGAAGCCCAATTAACTCAGGTAGTGTAGAGTTAATTCGTAAAGATGGTTCTACACCTGCTGATTTAACTTTAATTGACTCATATACAATAACTACTGGTGGTACTTTTAATTTTCCTAATGTTGAAGCAGGTTTATACATTATAAAAGCTTACGGAGATACTAATCTTTATAATTCTGCCCCCACTTATTCTGATGGTGGGTTAGGAACAATTCAATGGAATTTAGCTATGGAATGGGATATCACTTCAAACTGCAGCAACGACTCTCAATCTGTATATATTAGCCTTATTGAAATTCCTACACTAAGCGGTTCTGGTTCTATAAATGGACAATTAGTTGAAAGTGGTGGTGGAGTTTTTAACAAAGCCCCAGGAGACCCAATTGGAGATATAGACATTACTGTAGAGCAATCTCCAGGAGGTGCAATTATGGGAGCAACAACAACAGATACTGCTGGATATTTTTATTTTGATAATCTACCTGAAGGCGCTTACGTGGTTTATGCTGATATGCATGGATATTCCATGAATATTTCAGGAACTATAGATATAAATTCTACTAATAGTGACTTTGATATTAATTTATGTTCTGACGACACCACTTTTACAGTAGGTATGTGTGATAATCCAACTAGCATTGAAGAAAATATTACTAATTCTGGAATTGAGATTTACCCAAATCCTGCAAAAGAGATATTAAATATAACTACGCCACAAAAAGAAATTTTTAACCTTACAATTAGCGATGTAACAGGCAAAATTATATTGAATCAAAAATTAAACACTCAAAATAACCAGATTGAAGTTACAACTTTTGTATCAGGAATTTATTTCGTTAGAGTTTTTAATGAAACCCATAATATTTTCCAAAAACTGATTATTGAATAATCTTAAAAACAAGATTATTATCATATTTTTATGTTTTTAATAACCTAGCTTTACTCAAAAGATAGGCTATGAAAAACAATGTCGTTTTACTTTTAAATGTTTTACTTTGTTTAGTATTAATTGGCTGCAATAACACTAATTTATCTTTTAGCAAAAGAAAATATCTAGGAAAATTCAAGCCCCCAAAAGTCGTGGTTGAGAAAAAAACTCCTGAAGTTTTTCAACCTATTTTAATAGCAGGTAATGTAAATAATGATTATCAAAATATACTATTAATTGATGAAAATGATAACAGAACTCTATTTTTAAAAGAGAATAAAATTGATTCTCAAGTTTTAGAAACTAAAAATAGAAAGTATACAATTTCAGAATTATCTAAAATAGTTAAAGAAAAAAATATTCTTAACCAACAAGAACAGGACAAACCCAATAGTGAATATGCAAATAAGAAAGGGAGAAATGCTTTTGGAATGTCTATTCTTGGCATCCTTACAATTTGGTTATTAGGTTTAGGTCTTATCTTTATAATTATTGGTTATTTTGAAGGTATAAAATCATTGGAAGCTGGAAAACTAAACCCTGAAAACTATATAGAAAAAGGAGCTGCAACATTTGCTGTCGTTGTAGGTCGGATATTTTTCATCTTATTATCGATAGTAATTATTCTTATGATGTTTATCAGTCAAAAACTAGGAGAGTAATTAGACACCCTTAAAGCTTAAATTTATACTGATTCATTTTGTAAGTTTGTTACACGAAAAGACTAGCTAACCCAAATGATTAATTTACCTCAAATCGAAACTCATAAAATTGCCATAAAACTAAAACCAAACGCAGAGGTTTTAGTTAAAAAAGGGCACCCTTGGGTTTTTGACGAAAGTATTACAAAACAAAACAATGAAGGTAAAGCTGGAGATTTAGCAATTGTATTTGACAACCGAAAAAATAAATTTTTAGCTGCTGGTTTGTACGACCCTAACTCCCCTATTAGAATAAAAATATTACAAGCCAACCAACCATTTACTTTTAACAAGGAATGGCTAAAAGGAAGAATTGAAGCTGCTTACAACAAAAGATTACCCTTATTAGATACCGAGACCAATAGTTATCGTTTACTATATGGCGAAAATGACGGATTACCTTCTTTAATTGCTGATGTTTACGATAATGTATTAGTAGTGAAACTCTATTCGCAAATTTGGTTTCCTTATTTAAACGATATTTTTCCTACACTACTAGAAATTTCTAATACTAAAACCTTGGTTTTGCGAATGAGTAGAAATGTGCAAAAAGAAGGGAATGAATACAGTTTAAAAGATGGTCAAGTAGTTCACGGAGAATTAGAAAATGAAGTGATAATTTTTACAGAGCATGGCGTAAAATTTTCTGCCAATGTAATTCATGGGCATAAAACGGGTTATTTTTTAGACCACAGAAATAATAGAAAAAAAGTTGGAGAATTATCAAAAAATAAAACCGTATTAGATGTATTTTCTTATGCTGGAGGATTTTCTGTACATGCTCTAGCTGGAGGAGCAAAAGAAGTAACTAGTTTAGATATAAGTGCTCCTGCATTAAATATAGCCAAAGAAAACGCTCAACTTAACCCTCACTCAGGAAAACACCTAACCATAGTTGGTGATGCCTTTGACAAATTAGAGGAATTGGCCTACCAAGATAAAAAATTTGATATTGTGGTGATTGACCCACCTTCGTTTGCAAAAAGCAAATTAGAAGTAGATGGGGCGATAAAGAGCTATCGAAAACTAGCTCTTTTAGGATTAAAACTTGTAAAAAAAGGAGGTACTTTAGTTTTAGCATCTTGTAGCTCAAGAGTTTCAGCTGATGAGTTTTTTGAATTGGTAGAAACAACCTTGCAAACTGAAAATGCAAACTATAAAGTGTTAGAAAAAACCTTGCACGATATTGATCATCCTATAGGTTTTAAAGAAGGGGCTTATTTAAAATGCATCTATATTCAAATTAAATAATAACTCATTTTAAAGTACTAAGTTTGAATTTCAAAAAATAAAAAACACCATGAGTTTAATACAAGAAGTACTAGAACGTAGCGGAAACCAATGTGAATTGTGTGCTTCAAATGATAATTTAACTGTTTACAATGTTGCAATAATACAAAGTAAAAATGCTGATGAAAGCGTAAACATTTGTGCTACTTGCAAAGACCAAATAGAAAATCCTGATAATATGGATGCTAACCACTGGCGTTGTTTAAACGATAGTATGTGGAGCGAAGTACCAGCAGTTAAAGTACTTTCTTGGCGTATGCTTAACAGACTTAAAGGTGAAGGTTGGCCAGTAGATTTGTTAGAAATGATGTACCTTGAAGATGATGTGTTGGCCTGGGCAAGAGAAACAGGCGAAGGAAATGATGGTAGTGATGCAGTGGTGCATAAAGATAGCAATGGAGCAACTTTGAACTCTGGCGACACTGTTGTTTTAATAAAAGATTTAAATGTAAAAGGTGGTGGGTTTACTGCAAAACGTGGTACTGCAGTTAGAAACATTTCATTAGTACATGATAATGCAGAACACATTGAAGGAAGAGTTGAAGGACAGCAAATAGTGATTTTAACACAATATGTAAAGAAGTCTTAATGATAATAAATTAAGACTACTGAGTAGTCGTTATTTTTTTTAGATTTATTACTTAATTAAAGATATCCATGAAAAAAAGGATTTTAATTTTTATAACAATTTCATTATGTATATTTATTTCATGCAGCAAAATTAATAATAAGAGTATGACAGTAATTAAAGATTGTACTGGTTCTTATCTTAGATATAATGACAAAGATTATCATATATGTAATATTGAAAATGTTGACATTTATAATAATGGAACAAAAGTCACTGCTTCATTTAAAAAAATTAAAGAATGCTCGAGGATCGACGTTGTTTGTCGAATGTATCATGCAAATGAAGGCTTAATAAATGTTATAAAAATTAAATAACTGTTTTCTGAAATAGAAATCATGTTTAACAGAAAATCTACCCAATCATTTCTTTAAACTTTACCTCATCAATAATTTCAACCCCTAAATCGGTTGCCTTTTGGAGTTTACTTGGTCCCATGTTTTCTCCAGCAACTATGTAACTTGTTTTTTTAGAGATAGAACCCGAGACTTTTCCACCGTTTTGTTCAATTAAGTGTTTTAATTCGTCTCTACTAAACAAGCTAAACACCCCAGAAACTACAAAGGTTAAGCCGGCTAGTTTATCAGTTGTATTAGCCAACTGTTCTTCGCTCAACTCAAATTTTAAACCTACTGTTTTCAGTTTTTCAATTAGTTGCTGATTTTGCTCCACACTAAAGTATAGCATTATACTTTCTGCAATTTTATCACCTATTTCATCAGCCGCAATCAATTCTTCAAGTACTGCATTTTTAATGGCATCAATACTTTTAAAATGTTTGGCTAATTTCTTTGCAACTGTTTCTCCAACATATCTTATTCCTATGGCATACAAAACTCGCTCAAATGGTATTTGTTTCGATGCAATTAATCCATCAATAATATTCTTTGATTTCTTTTCTTGAAAGGTATCTAAAGCAATTAAGTGCTCATATGTTAATTCATATAAATCACTTATGTTTTTTGCTAAACCTTGCTCATACAACAAATCAATTGTTTCTTCTCCTAAACCATCAATATTCATAGCCTTACGGCTAATAAAATGCTGCATTTTACCTTTTATTTGTGGTGGACACCCCCACTCATTAGGGCAAAAATGCTTGGCATCGCCTTCTGTTCTTATCAATTCAGTATTACATTCTGGACAATGCGTAATGTAAACAGTTGGCTCAGAAAATATATCGCGTTGGGTTGCTTCTACCCCAACTATTTTAGGAATAATCTCCCCTCCTTTTTCTACAAAAACAGTATCGTTTACTCGTATATCTAATTTTTCTATTTGATCGGCATTGTGCAGAGAAGCTCGTTTTACTGTTGTTCCGGCTAATTGTACAGGCTGTAAATTAGCTACTGGTGTTATTGCTCCAGTTCTACCTACTTGGTAAGTTATTTCTAGCAATTTAGTTGAAACACGTTCGGCTTTAAACTTATAAGCTATAGCCCATTTGGGCGATTTAGCTGTAAATCCCAGTTCTTCTTGCTTTTGGTATGAATTAACTTTTATTACAATTCCATCAATGTCAAAGTTTAAGTTATTTCGTTCTTTGTCCCAATAGTTTATAAACTCAAATATTTCATCAATGTTTGAGCATTTCTTAATGTATTTTTTTGTCGATTTTGGAACATTAAACCCCCACTTCCCAGCTGTTTCTATCGATTCGAAATGCGTTTTAAAAGGTAAATTTTCTCCTAATACAAAATATAAATAACTGCTTAATTTACGTTGAGCTACTATTGCAGAATCTTGCATTTTTAAAGTACCAGAAGCTGTATTTCTTGCATTGGCATACAATTGCTCCCCAATCTCTTCTCGGTCGTTATTTAACTCTTCAAAAACTGTTTTAGGAAAAAATATTTCTCCCCTAATTTCAAATTCTTCTGGGTAATCGTCTCCTATCAATTCTAAAGGTATAGAACGAATGGTTTTTACATTTTCTGTTACGTCATCACCTTGAACTCCATCACCTCTTGTTAATGCTTGAAAGAGTTTTCCATTTTTGTAAGTAATACCTATTGCAACACCATCGTATTTTAACTCACATACGTATTCAATTTCTCCCTCAACCAATTTTTTAATTCGAGTTTCAAAATCGGCTATTTCTTCCCTGCTATAACTATTGCCCAACGAAAGCATTGGGTAATTATGTTTAACTGTTTCAAAGTTTTTGGTAATGGTTCCTCCCACGCGTTTTGTTGGCGAATTTTCTTTAGCAAATTCAGGAAATTGTTCTTCCAGCTTTTGCAATTCTTCCAATATCATGTCAAAATCATAATCACTAATAGTTGGCTTATCAGCCATATAGTAATTATAGTTGTGCTGATTTATTTCGGTACTTAATTGAGCTATTTTTTTTTGTGCTTCTGCTGGAGTCATTCCTATTTATTTAAGACTTCCTAAATTAAAAATTCTAATGCTTAGTTCGTAATTTAGCTCAACTATTTTACCAACATTATGAGTAAACTCGAAGAAGCAAAAAAATTATTTAACACCAACAATTTTAGTGAAGCAATTGAATTATTTAATGCTTTTTTAATTGAAGAACCTAATCATGCTGATGCCTTATTCTTTAGAGGAATCTGCAACCGGAAAATTGAAAATTACCAAGCTTCAATTAATGATTTTACAGCTATAATTGAGCGATTAAGTGATGAGGCTACAATATATAGTGAACGAGCTGTAAGCTATTACCATCTTAAAAATTATAAAGCTGCTGTTGAGGATTTAAACAAAGCTGTTGAACTAGAACCTAGCAATCCTTATCGCTATTCAAGTAGAGCTTACATTCGTGCTTATATCGATATTGATGGTGCTATGGCTGATTATGAAAAAGCTATTGAGCTTGACCCACAAGATGATATTTCTTATAACAATCTTGGTTTGTTACAAGAAAATCAAGGCAACATGAGAAAAGCTCAACAAAATTTTGAACGCAACAAAGAACTATTAGCAAGCACACCTAAAGAACCTGCTCCATTACCTGAAGTTAAAAAACAAGAAATAGAAGAAGAAAATTTAACTTTTTGGAAAGTGATGAAACAACTCATTACATCAAAAAAAACACAACAAGAGTTTAGCAACTTTTTAAAATCTGGATTTAAGAAAAAGTAGGGTTAACGTTCTCTTATTAGTCGTACACTAACGGCATCGATATGACCACCCAAAGGAGGATTTAGTTTTGAGACTTTAAAATTGATCTCATTAATCGTTTCAAACTCATCAAAAAGAGCAGTTATACATCTATCAGCTACATGTTCTAATAATTTAGAAGGTGTTTGCATTTCTTGGTTTACCAACTGAAAAACTGTTTGATAATTCACAGTATCTGCTAAACTATCTGATTTAGCTGCAGCAGATAAATCTACATCTAATTCTATATCTACAATAAAATTAGTGCCAATTAACGTTTCTTCTTTAAAGCACCCATGATAGGCATAAATTTTTGCGCCTTCAACATAAATCTTACCCATTAGTTTGGTTTTTTAGCCCAACCGTCTTTTAACGTAGCGGTTCTGTTAAATATTAAATTTTCAGATGTTGAATCATTGTCGACACAAAAGTAACCTATACGTTGAAATTGATAACGTTCCTGTGGTTTAGCATCCTTTAAAGCAAGTTCTATTATACAATCCTTAATTATTGTTAATGAGTCTGGATTGATATGTGATTTAAAATCAACCTCTTTTTCACCATCTGGTGATTCAACTGTAAACAATCTGTCGTAAGCATTTACTTGTGCTTTAACATTATGTGAAGCAGAAACCCAATGAACAGTACCTTTTACTTTTCGATTACTTTCTTCTGTTCCACTTCCACTCTTACTTTTCTCATCATAAGTACAAAGTACCTCAATTACATTGCCATCTGCATCTTTAATCGCCTCAACACCATTAATAATGTAACCGTGTTTTAATCGAACTTCTTTTCCAATTCCCAATTTAAAAATCTTATTCGGGCATTGCTCTAAAAAGTCATCTCTCTCTATATAAATCTCTCTAGAAAATATCATTTCACGGTGACCAGCATTTTCATCTTCAGGGTTATTTTCAGCCATTACAATTTCTGTTTTCCCTTCAGGATAATTAGTTAAAACCAATTTTAGTGGATTTAACACAGCCATAATCCTATTTGTTGTTTTATTTAAATCTGCTCGAACGCAAGATTCCAACAAAGCAACATCTATCATTTGCTCACGTTTTGAAACTCCAGCAACGTCAATAAATTTATGAATTGATGCTGGTGTATATCCTCTTCTTCTTAATCCAGAAATTGTAGGCATTCTTGGGTCATCCCAACCATTAACAATTTTATCTTCTACCAACTGCATAAGTTTTCGCTTACTCATTACAGTATAGTTTAAATTTAATCTTGAAAACTCTCTTTGCTTTGGTCTAACCTTTGTTTCATCATGAACCTGATCTAAAAACCAATCATACAATTCTCTGTGTGCTTTAAACTCTAACGAACATAATGAGTGTGAAATTTGCTCTAAATAATCTGACTCACCATGAGTCCAATCATACATTGGGTAGATACACCAATCATTACCTGTTCTGTGGTGAGATTTATGCATAACTCTATACATAATTGGATCTCTCATCAACATGTTTGTATGCTTCATGTCAATTTTAGCTCTTAATATATGTTCTCCTTCTTTAAACTCACCTTGTTTCATTCGGTTAAACAAGTCTAAATTTTCTTCAACACTTCTATCTCTATATGGACTATCTGTTCCAGGTACAGTAGGTGTTCCTTTTTGAGTTGCCATGGCTTCTGAAGACTGAGAATCGACATAAGCTTTTCCATTCTTAATCATAGATAGAGCCCAATCGTATAATTGTTGAAAATAATCAGAAGAATAACATTCTTCATCCCATTTCAATCCCATCCAATCTAAATCATATTTAATTGCATCAACAAATTCTTGTTCTTCTTTAGATGGGTTAGTATCATCAAACCTAAGATTTACAGGTGCGTTATATTTAGCTCCTAAGCCAAAGTTTAAACAAAATGCTTTAGCATGGCCAATATGTAAATAACCATTGGGCTCTGGAGGAAATCTAAATTTTAATTTATCAGATGAAAACCCTTCCCTTAAATCTTCTTCAATAATTTGCTCAATAAAATTAAGCGATCTTTTTTCTTCTTTATGATTTTCCATTAGGCTGTTATTTCTTTCTTAATATTTTCAATACCTGCTTTTAATCTATTTATAGATTCTTCTTTACCAATTACTTCCATAATATCGAACAATGAAGGTCCTCCTCCAACGCCAGTAATTGATAAACGAATTGCTATCATTGCAATTCCAAAACCAAGTTCTTTTTCTTCTACATATTGTTTAAAAGCATGCTCTAAAGGTTCTGCTTTAAATTCTGTATTTGAAAAAACTGTAATTAAATCAGCAACAATTTCTGGAGAATTTTCTTTCCATTTTTTCTTTACTGTTTGAGCATCATATTCTTGTGGAGCTTCAAAAAAGTATTTTCCGTTTTCTAAAATATCTGTAGTAAATACTGCTCTTTCTTTCATTAACCCACAAACTTTAGAAACAAATTCAGAAGATAAATTAGAATAACCATGTTTACCTAAAATAGGTGTTAAAATAGCTGATAACTCTTCATTTGATTTTGCTCTTAAATACTGTTCGTTAAACCATTTAGTTTTATCCGGATCAAATTTAGCTCCTGATTTCCCCACTTTCTCCAATGAGAAAGCTTGCAGTAATTCTTCAATAGAAAATATTTCTTGCTCAGTTCCAGGATTCCATCCTAAAAAAGCCAACATATTTATGTGTGCCTCTGGAAAATAACCTGACTCTCTATATCCTGATGAAATTTCTCCTTCTGGAGAATTCCATTCTATTGGGAAAACTGGAAATCCACCAGCATCACCATCTCGTTTACTTAACTTTCCATTACCATTAGGTTTTAAGATTAATGGTAAATGAGCAAATTGAGGCATCACATCTTCCCACCCTAACAACTTGTATAATAACACATGTAATGGTGCTGATGGCAGCCATTCTTCACCTCTAATTACATGAGTAATTTTCATCAAATAATCATCAACTACATTTGCCATGTGGTAAGTTGGCATTCCGTCCGATTTGTATAAAACCTTATCATCTAAGTGGGTAGTATCAACAGAAACCCATCCTCTAATCACATCTTTAAATTTAACTTCTTCTCCCTTTGGAATTTTCACACGAACTACAAATGGTTCTCCTGCAGCTATTTTTGCATCTACATCTTCTTTTGTTAAAGTCAACGAATTTTTCATTGTCATTCGACTAGTTGCATCGTATTGTTGAGATGAACCTCCTGCAGTTTTTAGTCTCTCACGCATTTGGTCTAATTCTTCAGCAGTATCAAAAGCGTAATATGCATTTCCAGCTGCTAATAACTGATCAACATATTTTTTATAAACTCCATCTTTATTTCTTTCTGATTGGTGATAAGGGCCATATTCTCCTCCAACACCAACTCCTTCATTTGGTGTTATTCCACACCATTTTAATGCTTCTAAAATATAATCTTCAGCTCCTTTTACGTAACGAGTTTGGTCGGTATCTTCAATTCTTAATAAAAAATCTCCTCCGTGCTTTTTAGCAAACAAATAATTATACAATGCTGTTCTTACTCCTCCAATATGAAGGGGTCCTGTTGGACTAGGCGCAAACCTTACTCTTACTTTTTTTTCCATCTGATTTAATTAGGGGTGCAAATATACTAATATGCTAAAATAAAAAGCCCCAAGTAAATAAATACTTAGGGCTTTAATTAAGTTAATTTAATCCTATTATTTATCGACAAGAATTCGTTTACTATAAACTTTTTGTCCTTCATTTTCTATAGATAAAAAGTAAACGCCTGAATTAATTTCTTGAGTTAAGATTTTTATATTTTCTTGATTATTTATCTCAATACTTTTAACTGTTTTTCCTACTACATCTGTAATTACTATTGAACCATTTTTATAGTTAGAAGGTATTAAAATATTAAAATACTTATTAGCCGGAATTGGATAAATTTTCACTTCTTCTTGATTTACTTTTGATTCAACAGCAGTAACAAATGAAACTGTTTGACAAGATGTATTCACATTACATCCATTTGAATCTGTAACAGTTAAACAAACATTATAATTATTTGCTGTTAAATAAGTATGAGTTGGGGATTGGATTGTTGATGTATCTCCATCTCCAAAATCCCAATAATAAGTATTTGCATTACTCGACATATCTGTAAATTGATAAGCTCCTCCTCCTAGTGAGGCATAATTATAATTTGAAATAGCTGTATCTAAAACTGAAATCGTAATTGATGAATCATCAACACAAGAACCATTATACCCATTATGTGTGAGAGTAAAAGATGAAGTAAAATCACCAACAGAAGTGTACAAATAAGAAATATTAGTATCAATTGATGAAGAATTTAAATCACCATAATCCAAGACTAACGAAGTGGGAGCAGTAGTAAACATAATATTTTCAGAGCTTGAAGAAGAATTTGTAAATAGAACTTCATTTCCTAAACAAACAACATTTGTATCTAAGAAGTAGTTTGCACTATAATTTTCTTCAAAAATTGGAGCAATTAAAATATCCATATTCCATCCTCCAAAATCTATAAATCCATTATACCAGCTTCCAGCATAATAAACACAACTCAAAGCTTCACCTTGCCCATCATTAGCAGCACTAGTATTTGTAACATAATAAGGGTTAGATGGATCTAAAGTATTTAATTGAACTGCTACCGCAAAAGAATCTGTTACTGCTACTGGTGCTGTAAAATTTAAATCTTGGTTAGCAAAACCAACATCCATTAACATAACTGTATCTTCTGCAATTAAAGTTGTAGGATAATTTGCGTTATCAATATCATAAACGGAAATTAAAACGCTAACCGGAGAGGAATTTCCAGGCACTCCGTCAACATCTAACAACATATATGCATTAATACCATGAATTAGACCATCTCCTGAAAAATAAAATGCTTGAGAAGTACCACTAATATATGTAGCTACATCCATAGTATCTATTTCAGGAAGACCTGTCAATTTGGATTGTGGATATAAAATATCATCAATACAAGATGTTGTTTTATAATTAATACGAGTCTCTTTCTCTGCATTTGGAACATTTAATCTAGGATTTAATAAAAGATTAGTTTGACCTATTAAAATAGAAGAAGTTAGAATTGCTATAAGTAAAAGAGTGTAGTTTTTATTCATAGTTACATTATTTTATAATAATATACGTACGAAAACAAAAAAAGGATGTTACAACTATTATTATTCTGACTGGGATGCTTCTTCATTGACCTCAACAGCGGGTGTTTTGAAAAAACGTTTTTGGAAAATAAAAATTAAACCAATACCTACCGAGATTGCAGCATCTGCAATATTAAAAACTGGTCTAAAGAATAGATAATCCTCTCCTGCCCAAAGTGGAAACCATTCAGGAAAAGTACCTTCAAATAAAGGAAACCAAAACATATCTACAACTCTTCCGTGTAAGAAAGTTTCATAGCCTCCTCCTTCTGGAAAAAAGGTTGCTAATTGATTAAAGCTATCGTTAAAAATTACGCCATAAAAAGCACTATCAATAATATTACCAATGGCTCCAGCTAAAATTAGTGAGCCACATATCTTTAAGCCTTTTGGAGTAGTTTTAGGTAATGTAAATAGAACGTAAGCAATACCCGAAACAGCTACTATTCTAAATAAGCTTAAAGCTAACTTACCCCATTCTCCTCCAAACTCCATTCCAAATGCCATCCCTGGATTTTCAGTAAAATGGATATAAAACCAATTTCCTAATACTGGAAATTCTTGACCCAAATACATAGTTGTTTTAATCCAAATTTTAACGGCTTGATCAATAACCAAAACCAAAAAAATTATCGTTAACGGCTTGCTAAGTATGTTTAAAAATTTCTTCATTCCTAAATAAAAAATCGCTTCAAAGTAAAATACAATGAAGCGATTTACAAAATCATTTTTATAAATTAACCTTGAGCTTGCTTTGCTTCAATACTCAATGTTGCGTGAGGTACAGCTCTTAATCTTTCTTTTTTAATTAACTTACCTGTCTCTCTACAAATACCGTAAGTTTTGTTTTGAATTCTATTTAAAGCATTCTCTAAATTTCTAATAAATTTTTCTTGACGCTGAGCTAATTGAGCAACCTCTTCTCTAGATAAAGTTCCTGCTCCGTCTTCCATCATATTAAAAGAATGAATAGTATCATCTGTACCATTATCATCTTTATGTGACAATGAATCTTTTAATCCATCTAAGTCAAGTCTAGCATCACTAATTTTCTTTTCAATTAGCTCTTTAAATTCTGCTAATTCTTCGTCTGAATATCTGTTTTTATCTGGCATAACTAATAATTTTTTAATTCATTTTTTCTATTGAAATCATAGTGGAAACATTTTCTTCTATTTCTACTAATGATCCTTCATTTTGTTTCAATTCTTCAACTAAATCAAGTTGCCCTGCTAAAGTTTCCGAACAAATATAATCTTTATTATTATTCACCGCGTTATTTATTTCTTGATGTGATAAAATTTTCAAATGTATTTTATCTGTCACCTCTAAACCACTGTCTTTACGCAAGTTCTGTATTCTATTTACAAATTCTCGAGCTATCCCTTCTTCTCTTAATTCAGGTGAAAGCGTAATATCTAAAGCTACTGTTGTACCTTTTTCTGTTATTACTAACCATCCTGGAATATCTTGTGTAGAAATTTCAGCATCATTACCGTCCAACACTACTTCTTGCCCGTCAATTGTTAAAGTTGTTCCGTTATTTTTCTCAAAAGCAGTAATGTCGTCTTGATTAAATTGAACAACTGCTGCAGCTATCTGTTTCATTATTTTACCATACTTTGGCCCTAGTGATTTAAAGTTTGGTTTAATACTTTTAACTAAGACTCCAGCTGTATCTTCTAAATATTCTAACTCCTTTACGTTTGTTTCTGATAGAATTAAATCTTCTACATCATGTAATTGACGTTTAAATTTTTCATCTAAAATAGGCACCATTATTTTTTGTAATGGTTGACGAACTTTTAAACTTTCTTTTTTACGTAAACTCAATACCATTGACGAAACTTGTTGAGCAATTGCCATTCTTTCTTCCAAATCCTTATCAATAGCTGTTTCATCTGCTACAGGAAAATCAGATAAATGTACCGAAGTAGCATTTCCTTTTCCACTTACCGAAACTAAATCAGTATATAATTGATCCATATAGAATGGTGCAATAGAAGCTGATAATTGAGCTACCACTTCTAAACATTTATACAATGTTTGGTAAGCAGCTATTTTATCTTGAGAATAATCTCCCTTCCAAAAACGTCTTCTACATAAACGTACGTACCAATTACTCAACTCATCATTTACAAAATCTTGAATTGCTCTACCAGCTTTTGTAGGTTCGTATTCTGCATAAAATGCATCAACTGTTTTTATTAATGAATTCAACTTAGACATTACCCAACGGTCAATTTCTGGTCTATCTTTTATTGCAATTTCATCTTCTGAATAGGTAAACCCATCTAAATTGGCATATAAAGCAAAGAAACCATACGTATTGTAAAGTGTTCCAAAAAACTTACGTTGAACTTCAGTAATTCCGTCTAAATCAAATTTTAAGTTGTCCCAAGGCTGTGCATTAGTAATCATATACCAACGTGTAGCATCAGCTCCATACTTACCTAAGGTTTCAAATGGATCGGCAGCGTTACCTAAACGCTTACTCATTTTTTGTCCATTTTTATCTAACACTAATCCGTTAGACACTACATTTTTATAGGCCACAGAATCAAAAACCATTGTTCCAATTGCATGTAGAGTAAAGAACCAACCTCTAGTTTGGTCAACTCCTTCAGCTATAAAATCTGCTGGAAAAAATTTATTATTATCTATTTCTTCTTTGTTCTCGAAAGGATAATGTTGTTGAGCATAAGGCATAGAACCTGAATCGAACCAAACGTCAATTAAATCAGCCTCACGTTTCATTGGTTTACCAGTTGAAGAAACTAAAGTAATCTCGTCTACATAATTTTTATGTAAATCAAATTTATCATAGTTTGCTGCACTCATATCGCCCACAACAAAATCGGCTAACGGACTTGTTTGCATAAAACCTGCAGAAACAGATTTTTCGATTTCTCCTTTTAACTGCTCTACTGAAGAAATACAAATTTCTTCATCACCTTCTTCTGTTCGCCAAATTGGAATAGGAATACCCCAATAACGTGAGCGAGATAAATTCCAGTCATTTAGATTTTCTAGCCAGTTACCAAAACGACCTGTACCAGTACTTTCTGGTTTCCAGTTAATGGTTTTATTCAATTCTATCATACGTTGTTTTAACGCTGTAGATTTTACAAACCAAGAGTCTAATGGATAATATAATACTGGCTTATCTGTTCTCCAACAATGTGGGTAACTGTGCTCGTATTTAGAAACATTAAATGCTTTATTTTCTTCTTTTAATTTGATACAAATTTGTACATCAGCAGATTTTTCTGGAGCTTCTCCTTCATTGTAATATTCATTCTTCACATACATTCCGGCAAACTCTCCCATTTCTGGTCTAAATTTCCCTTGTAAATCTACTAAGGGAACTGGATTACCATTATCATCTAAAACTAACATTGCAGGTACTCCGGCATCTTTAGCAACCTGAGCATCGTCTTGCCCAAAAGTTGGCGCGATGTGAACAATACCTGTACCATCTTCAGTTGTAACAAAATCACCTGGAATTACTTTAAACGCATTTTCTGCGTTTTCGTAAGGCAAGGCATAAGGCAATAATTGTTCGTATTGTATACCAACTAAATCAGTTCCAATAAATTCTTTTGCAATAAAAAATGGAATCTTTTTGTCTCCTTCAGCATAAACCAAATCACTTTCTGATTCAACTTTCTCATACTTACCTACAAACTGCTTAGAAACTAAATTTTTAGCCAATAAGACATTAATTGCTTCAAAAGTATATTGATTATAAGATTTCACTAAAACATATTCAATCTTAGGTCCAACAGCTAAAGCGGTGTTAGAAGGTAAAGTCCAAGGAGTTGTTGTCCAGGCTAAAAAGTAAGCTTCATCAACACCTAATTTAGTTGTGTCTTTTATTTTAAACTGAGCAACAGCAGTGGTATCTTTTACATCTCTATAACAACCTGGTTGATTTAATTCATGAGAACTTAATCCTGTTCCTGCTGCTGGAGAATAAGGCTGAATGGTGTAACCTTTGTATAATAAATTCTTTTGGTGCAATTGTCCTAACAACCACCAAACTGATTCCATGTATTTATTTTCATAGGTAATATATGGGTCATCCATATCTACCCAATATCCCATCTTCTCTGTTAAGTCATTCCAAATATCAGTGTATTGCATTACTGTTTCTCTACACTCTTTGTTGTATTCATCAACAGATATCTTTTTACCAATATCTTCTTTCGTAATTCCTAATTTTTTCTCTACACTCAACTCAACTGGCAAGCCATGAGTATCCCAACCTGCTTTACGTTTTACCTGAAATCCTTTTAAAGTTTTGTAACGACAAAAGATATCTTTTATCGCTCTTGCCATAACGTGGTGAATACCTGGAAGTCCGTTTGCAGAAGGTGGTCCTTCATAAAAAACAAATGGTTTATTTCCATCTCTTGTAGAGATACTTTTTTCAAACACTTTGTGTTCTTCCCACTTTTCTAAAACCTCTTTGGCAACGTTGGGTAAATCTAACCCCTTATATACTTTATACTGACTCATTTGTATTTTTAAAAGAATGCGAATTTAATAAAAAAAGCCCTGAATTTCAGAGCTTCTTCCATTCAATTATTTAGTTGTTTTAATCTATGCTTGCAATGCATTTCAACTCAATAGAAATAGGTGATGGCAAAGCATTTACCTCTACAGTTGTTCTACATGGCTGATTGTCTTTAAAGTACTCAGCATAAACACGGTTATAAGTTTTAAAATCGCGTTTCATGTCAGTTAAAAAAGTTGTTACATCAACAATTTTATCCCAACTACTTCCACTCTCTTCTAAAATAACTTTTACATTATCGAATACAGAACGACATTGAGCTTCAAAGTCGAAAGCTTCATAATTTCCATTTTTATCATATTTCAATCCTGGAATATTTGCTTCTTCGCTACCAGAGCCAGCAGCTCTAGGACCAACTCCTGATAAAAACAATAAATTACCCACCTTACGTGCATGAGGGTATAAACCCATCGGCTTTGGTGCTTTATCTGTGTTTATTTTATTACTCATCGTATTCAATTTTTAATAGCTACAAAATAATTAAAGTTATTACAATAACTAAAGTATTTTGGTAGTTAAATTAATTGTGCATCAGGAAATAATCTTTTCCACTTTTCTAATTTATCGATACTCGAAATAGTTATAACTGTTCTTTGGTCTAAACGAACTTTAATTAAGTTAACCTTTTCTTTGATTTCTTCTAGCCTTTTTTGGCTTTTGCTTTGAGTTATTTTACGTGCCATAATTTATATGTTTAATAATTTAACGATAAAGTTAAACAAAAATGTCTAACTTTGAAAAGTATTTATTAAACAAAATATGAAAACAGCAATTTATAGATTAGAACATTTTAGTGCTTCACATAGATTACACAACCCTAGATGGGATGATAAAAAAAATAAAGAAGTATTTGGAAAGTGTAACAACCCAAATTATCACGGACACAATTACGAACTTGAAGTTTGTGTTATTGGAGATTGTGATGAAGATACTGGATATGTTATCGACACTAAAATACTATCTACAATAATTAAAGATGAAGTATTAGATAAATTAGACCACAACAATTTGAATTTAGATGTAGAAGAATTTAAAAATCTAAATCCAACTACTGAAAATGTTGCTCGAGTTATCTACGAGATTCTTCGCAAAAAAATTGATACAAACCTTGAACTAAAAATTAAGCTTTATGAAACTAGAAAAAACTATGTTGAATACCCAATCTATTAATGATAACCCATTAAATGGTTACACTTTTGAAGATATTGGGGATGATCATTTATTTACCAATCTTGATACACCTTTAAAAGAGGGTGCATTTGATATTTCAGACAAAGAGAAAAAGGAAAAAATTGAAGGTTTATTTGCTGAAATAATGGATGTTTTAGGATTGGATTTAACAGATGATTCTCTAAAAGGTACTCCTAAGCGAGTTGCTAAAATGTACATAGAAGAAATCTTCTCTGGATTAAATCCTGCAAACAAACCAAAAATTGCTCTATTTGATAACAAATACCAATACAACCAAATGTTGGTAGAGAAAAACATTACTTTCTATTCAAATTGTGAGCACCATTTTGTGCCAATTATTGGTAAAGCTCATGTTGCATATATCTCTTCTGGCAAAGTAATTGGCTTATCCAAATTGAATAGGATTGTACAATACTATGCAAAAAGACCTCAAGTACAGGAACGATTAACTAACCAAATTGGAAAAGATTTACAAAACATACTTAACACTGAAGATGTTGCTATTATCATCGATGCAAAGCATTTATGTGTTTCATCAAGAGGTGTTCAAGATGATAATTCTGCTACTGTTACCACTTTTTATGGCGGTCAATTTAACTCACCAGAAAAAATAAGAGAGTTACAATCTTACATTACCAATAAATAAAAGATGAAAACGATATTAATAATTGGAGGAAGTAAAGGAATTGGAAAGTCAGTTCTCTTGCAACAGCTTGATTTAGGTAATAAAGTAATAAACCTAAGTCGAACTAAAATAGATATTACTCACAATAACCTATTAAGTTATGAATTTGACATATTAAATCCGAACTTCCCAACTATTGATAATGTTTCTCATTTAATTTACTGTCCGGGAAGTATAAATTTAAAACCATTTAGCTCGCTTAACATGGATGATTTTAGAACCGATATGGAAATTAATTTTTTTGGAGCAATTGCTTGTATCAAAAACTACTTGCCTGCTTTAAAAAAGGAACAAAATTCAAGTATTGTTTTGTTTAGCACAGCAGCAGCAAAAATGGGAATGCCTTTCCACACAAGTATAAGTGCCGCAAAATCAGCTCTAGAAGGTTTTGCAAAATCTTTAGCGGCTGAATTAGCTCCAAATGTTAGGGTAAATACAATTGCTCCTTCTATTGTTGATACAACGCTTGCAAGCAGAATACTTAGAAACGATAGCATAAAAGAAAAAATTACAAATAATCATCCTTTAAAAAGGATACTAAATACAGCAGAAGTTGCTGAGACAGTTAATTACTTATGTAACTCACTTTCTATAAGTGGACAAACCATAACATTGGATAACGGAATAACTACATTAAAAATATAGTCATGAAAAATATTAAATTAATAATTACAAGTATTATGTCACTATTTATTGCATCTTGCTTTTCTCAAGACGAAAACTCGAAAGAACCTACTACTTCAATTTATAAATTAGAAATTAATGATATCGAAGGGAACAAAATTAACCTTCAAGATTTTGAAGGAAAAAAAATATTGTTTGTTAACGTAGCTTCTAAATGTGGTTTTACACCACAATACGAAGATTTGCAAAAACTACACAATACATATAAAGATAAACTCATAATTATTGGCGTACCCTGTAATCAGTTTGGAGGTCAAGAACCTGGAACAAATAATGAAATTCAAACCTTTTGTCAAAAAAATTATGGTGTTGAATTTTTAATTACTGAAAAAGTAGACGTGAAAGGTGATAATCAACATCCCTTATACAAATGGCTTACCGATAAAAGTATAAATGGAAAATCATCATCTACTGTAAAATGGAATTTTCAGAAATACTTAATTGACGAAAGCGGAAAACTTATTGACTTTTATTACAGCACAACTAACCCCTTAAGTGATAAAATCGTTAACAATTTAAAATGATGAAAATAACAGCTATAACACTACTTTCTTTAATAATTCTATTTTTTATTACTCAAGCCTTTATGGCAAACTCAACTAGCAAAATAGAAACCCTTAAATATAATGTAATAAAGAGTTACGACAAGTTTGAAATTAGAAAATATAAATCTGCAAACTTTAGCTACATAAAAATGAATGCCAACTCTTACAAAGAATCATCTGGTAAAGGTTTTAGAGCTTTAGCAGGCTATATTTTTGGAGGTAATGAATCGAGTCAGAAAATTGCTATGACTTCACCAGTAAAAATGGAGTTAGATGACTCTATCACCATGAAATTTATGATACCAAGCAATCTGAAACCTGAAGAATTACCTAAACCAGACAATAAAGAAGTGAAATTTACAACTGAACCTGAAAAAATAGTCGCAGCTATTCGCTTTGGAGGTTGGGCTAATGACAATAAAATAGAAAATATGAAAAAGGAATTAATTCAACTTCTTAAAGAAAACGACATAAAGCATACCAATAAATTTAGTTACTTTGGATACAATCCTCCATATGAGGTAATAAATAGAAGAAACGAAATTATTGTTGAATTAGATAAAAACTTTACAAATGGAATATAGAAGACTAGGGAAATCAGGATTACAATTAAGCGAATTATCACTTGGAAGTTGGTTAACTTTTGGAAAACAAATTAAAAACAACATTGCCGAAGATTTAATGAAATTTGCTTACGACAATGGTGTTAACTTTTTTGATAATGCTGAAATATATGCTCGTGGAGAATCTGAAATTGTGATGGGAAAAATCCTAAACAAGATGAAATGGGATAGAGATTCTTATGTAGTTTCTAGTAAAGTAATGTTTGGAACTAGAGGTGCAGACAGCAAACCAACTCAAAAAGGATTACACAGAAAGCACATTGTTGAAGCTTGTGAGCAAGCCATGAAAAGATTACAGGTTGATTATTTAGATTTATATTTTTGCCATCGCCCTGATAAAAATACTCCTATTGAAGAAACAGTTTGGTCGATGCACAACTTAATTACTCAAGGTAAAATTTTATACTGGGGAACTTCTGAATGGAGCGCTCAAGAAATTATGGAAGCACACATGTTTGCTCGCCAGTATAATTTAATTGGCCCTACAATGGAGCAACCACAATACAATATGCTTCATAGAGAAAAAGTTGAACTAGAATTTAGTCAGATCTACAAAACAGTTGGTTTAGGGACTACTATCTGGTCGCCACTAGCTTCGGGAGTATTAACTGGTAAATACAATGGTAAAAGCGAACCAAAAAATACACGTTTAAGTATTGATGGAATGGAATGGCTGAAAGAGAATGTAATGACTAAAGACAATTTAAAGCGTGTTGATAACGTAGATAAAATTGCTAAAGATTTAGGATTAAGTTTACCTGTTTTGGCAGTTGCCTGGTGTTTAAAAAACCCTAATGTATCTACAGTTATGTTGGGTGCTAGTAAACTAAACCAATTAGAAGAAAACTTTAATGCAATTAATGCTAAAGCAAAACTAACTTCAGATGTAATGGAGGCAATAGAAAAAGCGTTAAGCAACACCCCAATTAAACCAGGATTTTAATAACTTAGGACATATAGCTAAATTGGTTAAAGTAATAGAAGAATATTAGCCTATCTTTATTGAGCTCTATTGTATAATCTAAAATAAAAAACTTATTAAAAAATACATTTTAAACTTTTAAGGAAAATAAACCTTTATTATACTTTTACTTAACATAATCTAGAATTAAACAAAGTCAATTTAACTTTGTTTAATTCTTAAGGTGTTTTCTATAAATGACATTAAATCTTCCATAAATTCATCATCATCTTTGCTAATATAACAATTTGCCCCCGCATCCAGAAGATCTTTAGACTTGCTTTTATTTTTTTGCCCTGAAAACAAAATAACTGGTATATCATACAATCGTCTAATACACACTAATACCTCTAGACCATTCTTCAACTTTAATGAATTGTCATTAAAATTATAATCTAAAATTATTACATCAGGTATATTGTAATTTATATCACTAATTATATTATCTCCGTTTTTAAAAGTAATTACATCACAATTAAAGTTTCTCTTTAACTCAAAGCTTATTAGCTCTGCTAGGATATCACTATCTTCTATTAAAAATGCTTTTGGTTTATTTTTCATAAGTCTGCTTAATAAAGTTTCAAACATCTTTAATTAAAAATCATGCCAATTTCAATCAACCACTATATATAGTGAGAAAGAATTAACTTTTTTAAACAAAAAAAATCAAAACGAAACAACAATTCCCAAAATGGGATTAATCTACTTTTGAATCTTTTAAAAAATTAAATAAAGATAATTTTCAAGCAATAAATAAAGAAAAGTTAATTCTTCAATTATATAATCTCAAATATTACTGATTAATACCCCACTTAAGTACAAATTAGAAGAATTAATACTTTTTCAATTAAAAGAATTCTTGTAAAAGAAAAACCCATACTAATTGTATAGGCTTTTTTTCGTATTTCAATTTTATTTAAATACTTTACGAAGTAGACAATTCATTTAAATTAGATATCTCAGATTATCTT
Organism: Vicingus serpentipes; assembly: GCF_007993035.1. Taxonomy (NCBI): domain Bacteria; kingdom Pseudomonadati; phylum Bacteroidota; class Flavobacteriia; order Flavobacteriales; family Vicingaceae; genus Vicingus; species Vicingus serpentipes. Next base: position 595,247 of record NZ_VOOS01000001.1, read on the forward strand.
TTTCTTTTGAGTAAGAAATATCTATTAGTGTTTTTAAGTTTTTAAGTGTGGACTTATCTTTTTCTAAGTATGCATAAGCACCATTTTTAAATGATCTAACCACAACAGATGATTCGTTGTTATGACCTGATATCATTATAACTTTTGCTTCAGAATTAATTAATTTAATCTTTTTTAAAATTTCCATTCCAAACATAGAGCCTAAATTATAATCTAACAATACAATATCTGTGTTTATATTCATATTCTCTAAAAAAGATTCTCCGGAATTAAATGATTCAACTTTACCTAGATTGTTTTTTAGAATTTCATTTTTAAGAATGTTTGCATAGAACAAATCATCTTCGACGATACATATTTTTGGCTTTTTCATAATTATAAATTTTAAGCTGATTTTTTATATTCAATTTTATTATCTGGATTAATTATTTCATTAATCATATCAAGCGACTCTTGGTCTAATCTCGACACATACAATCTAGCATCAATAAATAGTGTTTTGGATAAAGATTTTGGTAATGGAGTAAAACAAAAAACTTTTATTTTATGCTTCAATTTAAGTATTTCTGATAAATAATAATCATGAATTGATTCAGACCAATAAGTATCTAGAATAATTGCATCTGGCCATAAAGTAGTAATATTATTAATTCCGTTTTCTGGTGTTTTCCAATGCCATACTTTTGATTTTTTAAAATCAATATGTTCTTTCCAAAAATCAGCTGACAACTGATTCATGCTAATTATGAATATTTTTTTGGGATTCATAGCTGATAAGTTTTAGTTCATTCAAACTATAGCTTAAAGCGTACCAAAAAACATAAAACACTGAAAATCAGAATAAAAATAAATTAAAACCCAATGCCTTATTCTAAAATGAGGAAAGAATATCCTATTTTGGGAATTAGCTTTTTGTTGATAATTGAGCTAAAACTAAGTTTATATCATCAATAAACTTGCTGGTCTTTTTGATCATCTCAGAATCAGAATTTTCCCATAATTCAATTGATTTAACATCATCATATAACTGAGAAACACAAACATAATTTACAGATGGTTTAATTTTATGAGCTATAGACGATACATTTTCATAATCCAGTCTATCTAAAGCAGTCTTCATCAATGATATATCCTTGGGAGTTTCACTTAAAAATAGATTCACCATTTTATCCAAAAAGTCTGAATCTCCCATACTTTTAAGTTTATCTAAATTATATAATTGATTATTTATTGTTTCAGGTATATTTATCCAAGTATACAAAACTCTATTCAAATCTATTTGTTTAAATGGTTTTGATAAATATCCGTTCATTCCAGATTCAATACATTTGTCATCATCTCCTTTAATAGCGTTAGCAGTTAATGCTATTATTGGAGTATTATTTTTTAAATCTTTTCTTATAATTTCTGTTGCTTCAACACCTCCCATTTTTGGCATAGAAAGATCCATTAAAATAATATCATAGTCTTTAGCTTTTATTTTTTCAATTGCTTCCATTCCATTTTCCACGGTATCAACCTCACAATTCCAATTACTGAGTATAGTAGTAGCAAGCAAGGTATTAACAGGATTATCCTCAGCTAGTAATATTTTAGCTTGCTGAAAATTATCATTTATTATGTTTTGTGTGTCATTATTTTTTTCAAGAGAACTAATATCTGCATCTCTTAAATCTATAGTAAAAAAGAATTCTGAACCTAAATTCAATTTACTTTTAACTTTCAGTTCACCTTTCATAAGGTTTACTATTTTTTTACTTATTGACAAACCTAAACCTGTACCTCCATATTTCCGAGTAGTTGATTCTTCGGCTTGCGAAAAATCATCAAAAATATTTTTTAAAGCTTTTTCATCAATACCGATACCATCATCTTTAATGGAGAATAAGATGGTATTCATTTTTTTATCTTTTTTTAAAAGTTTTACAGTAATCGTAACTAATCCATTATGTGTAAACTTAACTGCATTGCTTAATAAATTTAATAAAACTTGACCTAACCTTGTTGGGTCTCCACTTAAATATTCTGGTATGTTTTGATCTACATCACAATCTATTTTCACTCCATTTTCGTCTGCTTTAAAACTTAAAATATCTTTGTTTTTGCATACAAGTTCTTTAAGGTTAAAGCTTATTTCTTCTATTGTAAGCTTACCCGATTCTATTTTTGAAAAATCTAGTAAATCATTTATTAAAGCCAATAAATTACTAGATGAAGACTGAATTGCAGATAAATAATTTTGTTGTGAACTATCTAGTACAGATTTCTCAAGTAATTCAGACATTCCCATAATTGCATTTAAAGGTGTTCTTATTTCATGACTCATGTTTGCTAAAAACATTTCTTTAACCCTATTTGAATCTTCTGCTTTAAATTTTGCCTCCCTTAAATCGGATTCCATTTTTCTTCTTTCTGTTATATCTAAATGAATCCCTACAGTACCTGCATAATTCCCTTTATTATCATAAAAAGGAGCTCCACTTATTATAACCCATGCTATTTCATTATTTTTTTTAATAAGAGGTACTTCATATACTCCTGGTATACCTTTTAGTCGAATTTTATTTTGTAACTGCATTATTTTTCTAGACTTTCGTTCTAAAAATAATTTTGTAGGAGATTTACCTAAAAGCTCTTTTTCGGAATAACCAGACAACGAACAAAATTTTGGATAAGCCTTAATTATCTTATCATTTTTATCTACTTCTAAAATACCTAGCTCTAAATTTTCGATAATCCCCCTATACTTCTCTTCACTTTGTTTTACTAGTTCATTAGCTGCTTTAATTTTAGTTACATCTCTTGATATAACAACGTATTCTTTAGGTCCTTCTTCATCAAATAATAATCTTGCTGTTTGATTTATCCATATTACCTCATCATATTTAGTTATTATCTGAAATTCAATATTTGATATTTCTTGATTCTGAGATAATTGGTTTTTATAATGGCTTAAAACTCTCTTTTTATCATCTTCTAAAAGTAAATCAAGAAAACTCATATTTAAAAGTTCATCCTCTGTATAACCAGATATTTTTTGTAAAACAGGATTCACATAAGTAAAAAATCCTTTAATATTTATAGTAAATATAATATCTGAAGCATTCTCAATCAGTTCTCTAAATTGCTTTTGTTGATCTTCAATTTTTTTAGTTCTTCTTATTACTTCTTCTATAAGGTGCTCTTTAAGTTTTGTTAATAGATTATTTTTTTCATATAACTCACGGCTCTTTGATTCAATAAAAGATTCAGCCTCCTTTCTGGCTTTCTTTTCTCTAAAAAGTGCTTTCTTTAAAATCTCTATTTCTTTGTTTTTATCCAATTTTACTAACTTTTAAAACAACATAAGAGCCATCATTTTCTTCAATAACCTTTTCAATATTAACCTCCTCTTTAAAATAAGTTGCAGCTCCTTTTATCAAGCCTACTGCTAAATCTGACATTTTTCTAGATGACTTATAATTGAGGTTGATTTCGTTATTAGATAATTTTTCATATTCAAAAGAAGGTAATTCAGCTTGAGGATATAACTTTAAAACTTCTGGATGAATATAATCATCAATAGATTTTAGAAATTCAAATATATTTTCTTGAATCATAAATTGAGGATAATCCCTACTTAGTGTACCGAAAAAATACTCCCCAAAAATTTCAAGTAAATCTTTAACGGGTACACCTTTCAATTCTGATAATTTACCTACCATCTTAAACATATCTTTATGGCTATAAGTTCCAACCGAAGTATATATACCACCTGTTTCCAAATCACAACCTTCTATAATTTGATCAACAACTTCAAGACCAAAATTATTTTCAACTAATTCTAAAAATTCTGTAAATACAATTCCTTTCATATTTTTTAATTTATATGTTCTTCTTTTAACATTCTATAAATTGTCGACTTTCCAATTTGAAGTTCTTTTGCTGCTTCAATCACATTATTGTTATGTTTGTCTAAAAAGTGCTTTATAATAATGTTTGTATACTCTTTTAGTGATTTTACTTCCAATGTTAAATCAGACAATGGGTCTGTTGAAGGAAAATTAATATTATTCGGTTCAATTTCATCTCCATCAGCTAACACTGTCGCAAGTTCAATTACGGCCTTTAATTCTCTTATATTTCCAGGAAAACTATATGCTAACAATTTTTTATTTGCTTGTTCAGATAATTTTTTAGGATTGACTCCATTTTCTTTCGCATACTCATCAATAAAATGCTTAGTTAGAATGAGTACATCTTCTTTTCTAGCTCTAAGAGGAGGTAAATCTATAGGAAGGCCTAATAGTCTGTAATACAAATCTTGTCTGAAATTTCCTTTTTTAACTTCTTGCAATAAGTCTCTATGAGTTGCAACTACAACTCTACATTTTAATTTTACCACTTCATTACCACCAATCCTAACAACTTCTCGTTCTTGGAGAACCCGCAATAATTTACTTTGCATATTTGCATCCATTTCACCAATCTCATCTAGAAATATAGTTCCTTTACCTGCTTCTTCAAATTTACCTTTACGTCTAGTTTGTGCACCAGTAAATGCACCCCGTTCATGACCAAACAATTCACTCTCGATTAATTCTGATGGAACAGCTGCTACATTAATAGCGATAAAAGGTTCTTTTTTTCTTTCTGAATTGTAATGAATAGCTTTTGCTATTACCTCTTTACCTGTACCTGTTTCTCCAGTGATAGAGACTGTAATATTATTTGATATTGCTTTTTCAATTAATCTAAATACTTTTCTGATTGCT